>CAYPXO010000001.1:0-123668 GCA_964414895.1 uncultured Pseudomonadales bacterium
CTACTAAAACTTGCTGGAATCAGTTGGGTCACTTAAATGGCGAAGTCAGGAGCTGCTTGAGACTTGCCTAAATGTATAAGTAGTCTGGCAGAGGTTTGGGGAAGAAGATGAGAAAGGAGTTCAGCAGCTTCCTTGTCATCTAATAGAACAATTAGGCGAATTAAAGAAGAAGTGTTAAGCAAACCGGCCGCTTTGGCCAAAGCAGAAAGACCATGTTTTTCTTTTAAAGAAATTAATCCTTTTTTGTCGCCTCTCGTAAGAAAATGCAAAAGCTCTTTTTCCATATCGTCTCCCAAAACATAATCGTTTGCTTAATAAAAAAGAAAAGCAATTATAAAAAGAAAAGCCATTATAAAAATTCATCGACGCAAATCTATTTTACAAAAAGAAGTTCCAGGAAACAACAAGATATTACCTTCTTGGAGATTGCTTTTTTCTTCTGGCTTTCCCGCCAGTTCCCACTTTTCGCCTTTCTTTAGTTCTGGAGTCACGGGTCAAAAATCCCTTTTTTCGTAAAATTGAGTGGAATCTTTTTTTATCAAAATTAGCTAACACCCTTGCAATTCCATGAACAACCGCTCCCAGCTGTCCCATTTTACCTGAACCTTTAACTTTAACAGAAATAAAATACCTATCAATGACATTACAAGTTCTCAAAGGTGCTAAATATACTTCTTTCATCCAAATGTTTGGAAAATACTTCTCTGCTGGTTCTCCATTAATAAATATTCCCCCTTTCTTCTTTGGATACAACCTCACTCTTGCTTTGGCTTCTTTTCTTCTCCCGCAAGCATAGATAAATTCCTCCTTTTTCGATTTTGAAGTCTTTTTTTTCTTGATTGCTTTTCCTTCTTTAGTAACCTTGACCACAGTACAAAATTCCAAATTACAAATGTCAAATTTAAAATTGAAGTTACAAATTAAAAATTTTTAAATTTTACATTGCAATTTTGCATTTTTAATTTTTAATTTTGAATTTATCTTTATACCCATGTTCTTCTCCTGTGAAAAGTTTCAACCTTGCCAGTCTTTTATCTCTTAATTTATTCTTTGGCAACATACCAGCAACCGCTAATCTTATTATCTTTCTCGGGTCTTTAGCCATCAGTTGCTTAAAAGACAATTCTCTAAAACCACCAGGGTAACCAGTATGCCAACGATATTTTTTCTGTTTTGCCTTTCTCCCAGTTACTCTAATCTTGTCAACATTCACAACTACTACCCAATCCCCACAATCAAGATAAGGAGCAAAAAAAACTTTATCCTTTCCAATTAAAACTTTAGCAATCTGAGAAGATAGGCGTCCCAGAATTGCTCCCTGGGCATCGAACAAATGCCACTTTCTTTTGATTTGAGAATATTTGGTTGTTTGCGTTTTCATTCTTTTCCCCTTGTTTTCTCACCTTTCTTTTTATTAATTTCTTTACCACTCTCTTTTTCTATTAATTGAACTTTCGCTATCGGAGCATCATCACCTCTCCTTCTCCCAATTCTTAATATTTTGGTAAAACCGCCAATTCTTTTCTTGGAAGCCGGAGCGATCTCGCTAATCAACTTATCAACAATGCTTTTATTTTGTAAAAAGGCCAAAATTTCTCTTCTGACAGACAGGCTTCTTTCTCTTGCTTTAGAAATAAGGCCATCTGCCATCCTTTTAGTTAATTTGGCCTTTGAGAGAGTCGTCTTAATCTCTCCATGCAAAAACAAACTATTTAAAAGGCCTTTAAACAAAGCTTTTCTTTGTTTTGTAAGACGCTTGGCTTTTTTCCCTTTTTTTTGATGACGCATTTTATTATTCAGCTTAATCAATTACTAGCTACAATTTCTCACTTACTTCTTAAAACTTACTCCTCTCTTTTTTAATTTCCTCTCGATTATTGCCAATGACTTAATTCCAAGGTTTTTTACAGAACTAATTTCTTCTCTTTTGCCCTCAGTTATATCTCCAACATTCCTGTAACCTCCTTTAATTAAAGCGTTGGCAATTCTGGTGGGCAAACCTAGCTCCTCTACCGTTAAAGAGAGAACTTCATCTATCTCTCGTTTCTTTTTCCTTTCTACTTTCTTCTCAAAAACTGGATCATAAATTTGCTTAAAATAACCTACCAATATCTTTGCTGCTTTTTCTAAAGCATCCTTAGGATTAACTGTTCCATCTGTCCAAATTTCTAAAATCAGTTTACTAAAATCAGTTCTTTTTCCTACACGAGTAGTTTCTAGCTTATATCTTACCCTTATGACTGGAGTAAAAGCAGCATCCAAAGGAATTGCTCCGACTGTCTCCACCCTGTCTACTTGAACATCTTGATAACCCAGTCCTTTTTTAACTTTCATCTTTACCGACAGTTTGGAATTTTTATCAGCTAAGTTTGCCAGCACCAAATCTTTATTTACAATTTCCACTCCCTCCGGTGTTCTTATTTTCGAAGCTTTTACCTCTCCTGAACCCTTCGCTTCTAGACTCAAATCCATCTTTGCCAATTTATCACTTTTAATTCTTACCTTCTTAAGATTCAAAATAAACTCGACTATATCCTCCTTTAATCCTTGTAAAGTAGAAAACTGATGTTTTACCCCCTCAATCCTTACTTCTACTATTGCCAACCCTTCTAAACTTGTTAACAAACACCTTCTTAAGGCTGTGCCTAAAGTATCTCCATAACCTTGCTCTAGAGGTTCTATTATAAATCTGCCATAATTATCTTCCTGTTTGTCGATTTTTATTTTAAATTGAGGTTTAAGCATAATTACTCCTTAAAACTAAAAACTAAAGAAAAAAAATGAAAAACACAAACTAAATTAATAATCAAATGCCACAAATAATCAAATTAATTATTTGTAATATTTGTTTATTTGCTTTATTCCTTTATTTGATTATTTTTAAAGGTTTTTTAAATATTTAATTTTTTATTTTTAATTCTCTAATTATCTTGAATAAAACTCTAAAATTAATTGCTCATCTAAATCTGCATCTATCTCATCTCTATTTGGTAATCGGCAAACCTTAACTCCCGCTCCTTTTTTCTTCAACCATTTAGGAACAATTGCCTTTTCCTCTAAACTTTTTCCAACCAAAGGAATTTTCAATCCTTTTAAGCTGAGAGTGATCACTTGATCAACCTTTACCTCATAAGAAGGAATGTCTACTTTTTTCCCTCCTATCAAGACATGGCCGTGGCTAACCAACTGCCTTGCTGTTGGACGATTAGGAACAAAGCCAGCCCGAAAAACAACATTATCCAACCTCATTTCCAAAATTCTTAAAAAACAATCTCCTGTTCCTAAGCCTTCGCCTTTCTCTCCTTTCGTTTTTCCTGCCTTTTTTTTCGCTAGATTAAAATATCTCTTCATCTGTTTTTCACTAATTCCATAAATCCTTTTGCCTTTCTGTTTTTCTCTTAATTGGAGAGAGTACTCCGAAGGCCTTCTGCTCCTTTTTCTGCCATGAGCTCCTGGGGGAACAGCACCCTTTTTATCAATCGGACACTTGCCAGAAGAACAACGAGTAGCTTTCAAAAAAAGCTTTCTTCCTTCTCGGCGACAAAGTTTGCATTTTATTCCTAATATCCTTGCCATCAACCCCTCCTTTTTTTCTTTGGACGACAACCATTATGAGGAATCGGTGTTACATCAGCAATCAAAGAAACTTTTAATCTGCTATTTCTTAAAACCCGCAAAACTGCATCTCTCCCCGGCCCTGGACCCTTAATAAAAACCTCTACTTCCCTCAAGCCCAAAACCCTAGCTTTACTTATGACTTTATTAATAGTGGCAGTGGCGGCAAAAGGAGTCGATTTTCTCGCTCCTTTAAAACCGGCCGTTCCTGAAGAACCCCAACAAACGGTATTTCCTTGAACATCGGTAATAGTAAGCAAAGTATTATTAAAAGTAGCAAGAATATAAATTTTTCCTTTTTCTACTCTCCTTTGCTCTTTTCTTATTTTCTTTTTTTTCTTTTTCTTTTTTACTGCCATTTTAATTACTTTTTATCTTTTTCTTTTTCTTTTTTACTGCCTTCTGCCTTTTGTAAAGCCTTTTTCTTCAAAGCCCCAATTGTTACTCTTTTACCTCTTTTGGTCCGGGCATTACTTCGTGTCCTCTGGCCTTTTACAGGTAGACGCATCTTATGTCTCAAACCTCGATAACAATTGATTTGTTTTAACCTTTTGACATTCTCCGATACCATCTTGCGCAAAACTCCCTCTATAGGAACAGACTCCAATGCTTTTTGCAACCTAACTATTTCCTCTCCTATTAATTCCTTAGCTCGTTTATCTTCTTTAACACCTGCCTTTTTGAGAATCTCAAAGACATTATTTCTTCCCATTCCATAGACACTAGTTAAAGCTGCTGTTAATTTTTTTTCCGCTGGTATATCAACTCCTAGTATTCTCGGCACTGTTCGGCTCGTGGCTCGTGGGTGATGGCTCGTAGTTTCTTTTTCCACATGCCACCTGCTACGCGCCACGCGCTACCTGTCATTTTAACCTTGCCGTTGTTTGTGTTTAGGGTTCTCACAAACAACGAAAACTTTACCCCTTCTTTTAACAATTTTACACTTCCGGCAATATTTTTTTACTGATGCTCTAACTTTCATAAATTTTTCCCTTACTTAATCCTATAAACTATTCTCCCTCTAGTCCTGTCATAAGGTGTCATTTCCACTTTTACTTTATCTCCAGGTATAACCCTAATCCTGTTAATTCTCATTTTTCCGGACAGATGACACAAAATTGTTCTTTCTTTTTGAGAATCTTTCTTCTCCTTGTCCAGTTCTGCCTCTTGCGCTTCAGCCTTCTCCTTACCAACCAACGGCTTCTCTGTTAAAAAAACTTTGAAAGTAGTATTTGGCAAACACTCAACTACCTCTCCTTCTAAAACAGTAAAGTCCTTTTTCATAAATCTAGCCCTATTTTAGCAAAAATATTCCTCTGTTTCCAGAGGAATATTATCAATGAAAACTTGATTAACAAAAAGATTTTACCACAACATTCTCATAAGTAAAACCTTCAAATATCAAACTTCTCTACACTGTTGCTTCTGGCTTAAAAAGTCTTCTATCTTCAAACTCTTGTTTCTTTCCCTTATTCCAAAGCCTTACTGAGCGGAAATAACCAACGATTCGAGAATAAACCTCGGTTTGCCGGCCACACTTAGGACAAGTGAACCTTTTACCTTTTATTCTCCCATGTTTAGTACAAATAGAGAAAGTTGGTGTCAAAGTAAAATAGGGTAATCTGGTATTACAGGCAACTTTTTTAACTAAATTCCTAGCCTGTTTCCAATTATCAATCTCCTCCCCTAAAAAAGTATGAAAAACCGTTCCTCCGGTATAAAGCGGTTGGATTTCGTTTTGATTAAGAAGCGCTTGAGCAACATCATCGCTGTAATCAACTGCCAATTGAGTAGAATTGGTCAAAAAAGGACTTTCAGAAGAACCGGCAGTAATAATATCAGAATGATATTTTTTATCAAGCAAGGCAAAACGATAAGCAGTGCTCTCAGCCGGAGTAGCCTCCAGATTATAAAGATGCCCTGTTTCTCTTTGATAGTCTACCAGTCTTTTTCTCATAAACTGCAAAATTTCAATAGCAAAAAGTTTCCCTGCCGGCTCAGCGATTGATTTTCCTAAAAGGTTTAAGCAAGCTTCATTTCCTCCGCAAAGGCCAATAGTGGAAAAATAATTTCTAAAAGTTCCTAAGTAAACGCGGGCATAAGGCATTAATCCTTCTTTTAGATTTTTAGTAACCCACTCTCTTTTTATTTCCAAAGACTCTTTAGCCAAATCCATATTGTGGGCCAGAAGTTTAAAAAATCTTTCCTTTTTACTATCTTCTTTTCCAATTGACCAGCTCTCAGTTGCTGGCCCAATTGATGAACCTGAATCCTTTAAGTTTACTTTACCCTTATTCGTCTTGGCTAAATAAGCTAGACGGTTAAGGTTTATTGTCACTACTCCAATTGAGCCAGTACTGTCACCTTTTCCCCACAAACTTCCCGGTTGGTTCATCAATTGATTCATATTCAAATTAAGGCGGCAGCACATTGCTCTAATAGAATTAGGGTCTAAGTTTGAACCAATATAATTTTGAAAGTAAGGAATACCAAAGCGGGCAGTAACTTTAAATAAAAGTTTTGCTATTTTCGAATTCCAACTAAAATCCTTAGTTAAATTGTAAGTAGGAATAGGAAAAGTAAAAATCCGCCCAACATCATCTCCTTCCAACATTACTTCTAAAAAAGCTTTATTTATCATATCCATTTCTTCTTGATAATCTCCATATTTTCCTTTTTGTTGTTTGCCGCCAATGATCACCCGCTTCTCTGCCAAATCTTCTGGGGGTTTAATATCAAAAGTAAAATTAGTAAAAGGCATTTCAAAACCCCATTTCGAAGGAATATTCAAGGAAAAAACTAATCGCTGCATCTCCTGTTTAACCTGGTCAAAACTCAGATGATCTTCTCTAACAAAGGGGGCAAGATAACTATCTACAGAAGAAAAGGCTTGAGCACCAGCAAATTCATTATAGGTGCAACGCAAAAAGTTTATCATATGAAGGATGGCAGTATCTAAATGTTGTGCTGGACGAGAATCAACCTGGTAAGGAACATTGCCAAAACCCATTACTAAAAGATTTTCTAAACTCCAGCCTGCACAATAACCAACCAACCCATGGGTAAGATCGTGAATATGGAAAAAACCTTTCTCATGGGCTTCTCGAATCTCAGCTGAATAAACTTCATTTAAAACATAATTAGCAATAACACTGCCAGCGGTATGTAAAACCAAACCAGAAAAGGAATAATTAGAATTAGAGTTAACATTCGCCTTCCAGCCATTCTGTAAAATATAATCATCGACTGCCTCTTTAATATCCAGTTTGTGGTTTTTTGTTTTTTCTATACTATCGTGGGGAGCAAAAACTAGGCCTTGTTTAGACATAAAAATACTTTTCACAAAACAACATATTTATATTTAAGTCTATTTGTGAAAATATTGTCAAGGGGAAAATTTCCCTGAAGTTACAAAGAGATTATAAATACTTCTCAATATTCTCCTCATGCTCTTCTATAGTCTTGGCATAATGCATCTCTCCTTCCCTATCAGATAAATAAAACCAAAAATCGCTCTTTTTAGGAAAAAGAGCCGCCTTAATAGAAGAAAGCCCGGGATTACAAATTGGAGCAGGGGGCAAACCTTTATTTTTATAGCTATTGTAAGCTGAATCTATTTCTAAATCTTTCCCTGAAACTTGTGGCCACCAATTGTCACACTCGACACTCGACACTCGACACTCGACATTTGCCTTTGCGTATTGAATGACAGCATCGACCTCTAAAGGCCATTCATTTTCTAGTCTTTTTAATAAAATTCCTCCTACTATTGCTCTATCTTCATCATATTTAGCTTCCCTCTCAATCAAAGAAGCTAAAATAACATCTCTTTTACTTACTTTTTCATCTAAAGCTTTGACCTTTTGATCAAAATTATCCTCCATTATCTTTAACACCATTGAGGGACTTGCTTGCTTGGGAAAAAGGTAAGTGTCTGGAAACAAAAATCCTTCTTTATCTCCAGTTTGTCTTTGCCAATCATAAAAATCAAAATCAAAATTTTCTTTTTTGATTATCTGAAAAATTTCCTCTGATCTTAAACCCTCGGGAATAGTTACCCAAACATCTAAAGTTCCATGTGCAAGTACCTGGGTAATTTGTCGAGCATCCATATTCGGCGAAAGATAAAAATCTCCTGCTTGGAGCCGGCCGGCCAAATTTTCTTTTTTCAAAAATAACTTAAAAGCAAGAGGGCTTCTAATCAAGTCTTCAAAATAAAGTCGGCGGACAATCTGATCTGTACTCTCCCCTCTATTAATAACAAAAACTTCTTTTAACTCTGAAGTCCTTTTGGAATCTACAGGAGAAATTGCCCATTTCCACCAAAATAATAAAATCGCCGCAAAACCAATAAACAAAAAAAATAATAACAATAGAAAAAACTTACCTTTCATCAACAGAAGGAGAATTATACTTCTTTAAACAAAGCCCTACGATATTGCTTAGTTTTAGGATTATAGATAAAAATACGGCCACATTTACAAGTTATTCTCTGAACTCCATCTTTTCTTTTTACTTTCTTTCCTTTAGACAGAGGAGCACCACAACCAACACACTTTCCTTTAGACAAAAGCCAAGCTTGAACTGGAGCGACAATATTTTTTAACATAAATCTTCATTGTCATTCCTGCCAAAGCAGTAATCTATAAAAATATAGGCTCCTGATCAAGCCAGAAATGACAGAGAGATAAAATCTTTAACAGTTTTAAAAAGAGCTATCTTTAAGAGTATCAAGATATTCTTGTAAAATCAAGCAAGCGGCTACTTGATGTTCTTGAATTTTTCTTTTTCTTTTGGCTTTTCCTGCCTGATACATTTTTTTTCTTGCTTCTTTACTTGTTAAAGTCTCATCACAAAAGACAATTGGCAAATTAACAAGCTTTTTTAGGTCTCGGGCAAAAACCTTTGTTTTTTGAGCCATCTTTCTTTCAGAAATACCAATAACAACTCTCTTTATTTTTTCTTCTTCTATAATTCTTCTAATTTTATTTACTGCCTCAAGACTGCTCTTGACTTTCAAAGTAGCAAAAGATTCCGCCAAAAAACCCCGGGAAAATGCTAAACCAATATTTCTTAATCCAAAGTCTATTCCTAAAATATTCTCCTCTTTTTCTGCTTTCGCTTTTTTCATATCTTCGTCAGTCTGGCCCGTAGAATGCCCCTTCTTAAATAGGTTCCTGGAGGAACACAGGTAACCAAACTCAAAAGCTGCTGATCAAAACGTTGCTCTAAAATATCAATCTCTGCCGGTTTTACTTCAAAATAAGTTTCCACCACATAAACAAACTCCATCCCATCAAACTCAATAAAAATTCTGTCTCCTTTTTCCAGTTTAGGAATTAAAGAAAATATCGACTTATAATCTTTGGGGTTATAAAAAGCCGGTAAGACAGAGTGGCCAAAAATTACTGTATTGCCATATTCGCCGGGCAGAGCTGTCCCTGGATACTGAATAAGAGTATCAAATAACTTCTTTCCTCCAATTGTCACCACTGCCTTATCAATTTTTAGCTTAGGAATAGAAAGGGTATAGTGAGTTACCTTGTTTGCTTTGACCGCCGGAGTAGTGACTGAAGGGAACCAATTGGCAATCAAATTATAATCAACCTCGCTGATAACTTCCGGCTCAGTTTTGGTTTCTGTCTTTACGGAAACAGGAGAAACAAACCCTTTTGCCTCGGCAACAACTATTTCAGGAACAGGCATAGCTAAGGTTTGCTTTTGCCAGCGCCGCAGGGTTAAGCCATAGGAAAAAAAAGGATAAATTACTAAAGAAATTAAGAAAAAGCCAACCAATATAAAAACACCAGGTAAAAACTTGGTTATTGCCTCAAAATTTACTATTTTTGCCAAACCCAAAGAAGGCAAACTAACTACAATTGCCTCCTGATTAAGGGGTTGTTTAACATAACGATAGAGAGCCATTTATTGAAACTCCACTTTTATATCTATATTTTTTGCTAGTCGGGGCAAAGTTTTCAATTTCCCCAAAACCGAAGGGTAAATATCTATTTGTGCCCTGGCAAAATTCGGCAAAGAAAACAAATATTGTTCTGCTTCCCTGGTTTTTTTCCCAGCAAGATCTCCTTTTAGCTTCTCTTTCTCTATATTTGGTATCAAATCAGCTCTTACCACCATTTCTACTTCCACTTCCTCATCAACAATTTCTGCTTTCTCCACCTCTGTCTGAAAATTAGTCTGCGCTAAAATAAACTCTTGGGGAATAACGTCTTTCAACGCCTCTTTAAGAAATTCCTCGAGATCTCCTTTGGCAAAAGAAAAGGTAACAGCAGAAGCTTTCAGTTTTAATTTTAAATCCTCTCCCTCGTCCCCAGCTTCCCTATTAAAATCTTCATCCAAAATTTCACTTTCTACAATCTTGTCTAAAATTATTTTATCTTCTGATAACTCGCTTTGCAATTCATCTTTCGCCTTTTCTTCTAACTCTTCCCTTAATTCCTCTAACAATCCTTCTCTGTCTTCCTTAGTAACAACTTTAACCATTTCGCTCGTTCCTCCTGATAAACCTTCTTCTGTCTTGGCAGCAAAAGAATTGGATGAATAATCTTCAAAGTCAAAACTACCGCCAGCTTCAACATTTGATTCTTCTCCTACACTGGCGGCAGCGACTCCAGCAGTCGCTTTTCCCCAAATAATTTCTGCTCCTTCATTTTTAGTTTCTGTTGAACGCGAAGCAACAGTTACTTCTTCATTTAAAATAAATTTTAAATTATCCTCCCCTATAAGAACTGTCCCTTGGGGAAAAGTCTGTTCTACCTCTGTCTTATTGTAAATAACTACCTCTCCCTGGGCTTTTTCTCCAACCAATTTTTCTCCTGAGCTTTCTTTTTGCTTTTCTCCCTCTATTTCTGTAATCAACTCTTGGGCAGGAATAATTCTTGCCTCTTTATTAACCGTCTTAGCATCGGAAGAAAGCTTAAAAGAAACTTCTTCTTCTAGATTTTGGGAAACAAGATAAAGAGTAATCTCCGCTTTAGATAAAAATAAAAAAGCAAGAAGCAAACCAACAAATAAAACCGGTAAAAACAAAGCAAGAAAAATTATCTTCTTCTTTAAGAAATATTTTAAAATATTAACTAATGGATTCATCGACAATGCAAAAGAGCTTCTTTCTCTTTTTCTAACTAAAAAATTTCCTTTTTTTTCTAATTCCTTTTCTTCATTTTTAATCTCTTCTCTTTCTTCTTCGACTGTTATTTGCTGATCTTTTTTAATTAACTGTCTTACATCTTTTCCTTCAATAAAACCAAACTTTTCTATATTTTCTTCCTTCTCTTCTGGCACTTCAGATGCTCGTTTGACTACTGGAAGTGCTGAATCTTGACTACTAAAATCGCCAATCTCCTTTTTTTTAATTGTTTTTTTCTCTGTCTCCTTGATAGCCCCCTGTATCTTCCATTCTTTTCTTTTATTTGTTTTCTTGTCATCAATTTCTTCTTTTGCTATTTTCAAAACCTCAAATCCTAAAGCTCTGGCTACCTCTCCTCCTCCGGCAATAGCAATTGCTCTCATTACAAAATTAGTAGAAAATGACTCTACTTTAGGAAAGTGTAAAAAAGGAAGTTCAGCAAGCCAGTCAAAAGAAATTATTTGCTGCTTAGCCTCTTCAAAATCAGTTAAGCCGTCAAAAAGAATCATCCTCGCCGGAAAATTGCTTTTAATTTTAAATCTAGCTAGTCCTTCTTTTATGTCCAAAGCCAAGTCCTGACTTCTAGCTACCTGCTGACTATCAACAAGTTTACCTAAATGAACCAGACTAACAATAATCTCTGTTGGCTCTAAACAAACAAAAATTGCTGAAGGAGGCGTCCCTTGCTGAGAGCGAAGATAAGTTATCAATGCCTCCAAAGAAATCACAAAACCAACAGGCTTTAACTCTAGTTTTTGGCACAAATTGGCCAAAAGCCTCTTTTTCTCGACAACAATATCTTCTCCTTTAACCCAAATTGGAGGAAGACCAAAAATTATTTCCTTCGGTTCAGGAGATATCTCTTCAGAAGCAGAAGTAATAGCTGAATCTGCCGCCTTTAATAGTTCTTTTTTATTCTCCCACTCTTCAACAGAGCCTAAACGGAGAACCTTTATCTTTTTATCAACTACTGTCCAAACCGCTGCTTGAATTGATTCATTATCGATCTTTAAAACCAAGAAGTTTTTCTTCTCTTTTTGAGCTTCTCTGCTAAATTTTGAAAAAAAATTACTTATTTTCATTAGGACAGACTGAAACTATAGCATAAACTCGCCGTTTGCCTTCTCCTACGGCCTTCTCTTTAACTATTTTAAAACGCCCAATCTCACCTGTAAAGCCCACATGTGGCCCGCCACAGACTTCTTTCGAAAAATCTCCAATAAAATAAACTTTTACTTTTTCCGGATATCTTTGGCCAAAAAAAGCCAAAGCACCTTTTTTCTGAGCCTCATTTAAACTCATTGTTTCACATTTGACTGGCAAATTCTTCTTTATTTGTTCATTGACCAAATCCTCCACCTTATTAATCTGTTCCTTTGTTAACCCCCTAGGGTGAGTAAAATCAAACCGCAGCCTTTCAGCGGTAATATTAGAGCCAACTTGTTGAACATGTTCGCCTAAAACTTTCCTCAAAGCCGCATGTAAAAGATGAGTAGTGGTATGAAGTTTAGTGGTTTTTTCACTATGGTCTTGCAAACCACCGGCAAATTTCTGTTCTCCTCCGGCTCGAGAAAGCTCCTGATGCTTCTTCTTTTCCTGTTCAAATTCCTTTTCGTCGAATATATACCCCTTTGTTTTAAGTTGAGCTGGAGATATACCATAGGTTGAGTAGAACTTAAAGGCTTCTCTTCCTGAAATACATTTATGAGTGAGTAGGCTTGTAGTGGTAGCAGTTATTAATCGTCCATAAGATTCTATTTCTTTATGAACAATCTTAATTATTTGAGCTCTCTTTTTCTCTAAAAATTTATAATTTTCTTCTTTTCCGTATAAAGAAATTGTTTCGGAGATTACTCCTTCTATTATTCCCCATTTTTGATCTGAAGTTGTGGTGGTAGTTTTACTCTGAGGGCTATACTGACCATATATATTATCGTATGTCCTTCTTAAAAGTCTTCGTAAAACATAGCCCCTATCTTTATTAGACGGCTCTATCCCATCGGCAATCACAAAAACCGCTGCCCGTAAGTGATCACAGATTATCCGAAACTCTTTTGGATAATCTTCATATTTCTTCCCTGAGACTGCTTCAATGATTCGAATCATTGAAGTAAACAATTCTGTTAAAAATGGATCTGGAGTAGAAATCTTCCCATCAAGGAATTCTGTTAAAGCAACTACTCGCTCCAAGCCCATGCCGGTATCGACATTTTTTTGTTTTAAAGGTTCAAAACTATCATCGGCCTTTTTGTTAAATTCCATAAAAACATTGTTCCAGATCTCAAAAAAACGCCCACAGTCACAATTAGGATGGCAATGGCGGCCAAATTTTTCCCTGTGAGGCAAACCAGTATCATAAAACATTTCCGTATCTGGACCACAAGGTCCTGTCTGGCCAGCTGGTCCCCACCAATTTTCCTTTTTGGAATAAGTAAAAATCCTCTCTTGTAAAACTCCTTTTTTAAAAGTAGGTCTTTTCCAATCACCAACTTCTGCTTTTATACCTACCTTCCTAAATACTTCCTGCCAACTCTTCATTGAGTCTTTATCCATGGGCGCATCTTTATCTCCTTTAAAAACAGTGACATAAATTCTTTTAGGGTCTAAACCCAACCATTTTTTGCTTGTTAAAAACTCAAAAGACCAATAAATCGCTTCTTTTTTAAAGTAATCTCCTAAAGACCAATTGCCCAACATCTCAAAAAAAGTAAAATGAGTCAGATCACCAACTTCCTCAATATCGTCGGTTCTTAAACACTTTTGTATAGAACAAAGCCTTTTTCCCAAAGGGTGAGCTTCTCCCATCAAATAGCGAACTAAAGGGCTCATTCCTGCCGGCGTAAATAAAATTGTTGGATCGTCTTCGGGAACTAAAGAAGCCGAGGGAATTTCCTTGTGGTCCTGGGGAAGAGAAGTAAAAAACTCAATAAATTTGTTGCGTAGCTCAGCCGCCTTCATAAGGCTAATTTTAACAGAAAAGGCTTTCCCTTAACAACCTCTTTTTATACCTACTCTAACAAACACGCAATCGTCGGTTGATTAGAGTAGGATAAATTTAAAGGTAGAAAGGGATACTTCTAATTCTGCTTTAAAGCTTTCCCGTTTTGAAGAAACTGTTTTGCTTGATTGACTGTCTTTGAAGCCTGATCAGTCATTTTTTTAACCTTATCTCTCGTCTTCTCTAGTTTTTCTCCTCGACCTTGCAACTCTTTTTTAAAAGAAGCTGTTTTCTTCTCTATTTCTTTTTTTATTTTCCTACCTTTTTTATTTAATTTCTCTCCTTTTATCTCAATATTGCCAACAACATCCTCCAGTTCATCAAAAAGCTTCTTTCCCTTCTTTAATAACTTTTTTCTTGTTTTTCTACCTTTTTCTGTTCCTAGTAAAAAGAAAGCAGTTGCTCCCAAAACCGCACCAAAAAAAACGCCATTGAAAAAGACGCCTGTTGGTCTGTGACGAGTTTCAGTTGAGTATTCTTCTTCCATTTGGATTGAACTCCTCATTCTGAGCAAAGTGAAGAATCCCTGCCTGCCGGTCTTGTCTGTCGGCAGGCAGGCAGGCCCTGTGAATACAGAAAGTCTCATGTAAAGGATCCTTCGGCCTTCAGCTTCAGAATGACGGTATGGAATCTAATCCTTATCAGCGGCAAAAATTTTTTTAAAAGCTTTCACTGCTCCCAAGCCTTTCTTAAGACCGAGAACAAAAGAAGAAGCTTCTTCTATCGGCTCAACAACAGCACGAGTTACCCTAGAGGCATCACCAAGCATTCCGTTTACTTTTTGAAGCATATTTCTCACCTCTCCTAAGATTAAAAAAATCTGCACCCCAATAACTACCAGCAAAACTGTCAAAGTAGCAACAACGGCGGTTAAAAGAATTTGAGTGGAATCAGTCATCTATTTGAATAAAGGCTAAACACGAAATCCGAAACAAAGAATTTCCATGAATTTCAGAAATTTATTGAAATTTGCCTAACGGCGAAATTTGTAGAAATTCGTTGCTTTTTGTACTTCGTGCTTCGAATTTATTACTACTAGTATTAACAATCTACTCACTTTTGTCAACTACCACTCTTCGTTTTATCTCTCTTTCCTTCCCTCTTCTATTGACTGCCTTAACTTTAATTACAGTTTCTCCGGGAAGAAGTTCTAACTTATAAGAAAAACTGCCATCAAAGTCAATACTGGCCAGACGATTATTAATAAACAAACTAGCATCAGGAATCGTTTTTCCTTTAACCTCTACTATCAAACTATTTAACCTTTCTCCTTCCTGGGGAGAAAAAATCTTTAAAGAAGGAGCAAAAAGATAACCTCTGAGTTGCAAAAAAAGAAAACTGACGATTATCATTAAGGCAAAAGTGAAAAGAGAAATAATCATCGTCCTTGGTGTCCAAAAAACTGATTGATCCAAAGATTTATTTGTCCCTCTTAGTACAATCTTATCTTTTTCTTTTGATTCATAGTCCCGACGAAAAACAGCTAAAACTTTACCTGAGTCCAATCTTAAACATCGAGCATAACTTTTGATAAACCCTTTGATAAAAACCGCAGAAGGCAGAGGAGAAAAATTATCGGTTTCCAAAAACTCTAAAGAAGAAAGAGGAATTTTTGTTTGTTGGGAAATCTCCTTTAAGCTTTTGCCTTGTTTCTTCCTTTCTTGTTTTAATATCTCACCAACGGTTTTCATAGCTTCTCAGGTCCAAAATTTTCCATTTATCAACCCTCTCTTAAAGAAAGAAGTTCTTCAGGGTTTTTAATTAAAACATCTCGTGGCTTAGAGCCTTCCGGAGGACTAACTACTCCTGCTGCTTGAAGTTGATCCAAAATCCGCGCCGCTCGCGCATAACCAATAGAAAGACGTCTTTGCAAAAGAGAGGCAGAAGCCCGGTCATAACGACAAACTACCTTAACCGCCTCTTTAAATAATTCGTCCCTTTCTTCTTGAGTGGTGGCCACTGCTCCCCTCGCTTTAGGCTGATATTTGTCTGTTACTTCTTCTGTATATACAGGCTTTACTCCTGTTTGTTTCAAAAAGCCGATCAACTGATTAACTTCCTTATCAGAAACAAAAGTTCCCTGTATTCTCGTTGGTTTGGATTGGTTTGGAGGTATATAAAGCATATCTCCTCTACCAAGCAATTTCTCTGCTCCCGGCATATCAATAATCACTCTAGAGTCCACCATTGAGGAAACATTAAAAGCAATCCTGCAAGGAATATTTGCTTTTATCAAACCAGTCAAAACATCAACGGAAGGACGTTGAGTGGAAATTATTAAATGGATACCAGTTGCTCGAGCCATCTGGGCAATACGAGTAATACTATCTTCAACTTCTGAAGGAGCAAAAAGCATAATATCAGCCAGCTCGTCAATAATAATTACTAAATAAGGTAAGGTCTCTAAATCGGAAATTTCATTATAGGCTTCAATGTTACGAGCGCCATTCTGAGCAAAAATTTTATATCTTCTTTCCATTTCCTGAATTGCCCACTTTAAAGCGGCAAGGACTTTTTCCGGATTGACAATTACTGGAGTAAGAAGATGAGGAATGCCGTTGTATTGAGTCAACTCTACTCTCTTGGGATCAACCAAAATAAATTTTAATTCTGCCGGTGTTGTTCTAAAAAGAAAAGAAGAAATAAAAGAATTAATACAAACCGATTTTCCTGAGCCGGTGGCGCCGGCAATCAAAATATGGGGCATACTGGCAATATTAGCTACCACTGGCTTGCCGGCCACATCCAAACCTAATCCAACGGTCATCTTCTCTTTCGATTTCTTCATTTCTGAAGAAGTCAATATTTGTCTTAAAGTAACAAATTCTGAAGCTTTATTGGGAATCTCTATTCCTACTAAAGAACGGCCAGGAATTGGCGCCTCAATCCGAATCTGTCCAGTGGGGGCAGCTAAAGCCAAAGCTAAATCATTAGCCAAAGAAGTGATTTTTGAAAGCTTGGTTCCCAAGGCAATTTCCAAACAATATTGAGTAACCGCTGGCCCGCAGTTCACTTCTACTACTTTGGCTTGAATGCCAAAACTGTCCAAAGTTTTTTCAATAACAGCGGCATTCTTTCTCAAATCCCCCCGATCAGCCTTGCCTCCAGGTTTAGTAGACAAAAGGGAGAGTGGCGGGCTCTGCCAATTCTCTATTAATCCACCAGAAGAAGACATAACAACTTCCGGCGCTTTTGAAACTTCTGTTTTTGACTTTTCTTTTTCCTCTACCTCCTTTTCTGCTCTATCGTTCAAAGAAAGCTGTCTTTGTAAAGCAAAATCCCTCTTTTTCTTAGGAGAAAACAGCTTTTTTAAGACTATTCTTACTTTTCTGAAAAAATTAGCCCAGAAAACAATTATTTCATCAATTGAAGTTTCAAAAAAAACAAGAACCCCTATTAATAAAGAACCTAAAAGTATTAAAACCGCCCCTAAAATAGTGATCAAGCTCTTTAAAGAAAGCCAAATCTCCAAGCCTAATTTTCCGGAACGAAATAGACCCAAAAAAGAAAGAAACATCAAAAGGCTGCCAACAAATAAATTGGCTTTAATCAACTTAATACGCAACCTTGTTAATAAAAGACCAGCAGTAATCAGCAAAAAAGGCAAAAAAACAAGACACCAGCCAAAAATATTCGCCAGAAAGTCAAAAAGCCAATTCAAAACTCTTCCTTGACGGGAAAAAGAGAGAACAACCAATCCTCCGGAGATAAAAAACAAAACGCTAGCCAAAGAATAAACCGTATCTTTTTTAAGTTTTAGCTTGAATGGTTTTCTCCGTCTGCCTCGCCGAGCCATAGACTTATAATATCAATTCTTAATTAATCTGACAATAAGCGATATAAGTAAAAAGAGTAAAAATTTATCAAAATTGTCTTTTGCTAAAAAAGAAGAAGGCCTTCAACGCTTTTTTTGAAGCCGATAGACTATAACCCCAACCAATAAACCAATAATAGAAATAGGGATCAAATAAAACCAGTTTAATTTTTTTAGCTTTAATTTAAATACTGGCTTAGGTGTAGATGTTGCTCTAGGTAATCCTGAGCTAATTATTGGTCCAAGTCTTTCTTGGGGGCTTGATTCAACTGTTGGTGTCACTGCTGCCGGTGATTCATTCTTTTGCTTTTCTATTTCCTCAAAATTCCAGTATGCACAACGGCTTGAATGATAATATCTTATTCTAGAATTTAACCTAAAATCTTTTGTTGCACTTCCAGGAATCGCAGGGTCACCCCCCTGACATGATTGAATGAGTTTCTTGAATGTAATCCTTACCTCTTCTCCCACATTGTATTCTCCTTTTAAATTTTTACTTACCTTTACAGTAGCAGTGCAATCTGAAAATAATTCTGGCTTAAATAAAACCTCTGTCTGTTGAGTCCAAGGACGACATTCCCCTGAGTCATAAGCTTCTCCACACTCTACATTTACAACATCTCCTTCTATTGCATAATCAGAAGTTTCCAATAATTCTACTTGATCACAAGGAGGAGGCACCGCATAAACAAGCTTCCTACTTATCAAAATTAAACTAATACCAAAAACAAACAAAAATTTAAATTTCATAATTCATTTAAGTTTTATTTCTTATTTTTTTTAACTCAAGTTTAAAAATAAAATACAAACTAAATTCTTACAATTACTGGCAAGACCATCGGTTCTCTGCCGGTCTCTTTAAAGAAAAACTTTTGCAAACTTTTTTCTATTTCCTTTTTAACCTGCTGCCAGTCTTTAAGTTTACCCTTAGGCAAACTCTCTTTGATAATTTTTTTTGCCTCCCCAATCAAATCTTTGGAAGTCCGCATATAAACAAAGCCTCTGCTGATAATTTCCGGCTGACCAACAATATTGCTTTTCCCTTTCTTAACAGGAATCGCAGCAACTACAATGCCGTCTTCACTCATTTGCTTGCGATCTTGCAAAACTATCCGGCCAACATCACCAATCCCTGAACCATCAACAATCACAGTTTTTAAATCTAGCCTTTCTTCTATACTCATTTCTTCTCTCTCATTAAAAGAAATTACTTGTCCTTCTTTTAAAACCAAAGTCCTATTTTGTCCAAATCCTAAAGAATCAGCCAGATTTTTAAAATGGTTCATATGACGAAAACTGCCGCCAATGGGAATAATAAACTTCGGCTTAACAAGTGATAAAAACATTTTTAATTCTTCAGCGGAAGCATGTCCGGAAACATGAAGATCATCTAAAACATCAGAGTAAGAAACAACTGCTCCTAAGCGGGAAAGTTTATCAATTGTCCGATAAAAGGCATTCTCGTTACCGGGAATCGGGTCAACACTGAAAACAACTTTATCTCCTGGTTTTATCTTCACTCGATGATGAGCATTATTAGCAATTCTTACCAAAGCAGACTCTTCCTGTCCTTGGCTACCGGCAACAATCAGGCAAAGTTTTCCCTCAGGAATCTGGCTAATTTTCTGCTTTGGTAAATAGGCCTTGGGAGGCATTTTGAAAAATCCCAAACTTTGGGCCACTTTTATATTTCCTTCTACAGAACGTCCCAAAAAGGCAACTTTACGGTTGTGGCGAGCAGCCACCTGAACGGCTTGTTGAATCCGATGAATATTAGAAGATATCGTGGTAACAATAAACTTGCCATGGCAATCTCTTATTTCTCTTTCAAAAGTTTCTTCTATTAAAGTTTCTGAAGGAGTATGACCGGCTTTCTCCACTCTTAAACAGTCAGATAAGAGACAAAGAACGCCCTTTTTGCCTGCCAAAGCCATCTTTTGCAACTCTGGCTTTTTGCCATCAACTGGCGTAAAGTCAAACTTGAAATCTGATCCGTGATAAAAAACCCCAAGCGGAGTTTCAATAATAAAATGTTTAGTATCAGGAATCGAATGAGTAACATGAACTGCCTCTATTTTAAAAGCCCCAATCTCAACCACTTTATCTCCTTTTAAAATATTAACTCGTTTAGCTTTACCAAAATCTTTAAAAGAGCTTTCTATTAATCCCGCTGTAAGACGAGAAGCAAACAAAGGAATCTTCTCACCTAATCGAGGCATAAGATAAGGAAGACCACCAACATGATCGTCATGTCCGTGAGTGCAAACAACCGCTAAAATTGTTTTCTCTTTCCCTTTAAGATAAGAAATATCCGGTAAAACCAAATCAACTCCCAACATTTCCTCTTCAGGAAAACCAAAACCACAATCAACTATTAATCGCTGAACTTGTCCATTATCCGGACAAAATTCATAAACAAACATATTTTTGGTCACATGACTAACCCCACCTAAGGGAACAATTCTAATTTTACTCATAGCTAAAATTTTACAAAAAACTTAATTGCTCTTCTTTTTTTTGCCTATTTTCCCCAATAATCACTTTCTTTTTACTTTCTTTACCTAGATTATCCTTTAAATTTTTTAATTTTTCAAAGTCTCTTTCCAACTCTTGCGCTACACGCCCGTTTCTTAAAGCGGCAGCCGGATGATAAAGAGGGAAAACAAGATATTTTTTGCCATTAAACTCTACCCATCTTGCTCGCCCATGAGCTTGGGAAATAAAAACTCCGGGAATAAACTTATTCATCGCAAACCTGCCCAAGGTAGCAATAATTTTTGGTTTTATAACTTCTATCTGTCTATCAAGCCAAAACCTGCAAGCCTCAACCTCGTCAGGTAGAGGATCACGATTGTTAGGCGGCCGGTGTTTTAAAATGTTACCAATAAAAACTTCATTTCTTTTTAGATCAATAGAATTCAACAACTTATCCAATAGCTTACCAGCCGCACCGACAAATGGTATTCCTTTTTGGTCCTCCCAATAACCAGGTGCTTCTCCAATAAACATTATCTCTGCTTGGGCGCTTCCTTCCCCAGGCACTGCTTGAGTTGCTCTTTTATAAAGAGAGCACCGCTGACAATCGCCAACTTGCTTGGCAATTTGGTCTAATTCTTTCTTTTTATCGGCCATTCTAAATCGTCTCTGTTAACTCTTTTATGCTTTTCCTTGAAGTCTGTGGGGGAGTCTCTGCTGGATAGCCAAGTCCCTCCACCAAATTGAGTTAAAGCTTTTTTAATCTTCTCATTTTTAATTACAAAAATCTTATAAGCCTGAAGGTTGCCAGCCGAAGGAGCACTGTTAGCTGCCGAAAAAATCTTCTCTAATTTCTCTTTTTCTATTGGTTTTTCCAAAAGCTTTCTTGTCGATCTTCTTTTTTTTAAAAGCTGTGCAAAATCCATAATTCAAGTATAGCTATCTAGTTAAAGTTTTTGAAGTTTCAAATTTGCAGCTCCATCAAAATAACCTAAATTTTCATTAACCAAGGCTTTCTTGCAAGAAATCTCCCTTAAGCGGATTAACGATTTTTAACTTCTTTATACCTCTAAAGTCTTTTTCGTTAGTAGTTAAAAGGTTGGGAATTTTGTTATCAATCAAAGTAGCTGCTAAGAAAATATCATAGACATCTTTTAAATAAGAAGTTGCTTTAAGAAATTTTAGAAATATTGGAATTGTTGAAGGGAGAGGACTTATAAGATCAAAATTAAAACCAGACAAAAGTTCTTTTATCGCCCTTGTTACTTTATTTACCGGCTGTTTATATATTTTAATAAAAACATTGACTGTTTCAGTGATATTCTGCGTGCTAACCACAGGTTGTATCTGGTCTTTATTTAAAAGAGAAAACAAATCACAAGCCCTTCCAAAATAAGGAGATTTCTTATCGAGCACATAAACAAGAAGATTGGTATCAAATACCCACTTTCCTTTTAAGATGTTTTTCATAAAGCTCGCTTCTTTTATTATAGGCTTTCTTAATCCCAATATTAAACTTGCCTAATATTTCTAAAGGATCTTTTTTTTTCTTTTTAAAACCTTTGAAAATATCCTTCTCCACTATTTCAGTTATTAAAGCACTTACAGAACTATTTTCTACCGCTGCTTTTAGCTTAAGCTGTTTGTTGAGACTTTTTGGCATAGTAATAGTCGTTCTTATTAATTGGGGCATATCTTAAAATATCATACTAACATAAGTATGTCAAGTATTCTTTTTATTCCTCTTCAAAAACCTGCGCTGTATAAATAAAGATCTCTGTGTCTGGATCTTTGTAGCAGTCAGAGGGAAGTCCGGCTTTACTTTGACACAAATGAGACAAAAATTCTTCTAAATCCCACCCCGTTTCATCGGCTACCTGAGGTAAAAAAGTGCCTCCACGCAGCCCCTTTTTAATCATTACCCCATGTTTTCCTAGCTCAATCTTTCGCCAATCATCGATCTTTTCTCTAGGAGAAAGAACGGAAATCTCTATTTTGATTGAATCTAATTCATCATATTGAAGAGGTTGGAACCTTGGGTCATTGACAGCCGCATCAATCGCTTTTGCCTGAACCAATTTATACAAAGGCTCTTTGGGTTCAAACTCGCCAATACAGCCACGCAAATGCCCATCTTTTCTTAAAGTGACAAAAACTCCTAACTTTTGATTTAATTCCTTGCTTCCAATCTGAAATTCTGGCATCTTCCCATCTTTTAAAAAACTTTCAAGTGTCTTCCTAGCAATTTCTAATAACTTCTTTTGCTGCTCTGGATTTAATAAGTTTTGAGTTTTAAGTTGTGGCTTTGAGTTTTGCGCTTTGAGTTTTGCGCTTTCTCCATAGAATCCAATACTCCCATACCCCACCACCCTCCCTTTATCCCCTCCAACATCCCCAGAATTTTCATACTTTAAAAGTTTAATATCTTTAAATCCTAACTGTTCTGCCACCAGCATCCCTACTTGAATGGCTTGAGCTCCACAAGCACAAGTATCAACGCCTGGCTGGTCTAGATTCTTATTAACCACTCCCTCGAATTTCTCAATATCTCCCGAAAGAATTGCCTCAATTGTTTCTTTATCAACTTTATTGGCTATCTCATAAGAGGGATAGTGGGATAAGTCAGAACTAACAACCAGCAAAGTCTGATCGTCAAAATTCTCTACCAAAGCTTTGCTCAAATCTTGTAAAACAGCTTCTTCGCTATGACTTAATAGAATAGGAACTAATTTAAAATCAGCTACCACTCTTTGCAAAAAGGGAAGTTCTAACTCTAAAGAATGCTCTTGAAGGTGAGGTTTTAGATCAGCGCTAATTCCCCCCCTTCCAGAAATTAAACCTTGGGTAAAATCCTCGTCAACTTCTATTTCTCCCAAAGGAGTTTGCCAAACTCCTTTATCCCAAACAGCCGCTTTATCAAAATAGGCTCTGTGCGAAGGGCCAATTAAAATGACTCTTTTGTAATCCTCTTCTTTAATTTGTTTAAATCCCCAAGCAGCCACCTGTCCAGAATAACTGTAGCCAGCATGAGGAACAATCAAAATCCGTAATTTCTCTTTTACAGGAATAATCTGGGCTTGATTTAAAAAATCGTCAATCTGGCTGTTTAAAGTACTTTTATCTGCTGGGTAAAAACTACCAGCCACTGCCGCTTCTCTTATCACTTTTGCCTCCTTATTAAACTCAGCTTTTCTTAATTCTAAATAACCTCCTGCTTTTTGACAACCAGAAAGAAGAAAACTTACTAAAATTATAAATAAAAAAAAGAGTTCAAACTCCTTCTCCATTTCTAAAAACTTCAATCATACTTTGCGAATCTCTTTTTATTCAAATCTTTCTGAAGAGGGATCGCCTTCATCTGTCCTTGATTCATGTTCAGGTATAGTCTTCGGTTCTGGAATTTCCTCTTCACCAAGAACATATCGAAGACTTTTTGGTTCTGGAATTTCATTCACTGGCCGCAGCCACTGATTTAATAAATTTATAAAACTGGAAACTTCTAACTTGAATCTCTTAAGCATATAAGGCTTTTCACCTCCCCTCTCAAAACTCTTTCCAAAACTTATTTTAGTTCAATCACACCAAGTTAAAAAAAAGATTACTATATCATCATAAAATCATCATAAACCAATATCTCACAAAACCAATTCTCATCAAATTCACCTCTCCCTTTTTCATACTCACTGCAGCCCACGGCCGTTGGTTTTAGTAAGTACTTCTCCCAACCCTAATTTATATCTTTTTCTTCTAGTCGCTTGATTTCGCTTGAAAATATCCTGGTCGGACAGTGGACAATCAAAAAGAGTAAGGAAAACATAAAAAGCTTTACTTTCCAAATGGAGGACAAACTTACAAAGTCTACCGAAAGTAATAAAACCAAAGTCACATTTGCAGCAAAATACAAAATAATCCTCTCCTTTGATAAGCTTTCTATAACTCGAGCTGTTTGACTAATTGCTGCAGGAAACAGCATCCCAGCAGGAATAAAATTTATCATAAAATAAGTAACTTTTATAAACGATTTACTTTCAAATTGAAATATAGCAAAGGCAAAAACAACTGTAAGAATAATCAAAATCGTATTTATTGCTGTTGAAAGAAGTTCAGCTACCTCAAATATCTTTAGCTTATCAGGCTTGTTTTTTTTAAATCCTAACCATTGCAGCAAGAATATTGATGCAAAAAAAGGGAAAAGGATTGCATAACTTTTTGTTTCTACTAATTCAAAAGATTGAATTCCTAAAAACCAAGAAAAAAGCTGTGGCAAAGAGGTAAAAATAAATGCTATTATTGCACTTATGTCATTTACAATGCATGCAAATTGTTTCATATAAATGGAGTCTAATACTAGTTGAGTCTAAATGAATTGATAATCTGATCTACCATTGTTTTATTGCCTTCACTTTGGTCATTATTTTTAATAACAGAAGATTATCTAACCTCTGATTTTCCATTGAGTCTCCATAATCTAAATATATCCCTCTAATTTTCAGGATTCAAGCATAATAAAAGTACTCACCACAAGGTGCGGCCGTGGTGTCTAGTGAACACTTCTTTTTAAATCTCTCAAAATCAACTCTTGGTTGAGCTTACTTTCTGATACAAATTATAAGCTTTCTCTCCTAGCCAACCATCTGGTAAAAGCTCAAAAGGCAACTGCGGGTCATCTTGCAAAATAGAAAAGTAGGCAAAAATAACTTGCTCCTTTGCAACGCCCTTCTTGCTAAACTCCTCCAAGAATTCTTGATAACGTTCGTTTAATTCTTTCAACTGATAAACTTTTACTATCAAATCTCTAATATTTTCCTCTCCAATACTACCATCCTTGCCTACATCAGAGACAATTACTAAACCTTTTAAACCTTTCTCTTCGACAAAATCCTTTAAGGTTTCTTTTGGATTATAAGGAGTTATCCAAACCGAAGCTTGTAAACAACCACAGCCAATTTTTTGAAGATAATCTCGCAAAAGATCCCGGTCTTTCCTTTTACTTTCAGGAATATCATAACTAATCAAGTAAAGTCGGCCATCCCACAATCTTGAGCTCTCATAAACAGGAAGAAGATTGGCTAATCGTCTCTTTCCTTGCTGAGTAATTATCGGTTGATAAAAAGTCTTCTGTCTAACAAATTCTATTAATCCCTGTCTTCTGAGATTATGAAAGGCTCTCTGAATCTTTTCCCAATCTATTTTCTCTTGAATGCTCCCAAAACTCTCATATAAAAAGTGGCTGCTATAGCGGCTGCGCATCACAAGAGAAGCGCCAAGATAAACCTGCAATAAAGCTAAGTCTGTTAATCTAGAAACTAAACCCCAACTAAGCTTATCAAGTTTTCTTTTCAATTCTTCTCTGGCAAATTTTTCTTCTTTTTTCATAAAGAAATAAAAAGCTACTTCCAAAATATATTTTTAACCAATTTTCATCATAGTTATTTATCTTACTTACTACAAGCCACGGCCGTTGATTTTAGTAAGTACTTTTTACAAAATCAACAAAACAGTCTAAAATTACATTTCTGTCATTTTGGGACAGATTCCAAAAGATGTTAAAAAATAGGGCCTTAGAGATTCTATCGCTTCTTCGCCAGCTGGCCAGGTACCGTCCGGTAACCTGGCTGGCGGATCCAGAATGACAAAAAGGCAACTTTGGTCATATTGTCAAATCCTGAACAGTTACCCTTACAAACTAATTTCTTAAAAACAAGAAATTCAATAATTCTCCTCTCTTTTCCTATACTGGAGTGCTTCAGCGATGTGAGAAGAACTAATTCTCTCTTCCTGAGCCAAATCGGCAATGGTGCGGGCGACTTTGACCACGCGAAAGTAACCTCGAGCAGATAAATCCATTTTTTCTACTGCCAACTGCATAAGCTTCAAGCAATCGCTGTCCAAGGAGCAGTACTTTTTCACCTCTTTGGTACTCATTTCCGCATTACAAACTAACTTTGTTTTTCTAAATCTCTCAATCTGCTGATCTCGTGCTTTTTGGACCCTCTTTCTAATTTTTTTACTGGTTTCTGGCTTAAATTTTTTATCTTTTGTCAACCTGTCTACTTTTACCTCAGGCACAGTAAGATGAATATCAATCCTATCCAAGATCGGTCCGGAAATCCTCTTTTTATAACGAGTTACTTGGCCGGGAAGACAAGTACAAGCTTTCTTTTTACTTCCCAGGTAACCACAAGGGCAAGGGTTAGAAGCAGCGATTAAAATAAACTTTGAGGGAAAAGTCATTGTGCCGGCTGCCCGGGAAATTTGCACCAAGCCATCCTCCATTGGTTGACGCAATGCTTCAAGAACGCTACGGGGAAACTCGGGGAACTCATCCAGAAATGAGAGTCCTCGAAGAAACATAAGAAAATTATAGCTTCTTAACCTCCCCCAATCAAATCAAAGAGCAAAAAACTCCTGAAAACGAGCAGGAGTTTTTTAATATGAAACCGAACAACTTGCCGATATTAACTCTAAGGGACAGGAAATACAAGATCGAGCTTTGGGAGCGGAATAAAGAACTGGTTGACCTCTATGTTTTAGGCACGAATCCCACCACTCCCAGCTACTGGAAAACCCTCGCACAAATAGGAAAACGCTTCGGCATCAGTAAACAGATGGTCGACATCGTCCTGACCAGGATGCAGATCAGAAGCATGACTCCCAACCACTGGACTATCGCCAAGATGATCGGCGACTGCTATCTCCACGAAGCACTCAACACGGCAGAGATCACCAAAAAAGTCGCCCAGCATCCCCTGATCCAAGAAGACCCCAGCTTAAGTATGACTGAAAAAGAAGTCTGGCAAATGGTGCAAAAACTTATCAATTTAAGTCCCCAGAGCCGACTCTGGAAGAAAGGAGGGCAAGCATGATCGACTACGCAACAGCCACCCACCAGCCACAGAGAAACGATGATCTCTCACTCCTAGCCAAGATAATCCTGATCGGCATCGCAATCCTCTTTTTCAGCTTTGCCGTCGCCAGAGGCTTAGACCGCAGTTTTGAAAACAAAGATCGCATGTTGTGCAACTCAGCCAAAGTAAGCGGGAACGAAGAATGGCTTAAAAAATGTGAGTGTTTTTATAACGGCGCACCGATTAGGTGCATTCAAAACTATGACCGAGAATAAACAACCAGACAACCAAAGCCTAGTGATCGCCCAGCCAGCCCAGCAGCTAGATCAATTCGGCGACAGAAAAAAGAGCATGCGCAAGCTGGTGAAGACCCAAATGAAAGAAGGGATTGACTACGGCGTCATCCCAGGAACAAACAAAAAAACCCTCCTGCAGCCAGGAGCAGAAAAGCTGGCAAACCTATACACCTTAATTCCCACCTTTGAATTGACTAAGGAGATCGAAGACTGGAAAAAGGGCTTTTTTTACTACCGCTACCTTTGCAAGCTCTCCTACAATGTCCCGCTGACCAAAGAGGGCGGGAACGGCAACCTTGAAGTCTACGATGCCAAAACAGTCCCCGCAGGGGAAGCAGAGCGCAGCTGCAATTCCAGGGAGAAAAAATACCTCTACATCAATGTGCCAGAACGCTTCGCCACCGCAGACCAGAAGGCAAATGCAATCTCGCAATTCACTAGGAAAGAAAAAGGCTACACCAACATATACCTGCGGATTAAAAAGACTCCAGAGGAAAGCGCCGATGACGCCAACACCATTCAATCGATGGCACAGAAGCGGGCGCTAGTGGCTGCAGTGAGAACGGCAACAATGGCAAGCGACATCTTCCTAGAGGAAGTCTCAGACGCCGATCCAGCTCCAACAACCAAAGAGGAAGACCTAGTCAGAGTCAACCAGATTAAAAAACTCCATGCGGTAGCCAGACCTAGAGGATTCGATAACGGCAAGCTCCACGAAACAATTGAGGCACTTTATCAGAAAGACTCAATCACCAAACTGACTGGGCAGCAAATCTACGAACTGACAGAAAAGCTCATGGAATACGAGATTGTTGGCAACGGCGATCCGCCAGAGAGGAGGGTAACAGCATGACGCAAACCAGATTTAAAATCATCGACGAATCTCAAGACCGAAAGTATTTTGCAATCGTCCCAAACTACATTATCAACCACTCCACCCTGAAAGAGCGGGGATTTTACCTGACCTTGAAAAGAATCGCTGGCGAGGAAGGGCGGGTTTATTACTCGATGAGAGAACTGGCAAAGCAATGCGGAGTCAGCAAAGACACAGTAAACAGGCTTCTAAAATCGCTTCTGAAAAGAGGGTGGATCAGAGAAGCAGGCACAATTCCAGCCAAGACCAAACCCAGGATGACCTACGCAATCGTTGATTTATGGGACAAAAACAACGAATTCTATAAAAACAAAAAGATTGTCTCAAAACAAGGACAATCTCCGATGAAAAAAAAGATTGTCGCAAACCAGGGACAAAGATCGGCGCAAACCAGGGACACAAAAGAAGAACCAGGTAAAGAAGAACTTAATAATACAGTTGAGGCTAAAGCCTCCGTTAATAGAAAAAATGTGGATAACTCTGGGGATAAACGCACTCCCACCCCAATAGGAGAAATCCTTAAAAGGCTAGAACGCAAACCCGACGCATTCCAAAAAAGCAGGATTAAATACCAATGGCAAGACGAGGCAATAAGAATGTGGCATGAAATCGGGCTAAGCAAATCTCCGTCAAGTAGTTTTTTCAAGCTGTTTAAACTCGCCCACCGAAAGGGTGAACAAGGCAAACTCTCAATTTGTCTGAGCTACTGCAAGGATGCAGAAGGAATCAGAGACATGGAGAAGTTATTTTACTGGCGCTTTGCCAACGAGCCAGGGAAGGCTGGCGACAGAAAGCATGACCTATGAGAAAAAGAACGATCCTAATTTTATTAACAGCAGCCCTGGCGATAGCGGGAATCACCGCCAAAATAACCTATGAAAAAAACCGCACACCAGCAATACAGAAGGGTGATGAGGAGACTCAGCAGCAAGCTGAACCGACCCCTACCCCTGAACCCGATCCACGCATTGAGATCGTGGCTGAGCGACTGGCTGAAGAAGGCAGCCCGCTCACTGACAAAGCTGGCGTCTTTGTTAACTGTGGGAGCGATAACGGCATCGATCCGTATCTGCTGGTTGGCATCACAAGCATTGAAAGCAGCTTCGGAAAACAGTCGTGCGGAGGGAATGCCTGGGGCTGGGCAAACTGCAGAATTCAACATTCCTCGCTTGAAGCTGCGTGCCAGTCCGTCGCCGAAGGAATTGCAGAAAAACCTTATTACAGTCGATACCGCCAAACAGGTCGAGTCGAGGATTTGGGAAGTGTGTATTGCCCCTCAAATTCAGGCTGCGACACGGCAAACTGGGTGGCAAAAGTTAAAGAGGTGGTTGCCGATCTTCAGGATCGGGAATTTGAAAAAGCAATGTTAGACCTAACCAAATACCTCCCAGGCGATAAGAGCAAAGAGGAAATGCAAAAGAACCTAGAGGAGCTGAAAAAGCGCCTGGAGAAAGCATCAGGCACAAACAAAGAGGTGGTCGAAATTCTAATCAGAGCCAACAAAAGGGCTTTAGAAAAACAAAAATGAAAACCATCGAAGAAGCAAAACAATATGTATTTGACGAGGAAAATTGGACAAGGGGCTGTCGATGCTCCGTGTGCGGTCACTATGTCAGAAAATACCGCAAGACAATTTACAATGTCAGTGCCTACGCTCTGATCCTGATTTATAAACTGACCCTGAAATTAAACCCTGACGGCGGGTGGCTACACATCACTAAAGAATTCGCAAAGCACTTCGGATTGCATGCCTCTGCTTACGATTACAGCCAGCTTGAAAGATGGGGGTTGACTGAAAGAAAGAAGCCTAATCTAGAGAAAAATAAACCGAGCAATGGCTTTTATCGCATAACCCAACTAGGAATAGATTTTGTTGAGGGTCGAGCAAAAGTCAAAAAATACCTCTGGATGTATAACGGCAAAGTCCTAGAGTGGGAAGACGAAGAAACCACACTTAAAGAAGCCCTGGGGAAAAAATTCGACTATCAGGAATTGATGGCAGATTGTCCAGCGCCAAAGTTACCAGCGCAGCAAACTCTAATCTTATGAACAAAACAGAAAAAATAGCATTCGACGAATTAAGAGTGGCAGGCTACGAGGTCGAGCAGCCAATCAACAAGACCCTCAGAACGAAGCGGGGGTATATTACGCTCCGCCACGACCTTTGGGGGATTTGGGATTTTTGTGCGGTCAATAAAAAAGAGATCAGATTTATACAGGTTTCGGAAAAATACATGAGCCAGAAAACGAAAGCCGACCAACTGCGAATGATTGAATTCCCTAGACCGCCACACGCCAAAAAAGAATACTGGCGTTGGGATAAAAAGAAGGGCGATTTTATCATCGAAAAAATAGGAGGGGAGGTGAAGAATCATGGCAGATAAAAAACCTAAATATCACTTTGAAGGCAAGCGCAAAAACGCCAGGGGCAAGGAAGTCTATGTGGTCATGGAATTAAAAACAAACAAGATGCTAGAGCTGGACGAAAAGGCATTTAACAAAAAAGACAAAGCAGGGGAGGTGGAAAAATAAGCCTATGAAAACCAGAAAACAACACCTACAAGCGATGGTCGAAAGCCTGGAGCAGGACTTAATCATTGGTGAAATCAATCAGGCTTTTATTAAGGGTCTCGATCCGAGCCAGCCATATGGCATCGGGCAAAAGACTAAAGCGGAAGCCCTCGCCGTTGAAGAAATAAACGAGAGAAAGCAGCGCAAATGTCTAGAGATTGCAAAAAAACTACTTGCCAAAGAAGAAGCAGCAAACATTGAGGAAGGAGGTGATAAACATGCTAACTGACAAACAAACAAAAAGGCTCGAAGAACTGCGCACCAAAGCAGGGCTAGACGAGAAGGAATGGGAGGAGCTGAGGAAGCTCGACAGATTGGAGGAGGGCGCAGCCAAGAAGGAGGCAGGAGAAGACGAGGAGGACAAGAGTGCTGAGTAATCCTCTGAATCCTGGGGGCGGGAGGGCAGCGCCCCTGGGATTGAAAGGATTAAAACACATGACCAAAAACCTATTAAAAAATCAAAAACTGAAAGGAGGTGAGAATCCGTGAAGCAAGTAGTGCGATGCGTAGGATGCAGCAAAATCGTAGGGCTTTATAAGACCTACAGCGTCCAAGTGACAGAGACTCCGATTGTAAACGGCACACGAATGCCAGAAATAAAATATAAAGGCAGGATTTGCAAAGAATGCGCCCAGGGTGCAGGTTACAAAATCGGAATCAAACATGAACCAAAAAAAAGCTAGGTTGCTAAAGAAGCTGGCGAGAAGTCTGGGACTACCCTACAAGGTAATTAAAAAGCGATACCAGAGCTTTAATTCCTTACAGCGTGACGAAATGGCAAAAGAGCTAAAGCGGATTCAAAAAGCAAACCTATGAAAAACACAAAACTAATCGAGCCAATACTGAGAGAAGACTATGTCTCCCCTCACTTGAAAGAAGAAGCCCGCAAGCGGGAGATCGAACCCCTCCCGCCAGAGACAGAGGGTTTAAGTTGGGGGGAACGACTGTGGCTTTTTATAGTGCGGGTGATTACTAAATTCTTAAGGAAATATGGTTAACAAAACAGACTACCCGAAAATCGCAATAAGCACCCTGAGATTTGCCGAATACAATCCTAGGCAGATCACTAGGAGCGTGATCGAATCGCTTAAAAAATCAATGAAGCGGTTCAAGTGCGTCGTGCCGATAGTAATTAACACCTACAAAGGCAGGGGAAATGTAGTAGTTGGTGGCGAAAAAAGAGTGCGGGCAGCAACCGAGCTAGGCTGGAAGGAAATCGAATACACCACAGTCAACATTCCCCTAGAAGACGAGAAGGCGCTAAACCTGGCATTAAACAAGATCGAAGACAAGTGGGACGATGCAAAACTGGCAGCCGTGGTGACCGACCTAGCCAAAAAGGACTTTGATTTATCAGTGACAGGATTCAACGAGGTGGAAATTAGCAACCTGCTCGACACTACAATGATGCTTAACCTCGAAGAAGAACCCTGGGACACGGAAAAAGAGCTGGCAAAAATAACCGAGCCGACCTCAAAACTCGGTGAGGTTTATCAGATCGGCGATCATCGGCTTATGTGCGGGGACGCCACCAAACCAGAGGATGTGGCGAAACTGATGGACGGTAAGAAAGCGGACATGGTCTTTACTGACCCGCCCTACAATGTCGCTCATACCAGCAAGGAAAAGAAGGGTAAATTCCATACAGAAGAAGGCACGATCCTTGGGGATGACCAGAGCCAGGAGGACTTCCGAGCTTTTACTCAAGCGTTTTTCAAAAACTACAATGAAATCCTAAAGCCAGGCGGGATAATTTATGTCTGCACAGGCTACAGCTCCTACCCCCTGTTTTATTACCAGATGCTCAATGCAGGGTTTGTTTTTAGCTCGACGATAGTCTGGGTCAAACCAAGCTATGCCATCGGTTGGGGGGATTATAAAAAGCAATACGAGCAGGTGATGCGAGGCAGGAGAAGGACTGGCAAAGCCAAAGGCGAGCCGATCCTCTACGGCTGGAGACAAGGAGAGCGCCATCAATTCGAAGGTGACAGAACCGAAAGCGATGTCTGGGAATTCCCCAGGAAGGCAATTACCGACATGGTTCACCCGACGGAAAAGCCAGAGTGGTTAATTATGAAAGCGATCAAAGGCGGATGCAGAGTCGGACAGCTAGTCGTCGATTTATTCGGCGGATCGGGAAGCACGCTGATGGCAGCACACAAACTAAGCAGAGTCAGTTATTTAATGGAGCTAGACCCCAAGTTCTGTGATTTGATCAGAAAGAGGGCGGAAAGGTTAAAAATCTAGCCTTGTCGACGCCACCAGATCGATTCTGTGGGGCGTTTGACAGGCGGGTGGGACATAGAACCACCCAAAAACAATAAAGAATGTCAAAAAGTAAAAAAAGGCGCAATTTATCAAAGCGAAGACGCAAAAAACTAAGAAAACTTAAAAGAAAACAGCAAAAAGGTATCCAAGAAGACATTAAAAAGCTGGTGATCGCCAGAATTAAAACGATGCCAGACAATCTGAGAATTAGTATTGGCTAAAAACTATGGCAAAAAAACAAATAAAACCAACCAAGAAAACTGTCGACAAAAGTCCACAAGTGCCTACGGAAGATAAACCTCCCAAACTGTCGACAGAGAAAATGAAGGGCGAAACCAATCGCCACTTTTTAGCATGGTTACTTTACTGCCAAGCTGGGAGTCTTAGAAAAACTTTAGCTGTGTGGGATAAAGCACTGGGCATAGAAGGAGAAGTCGATTACAGAAAGCTAGGGAAGAAACCTTCCTTAAAAACTCTTAACAGGTGGTCAATGAAATACCGCTGGGGCGAAAGGGATGAGCTGCGGTTCGAGGAGACTCTCGCAGGTTTGAAAAAAGAAACGATCCGTATTGACAAGGAGCGCAAAGACAGAGTCGCTCAGCTTTTCAAAATTGCAATGAACAAGAAACTCAGACAACTCAATATCCCCCAGGGAGAGGCAGTGAGCGACACCCTGCTTAATTACCTGTGGAGGATGCACCGAGTCGAAATGGGGTTGCCAACAGACTACAGCAAGCATGATGTCTACACGCCGATCAGGGAAGAAGACCAACAGCCATTGACACCAGAAGAAACTGTGCTAAGCCAAAAAATTACTCAGTTAGAAAAAGAACACAATGACAAAATCAACCAGTAATAAATACCAACGATTAAATATCCTAACCTGGATTCGGGAAAACAATATTAAGAACGAGCGTGGCGAGCCGATAGAATTCGAGCAGCACCGCTTCATGCAGGATTTATATGCCGATGTCGCCCCGATTCAGGTCGTCAGAAAAGGGTCGCAGATCGGCGCAAGTTTAATGGAAATCCTCAAGGTGCTTCATGCAGCCCGCTTCTGGGGCATCAACCAGATTTATACCCTTCCGACCAGCGATGATGTCTTCAAATTCGTGCCAGGCAAAGTTAATCGAATCATCAGATTAAATCCCTGCATCAAGGAAGGAATCCCTCCAAAAAGTGTAGACGCCATTGAACAAAAGCAGATAGGCAAAAGCTGGCTTTACTTCAAAGGGACATTCACCGAAAGAGAAGCTATTATCTTAACCTCAGATCGCAATATTCACGACGAGCTGGACAAGTCAAACCCAGATGTGGTGCGAGACTACCTCTCCCGTATGAGCTACTCAAAAATTAGAAGCCAGCACTACTTCAGCACGCCCACGATCCCCGACTTCGGCATTGACAAGCTATTCCAAGACTCAGACCAGAAGCACTGGCGCTTTAACTGCCCCCACTGCACCTACCGCCAGCACATGGACTGGGAGAAGAATGTCGATGAGAAGCGGGGCATTTATGTCTGCCAGAAATGCAAAAAGGAAATCACGCCAAAAAACATCAACAAATACGGCAGCTGGGAGGCACGCTACCCAGGCAAACCAGTATCTGGCTACTGGATCAGCCAGATGAACTGCCCCTGGCGCACCGCAGCCGACCTAATCAAAGAGCGTGAAGACGCTGAAGACGACACCTATTTTTACAATTTCATCCTGGGGCTGCCTTACCTCTCAGCCGAGCAGCGCATCCCAGCCAGCCTATTCCTGCGCAATCTGACAGAGGCAGAAGCCGAAGCAGCCGAAGACTACAATGTGATGGGCATTGACACAGGCTCAGGCTCAGGCAAAGGCAACCATGTCATCATCGGTAACCAGAAGGGAATCTTCTGGATGGGCATTTTAACCGACAAGCCAGACAAAGACCGTTGGGAGCAGATCGCCGAGCTTATAAAATTCTATGACATCAGGGTAACGATCATCGACGGACAGCCTTACACTGTGGAAGCCCTGAGTCTAGCCAGGCAATTCCCCTACCGAGTCTACCTCTGCTGGTTCAAAGACGACCCCAAAATGCTCGAAATCGTCCGTTTTTTTGACGAAGAAGAAGGCAAGGAAAAAGACCTAGAAGACGAAATCAAAGTGCTTGCCTCAAGAACCAGAATCATCGACGACACAATAACCGCTCTCCACAAGCACGAAATCAAGTTCGCCATGAAGCCAGACAGCCCCACCTTCAAAATGCTAATCAAGCATGCCCAGACAATGTATGCCAGATCGGTGACGGATAAGTTAGAACAGGTAAAAAGAGAGTGGGCAAGCACAGGAGCAAATGACTTCTTCCTGGCGCTGATTTACTGGCACATCGGACTTAAAAAAAGAAATAAATATGAACCAAACAAATAAACCAAAACCAATCACGCTCACGAAGGCAGAGCGGGAAATCATTGAAAATATCCGCCAGGTTAACTACGGCAGAGTGGTAATTTTCATTGACAACGGCAAACCCTTCCGCAAAGAGATCGTCGCCCAAAAGAGAATCGGCAAAGAGGAGGGCGGAAGTGCTGGGCAGTATATCACCAAGCCAAAAGGAGGTGCAGGCGTAGAAATATGATGTTGAGAACCTACCCTACCAAAAAGAGCTGCGAGGAGGCATGCTTCCGCAGCCCAGTCCATAGGACGCCAGTCAAACTTAAGAATGGGCGCTGGGCAGCGATGACCTTCGACGAGCAACAAGAGTATGAGCGTAGATTCAAGAACCGCTTGACTTCTGTTAAAAAATAGAGATAATGTAACCAAATGGTAAGTAATAAGCAAGTCAAACCAGGCAAGCTACTCAAACTAACCGAGGTTAGCAAGATGCTCAATGTTCACCCCAACACACTTCGGAAATGGGATGAAAAAGGAATCCTCAAAGCGATCCGCTTCGGGCAGAGGCAAGACAGGCGCTACCGCAAAAAAGACATAGAAAAGTTAATTGAGAGGAGGCAGAAATGAAAGCAGCCCTAGAATTTATCGGCGAAACTGTAGGTTACTGGCTCTGGCTGGCAGGCTTTACCCTGGCACTAGGGGTTATAGGGCTGGGGATGGAGACAGATGTAGGCTGGGCAATCATGATAATTTTTACAATAGCCTTGCTCATTAAAATCGCATACGGAATGATCGGCAAAGAGAAAAGCAACACCTATGACAAAAGCAAATAAAGAATCACCAACCAGAAAAGAAGCCAAGCGGATACTCGGAGAATTAGCCTGCTTTATTTACCGCTCAGACGCCCACTACGACAGGCAAAACTACGAGAGCGACCTAGACATTATCGAAGATTTAATAAATAAAGCACAGAAAGGAGGTGAGAAAGAAAAATGGCAAGACACACTAAAATCTTAATGATAGGGTTTGTAGTTTTGATTGTAGGCATGGGAGTATTCGCCACTCTCAGAAAGGGAACGGCAAGTAACGAGGTTAGCCCAACGCTCCCCGATCCAAAAACGGAAAGAGTTCAAGAGCTGGAAGGCATCATGGCAGCCAATCCTAACAAGGATTCCCAAGAGTATCAGGCAGCCAGGCAGGAGTATTGTCTCCTAAAATCCAGACCAGCTACAGAAAGAGAGCAAGCAGTCGCCAATGTTAAGAAATTCCTGGGGATGCCAGATGTGCCTGTAGAATTTACCTGCGGAAGGGGCAATTCAGAGTATTACACGGCAGCAGGGTTCAGCCTCAAGGTTGATCCTGAAACCAACTACATCATGGAAGTAGGCGAAGCAGAGCGCAGGTGGGGAACGAAAGAAGATGGCACTCGCTGGTTTGACCCGATGCCAGAATACGATTACACAGTCCGCTACACCACGCCAGAGGCAATCAAACCAGTCGCTGAAGAATTCATGCGCAAGCACCAGGACATCCTGGGAGTGGACATCGACCAGATGACCTACGAATTTAGAGGCACGAAGCCTGGCAATTTCTTCCTTAAGTGGCATGACCAAGACTACCCGTCGGTGGAAGAACACGAAGAGTGCGGAGATGTTGACCCTGACGCAATGCCGATTGAAAACCGCTCGGGCGCTTACCAAAATGACCAAGGGGTTTGGTGCATTAAAAGCAAAGTAACCAGATACCCCTCGGTTTACATGACGATCACTCAGGGCGGGCAGGTAATCGTCTACAGTAAAGACAGCTGAGGATAAACCAGCCAGGCAAAGGTCTAGCCCCAGAAAAAGGGGGCTAGATCAGTTCAATTTGATAAATTTTTAATAAAAGCCTATAATTCAGGCAGAATCAGGAAAACGAATGAAAAGACTATTTGAAGGCAAAACGAAACTGATTACAATTCCCCTTATAGGGATTTTATCCCTTGCATTCCTCCCCATTGCCCTAGGGCTAGGACTGGGCTGGCTGGTTTATAAAAAGGTCGGCAGTCCGAAATTAAAATATTCCCTGCTGACAGTGATCGCCCTTTTTACCCTATTCACAGGCACTGCTTGGGTCTCAGCGATAACCTCCCCCAGCAAGCCAGAATCAAAGCAAGAGCAAACTGCACAAGCCACCCCAACCCCTGAAGCCGAAACAGCAGCTGTAGAAATGACTCAAGAACCATCACCCACTCAGGAATCGACATCAACCACAACGACCCCCGCAAATATGCAGACCGCTAAGGTGACCAGGGTCATCGACGGCGACACAATCGATGTCTCCTTTGACGGAAAAACAGAAAGAATTAGGATTATAGGAATCGACACACCAGAGACAGTCGACCCCAGAAAACCAGTGGAATGCTTTGGGCAAGAAGCGTCAGCAGTTGCAAAAGAACAACTTACAGACGAAACAGTGCAGCTTGAATCCGATCCAACTCAAGGTGAAAGAGACAAATACAATCGGCTCTTGAGGTATGTGTGGATGGATGACGGCACTGTTGACTTCGGCAAACTGATGATCGCCACAGGTTACGCTCACGAATATACTTACAATCTCCCCTACAAATACCAAAAAGAATATAAACAAGCCCAGAAGGACGCAGAAGAAGGCAAAAAAGGGCTGTGGGCTGATGATGCCTGTCCTCCACCCACTGAAAAACCCGCCACCGCACCAACCCAACCATCTTCAGGGGGAGGGTCGTGCAAATACTCCTGCACCAGTCCAGACAGGGACTGCGCCGATTTTTCAACCCATGCCGAAGCACAAGCGTTTTTTGAATGTTGCGGGTTTACCGCCACCAATGACCCGATGAGGCTAGACTCAGTCGGAATTGGAAACGGCATCGCCTGCGAATCATTACCATGAAGAAACTAGCCATAGCCATTTTTATTGCCACAATCCTCTTGATACGGGGAGTCAGCCCAGCCCTTGCTAGACAAGGATGCTGTTCTCATCACAAAGGAGTTTGCGGTTGCCATTGTTGCGACGGCACGCCCCTCTCCGCAAAGTGCGCTCCTTACTACCCAAGCTGCAACAAGGCAAGCACCAGCACCTACAAAGCCCCTCAAAAAGAGGAAAAGAAGTGGTATCAAAGTGGGTGGACATATGTGATCGGCGGGCTTGGACTCTGGATGGGAGGCGCTTGGGTAAAAGAGAAAATTGACGAAAGAAGAAAAAGAAAAGAAGAAGAAAAAAACCATGAGTAAAAACATTGTAAAACTAGCAACAATTCTGATATTTACCCCTCTGTTTTTATTTGCGTCAACTGCAAACATAGAAGCCAGAAGGGGATGTTGCTCTTGGCATGGTGGGGTTTGTGGCTGTGATACCGATGTTGGCAGGCAAGTTTGCTGCGACGGCACATACAGCCCCAGCTGCGGATGCGCTTATATTCCTAAGACCATGCCTACGCCAATGCCGACAAAAAAACCAACTCCCACCCCCACCAAGAAACCGACACCAGAGCCTACGAAAATAAGCACTCCAACCCCTCAACCAGCCGTTCAAACAACGACTAGCGACTCAGGCAGCTCAGACGACAGCACGATAGGCTGGCTAACACTGGCAGCGCTGGGCGGGGGCGGATACTGGTTATACAAACGAGCTAAAAATAAAAAGAAGCCAGAGGAAACAAATAACTCTGAGCCAACAAACCAAAATGGATGAAGAAAACAACGGCTTCGGTGGCATCATCGGAGTAATAATTTTTATCGTTATAATTTACTTTGCCTTCAAGTGGATTGGTGGCTGGGGCAAATACGAAGGCATGAGTGCAGAGGAATGGGCAGACGAAGCATATTACTGGGAAGACAGATACAATGAGTTTAGGGGGTGCGTGGAAGATTTCGACAGCATGGACATACGAGATCAGATCGACTACGGCGGGGTTTTTTATTACTGCGAATAAAGCACTTGCATTTTTATTTTCAACTTTGTTAGAATGAATACAGTAAAGTAAACCGCCTAACGAATTGATCGGGGCTTGGGTTTCTCTATTCACAAGAGTAGGAAAACCTAAGCCCCGTTTTTATTTGAGGAAAAACTTATGCCAAAAGTCAAAGAAGAAAAAATCACTCAAACAGCCCGCTATGATCCGCCAGAAGCCGATGAGAAATTGATCGAGAAGTGGAAAAAAAGATTTAAGCGAGCAAAAGACTTCCGTGATCCATACCAGGCGAAGTGGCTGAGACTTTATCAGCTATACCGAGCCTATCAAAATAAGAAAAACTACGCTTACAATACCCGCCTGATGCCCCCGATTGCCTTTGAAATTGTCAAAACAGTCGTCTCAAGACTGGCAACAGCAAAGCGCCAGACCAGAATTATACCCAGAGAGAAAGCCGACCTTAAATCCCCAGCCCTTGATTCCTGGGACAACCTGGTGAATTATGACTTTGACATTATAGAACTGGCAAAGAAGCTCCCCAACTGGATCGAAGCCTCCACCCTCTACGGCAACGGCATCATCAAATTGGCGTGGAAGGTGCTGACCACCACCGACGATGATGGCAAAGCAACTACCATCTATGACGACCCCAACATGAGCCTGAGCGACCTGTGGGACATCCTCCCCGCCCCTGAAACCACCGACTTACAAGAAGACTGCCCTTGGCTCATCCACCGCATCGTCAAACCCAAAGCCAGGATTGTAAAAGAGGAAAAAGCCAGAGGTGAAGGCAAGATTTATAAGAACCTGGAATTTGTAGAGGACAAGAAAGTCGAGGATTGGAAAAAAGAGCGCTACGAAATCAATGCCAAAAAGATGTCTCAGATGGGCGGAGGGGAAAAGGAAAATGAGAGCGGAGAGAGTAAAATCCTGCCCGAAAAAAGCGAAGGCGAAAAGCAGGTAGAGATTTGGGAATGCTGGGACTGGGAGGAAGACAAACTGGTTGTAATTATGAACCAGGAAGTCCTCACCAGAGATGATGAGAACCCTTACCTGGCAATCAATGGCGGGCGGATTTATGTTGACTTGCCAGACATGCCACTCCTCTGGGAATTCTGGGCAACAGGACACATCGAGCCAGTCGAAACCACCATCCTGGAGATTGCCGACCTCAGAAACCAGAGAATGGACGACATCATTTTAATGCTCGACCCTGTGGTTAAAATCAGAAAAGACTCAGGCATTACTAAAAACGACATTGTCTTTGCACCAGGCGCAGTCTGGGAGCTGAGAAAAATGACCGATGCTGTGATTGAAAGACCACCTGAAATAAGCCTCATGGGAGTAAACGAAGACAAGCTAATGCGAGACGAAATCAGCCGAACCCTGGCGCTTGGCGAGTATATGCAGGGCATGCCCCAGTCCAGCCAAGAGCCTCTGGGTAAAGTAGCAATGCTTCTAGGACAGAGCAACCTGCGCCTAAGCATGAACGCCAGCAACATTGCAGTAGCCCTGACCCAGGTGGCAAACATTCTAATCGAAATGAACCGAGAATTTATCGATAAAGACAAACTCTATCGAGTCGTCGGCGAGGAGGTCGAATTCAAGGAATTTAAGAAAGAAGATAAAAAGGTCAAAGTCGACGCCATCGTTAAAGTTGACCCAGTAATTCCCCCAGACCAGACAGCCAGAATCAACCAGATTTTGATGCTTTACGACAAGCTGATCGCCCAGGACAAACCCGATCCCAAAGACCCAGAGGACATCAAACGCTGGCTCAAGAGAAAAAGAACCCTGCAGAAGATGCTCCTGGAAGAGCTAGACCTTGATCAGTATATCGAGCTTTTGTTAGGGAAAGATGAAGAAGAAGGCAAAGAGACGACAGAAACACCCGCCGTTGCCCCTGTGTCACCCGCTAAAGAGGCTTTGCCAGCGCAGTCGGCTGGGTATAATGCCCCCGCAAACCAAGCAGGCGCAGGAATCAGAAGGGTGCTGCAGCAAATTCCTTTGCTCGGTAGAATGGTGGGATAAAGGACGACTTGACAAAGGTTAGAAGACTTTATTACAATGAAAACAGTTAAATAGAAGACAAAGCCTAACGAATTGATCGGGGCTAAGACTTCTAGACATACGCATTGAGCGTGTGCTTAGGAGTTTTAGCCCCTTTTTTGTTGGTCAGGAGGTGAAAAAATATGCCTAAACAACTAGAACAAAACTTCGCAAAAGCAAACACAATCCCCATTCAATTAGTCGCTGATCCAGGAGACATCAACGGAGCAGCAATCGACACTTACGACTCAGGTGGACATCCCCAATTTGATACCGCTCTAGCAATGATTGAGATCGGTTTAATCACAGGAACACCGACAAAGGTGGAAATTTCAGTTGAGGAAGACGACGACGCAGCATTCGGCGGGGCAACCATAGCGGAAGGCGGGGCAATCGTGGAAGTGACAGCCCAGCACAGCTATTTAATGCAGATTAAAAGGAAAAAGAGATACCTGAGAGTGGTTGTAGACACGACAGCAGGAACGACACCGACAGTTCAGGCTTTTGCAGCATTTATTTTGTTCAACGCCCAGAAGCCGTTCCCATGCTTGACGGCAGCTGATGTTGACAACAGCTAAAAAAACTATGCCAAACGAAGCGAATCAAACACCAGCAGGTGCTGCACCTCCAGCAGAGGGAGCAGCCCCAGCAGCGAGCTTAAAACAAGCTCCCGCCGAAAATAAGCAGGCAATTTGGGCGAAGGTTGAAGCTGTGTATAACGCAGCGAAAAAGGCATATTTATCAGGAGGATCGACCTTAGCCGATGTCCTGGACAGCCTTACGGCAACACTAATGGACATTCACGCAGCCGAAACCCAAGCAATGGGGGGATTAGGAGCAGGACAGCCAGAGATGGAATTACCAGCGCCTCCGCCTCCAACACCCGCAGCACCAGCTGCAGGGGAGGAAAAAGCGCCAGTAGCTTAAAACTATGACAACCGACATCGATGAGAAGCTAGACAAAGGCAATAAAGTTTGGGAGATGACCCAGACTGAAGGCTGGCAGATCATTAAAAGTCAAGTTGAAGACGAAGCACGGATCGAAACCGATGAGCTTCTTGACTGTCCAGAGGACGAGGTCAAAGAACATCGTGGGGCAATCAAGGCTTATAGGAAAGTCCTAAGCATGGTTGAGACTGCCGAGAAAGAAAAACAAGAGGCAGCCAAAGCCGTCCGAAAGGAATAGACATGACAGACGAAAAAGAAAATAAAAAACCAGAAGAAGGCAAGGAAAACACAGAAGGCAATGTGGTGCTTGCCAAGTTTAAAAAAGATCAGAAAAAAGAAAATCGTCACAAGCGGTGGCGGGTAGTCGAAGATTCCGTCTCCGCAGCCAGAAAAGCCTATACAGGAGGCTACGGAGAACCTGACAAAGACGCAAAACTTGTTAGTTTTGAAACCGCCGTCAAGGACTTAGTCGAAGTCCTAGAAAAAGTCCTTGCTGGTGAAGTCAAATTAGGAGGTCTAGGCGAAGACCAGGGAGGCATTGACCTTCCTGCCGAAGCCAGCGAATAAAAACTATGCCATTCGGAATCAAAGGTAAAACCAAAAAATGGGAGGAAAAGACCAAGACAGGGCAAAAAGTAGATGCCAGGATCGAAAAGTGTGTCAAAGGTCGCATGGCTGACCCAGACTTTAAGCCCCAAAAGGGCAGGACAAAAAAAGAATCAGCCATAGCAGTATGCAAATCAGCAATTACTAGGTCAAAAGAATTTAGCAAGCAATTATCAAAGTGAGGTGATGACTATGCCAGACGAACCAAACAAAGAACAAGCCGAACTCGAAAAGCTATTAAACGAACCGCCTGAAGACGAGGAGGAAGGTAAAGACGAGCCAGGGAAGGGCGAGGAAGGCAAGGATAAAGGTGGAGAAGGTGGCGAAGGCACGGAGGGCGAAGAAGGCGGAGAAGAAGGCTCAGAGCCAGGAGTGACTAAAATCAAGCCTGAAGGTTCTGAGGAGGGTGAAGAAGGGGAAGAAGGCAAGGATAAAGGTAAAAAAAGCGGGGGCGAGGAGGACGAATTTAAAGGCAAAAGTCGTGAAGAAGTCATCGAAATGCTAAAAGAGCAGCGAAAGAAAGCTGCCAAGCCCGACGAAAAAAGTAAAGGCAAAGAGGGCGAAGAAGGTGCTGAGGAAGGTGAGGAGGGCAAAGAACCGACAGTCCCGACAGCAGAAGAACTGCAAAAAATGACACCCTCAGATTTTGCAAAGTGGGTCTTAGCACGCATTGACGAAGGGGTAAAAAGGACTATCGAAAGCCAGGATAAAGTCAGAGGCGCTGTCAAAAAAGAGATCGCAGATGCCAAAAAAGAGCATAACTTAGGCGATCCCGACTACAGAAAAATGGTCTTAGCAATTATCGAGGCATCCAGCGCTAAAGGCACTGTAATGCCACTTAAAGACGCTTGCAAGCAGGTAGACGCCTTCTTAGGCAAGCACAAAGGAAAAACTAAAGGTGAATCTGAAGAATTATCAGATGAGGAAAAGAGCCGACTCAAAAAAGCAAAGGCTCAAGTAGAGAGCGGAGCGGGCGCTCCGACTAAACCCGAAGGCTCGGATGCCGAGACAAAACGCATCCAGAAAGCTCTCGGAGGTAGCGGTCAAACAAGCCCTCTAGGAGGGTTAGGAATATAAATAACCCCCTCCTAAATCATTAAACAGAAAGGGGGTGAATAAAAAAATATGCCATCAGCAACAGGAATCAGAGGAACAGCAACACCAGACGACGCATCAGTGGTCATGCCGACCAGGAAATATGATGTAGCCGATGTTATTTCGCTATTGGATGTCAACCGATATCCGCTTTTAGCGATCTTAACTAACGCAGGAAAAGACCCAGTGACTAAGCAAGGAAAAGCCATGAAAAAGGTCGAGACTCTCGACCCGCAATTTAAGTGGTTTGAGGACGAATTCGGAAAAAGACAATTGACAGGCTCAGGCACAGTCGACCCAGACGGAGGCAACTTAACCGTCACAGCGCAAACGCAATACTTGCAGGTAGGAGATGTGGTTTTGGTAGCACTACAGAAATGGGTATTCGAAGTGACCGCAATTACCGACGCCAATGTGGTTGTCGTAGGGGCAGAGCTAGGAGGGGCAACGGGAGCAGCAGCATCAGCAGTAGGCGATGTTTGGTTGATCGGGAATGTGAACGAGGAAGGTGCGGGCTTGCGAGCCATCAAATCGACCCTTGCAGCCGAGGTTTACAACTACTGTCAAATTTTCAGAACGCCAATCGGTATTACGGAGACAGCCAAAAATACCAAGATGTGGACTAAGGAAAATGACTTTGACTACCAGAGACGCAAGAAAGGGATCGAACACATGGTTGACATTGAAAGAGCATTCTTATTCGGAAAGAGAGGAATTGTCACCACAGGAACGCATCCCAAGAGATTTTCAGCAGGAATTTTGAGCAGAATCAGCACTTACGCTACTGCCAGTGTGGACACGGAATCAGAGTTTGAGACATGGCTAGAAAGCTTATTCGCACACGGAAATGTGGAGAAATACCTCTTTGCAGCAGCCTCGGTGATCTCGATGATCAACCAGTGGGCAAAAGGGAAACTCCAAGTAATGAGCAAAGACAAGACCTACGGACTCGCCATCGTCACTTACGAATCGCCACACGGAACGCTGCACATGATCAAGCATCCGCTATTGACTGGAACGACCTATGGAAACTACGCAGTAGGATTAGACATGGAGACGCTGACATACCGCTACCTCAGCAACCGAGACACTAAACTCTTGACCAACCGACAAGCACGAGGGGAAGACAGCCAAGTAGACGAATACTTGAGCGAAGTTGGATTGCAAATGGAGCAGGAAAAAAGACACGCCATCATGAGCATGGGTGCGCTCTAAAGTTAACAACTGAAAGGATTGATATGCCTAAACGGATTGAAGCTAGGAAGTCACTACACACTTTCTTACTCAGTGTAGTCGCCTGAGCAGGGGTGAGCGTAATCATCCCTGCAAACTAAAAATCAAATGATTTTATTTAAAAAAACTAAAACGAAAAGAGGTGACAAACGATGACCGACCAAGAAAGCAAACCATTAAAAGAAATGTCCATGCCCGAACTTTGGCAGGAAGCCAAAAGACTCGGCATCTCGAAGGGGGGCAAGAAAGCCAAACTGATCGAGAGGATACAAGCAGCCCAAGAGGAAGGAGGTGAAAACATGCCTAAAAGTAAATCAAAAGCAGCCAAATCAGGAAAACAGCCAAAAGAGCAGGTTTACATTTCCAAGTATCACGAGCTGAGACTGGTGAATAAATCCTCCTACAACAAGGAAGTTGGAGGCAGAGTGGTCACAGTCCCAGGCACAGCGATCCAATTCCATGAAGGAGTCTATAGGACAAGCGAACCAGGCGAAATTGAATTCCTAGACAGCCATCCTAACTTCGGAAACACTTTTACCAAAGTCGAAAGAAAAGACCAGAAGAAAGCCGTCGATGAAGTGATTGCAGAGCGCTACAAGGACTTAGAGCAGCGTGAGAAAGAAGTAGCAGCCAAAGAGGAAGCCTTAAAGAAAAAAGAAATGGCAGCCAAAGGGCAAGAGGAAGGCGCAGAAAAGCCAAAAACAGTCTCAGGAGTGCGCAGCACGGCTGACAAGCCGAAGTTTTAATTGAAAGGCTAAAAAACTATGTCAAACGCAAGTAGACCAGATTTCATGACCAATGAAAAAGTCTGCACGCTGGATGTGAACAACGGCGGGGCTTGGAGTAATTACTACCTTCTAGTCGACGCCAACACATACAAGGCAGGCGAAGGATGTCCTGTGGTCGTGAGATCAAGAAAAACCAATACAGGGCTTATTTATGTCGCCAAAAATGTCTATGCCTCAAAGGTAGCACCATGCAGATTGTCGCCAGGAGAAGCAATCGAATTAAGAGTAAAGGATTTAAGCGGAATCTTAGTCGGCTCGGAAATAGCAGGAGATGTCGTCGACTGGATCGTTGAAACTTAAAAGGAAAAAACAATGGCTAAATTAAGACCAGATAATAAACTCGAAAAAAGCCTTCTTCAAAAGCTGCTGGTGCTTATAAACAGCGATGACGGCGAAGAAGATGCAGATACCACTTGGTATCCGAATGGCTTTGGTAGCAATCAAATTACAATCGGACACGACGGCACTGGCAGTTGCGATGCGGGCTTAAGATTCCTGCGCTCAATAATTCCTAACAACGCCAAGATAGTCAAAGCGGTCTTAAGAGTAAAGGCAGCCGTCAACTCAACCAATCGACCAGTCTTTGTGATCAAGGGTATTAAAGAAGTTAGCCCGAACACATTTGCAGCAGACGGAAGCGATAGACCATCAACCAGAGCCAAAACAACGGCAACAGTCGCCTGGAGTCCAGGAGCAGACTGGGCAATCAACACCTGGTATGACAGCCCAGATATTAAAACGATCATCCAGGAGCTTATAGATCAGGCAGAATTTACAGGCAAGGCACTAGGTTTAGTCATCGAGGACAATGCCAGCCCAGCCAGCAATTACAACAACATTTGGGACTTTAATAGCGGACAAGCCAATGCAGTAAGGCTCATCCTAACGATAGCACCGAATGTGCCTTAAAGTTAAAAGTTACGCCTGAAGGAGGTGAAAAAAGGAATGCAAGAAAGCGACGCAGCATTACTAGAACAGATTATAAAAGCCTTTGTTGACGAGCCAGAGAAGGTAGAAGTTGAGCGCAAAGTCGACGAAATGGGAGTGCTTCTTTTAGTCAGACTTGACGAAAAAGATGCAGGCTTGGTGATCGGAAAGGCAGGCAGCACGATAGCAGCGATCAGAAAGATCATGGGAGTGATCGGAATGAAGACCAACGCCAGATACAACATCAAACTGGATGTCCCAGAGCGAAAAGGGAGCGCAAGACCTCCCAGAAATAAAGTTTAATTAAAAAATTATGGCAGCAACAGTAAGAATCAACGAATACAACGGAGCAGGCGAAGTCGAAACTGTCAACATCGGCGACACCGATATGGGGGCAGTCGACCAAGCTAATCTCGATCCAGTCGCCAACCCCATCGTGCCTGGGGAAAACTCCTTTGAGAAATGGCAAAAGCTGGAAGTCACGGCAATGGGCGGATCTTCAAAAATCCACAACCTGAAGATTTGGAGAACAGGAGCTTTGGGAGGATCGGCAGTCCACCTAACCAATGCTAGAGAAGCAAGCTATGGAGGAGCAGAAACCTACGCTCAGCCAGTCGCTACAGACTCCACAGTCGCCACCCAAACCATGCCATCAAGCGAACCATCAGGAGCAAACTTGGGGATCGGAGGGGCGCTGGCAGGCGAACTAACAGCCGTCGGCTACTCAGACTACCTGGTGCATCAGATTCAAAGCGACGCAGGCGATGTGGCAGGCTCAACCAGCACACTAAACTACCAATACGATGAGGTAGCTTAAGTTAAAAAAAGCGCAATACAATGCGCCTTCGAGCAATACAATGCAAAAAAAAGATTTCATTTTCAAAAGACCAGAAACAGGCAAGACCGAGATCGTCAAGCGGGAACGCTGGCGATGGGTAGTGCATTATAAAGACGGCACAAAACTTCACCAATTCGATGGCGAGGCGGGCATTTTTCACCAATTCAGAGAGATCGATCAAAGCAGAGTCGAGTCCTTCCAAATGGTCTCGGACAAAAACCCAGAGGGCATCAACCTTTTAATTCCCCCAAACGGCGCAGACTTGATCCATTTTTACCGCAATGTAAGGCTGGCAGGCAGAAAAGATTGGATCAAACTATACTTCTTCGGCTGGAAAATCAAAGACCAAAGAGGCAGAAGCCTCCAAAAGCTAATTTGTATTTACCCCAACGACAAAATCGCATTGGTAGAAGAAGCAGAAGGAGGTGAGGCTGCGTGATTCTGGAGATTTTAATTAACACTGACGATGGCGAAGAAGACTACGATACAACTTGGTATCCCAACGGCTACTCCGCTAACCGAACCACAATCGGTCATGACGGCTCAGGAAGCTGCGATGCAGGCTTGTTATTTGATAATTCAGGTATTGCCGAGGCAGCCAGTGTCCTCAGTGCCAAAATAAGAGTAAAGTGCTCTGGCAACTCAACCAAAAGACCGACCCTGAAAATAAGAGGAATTCTGCAAGCCGACCCCGCAACCTGGGCGCAGGCAACCAGACCATCAACCAGACCCAAGACTACCGCATTTGTAGACTGGGATATAGCTGCAGACTGGGTGTTGAACACCTGGTATGAGTCCCCAGACATTACCGCCATCATCCAAGAGATCGTCAACCAATCAGGCTTTGCAGGAGCAATCGCCCTAGTGATCGAGGACGACGGCAGTCCAAGCGGAGATTACGAGCTAATCTGGGACTACAACAACGCTGCTGCCGATGCGCCAGAGTTGGTGGTAACTCTAGGATCAACAACAAAAATCCAGAAATCCCTCACCTATATTCTCGAACCGCAATTAGCCACGATCAATCTCCCAAAACAGCTTCAGTATGCGATTAACTCCACGCCTGCAGCGATTGAGAAAGAGCTGAGATATGTTATTTATCTGGGGGACACGACGATCCAAAAAGCCCTTAAATACTGCATCAAAACCGAACCAGCAGCGATCACAAAATCCCTCAAGTATGCGATTAAAACTACCCCAGCAGCGAGCACAAAAGGATTACGATATTCAGTCATTCCCAACCTGCTGATCCAAAAAAGCCTGCAATATGCAATCAAGACAGAGCAGGTAATCCAGAAAATATTGCGATACTTTATTAAGCCCGAAGAACCGCCAACAGAAAAGAGCAGAAATCAGGTCTTGAAAGTCGCCAGGATCGTCGCCGAGAATATCGATGATGGCAGAGAGGACAGCGACAACAACTGGTATAAAGACGGCAACGCCAGCCACCTCATCACAATGGGCAACCTGGACGGCAAGACCCACACAGGAGCATTCCGCTTCCGCCATGTCGACATCCCTCGCAATGCCAAGATATTCTTCGCCAGACTAAAACTGCGCTGCGCTTACACCGACGCCACTGACTTCACCACCAAACTAAGGATCAAGGGCATTAAAGAAGCCGATGTTAAACCATTTAGCAGCACCAACAAACCAAGCAGCAAAACAAAGACGGCAGACAGCGTCTCCTGGGAGATTTATAAAAAGTGGAACATCAACGAGTGGGTGCAAACCCCTAACCTGCTTTTGATCGTGGAGGAGTTGGTGCGCCAGAGCCAGTGGAAGGCAGGCAATGCAATGGCGTTTGTGATTGAGGATGACGGCAGTGTAGCTGGCAACTCCAAAACCTGTTGGGACAGCTCAAGCGGGGTCGAGGATAAAGCCGAGCTGGAGATTTATTACTTTGATAAAGAAATCAATGTCTCCTTCCTCCAGCTTAATGACCGAGACGGCGAAGAAGACTACAGAGATTTAGACCCACCAGACAACGCCTGGTATCCCGACGGCTGGGGCAACAATCGAATCACCCTGGGAGACGACGGTGTGCATGAGCCAGAGTCGCCCAACGACGCAGGTTTTATCTTCTCCCCTGTTCAAATTCCTAAAGGAGCAAAAATCATCTCGGCTCGCATACTACTCACCGAAGATTCCCAAAACAATAACATGTGCAACTGGATTATAAAAGGATTCGCCGAAGACAATGCAGCTCCATTCAGTGGCGACGGCTCAAACCGCCCTTCAACCAGGACTAAAACCACTGCTAAAAAACAATGGTTTATAGGGCATGTGGAGGCAGGCATTTTACTCGGTGACCACTGGACAGCCCAGAGCGTCTACGAATCACCAGAAATCAAGGAAATCATTCAGGAAATAGTGGATCGGGCAGGCTGGGTTGGAGACTCAAGCCAGAAGCTGGGCTTGGTGATTGAAAGCCACCACAGCCAGAGCGTCAAATACATCGTCGACTACAGCAAAGGAGGGGCAGGAAAATGGGCAGCGCAACTGATAATCGCCTGGCAATACATCAGGAGAACGACCACTGTTAAAAAGGATTTGGCAGCCTATGACAAAGCCAATTACCCAGAGTTTATTATCGTCCACCACTCAGCCACAGCCAGGGATACTACCCTATTTATTACCATCAAAAACGCCCATATAGGATATGGCTGGGAAGACATCGGCTACCACAAGTGGGTTTGTGGGGCAGCAGACGGAGATGGTATACTGAAACAAGGTAGACCAGACAACGAAATCGGAGCGCATTGCGACGACAACAAGATGAACTATCGCTCCATCGGAGCGTGTGTATGCGGAGACTTCCACTCGACAGGACTGAATGAAACCCCGACAGCAGCACAGTTAGCCACACTACAGCAACTCCTCGACGACACTCGAAAGCAGCGAGGTATTCCCAAAGAAAGAGTATTAGGACACGGCGAAGTTCCTGGTGCAGCCACCGACTGCCCAGGAGATAACCTGTTGCCTTATATCGTTAATTACCGAAACACAGGTAGTTTGACCTGAGAGGAGGTGAAAATATGCAATTTCAAGAATTTTTACAAGACCTAGACGCCAGAATCGCAGCCAGCAAAGTCACAGGCTTCTGGAAACCTGAAAACAAAGAGCGCTGGATTAACAAATCGGTGGTAAGAGCCTGCAATTATGCACGCTGGAAATTCCTCAGTAAGCACGCCACTCAAGCAATCGAGCTGGAGAGCGGAGAGATAAAAGAAAATTACTACCTTCCCTTTGACTACAAACCAGGCGGGATGATTTTAATCAAGGTCTATGACCCCGTCACCGAAAAGAGCCTAAAACACTTCAAGATCGACAACGACAGTTATCACTCAAAAGCCTACGAATACACCAGGGTTTATACCATCGTGGGAGACGAATACTTCCTCAACCTGCAAGAACTAGCCGAAGACTCAGGGCTGGCAGCCTCCGAAATGGAAGGCAAGATAATCGACCTTTATTACAAAAGACGCCCAGTGAAGCTGGTCGAGCCAACTGATGAGCCAATCACCCCAGAAGAAATGGACGAGCCGATTATCAAGTTTGCTTTTTCAATCTGCCTTTCAAAGACGCCAGGAAGGGCAAAAGAAGCGGTCAAGGAAATCCAGGAAGCCAACTCGATGCTGCAGCAGATCAAGGACAGAGAGGAGGAAGAACCGCAGGCGGTGTTTAAGGGGCAGGCAACGAGCATGCGTTGGCAAAGGTAAGCCCGTCAGATCGATTCTGTGGGGTTTGAGAAGGCAAGGTGGGCTGGTAAACCTTGAAATTGCATAAAAATATGACATTAAACGCCTATCGAATACAAGGATTCCGAGGAGGGATCGCCGACGATCCCTACAAAGGAGTGCGGGAAGCATTCAGATTCGGCTATGGGCTAAACATCAGAGGAGAAGAAAACACCTTAAAATGCAACCAGGCACTTAAAAAAGACTCGCTAACCACAGTCACTGACCTGATTTTATTCTTCGTCCCCGCCTCAAACGGACAGCTTTATGGCTTCGGTGATACAGGAAAGATTTATAGAAAAGCCACTCCAACCTCAGCATGGGAATTGGTGTATACAGACGCCAATGGCAAGATCACAGGCGCAGCCGAATACACCAACAACAACGGCGCAGACAGCTATGTCCCCTACCTTTACTGGATAACCGAAACCAAAGCCTCAAGAATTTTACTGAGTAAAGCCGATGAGAATAACTGGGCAACTGATGTCGAACACAACTGGCAATCCTTAAATGGCGATCCCTCCTGGCACACGGCAGTCGAAGCTCTGGGCGTGCTTTTAATCTGCGACGCCCAGAACCTGGCAATGGTTGACTATGAGGGAGGCTTCAACCTCGAAGCCTTGGATGTTCCCAAAGGACACCGCCACAAAGCCCTGCTGGGGCAAGATCAGCTCGTTTTAATCGGCTCGCACAAAGGAGACAAAGTAGAGCAAGGCTGGCTGTGGACATGGGATAAAATCCAGCCCTCCTGGATTCAAAGACGAATGGTAGCAGAGCGTGGTGTCAACGCCATGCTTCAAGGGGAATTCCTAACGATCCAAGCAGGCATCAAAGGGGCGCTTTATTACTGGGACACGGCAACCCTAATGAGAATTAAGAAATTCCCAGGAGAATACGGCTGGGTTAACCCAGGAGCGGTCTGCAACTTCGGCGGGCTTCCGCTCTACGGACTAAACGGCTCAGACAAATGCGGGATTTATTCTTACGGCAGGCTGACCAAAAACGATCCCTACGCCCTAAATCTCGAATATATCCCTTCACACGGCAAGATGGACAATGTCCTAATCGGAGCGATAACAGTTTATGGCGACCAGCCTTACATCTCCACGAAGGACGGCACAACCTTTGGTGTCGAGACTATCGATGAAGCCAACAAAGCCGAGGCTAGATTTGAAGGTTTAGTGTTTGATGGCGGGGAGAGCTTCACTCAAAAAGGATTCCGACACATCAAACTGGTAACCAAACCCCTTCCAGCCGACTGCAGTATCGAAGTTTTTTACAAGGTTAATCAGGAAGCAGATTGGCAAACCGCCACCATGCAAGACGGCGCAGAGCAATTCGATAAGGTCGGGCAAACAAAAGCGATTTTCACCATTGAAACAGGCGGAGACGAAGACAACCCAGGTGAAGGCGAAGAATACGAACTTGCCATGAGCCTGCATCCAAACGGCAACAACACACCAGAAATTATCTCGGCAACAACTTATTTTGAGCCATTAGGAATTTTATAAAACTATGTCACTAACAGATCAAATCAAAAAGATATTCACTAACAGGGAGGTCGTAGACCAGCCCTTCCCTGAAGTGCAGGCGCACACTCACAACGGCATGGACTCCCTCCCCCTTGCACCGCAGTCGGTAGGCAGCAGCCAGCTCAAAGAAAATGCTGTCGGTGATGGTAATTTAATGGACTTGTCAGTGACTGAGGAGAAGCTGGCAGCAGCAGCCGTAGCCACCAGCAAAATAAAAGATGATGCGGTGACGGCAGCCAAAGTGTGGAAGGGCGGGGCTGTAATTACCCTCTCCGCCCAGATTGAAGAAGCGGTAATTATAACCGCCCACATTCAAGACCTGGCGGTGAAATGGGCAAAAATCGGCAACCTTGAAGTCGGCAATAGCAAGATCATGGAGGCTGCAATCAGCAGAGCGAAAATCCAAGACCTAGCAGTCGACAACAGCAAAATAGAAAACGCCACCATCACCAACGGAAAAATCGGTGAATTGCAGGTCGGCAATTCCAGGATTATGAACGCAGCCATCAGCACCGCTAAAATTCAAGACCTGGCGGTAGGCTGGGCAGAGATAGCAAATGCAGCCGTAGGAAACAGTAAGATCATGAACGCAGCCATCTCGACAGCCAAGATTCAAGACCTGGCAGTGACCAACGCCGAGATCTCCTGGCTCAACGCAGGCAAAGTAACTGCAGGATCAATGTCAGCCGAGAGAATCTACGGCGGGATAATTTACTTAAATTCGGTTCAGGTTAATGTTTGCGGATCAGAAGCAGTTAATGTAGCAGGCAACATCTGGAAGACAGGCTGGTGCAGTTTTGTCATCAATCACCCACTTAAACCAGGACGCAAGCTGATTTATACAGGTATAGAGTCACCAGAAGTGCTGCTCGCCCATAGAGGCTCAAACAAGCTAAGCAATGGAGAAAAAAGAATCGACCTACCAGATCACTTCCAAGCAGTCAGCGATGCCAGAAAAATAACCGCCTATGTGACCCCCAGGAGCGATTGTAAGGGCTTGTTTGTCAGTGAAGCGACCAAGAGCCATATCACAGTCAAAGAAAACGGCGGAGGCAACTCAAACAGCGACTTTGATTACATCATTTTCACCATCAGAAAAGGAGCGTTTGATTATGATTTTGAACCCGAAGGTGAGCTACTTATCAAAGAAAAAGACGAAACCGAGGAGTCATTCAAAAAGAGATATTTTGATCATCGAGTCAAGCAGATCAGAGAAGCAGGCGGGGCGGATGTCAAAAAAAGAGTGACTGAATTTACCAGAGCCTGGCAGACCACGCCTGGCGTAGTAAAGGAGCAACATGTTCAAAAAAACTAAAAAACTAACCAAAGAAGACCTGGCAGAGTTAAAAGAAAAAGACAAGTTGGTGAGGCAACACATCGCCATCAGCCAGGCTTTAGAAGCCCAGAAAAATGTCTGGCTGGTGAGCCTATTTTCAAAATATGGCTTAGACGGCAATAAAGAGTGGAGCTTTAACTTAATCACAGGCGAAATTACTGAAAAAAAACAACCACAGAAAGGAGGTGAGAAATAAACATGGCAAAGCAATACGGAGGTTGGTATGACAACCCCGCAACAGGCAGAAACCAGAGATGGTGGGGGGAGGGTATTTGGACAGAAGGAGAAGAACCCGCAGGAGGCGGACAGCAATCAGTAGGAAGCCTAGCCACAGGACTGGGTAGCTTGGGCAGCATGAGCAATTTATTCGGTTATGACCTGGGAACGCTGCAAACAAACTTTCAAGACACCTACAGCAAACTGCAGGGAGCAGAATCAGAGCTGCAGGGATACCAAACGAGGCGCTACGAGGAGGAATACAGCAAAGCAGGACTGGAGGGAATCAAAGGAGAAATCGACAAGCTAGACACCAGCATCTCAACGGAAAAGAACCTAAGAGACGAATCGGTAGCCAAAGTTAGGAAAAACCCAGGTTACTCGGCAGCGACGATAACAGGAGAAGTCGGCGAAATTCAAAGACTGGCAAACGCCAAAATCAACAATTTAATCGACGAGAGAAACACGAAAGCAGGCACATACAACGCCAAACTCGGAGAAATCACCAACAAAGTCGGCATGGAAACAAGAGACAAAGAAGCATCAGTCAACAGCATGAGATACAACCTACAATTCCTGGGAGGCTTATTAGACACCTACCAAAAGACAAGAACGGCAGAACTGGCAGCAAAAACAGAATCAGAGCGATGGGAGAAGGAATTCGAACTCAAACTCTACAGCGCACAGACATCCAGAATCAGCGCCACGAAAGCAGGCGGAGCAACGAGAGCCATGCAGCAGGTTAAAGACGCCTGGGGCAATGTGGTCGGATACTTTGACCCAGTAAGCGGAAAGACAGTCTACTACGAGCAAGCAGGAGGCGGAGAGGCAGCAGCAGCACAAACAGTGGCATCAAGCGGATTGAGAATGAAAATCAGGAACGCCTGGAAGCAAGGATACACAGCCGATCAACTTAAAAGCGCCTACGGAGGAGCGATCACGGATAAAGGAGAAAATGTCTCAAACATCATCGACGACGAATGGAGAATAAAAACAGCAACAGGAGTCGGTGGCTTCTTAGGCAGGCTGTTCAGGCTAGGAGTCTAACCACTCCCCAACCGCAAGCTAATGCCATGAAGCCCATCGAAAGAAGGGTAAAAAGACTATGCCGACATTTTGGGATCAACTAAAAACAAACATACTAAGCCCTTTAGAAAAGGGAGTGTCCTCTATTGGTCAAACTTTGGGGGATATTTTCAAGCCAGTAGGAGGGGCAGTCAGCGATCTATTCAAGCCAATCGGAACACTTAAACCAGAGCAGTCTGAATTTGCCATTAAAACAGAACAAGGCGAATACAGACCTTACACCAGCATCTATGCGGAATCAGCAGCACAAATGATAGGTCTTGGTGCAAGGGAAACTGATTTTTGGGAAAGACTCCCCCACGCAACACTGGGGGCGGTCAAAGGATTTGGGGTGGGAGTAGCCAAAGCCCTCACCCTCGGCTGGTGGCAGCCAGAGGTTAAATATACCCACGACGCAGAAAAGATGGCAGGCGAGCTGACCGAAATCGAGGGAGAGATTATGGGAACTATCGGGACATTCCTGATCGGCGGGGAGATCGTTCAGGCAGTGGGCAGAGGCATTCCCGCCGTCGCAAAATTCGCTCAGATCGCCCCCAAAACCTACCAGCTATTAACTAGCGGAGTCACCTTCGCAGGATTAGGGCAAGCGCACCACGACGCTACCCTGCTTGATGCACAAGGCAGAGCAAAAACATTCGTGGCAGACTTCGCCCTGGGCGGAGCATACTCGCTGGCGGGCATGAACCCAAACTACTTCAAAGGGACAGGCATTATCGCCCCAGCAGCCTATGTCACTTCACTAATTAAGGGTGACACACCAGAAGACGCATTGAAAACAACGGCAGCCGTGATCGGACTGCATTCAATCAACTTCGCTCTAGCAAAAGCCTTCCCATCAAAAGCCGAGCAGCTGAGAAGAAACATGGACAAAGCAGCAACTGAGCAACTAGGAGTGACCAGAGCGCAAGCCAGAGAATACCTGGGAGTGACTGAAAAAATGTCGCCAGCAGAAATCAAGAAAGCCTGGCACAAAAAAGTGATCGAAATAACAAAGAGCTTCCCAGCCTATGTGGAGATGACACCCCAGCAAAATGCTAAATACACGGCAGACTACAACACCGCCAACCGAGCTTATGAGTTTTTAGCAAAGGTGCAAAACCCGACAGGCTATACAGGCAAAACCTTCCGAAAAGAATTTGAGGACTTATTCTACGAACTCTGGGTAAAAGTCCCAGACAAGCGGGCATTGGTGGTCAGCGCCGTCAGAAACATGCCTGCAGGATTATCGATCCGATCCACCCTAACCCCAGAGCAAAGAGCGCAGATTATAGAAAAATTGGGAGGAGAAGAAGTCAAGACCAAATTCGGATTGACGGCAGGCAAACTGACAAACCAGGACTTAATTACATTGGCAAAAGAAAAGAAAATCGAGGTGACACCGAGCAAAATAACACCAGAAAAAGCGATCACGAAAGCACCAGAGCCAAAAGTAGAACGCAAAGAAATCTGGTCACTCCCTGGCGACTTAATGCCAGCCAGAGGCAAGCCCACCTGGAAGCATAGCAAAATGCTCTGGAACACCATGCGCAATCAATACGGCATGACCAACACCTGGAGCAAAGACATCACTGTAAACAAAGGGGCGGTTTCCTGGATTATCGACACCCTCGAAAACGGACTGGCAAGCAAAAAGGATTTAATGACCGAAGCCAGAAAAACCAAAGGTATCCGCATGGACAGCAGGCAATACAAAAAGCTCTACGCCATGTTTAAGTCCAGAGATTATGACATCGAAGGCTACAAGAAAGTGATGTCGGTTTTGAAAGGAATTAAACCAGCGATAATTGAAAAAACCATTGAGCCTGCAAAATCAGCACCAAAAGCCCCGCCAATCAAACTAAAAACAGCTGAGGAGTTGATAAAAGAGGATAGATTAAGACCCCAAACTTCAGGATTCGGGCAAGGAAAATTCTGGCAATACAGAGCTGAGGACGGCATTTATACAGTAGCCCCAAATAAAGAGGAAGCGATAAAAAGAGCCAACGAAGCCCTGGCAGCAAAACCAAGCAAACCAGCAACCAAGCCCATATCGAAACCAGAGCCAGAGGTGCAGCCAACCGAAGGCTTCCAATTTGATGCTGACTCAACCGCCAAAGCAGGAAAAGTCACAGTCAAAGACCCTGGTATTTTTGAGAAAGGCACGCTATTCAGACAGAAAGGGAAAGATGCGGGAGTATCCTACTTGATGGGCAAGAACACCCAAACAGGCAATACAGAAGTCCAGACAATTTACTTCGACAAAAAGCTATTCACTGAGGGGGAGGCAGCCAAGTGGTGGACGAAAAACGGCGATAAATTCACCAAACCTTGGAGCATTAAAGAGGAAAAACTGCCAGCAAAGCCAGAACCGAAACCAGCAGCCAAGCCAAAAGAAACACTGGCAGGGCGCTTTTATCACGGCACATCAAGAGAAGCAGCCCAAGCGATCCAAAAAGAAGGCTTTGTCATTGAGAGCTTCGAAGAAGGCAGAGGATTAGGCAATGCAATCTACCTCAGCCCGAAACCAGAATACGCCAGAAACTACGCCATCAAAGGCGGGATCAGCAAAGAAGGCGAGATCATGGGAGTGGTGTTGGAGACAAAAGTAAAAGTCGACAATGTCCTCCGCTTAAAAGACGCAGCAGCCAGGAGAAAACTCGCTGACCTTGCCATGAAAGAAACAGGCTTGCCAGAAGACGAGGCATTGACAAAATATGTTCAAGACCAGGGCTACGATGCCATTCTCACCCAGGAGGATATTATCGGCACGGCGACTCCATCGCTGGCAATTTTTGATCCCAGTAAAATCAAAGTGGTAGGGATCGCCGAACCAGTAATGGCAGGCGAAAAACCGACTCCATTGCCAAAAAGAGATGGCAAATTCACGGCGCAGGAAAAGAAGGCAGCCAAAGCCGAGGAGATCAGACTTAAATACCGACCAGAAGAAAAAGAGTTGTTAGAAGCAGAGCGAGTCCCCAGCGTCGGCGAGATTATGAAAAGCAAGAAATTCCAGGATCGTATAAAAGGCAAGGTCAAGGCGTCGAGCCAGATGAGATTGGATGAGGCAAAGCCTGCACCTCCAGGAAGCCCGCCAAGACCGCCAAAAGAAGTGCCTATCGCTCAAGCCCCTCCTCCACCAGAAGGAAGCGGACTGGAGGCAATCGACAAAATGGTCGGCAAAGTCGGCGCACCGCAAAAAATAGGAGAATTCCTCAAAGGACTAACGCCTAAATTCAGACGCAATTTTACCGACAGATTTGCCTTAATGAAAGACTTCGAGGAAAAAGTGAGCAAGCTACAAGGGCAGCCAATCGACATCAACTCCAGTCCCTATGTGGCAGCCAGACTGTATGCGGGCAGATTCGGGACGATAGAGGCAGCCTTCCGAGATTTGCAAAAGATCGTCACACCAGTGAGGAAACATCGACCAGACTTCACCCGCTATGTGTTGGCACAGCGTGCCATCGAAAGAGCGGATCGGGGCTTTGATAACCCTGCAGGAGTGACCAAAGAGCAGGCAGAGCTGGCACTCACCGAGCTGAAAGCCAAAGTTGGTGACAAGGTTTATAAGCAATTCGAGCAAGGAGGGCAAGCGATCCAAAACTGGTCGATCAGACAAATCCTAGAACCAATGCGAGACACAGGGTTGATCAGCAAAAAGGCATTCAACGCCATAGTTGAAAAGAATAAAAACTGGATGCCGTTCCATGTCCTCGACTACCTCCCCGATACCAAACAAGCAGACCAGATGCAATCGGGCAGCGAAACCTTCTCGGTCAGCAAACAGGGCGTGATTAAAGGATTAAAAGGCACGGAGAAAATCATCCGTGACCCCTTCGAATCAATAGTCGATAACCTAAGCAAAGCTATCAGCCTAACCAAGAGAAATGAGGTGGCACGCAAGCTCATTGACCTAAGAAAAACCCACCCAGAAGCAAAAGAGTCTATAAAATACCTGCACAAAAACGCCAAAGCCCCCAAAGATTGGGACACCATCAGCGCATTTATTAACGGCAAGGTAACCCGCTGGGCTGTGCCAAAAGGGTTGAGTGACGCCATGCACTCCATGAGTCCAGTCGAAGCGGGACTCTTGGGTAAACTGGCGAAGACATCAACCAAAGCATTCAAAGCAGGAGTGACGACTTTTTACATTCCCTTCACCCTAACCAATGCCATCAGGGACTACCAGACAGCAACAGTCGTCAACAAATGGGGATTCAACCCAGTGACCTGGCTATCGGGATTCAAAGACAGCATTAAAGGAGCATTCAGGTGGGATTCAAAAGCCTACGACGAATTCCTGCGCAACGAGGGAGGCTACGGAGGCTACATCGGCAGCACCAGACAGCTCTCGATAGCAGCCAAAGAGTTATTTACACCGAGCTGGTGGACAAAAACAAAAGCGGTCATCAACCCTCTTAATTTGATCAGCAACTTCGCCGAGGCAATCGAACTGTCGCCAAGACTGGGAATTTATAAAAAGGGAATTAAAAAGCCAGGAGTGACCGAGTTGGAGGCAGCCTTCGAAGCCAGAAACTCGACTGTCGACTTTGCAAAATCAGGTAAAGAGATGCGGATTATCAACCAGTGGATTCCCTTTGTAAACGCCAGGTGGCAAGGAGTCCTCAGAGTCAAAGACGCCTTCAAAGAGCATCCGTTCAAATCGGCAATAAAAGCAATGGCAATGATTGTCATGCCAGGAGTGGCAACCTATTTTTACAACATCCTCAATTACGAAGAACTGTGGGATGACATCCCCCAGTGGGCAAAAGATAACTACTTCATCGTTATTCTAGGATCGGAGCTGGATGAAGAAGGCAAAACAGTCCCAAAGGTGCTGCAGATTCCCAAAGGCGACATGGGGCAGATTTTTTTCAATCCCCTGCAATACACCTTTGAGTATGTCAGAAAGCAAGAACCGCAAAACCTATTTAAACTAGCCTTAGAGTGGACAAGCCAAATCTCCCCGATCCCATTCACCAGGGACGGCGAATTATCGGGCAGCTCATTCCTGGCTGGGGCGCTACCGCCAGCATTGAAAACCCTGGTCGAGGAAGTCACTAACATGAACCTATTTACAGGCTTCCCGCTCATTCCAAGAAAACTGGAGAAGGTCGCCCCAACCGAGCAATACAACGAAAGGACTCCAGGTGTGGCAGTAGGAATTGGGCGAGCCGTCGGCATCAGCCCAATGAGACTGGCTCATGTCGCAAGCGGATTGTTCGGCTCAAGCAGCAGGTATGTTTATAACCCAGCTGACCTGCTCGGTTTATCAGTAAAAAGATTTGTCAGAACTCAGGGCGGGGCAAAAGAAAGAGAAGCCTGGAAGGTGCGGGATGAAGCCGAAATCGGCTATAACACCACCCGACTATTCGTCCAGCAAGCGCTGCAAGCAGGTGATCTGCAGAAAGCCCAGAGCCTGGCAACCGAGTGGAATAACAAAGTTCAGCAATACATTCCCCAGATTGTGCCTTACCTGATGGCAGACGATCCGAAAGAGGCGGTGAGCTTCCAGAAAAGCATCATGTTTGACGCTGCAGACCTAAGACGACTTATGAAGCTTAATGCTCCTCCAGGAGCAGCGCTAAAGCCACCCAGTCGAGCCGTAGGCACACCTTCAAGGCAAGCTGACCCATTAGGGATATTCGGAGGGCAAAGTCCAGCAGGAGCGCCTCCAACACCGACAGGGACACAACCGACGATGGGGCAAATGTTCCCGACAGAGGGAGGAGGACAAAACGATCCACTAGGATTGTTTAAGTAAACCTATGAAAAAGAAACTAAAACTACCAATCACATTCAGCCAAAACGATCCCAGGTGGAAGAACAGCCCACTAGGGACTAAAGGGACGATAGGAAATTACGGCTGCCTCATGGTTGACGGCACGATGGTGGTTAACTACTACGGCTTCCGAGAAACACCGCTGACCATGAACCAGAAACTGACAGAGAACGGCGGATACATGAGTGGCAACCTGTTCGTGTGGGGGGCAATCCCCAAGCTATTCCCAGGGCTGAAATACAAAGGAAAATGGTCAAATAAAAACCCACTGACTCAAGCCCAAATGAACCAGATTAGAGAGGCAATTAACAAAGGCTACCCAGTATTCCTGCAAATTGACACCATTCCTTCAACCTCAGCTTTAGACGAACACTGGGTGCTGGCAATCGGTTACGACGGCGATGACTTTATAATTCAAGACCCCTGGGACGGAGCAGAAAAAAGAATCACCAGCTGGGGTGTGACACCGCAAAAGCTAATTTATTCTTGGTGTTGGTATGAAGGCAAACCAGCTGAAACCGATCCAGCAGAAGGCTGCTTAGTGCCAAACACCCCAGAGTGGCGAGAAAAATACGAGGACATCGTCAGCTCAGCCACGAAATGGGCAGACTCCCTCAAGATTATGGAGATCGAAGGCGACCCATCAACGACCCCAACCGACAAAGTTAAGAGTGTCATTGCAGGGTATAAATCAAGGGAAACTGATCTTAAAAACCAGCTCAGCGATAGACAAAAAGACCTGGATGTTGCCAACCAGGAAATTAAAAACCGCATAGAACAAGTTAGCAGACTGGAAGGCGATCTGCGAGAAAAGGATAAATACTATAAAGACCTTATCAATGCGCTAAAATCGGACATCAAAAATCTGCCAAAAATACTGGAGCAAGCGCAGGGTAGGATCGGGGTGCTGGAGGGGGAAGTCGACGAAGCCAACAAAGCCAAAGGCAGGGCGCTAAACCAGGCAGCAGAGTATAAAAGTCGCCTTGAAACCTGCGAAAAAGGACAACTGCCAGTGCCAACAAAGAACCTAATAAATACAGCAATAGAAATTTTGATTAACCTAATCAAGGATTTTTTCAAAAAGAAGGAGGTGAAAAAAGATGGGTAGTTTTAGTGATATCGGCAAAGCATATCCAGAGTGGAAGAAGGATGCCTGGCAGCTCTTGCGAACCTTTATCTCGGCATTTTTAGTCGGCGGATCGATAGTTTTAATCAATGCGGGAACGGATGCATTCATGAGCTGGGCAAACTTCCTGCACCTTTTAGTCTACCCCTTCCTGCTTGCAGGAGCGGTGGCAGGAGTGAACGCCGTTGGGAAGCTGCTGCGAAGTTTATTCGGAGCAGAAACAAAAGACAGCTTAATTGATAAGCTGCCGTTCTAACAAAGGCGGTGAGCAGAAAAATATGGCAAAATCAAAAGAAGCAACTATGATGGACATTATCGAAAGAGTCGCCAAACTTGAGGAGCGGGTGGATGGTGGCTTTGGCTACATAAAAGAGGAGCTAAAGGATATAAAAGAGAACCACCTCTACACCCTTCAAACAGATGTGAACGACCTTAAAATTAAGGTTAACACCCTCGCAGTAAAAATGGGGGTAATTGTGGCAGTTGTAACGATTGTAATCGACATCGCAATTCGCTTCCTTTTCAAATAAAAATGATACAGTAAATCATAGTTAGGTCTGCGACCCAAAAAAGCAGAAATTGCCAGCAATTTTCAGGCTGGCTTTTTTGATGCGTAGCCAGAAGACCGAAAAAGTGGACTTGACAAGTTTTTTTTACCACTCCACCAGAAGGGACTCCCCCAAATCTTCAGCGTAGACATCGCCAAAAAAAACTCATGAGATAATTATATTAGAGCGAAACATCGGGTAAAACCATCGCTCAAGCACATTAAAAAAAGAAAGGAGGTGAAAAAAGAATGAAGAATTACTATGTGAATGTCTACGCCTTCATGCCCTACAAAAGGGAATACGACCTGAGAGTAAAAGGATCGAGGGAGGCGATTGCAATTAAAAGGGCGGTTGATCTTTTTAGGCAATTCCCCCAGGTGAAAGGCAGACAGATCAAAGAGCTTTTTGTTAAATGCACCAGGCTCTAAAGGGAATGGGCGGGCAAAACACCCCGCCTATTCTCGTGCCAATTCTCCATCCTTAGCGTGTTTTTTGACAAAATCCATCAGAAGTTCGAACCCCTCGGCGTGGTTAGTTTGAATCTTTTTCAAAATCTCCCTGCACTGGCGGACGGCTTTATCAGAACACTTATACCGCTCAGAATTCTCGCCGAACTTCTTACGATGTTTTTCTTTGATTTCGTCCAGAAAATTAAAAAAATCCTCCACCGACTCCTCAAAGGCATCAGAGAGGTTATAAGCACGAATGAGAATCTCCTGCGCTTTTTTAGTGTGATCTTTAGCCATAACAAAAAGGGCGGGCAGAAGCTATTATACTACAAAAAAGGGGGCGGGTTACGCATTCACTACGCCTTTTTTAGTGTCAGCTCAAAAGCCAACCCACCTGACTTCTCCACCAGTTTATACTCAAAACGAGCATCGTCCTGCAGCTGAAAGGATTTGATCTCCTCCTTAACATTTTTCATTATCATTTTAGGGTCTTGAGACTTGCGAATTAAGGGGTGCTTGAGCATGGCGTCCCGAAGATCGTCCGTGACCATGTGGGTGTAGATCATGGTAGTATCAACCTTGCGGTGACCGACGATCCGCTGGACTTTGGAAATCGCCACATCCACCCGCAGAAGCTCGGTTATAAACGAGTGACGGAAGGCATGGGCATGGAAACGGCGGTCAACATGAAGACCAGCCCGCCTAGCACGCTCCCGCAGCGCTTTATTAACCATCGTCCCGCCGACCCGACGATTGGGACTGGTGCGCCGAAAGTGCATAGAAACGAATAAGGGCGCTGTTGGTGGAGCGCCCTTGCGGTGAGCATTGACCCAAGATTTAAGTTTAATAACCATGTCGGGAGGGATCGGCACGATCCGCTGCTCGTCGGTTTTAGTCTCCCGAATAATAAACTCCTCCGATCCAAAATTCAGGTCGCCAAGATTGAGATTAAGCACCTCCCCGACACGGCAGCCAGTCTTAGCCAGAAACTCAAAGAAGATAGACCACATCTCATCGACCTCGACATACTTAGGATACAAGTGAGGTACATCAGGGCAGTTGTTGGTGGGCTTGCGGGCAGGAGGATTGATGACCTTTTCAATCTCCTCCAGCGAAAGAGTCTGGTATAAAACGATTTTTTTCTTAGGACGCAAGGCGTTCAGGCGGGAGGTAATATCCTTAAGAGGCAAATGCTGCTCGGCAATCAGGAAGCGAATAAAGGAATTAAGGGTAGTGATGAGGACATTGATGTAGTTGGGGGAAAGGTTGGATTTTTTATAGGAGCGGATCTGGTCACGGATATTTTCAAAAGAAAAATCACCCTCACCCAAGTCCGAGAAGAACTTCGAAAGCCACTGGCGTCTAACTTTAACAGTCTGCTCGGACAGGTCTCGATCATATTTAATGAACTCGATGTAATCCTGCTGGAGATTCGAGTATTTCATAGCCCTTTACGGGCAGGATTTAGATTGATTATATCAGAAAAACAACTACCACTTGACATCGTTGACTTTTTGTGATTGACTGAAAATAGCAACATTTACATTCAGGAGTTAGCTGCCCCTTGAAGGGGAAGATTAGAAGCAAGAAACCTTCGAGAACTCCGACAACTCGTCCAAAAACAAAACTCCCCGGTGAGCCAAGGAAATTTCTCCAGGAGCCGGTTTAGAGCCACCGCCAATAAGACCAATCCGAGAAATAGTGTGGTGAGGACTTCTAAAAGGGCGGTGTTTAACAATGGAAAATTGAGCGGGTAAGTTGCCAGTTATAGAATAAGTCTTGGTTACTTCTAATGCCTCTTCTTCTGTCAACTTAGGTAAAATTGAAGGAAAACTGCGCGCCAGCATTGTTTTACCGGCACCCGGGGGGCCAATCATCAAAACATTGTGTCCGCCAGCCGCCGCTATTTCCAAAGCTCTTTTGGCATTCTCCTGACCGCTAATCTCTGCCATATCAAATTCAAAATCAAATTTCTTGTTTAGTTGACTAAATCTGACATGCTTTTGGAAAATTATCTCTTTTAATCCCGAAAAATGATGAAAAAGCTGCAATAGAGAAACAACCGGAAATACCTTTATTCTTTTTATAATCGCTGCTTCTTTGGCATTGACTGCTGGCAAAAACAGATTTCTTAACTTTAACTGTCTAGCTAAGATCGCCATTGGCAGCACCCCATTAGTATGGCGAAGAGAGCCATCTAGCGACAATTCCCCTAAAACTAGAGAGTCAGAAAGAGAACTATCAAGCTGGCCTGAAGCTATCAAAATCCCCAAAGCCATCGGTAAATCATAAGCCGGTCCTTCTTTGGGTAAATCGGCGGGAGTTAAATTAATAGTAATTCTGTGAATAGGAAAATCGCAGCCAGTATTTTTTAAAGCTGCCCTTATTCTTTCTTTGGCTTCTTCAACTGCTTTGCCAGGCAAACCAACAATGTTAAAACGGGGAAGGCTCTTTGAAGAAATATCTACCTCTACCTCAACAGGGACAGATTCCAAACCAACAGTTGCTCCGGAAATAACTTTAGCCAACATAACAGTTACTTGTCATCCTGAAGCGTAGTGAATCCAGTTCCGATTAAATCAAACTGCATAAATACGCTCTTACTAGATCCTATCACTCGGCTTTCAGCCGGGTTCCAGAATGACAAATGACAAGGTGCCAGGAAACTCATGGAAACTCATTTCTTTCACAGCTCCCTTGAGAAAAAATTTGGTAAACTTGAGAGGAAAAATCGGCAATTTTTGTTTCCGCTTGAGGGACACTGTTAGTCAAAACCACTAAGATATAAGGAGTCTTGGCAAAAACAAAACCAGCATCATGAACATTTCCCTGCCAAGTGCCGTATTTGTGGGCAACAATAACCTCTTTTGGCACACCGGCCGGAATTCGATTTTCATTAATAGTATTTTGCATCACTCTAAATAAAAATTCCTGGTCCTTTTTATCTGCCAGTTTTCTTTCATAAATCTTTCCCAAAAGCAAAAAGACATCTTCTGCTGTCATTGTGTTGGTATAAATATTAGAATTTCTCAAGCCATTCTCTTCCAAAATCTTCTGGGTTCTAGCCAAGCTGGCTAAAGCCCCCAAGTCTGCCCATTGATTATTATCACTTCTGTTGACCATCAAAGTAAGCTTTTCTTTTAGACTCATACCCCCAAAAGAAAACTCAAGCTCTTTTTTATTTTCCTTCATCCAATCAAAAACAGAAACAGCGGTTGCCAGTTTCATTACCGAAGCGACGTGAAATTTATCTTCACTTCTAAAAGAAAATTTCTCATTCCGGATCAAATCATAAACAACCACACCCCACCGGCCTTCTTGATTAGACAACCAGAAAGAAAGCTTCTCTTGACAAGCCTCTGAGTCTAAAAGTGGCGCCTGATCAACAACCAGTCGATAGGGTATTGGGTAAGGAATTGGCAAATTCTTTGTCCCTAAAACCATCTCTTCTGGCAAAAATTGATCAACTTCTTGCAATCCTCCTTTAGAAAAAACTCCTGCGCGGCGCAAAGAAATGGGGACTTGAGGAAAAATTGGATAAGAAACGCTAGGGAAAGAAAAAAATAAAACTAAAAAAAGCGCTATAATAGAAAGAATAATCAAAGGAGGATTTCTTTTTTTCACTAGAAGATATTATTGACAAGAAAATAAAAAAAAGCAAATTGACAAAAAAAGGCTCTTTGCTATATTCAAAAAATCTTACGATGAAAGAGTAAAAACAAATGACTAGCGAAACCAAAACCAACCCTCAATATTTTTATAAACTATTACAAGAAGTTCTTAAAGAAGAAGAGTTTAGTCTTTTCTCTCTCAAAGAAATAGAACAAAGATATGCCCAATATTATATTAAAGTAGATCCAACTCAAGGTGACAGATGTGTTGATGATCGCTTTATTTTAGAAAACCTCGGTGAAGAATATTCATATGACAAAGGTAAATACACCGGCCGCCAGTTCCCCGGCGGCACTTTTGGCATAATTGGCGTCTTAAGGGTACTGACAGGGTTAAATGAAGAGCAGGTAAGAAAACTTGTGCTGCAAGTTTATGAAGAAAATGGCTGGCAGATTGGCGACCATATTGATGACGACCACAACCAAATCACCGATGTTGAGATTCTGGACTTGCGAAATAGGGGTTGTGGCCATGAGGACAAAATAAGAGAAGGAGCTCTTCCTTTATATCAAAAGATTGTTACTTCACAAGAAGTAGATAAAAGATTTGAGTGGATAAGGAAACAAGGCGGCTATTTACCAGTTTTAACAGGAAACCATTTGGCAGAAGCGGCTGGCGTCAACCTGATTGCCAATGAAACTTTTGGTAATAAAGAGGCGGTTTCCAACAAAGATCATTTTTTTAACTGTGATTTGGCTACGGTTGCCGAAGTTGCCCAAAAACTATATCAGCCAATTAGCAACGAAAGTTGGTTCTCGGGAGACAAACAAATTTTTGTTGATAAATTTATCAAAACAGTGACTAGAGACTATCTGCAAACCTTAGCCGCTCTAAGTGAGATAAGAGAAATACAAGTCTTCCAATAAAATATAAACCTCTATTTTTTCTTTTTCATCTCTTTTCTAAAACCTTCATACCACTCCGTTAAAATCTGAGAAACAACATCTTTGGCTCCCAGACCAATAGCCAAACCCAGGCCCAAAGCAAACATTGCCACCACACCAATAAAAAGAATGTTTATCAACGATTGGGCAATTCCCAGTTCATTGACGGTCGCCAAAACAGCAAAAATAACTACTAAGTAGCTGGCAAATTTACCGGCCAACCGAGCAACTTTTATATCTACCTGACCAACCGCTCCTTTAACCAAACTTTCCACCAAGCCAGCCAACAAAACTCCGGCAGTTAAAATAAAAGCAGCCGATAAAACCTTAGGCACATAACCCAAAACTCTATCCAAAAGGGTAGAAACGCTAGAAAGACCTAGAATATTAACAGTGGCAATAAAAAAAACAAAAATGACAATCCATTTAACTACATTGCCCAAAATTTCCTCCATTTTTATTTTAACCTCTGCCTTCTCAAGAAATTTTTCTAAACCGGTCTTTTTAAGAATGTGGCTTAATCTTAGTCTTGAAAGCAAATCTGTTGTTAGGCTTTTTAACCATCTGGCTAAAAGTAAACCAATAAGAAAAACACAAACAGCCGCTAAAAGACTGGGCAAAAAAGAAAAAACACTTTGCAAAACTGAAGTTGAAGCATTCAGTAAGGCATCTTGCCAATTAGACATTTTATTCACCCCCTTCCTTGCCCGCCTAAATTTCTGGCAGTCCGCCTCTGGCGGATGAGCGCGCCATAAAAATTTGGCGGGTCTGTGTCTCTACTTACTTCCATTCTAACTAATCTTTAAAACAGATGTCAAATCTGGTATAATCAGGTTGGGGAAATTGAAGTGACACCCGTCTAACTTTCTAGGCGATATTTACCCGTCAAGATTTCAGGCGATATAGCCTGAAATATCGCCGGGCAAGCCTGAAAGTTTGTTGGGAGGAAAGTCCAGACTGCTGGAAGCAAGGTGGTCCGCCGCAAGGCGGACAGTCCGATGTAATCTCGGACCTCGATAGGACCACAGAAACTAAGTCGGCCCTGTACCGTCTGGTATGGGGTACGAGTGAAAAGTCCCCAAAAGGGGAATCCCGACGTTACGTCGGGAGGGTAACCCGCCCTGCAGCAACTTCCGACCGGCTCCCTTGAGGATGCTTCCCCAAACCCTGACGTCACGTCGGGGGAGAGCCAAAGTTTGAAGGCAAAGAGAGATGTCACTATAAAACAGAATCTGGCTTACAAATTTTTCCCAAGAAAAATCAAGAACCTCTTTTAAGAAGATAAAATTCTGCTACTACTGTCTTTAAAACTAAAAAAGTAGGCAAAGACAAAATCGCCCCTCCTGCTCCTCCCAGTTTAAAACCAATAAGTAAACAAATCAAACTTATAATTGGGTTAATGCCAGCCGCATGCTGCATCACTTGAGGAACAACAATATGGTTCTCTAACTGCTGGACAGCAATGGAAAGAAACAAAGCCCCTAACGCCAAAGCCGGAGACATAGATAAACCAACCAAAATTGCCGGAATCGCAGCTAGGGTCGGGCCAATATTGGGCACCAGTTCCAAAAGACCAGCTAAAACTGCCAAAGGAACAGCAAACTCCAAACCTAAAATCTTAAAACCAATATAAGAAATAAAACCAACTATCAACATCAATAAAAATTGGCCTCTAACCCAACCGCCAATATGTTTCTCTACTTTATTAACAACTTCCAAAACTATCTTCTCTTTCCTTTTATTGGCAAAAAGAACCTTCAAATATTTGGGTAGTCTTTTTCTCTCCAGTAAAAAATAAAAAGTGAGAACCAAAACCGTAAATGTTCCCAGTAAATTAGAAAAAGCGCTCAGTAGGAATTTAAAAACACTTCCGGGAACAGCAGCCAATTCAGGAACAATCATGTCCGGCTTAACACTATCGATCACTCCTGTTTCTTTTAAAATATCAGGAAGACTATTTAAGAAAACAACACTTTGTTCAACAATTGGAGGAATTATAGAATAAAAAGTAGCTACTAAGATAGCAATTATAAAGAGATAAATAAAAAAAATCGCCAGGGATCGGGGGAGTCTTACTTTTTCTAAAAAATTAACTAAAGACCCAAAAGCAGCGGTTAAGATAAGGGAAATAAAAATAAGAAGCAAAATTACTCTAATTTGGTATAAAAACCAAAGAGAAATTAAAAAAGAAACAGTAAAAATGACAGTTCGGTGAGAGATCTCAATTTTCTCCAAGAAGATTCATTAATCGTTACCCATCGAGCAACAATCAATATTTTGATATTTGATATTTAATTTTTGATATTTTTAATATACCATTGCTTAACCACCTTTTCAATCCGCACCTGATAGTTAGAGCTTTCTATATCAAACCATTTAACTCCTTTTAGTTTCTTAAAAAAAGTCAGCTGCCGACGGGCTAGACCATGCTCGTTATATTTCCATCGCTGGCTAATTTCTGGTAAAGTTTTTTTACCTTCAAAGCAGTCCTGCCAAACTCGATAGCCAGTAGCAGAAAAAGAAGGCAGATCAAAACTATGACCTTTTTGCAAAAGCGATTTTACTTCTTTCTCTGCTCCTTGTTTGATCCTTTTATCGACTCGTTTATCAATTCTTTGATACAAAATCTTGCAATCTTTTGTCCTCAAGCCCATAATCAACAATTTATTAATTTTTAATTTTGAATTGCAGTTTTGAATTTTGAATTTTGAATTTTGAATTTTCTTTGCTATTTCTATTGCTCGAATTAGCCTCCTGGGGTTATTTCTATCCGACTCGTTCATCCTCTTTAATCTCTCCGGGTCTACTCTCTTTAATTTTCCCCTCAATTGCTCAATTGCCTCATTGCTCAATTGCTTGCGTAATTCCCAATCCGGTTTTAGTCCTAGCGACTCCGCTCCTTCAAGCAGAGCCTTTATCCAAAAACCGCTTCCACCAACTACAATCGGCAACTTTTTTCTTTTCCAAATATCTTCAATAACAATTTTGGCAAACCTAACAAAATGGGCAACACTAAACTTTTGGTCCGGCTGACAAATATCAATCAACCAAATAGGAACATTGTCAAGCAACCTATAACCAATCTCGTAATTTTTAATTTTAAGTTTCAATTTGGAATTTGGAATTTGGAATTTGGAATTTTGAGGTATATCCTTTCCTGTCCCAATACTCATCTCTTTATAGACCTGCCTGGAATCGGCCGAAACAATCTCGCCAGAGAACTTTTTCGCCAGCTTCACTCCCAAAGCGGTTTTTCCCGTTGCCGTTGGTCCGCCAATAACAAGAAGTTTATTCATCTTCTATTTATCATCTTTTCTAGAATTTGCCATCTTCGTTTTTTCTCTTTGTAAGAAACAGGGTCACCCAGCCTGTAAGCAGCCGTACCTGGGCGAGGGGAATATTTGGCAATATAGGCTTTTTCAAAACCGACTTGCCTGCAGAGTTTAACCGTATTTTCAAATTGTTTTTTAGTTTCTCCAGGAAAACCAACAATAATATCAGTGCCGATTTTAATATCCGGAATCCTCTCTCTAATTCGTTTAATTAAACCAAGATACTTTTTGGCCGTGTATTGACGGTTCATTTTTTTTAAAATCTCATCATCGCCAGATTGAGCTGGTAAATGTAAATAGCGGTCAATTTTTGGTAACCTTATCGCCTCAATAATATCGTCAGTTAAGTCTTGAGGGTTGGAAGTAATAAAAGAAATCTTCTCCAAGCCCTTAATTTTATGCAATTCTCTCAGAAGTTTCGCAAATGGAGTAATCTCAGTATTCTCAGCAAAATTCTGTGATCTCAGTGTTGCAGTTTTTCCATTCGAGCGGTCTCCCAACCTCTTCCCATATGAATTAACATTCTGTCCCAGCAAGGTTACATGCTTATAGTCGCGCTTAACCAATTCTTTTACCTCACAAACAATCTCCTCGAATGGACGGGAGACTTCCCGACCCCGGCCATAGGGAACAACACAATAGGTGCAAAAATTATCACAACCTCTCATAATCGGCACCCACTTGCCCGCCGAAGCATCCCGAACGGAACGCGGCTGAATAAGCCGATGTGGAGTTTCGAGAGCGGAGGCGGGAGCATCAGACAAAGATTTAACATCCTTAATCAAATCTTGAAGTTTAACAAACTCGTCCACCCCTGGTAACATCTTTTTTAATCTCGAAAGACTATACCGCAACATGCAACCAGTAAGAATAATTTTGGGCTTATTAACTTTTAAGTTTTTCGCTATAGCTTTTAGCTTGTAGCTTTTAGCTTGTAGCTTGGTCAAGTTTCTAACCTGACCGATCACCCGATCTTCCGCACTTTGTCTCACTGAACAAGTATTAATAACCACCACATCAGCTTCTTCAACTAACTTTGCTGGTTTGTAACCCTTCTGTTCATAACCTGCAGCAATTTTCTCCGAATCCGCCTTATTCATCTGACACCCATAAGTCTTAATATAATAGGTTCTTGATCTACTTGACATATAAAGTTATAAGAGTTATTAAATCTGCCTGCCCGCCTAAATTTCCTGAATGAAACACGGCGGAATACGCCGAGTGAAATATCAAGAATATTTGGTGGGGCAGCCAAAGGTCTTAATAAAGTAAGTCTTATTCATAGCCTATTTTACCATCTCTTCTCTAAAAACCTGAGAGAAATGGAGAGACTAAAAGAGAAGTAATAATAATTGCGGAAAGATATCCAGGTCAGTTTAACCTAAACAAAACAAATTATTTGCCAAAAAACATTTCTTGCTTATTACCAGCTGAAATTATTAAAACCTCTCAAATCAAAAAGAGTTAATACTTGTTATTAAATTTCTCTTATGGAATACTAAAATGAGGGCAAATTGAATATTATTGAATATTATGGAAGCAAAAAATCCAGCAACTCAAAACCAAAATCTTCCTCCAACAGGCCAACAAACACCACCTCTTACTACCTTGCAACCACAACCTGATGTACAAAAAAAAGATAACAAATTTTTTAAAATTTTTATCTATGTTTTAATTAGCGTATTTCTTGTGGGTTCTTTGGTTTTTGGTTTTTGGTTTTATCAAAAAGAGAAAGTAACTAAAGAGCCTGAACTTTCACCAGCTCCATTTACTAAACCTACTCCGAGCTCATTAACAAACTCCACAACTAAGCCAGATAGTCTGATGTCCGAATGTAAATCTAATGAAAAAAAACATGTCAATAACTATATAGGGCTTTCTTTCTGCTACCCATCAAATCTGGAATATTATAGAACAACTAAAGAAGGAGCTTTTTCAGGTTCCATAAATGAATACTTCAAAGAGTCTGGCTCAAATAAAAAAGACCTATTCAATTTTTATTTTATAAGAAAAAAATTTGATAAAGATAAGCATTATGAACAGGGCTGGGACATCAAACAAATTTCATCAAACCTAATTATTAATCCAATATACGCCATGACAGCTCCCAAAGATTACCTTATAAAAAATATAAAGGAAAAGAAATTTAATGATAATACTTACTACACTTACAGATACAGCTCAGGTAAAAACAATTACTCTGTATATATTTACCCTAGAAATGATTGCTATTATAAATTTACCTTCAATGAGGATAATGAAGCATTAATAAAAAGGGGCCTCAGTTCAGCAATATACCATGACAGTGTATATTTAAATATTTTTAAATTGGGAAAGACTACTAGCAACTCCAGGATAAATCTGGAAGAGTCATATGTTCCGCTTGGATGGGAATATGAAAATACCAACAATGAAACAAAACTATTCTATAAAGGAAAAGTAGGAGAGGCTACTGTAAAAATTATAGCAGATGGTAAAAGCGAGCTTTATAAATACTTAAAAGAAAGGTGTGATTATCGCACTGGCCGTTTCAGCTATGATACTCCTGATAATGAAATTGAAGAAATAAAAAATAAGTTTGGTTGCGAAAAAGTCAATTATTTCCGAACAGTAGTTATTAGACCTAAAACAGCTAGGCTGTTCTTTCTAAATTCACTTTTCATAACTTTTCAAGTTCATCTTCAAAGCATATGATCGTGAGTCAATCTGGTGAAGTAAAAACTGCTAAATTAGGATTACTTTTCTAAAATTTTTAAAAACTCTCTTGGAGTAACAATTTTAATATTTTTAAAACTTTTTAACTTCAAAAGATGCTTATCACCAGAAATAATCCATTTTGCTTTACCTTGCAAAGCACAAGCTAAAAACTTATCATCAGCTGGATCCTCAACAATAATTTCTAATTTCTGTTTTGGCTCAATTATTGCGCAATCCTTTTCTAAAGACTTTTTTACTCTTTTTATCTTTTCTTCTGATAACTGATATCTTCTTTTGATTTTTGGCCGCTTTAAAACATCCAAGATCTCATCAATAACCTTCTGCGAAACTACCAAGTTGATCTTTTTTGTTTGCCAGAGTTTGAGAATTTTTCTTGGGGCTCCTTTGGGAGAAATTAGTCCGCTAACAACTACATTTGTATCCAAAACCACCTTGCTCATTTACCTCTCACTTTATCAACTGCTTCAGCCACATCGTTCTTAACTTGAGAAAAAGGAACATTTTTGTTTTCCTCGGCAATCGCAAAAAGTTCTCGAAAACGTTCTTCTCTTGCCCTCTCTGCCTGTCTACTTAATTCCAGCAAATCCTCTAGGTTAATCAAAACTGCCATTGGCCGACCCATTTTTTGTAGTAAAAACTGCTGACCTTGATAATATACCTGGCTTAAAAGCTCAGAAAAATTATTTCTTGCCTGACTGACGCTTATTGTTCTGGTCATATTTTATCTCCTTTCTGTCTTTAGAATAGCAATAATTGTACAATTTGTCAATTTTGTATTTTTTTCAGCCTGTAGGCTTTTCATTAACTAAAAAAGGATTAAAATTGATCTTTAATAAATTTCTAATCGGTACAAAGAGTAGTCTGGGTAAATTTCTCCACTCAAACCAATCCCATCCGATACATTTATCAGGCTCTTTAATTTTTACTTTACCAGATTTATAGTCTGCTATCACAAAACAAGTAATATAATGCTTACCTTCTTTTTTGAAAATATCATTAGTATAAGGACCTTGTTTAAGGTTTTTTATCTTTATTCCTGCTTCTTCTAAAACCTCTCTTTTGGCACAACTAAAAACATCTCCATTAAAATCTAGGTGCCCGCCCGGAAAATTCCAATCACCCTCTCCATGAGAACCCTTTCTCTTGCCCATCAAGACTTTATTATCTTTTATAACAATTACGCCAATGCCTATTCTTGGGTATTTGTTGTTTTTCATTGTTTTATCTCTTGCCAGAAATCATTTTTTGATATTGATTACCATCGTCGCTCCAATAAAAGCCAAAATAGAACCAGCGATAAAACCCAAAGTCAATCTTTCTCCCAGCATTAAAGCAGACCAGATAAAAGCAGAAACAGGCTGAAGATAAAAAACCATAGAAACAATAATTGGGTTGGCTTTTTTAATTGCCAGCTGGTAGACAATATAATAGCCGGCTGTGCCAAGTATCCCCACATAAACTAAGCTTGCCCAGCTGGCGAAAGAAACATTTTTAAGCAAACCCAAATTGCCTTCAGTTTCTGACAAAGCTAAGAAACTTTGAACAATGAGAGTTGTGGCAATAAAAATAGTTGTCAAGGCCAGCGGAGAAAAGTATTTTTGTAGTTTTTTGGAAAAAACTGAATACAAAGAATAAGAAAAAACAGCAATAAATACTAAAAGGTTGCCTAAAAGATCGCCGCTAAAAACAAAGCTTTTCCCCAACACAGGCAGAAGAACAATTAACAAAACTCCAATAAAACCAATAATAACTCCTAAAATTTTTTTTAAACTCATTTTTGTTTTGAGAATAAAATATGAAGTGATAGCAACAATAATTGGCACTGCAGCATATAACATTTGGGAAATTGTAGCGGTAGTCTTTCTAACACCTAGGGCAAAAAAAGTAACATTTGAAGTAGCCAATAAAGAAATCAGAACAGCCAGTTTTATTTTTTTTAAGTTTAACTTTTTTTCTTTGGATAGAAATAAAGGGCCTAAAACTAAGCCGGCCAAAATAAACCTTAAAAATATAAAGGTAAAAGGAGTTATCTGTTTTAGGGCAATTTTAGAAAATGGAGGAACCCCACCACCGATAAAAGCTGCTAATAAAACTAAAACTATTGATGTAAAAATATCATTTCTCATCTTCTCTTATATTTCATCAGTCATAACATTACGCCTGATTTTATTTTATCCGAGAAATTTAATAAAGACTAGCTATTTTTTCGAATTGACTTTTCACAATTCTTCAAGTTCATCTTCAAAGCATATGATCGTGAGTCAATCTGGTGAGCTAAAGAGAGCAAATTTGTAAAATTTATTGAAGTTTTAAGATTCTAAGCTTTATTTTTTTCTTCTCAAGTTTAAACTGAAAAATCACTGGAAAGTCAAAATTATTTTTAATATAAAGATTTTTTTCTTTGCTTTCCTTACTTCCTTCTTCATAAGAAATTAAAGTCCCGTATTCTCTTGGCACACCGGGAATAGGGGAGAAGTCGTGATTTCTTTTGGCAATTACTTCCAATCCTGCCTCACTAGCCGTCCAGTTCATCAAAGAAGCCAAGTGGCAAACTCCATTACCATGAATTCCATAGGCTTTTTTAAAACCCTGTTCGGCGGAAAATTGGCTGCCAACAGTCATAACCAGCCCTTTTTCATACTCTGGCAAAATATTTTTATGAAAAGCAAAAACCGCCCCGGAAGGCAAGACAAAAGAAAAATCATCACTAATCTTGCCAGCAAAATAGTAAAGGTTCAAAAGAATGTTGTCAGTAAAAATCTCGTTTATTTCTTTATTTTCATCTCTGTTTGTCAAATCAAGGCTGTTTTGAGCCAAAAATCCTTTCTCTCTATCGGCAACTTGGTTTATAAGCTCGCTTTGAGGAATTGGTGTTAATAAAACCTTCTTCTGAAAAGGGAGACCTGGTAGTAGAAAAGAAAGCAAAGAAACAACAACTGTTTTCATTTTAAAAATTAAAAACCTCTGTTTTTAACCAGAGGCAGGCTTTTTATTCTTCTCCTATTTTCTCAAATCATTCCCTAATTTTCAATCCCTGCTTGCTTTTATATCTACTCTAATAAGCCTACGATCGTGGGTCAATCAGAGTAACTTAAATTCACTCGGGAGTAAAACGGTAAACACCAAAATAACTTTCTTTCTCTGGTTTGTAGAATCGTGCCTTTTCTATAAGACAATCTTCTAGGCCTCCTTTATGCTCACTGCGGCTGACAAAATAAACCGGCTTTTTAAAAGAAAATTCTTCTATCTTTCCTTTTAATAGCTGTTTATCCAAATAAACTACTTTGATTCTTGGATTTTCAAAATAATAAGCAAAAAGAGCATTCTCTGGATTGCCAGCATCCAAACGAACGCCCAGGACGATAGGTTGTTTCTCTGCTTTTTCTTCCAAAAATTGTCTCACTTTGTCCAAGCCATAACCGGCAGTGTTCCCGGTAACATACTCCTTTTTTTGAGAAAAGGCAGGGATAAAGTTGTTCAACAAGCTAAAGTAGGCAAGAGGCTTGAAAATCAATAAAAAAGTCACATATAAAGGAAAAAATAGTGCAAACAGTCCAAAAAAGCCAAGAAATTTTTGCTTTATAAAAAGAAAGGCGACTGCCAAAGCAGCTAAAATTGAAGTCAGTGGTAAAAGAGGCATTATATAACGAGGATTAAGATTCCTAGCAGTTAATATTGTTATTGCCAAACTCCCAAAAAACCAAAATAAAAACAGATAATATCTTTCCTTAATTGCCTTAATTAAGCCAAGAATTATCAATAAAAAAACTGCTGGTGTTAGCTGCCAAAAACTTATTTTTAAAAAAGCTGAAATATTGCCCCACCATTTATCAAAAGGAAAAAAAAGCAATTCTTTAATGGTCAAATTAAAACGATTGCTCATTTTAATAATATTAAGAAAGTCAGGCTGGATAATAAGAGGCAAAATAAAAAAGAAAGTAAAAAATAAAATCAAAGCCAGTGCCCAAAAATAATTTTGTTTTTCTTTAATTTTTCTCTCTTTCAGAAGAAAAAAACCCAAACTAACAACTGTTAATAAAAAAAAGATAAATGTGTTTGATTTAATAAAAAGACCAATTCCTAAAATACTACCAATAAAAAAAGAGATAACTAAACTTCTTCTTTTAAAATAAAGGCTTAAAAGATAAAAACTCCAAATATTAACAGAACAAACAGCACTCTCCATTAAGGCCTGTCGATCAAAAAAGACAAAAATTGGCACGATAATATAAATAAGCGGTGCAATTAGTAAAAAAGGCCAAGGTAAAAAAAGAGCACTTAATAAATATATCCCTAATACCCCTAATCCTCCTAAGGCCACTGACACCAATCTCCCGGCAAGCAAAGGATCAGGAATTATTTTATTTGTAATTCCAAAAACCCACATCAAAAAAGGCTGCTTACCGTCATAAAGGGAATAAAAAGCAAAACCAGGAATATTAATCATCCGCTGCCCCCAATCAAGGTAAATCGCTTCGTCATTAAAAATCGGCAGTAAGGTAAGGTTAACAACTCGTACAAATAAAAAAAGAAAAAAGACTAAAAGAAGCAAAAGAAACTTTTTATTGCTTATCATCAGTTTCTACGAGGAAAAAGCATCTTTATACCACTTGTTAAAAAAGCAATCACAAAGCGGAAAAGATCTCCTGCTTTTCTGCCTAAAAACTGCAAAAAATCTTCCCCAAAATAGCGCAAATGACGCTGTTCTTCTTCTCCCAGCATTTTATTTTATCTTAGCAGAATCTGTTGATTCTAACCTTTCTTTTTCTAATTCTTGAATCTCATTTTTCAATCTTTCTATTTCTTCTTTCATCTCCTTAGTTTTTCTAAGATGCCAACCATAGCCCCACAAACTATAAATAGCCAAAAAAAGGGCGCACAAAAAAATAATCAGCCAAGCAATCGAGCTATTATTCCTCCTTTTCATATCCAACTTTATCATATCATAAAAAAGGAGAAATCAGCTGGAGGCAGAGGAATATTTGGTCAAAGAAAAGCGCCATAGTTTTAAAGAGAGAAAAAATAGTGTTATTGAAATAAAAAAAGCGTAAATCAACCATTGCCAAGACAAAAGTCCCATCAAGGCCTTAGCAGGAAAAGTAAAAACAACCCCAATAGGAACAACAAAAGTCAAAAAAGCCCTTACCGAGTCAATATAAATATCAACCGGCACCCGAGCCATCAAAGATAAATCTCTGTAGATCAAAATCGCATGATCAACTTCTGTAGTAATCACCCCAATTGAAGCAACTAGAATATGAACAGCCGTAACAATCAAAAAACCACAAAATGTTATCAAGAGAAATAAAAGAAAGTTTATAAGTGAAATAGCCATATTTTGTTTAATTAACGCCCAAATAATAACCATCAACAGGGGTAAATCTAAGATATCAGTTCTATTAGTCAAAATTTGAAAAAGAGGACTGAGTGGTTTAACCAAAGCCAGGTCAAATTTACCGGAAACAACATCTCCTCTAAACCAATAAATTCCCCGGAAAAAAAGCTGACCCAAAATATCCAAAAGATTAAAAACCAAAAAGAAAACTATCATCTGTTCCAAATTATAGCCAGCTAGGCTCTTTGTTTTTCCCAAAACAACCAAAAGTAAAACCAGAAAAAAGGCAAAGCGAATAAATTTGCCAAGAAGGTACATTAATGAGGCTCCTTGAGTAAATAAAGGCGTCTGGATTGACAGAATGGTAGTCTTTAGCCAAACTTTTAAGTATTTCTTAATATTCATATCCCAGCCGCAGTATAGGATTTTAGTCCTCTCCGCCAAAGTAAATTAACCAAAAACTTAAGAATAAAAATCCAAAGAGCCATCACAGTAAAACCGGTAATAATCCCCGTTCTATCTACTCTTCCTAAATAAACTTGCAAGGGAAAGAAAATAAAATAAGAAGAGGGTAAAAATCTCAAAAAATTAAAAACTAGTCTTGGCAGGATATCCAAAGGCAATAGGCCTCCAGAGAAAAACCTGAGAAGGACTGTAAATAAAAACCTGGCCGGCCAGCCGTTATGTTCCGGATACCAAAAAGTAGTTAAACTTATAATTAGGCTTAAATAAAAATAGACAAAGATGCTCAAAATAGAAAAACCAATAAAACCAAAAAGATAAAAAAGGTTTGTTTGGAGAAAAAAAGGTGGCTTCAACAGCCAAAAAATCAAAGCTAACTCAAAAATAAGAAAGACCAAATTAAGTAACTTGTCCGAAAAGTCTCGACTAAGCCAATAAAAAAAATAATTAATCGGTTTTAATAAACAATTGCTTAACTTGCCGGTGCTAATCTCGCCGGCAACATCAATGCTACGGGAGCCTAAAACCAAAGAATGAAGGAGTGAACTAGCTAAAATATAGGTCAACATCATTTCCTCATCATAGCCACCAATATTTTGATTAAAACGATAGACGGCATACCAAAAAAAGTAAGCACTTAATCTTAAAATTACTGTTCTTATTCGCCAAACAACAAAGTTAAAACGATAAACAAGGCTCTCTTGCCAAGAAATTTTGAAAATTTGGAAGTATTTTTTAAGCATAATCTTTGCCGGTAAAGAGCTCGCGGATGATATTTTCAATCGAAGCCTCAGAAATGTTTAAATCTTTAACTGAATAAGAGTGCAAAAGCTTGGCAGCTATCTTATTGGACTCTTCCTTTTTTACCTTTAAAACTACCCGAGGAAAATCAAACTCAACCACCTCGCCCATCTCTGCCAATCTTCGCAAGTTGATTTCCTTTCCTAAGGTTATTTCCAAGAGCTTGTGGTCAGCATATCTTTCTATCACTTCAGTAAGCTGGCCATCAAAAACAATTTTCCCCTTGTCAATAATAATCACTCTCTTGCAAAGCTCTTGAACATCTCCCATATAGTGAGAAGTCAAAATTATTGTTGACTTAAATTCTTTATTATAATTTTTGATAAAATCCCTGATTTTTTTTTGCATGACCACATCTAATCCAATCGTCGGTTCATCCAAAAACAAAACTTTAGGGGAGTGAAGTAGGGCAGCAATCAGTTCACATTTCATCCTCTGGCCAAGCGACAGTTTTCTTACCTGAACATTGATAATTTTTTCTATTTCCAAAAGAGCAACCAACTTATCCAAAGTTTCCCTAAACTTTTCATCCGGAATTTCATAGATCTCCTTGTTAAGAAGAAAAGTTTCCATTGCCGGTAAATCCCACCAAAGCTGGTTTTTTTGCCCCATTACAAGAGAAATCTGCTTAAGAAAGTCATGTTTTCTCTTCCAAGGATCAAAACCCAAAACAGATAGCTTTCCCCCATCAGAGTAGAGAAGTCCGGAAAGGCATTTTAAAGTAGTTGTCTTACCCGCCCCATTAGGTCCGATAAAACCAACAAGTTCCCCTTTCTTTATGGAAAAAGAGACTCTGTCAACCGCTTTAACTTCCTCATATTCTCTTTTAAACAAAGACTTAAGAGAACCCACCAAGCCTGGTTCTTTTTTATGAACTTTGTAGTATTTCTTTAAATTTTTAACGTTAATGACGCTCATTAATGAATAATATTATAAATCTTCCATCCTTCAACACTATTTACTAAATGATAAATCAATAAAGCAGAGTGGGATTTTTTCCCTTTAAAGAAGTAGGTTTCTTTAGAAACCACAACAGTAGCTAATTTATCTTCACTACGAAAATCGATTGCCAAAATTTTCGTTTCCAGCTTATCAATCGAAAGATAACCATGCGAGGAAGAACCAGCAATTTCATCAATCTGAGTGGAAAGAAAAAGTTTTCTATCCTTTTGCTTTACTGCTCTTTCTCTCAATAAAAATATCTCCTTTATCTCCCTATTTACCCTCATTCTCTCAAGTATACTATAATCAAAGTTATAATTCACTCCCATAACACTCCTTATAACAACAATTTTCGAAGAAACGTAAAAAAAAATTATTACTCAATGTGGCGATCGCAGCACGAAATAATAATTTTATGAGGAGGCGCTGGAGTAATGCTTGAGATTAAACTGCCAGACCTTATGGGAAAGAAAAAGCAAGAAAAGGGATATAAAAATTCCGTAAAAAACCGTTGGCCAAGAAATCAAACCCAATAAAGTCTTAACCGGAATAGTAATAACAAAAGCTAAAGGAAACACAAAAAAGAAAAAGTGTTTTAAAATTGGCGGCAGGATATCTAAAGGAATTACTGTCAAACGCAGAATTGGATGGAAAAATTCATAGATATTTGATATATTGCCGAGCCAAAAAACCAAATTAAGGCTCATAAACCACAAAGAATAAACAATGACAATAGAAAAAACAAGCATTGCTAAAAAAAGAGCAAAATTTAAAAAACTAATTTCTATCTTTGAGCTAGTTGCTACTACGAGCAAGACCGAACAACCCATCAAGAAACGTAAAAGAGTATGCCAAGAAAATTCCCTTAAAGAAACATAAAATTGAGAAGAAAGTGGCTTGACTAAGACTAAATCTAGCTCTCCGTAATAAACCAAGCTAGCGAGCTTTTTGAAATTGTGACTGAAAAAAACTTTGGTTAAAGAGTTAATTACCAAAAAGGTAGCAGCCAAAACAAGAAGCTCCTCATAGTGCCAATTACCCACTCTTTGGATGTGACCAAAAATGAATTTGTATAATAAAAGATACACTAATCCCCATAAAAAATTAATAAAAGATATAAGGAAAAAGTTGAAGCGATATTGACCTTCTCTTATCAAAGAGTTTTTTATAAAAGAAAGGTAAAGTTTAAAATATCTTTTCATCGTCTCTTATACTTCGAGCGGGTCTCGAGTTGTGTCGAGAGAGAAGTCGAGAAGCTTGCCTCAGATTTATCGAAGAGTTCTCGACTCACTGCGTTCGCTCGAACAATAAAAAACTTACCTCACTCACTCGTCAATTTGTTCCTATTTTATCCTCCATAAGTTGAATAAACTTTCAAACCTCTTCGCCACAAACTCCTGGTTAAGAACAAAAAAATTACAATCCAAAAAAACTGTATTGAAAAAGTCAGTAAAATCTCTCTAACTCCAAGATTTCCCAAAAAAATCTGTGTAGGAACAAAAACTTCAAAACGAAAAGGCAGAAACAAAGAAATCTTATAAAGACTTTCTGGTAAAAACTGCAGAGGAAAAAGCGTCCCTCCAAAAAGTAAAAGCAAAAAATCTGTCAGATTATTCAACCAACCAATCTCATTAAACCAGAAAGCAGACAGGCCAATGATAAGCTTAAACAAAAAAAATAAAATAAAGCTAAAGCTTATAAAAATAAAAAATAAGGATATATCTCTCCAAGAAAAATTTAAACTACCCAAAGAAACAGGGTAAAAAAGCAAAAAAAGGCCAATTACAGGAAATAGGAAAATTAAACGTAAAATTTTATAGGCTAGCTCATATATAAATCTTAAAAACAAAACTCTGGCTGGTCTCATTAAGTAAAAAGAGCTCAATTTACCAGTAGAAATATCAACTTGCAAAGCATGATCAGGATGGGTAAAAACAACGGCACGAATAAACATCACCAAAAGATAATAAACAAACATCGAAGAGATGCTATAACCAGCAATCTTCTCTTGCCTAGCAAAAGCCGCCTGCCAGAAAAGAAGCATAATAGTCGGCGGAACAACATCCCAAAAAAACCAAATAACACTTCTTGCCCTATAGGCAAAAACTAGCTGGAGTATGGTTTTAAAAAAGGCCCAATACTTTCTCACTTAGCGAACTTTCTTTTTTAAATTCTTAGAAACTATAAAACGGACCGCCCGGTGGGCTTTGTGGACTACTGGTGTTGGGTCATCAACGCTTTTCCTTCCTTTTTTGTCGGCCACCTTTTTAACAACAAAAGTTCCGAAACCGGAAAGAACGACTTTCTCTCCTTTCCTTAAAGCTTTTCTAATTTCCTCAAGCATCACCTCAACTGCTTCTTTAGAAGCCTTTTTGGTTAAGTGAGCCTTCTTGGCTACAATCTCAATCAAATCTGATTTTTTCACTCTAGTTTCACCTCCTTCCTTGCCCGCCTGAATTTCTGGCAGTCCGCCTCTGGCGGATCAAATTTCTCAGCGTTACTCACCTCTCATTCGTTTCCAAATACCACTTCTGTAACCCTGAAGCACAAAACTTCACTGAGATACTGAAAAATTAATTTCAGGCTACCTGCGTTTCTCTTAACTCTCTTATTACCGTTACTTTAACCTGGCCAGGAACAGAAACTTGATCTTTAACTTTATCTCTTATGTCAATCGCCAGCTTAGCTACTGCCGGATCATTTTTTTCTTCGGGATCAACAATCACCCTCAATTCCCTGCCCGCCTGGACAGCATAAGCTTGTCTCACTCCGGAAAAACTCTTGGCGATTTCTTCCAGTTTTCTTAATCGAGCCGCATACTCTTCATAGTCTTCATAACGAGCTCCCGGCCGACTGCCAGAAATAGCATCGGCAATATAAACTAAAACTGCCTCAACACAACTAAAATCCTCATCTCCATGATGTTGAGCAACACAGTCAATAACTTTCCGAGGCATATTGTATTTTTTCAAAAAGTTAACTCCTATTTGAACATGGCTACCTTCTTCATTAGTAATAACTTTACCAATATCGTGAAGCAGACAACCCAGCCGAACGACATTAATATCGGCCTTTACTTCATAAGCTAAAGCAACACCTATCTTCGTCTCCTCCAAGGTATGAGAAATCATATTCTGTCCATAAGAAGACCGATAGTGAAAACGTCCTAAAGTATCCATTATTTCCCTGGGTAAATTATAAACTTTAACCCTGTGGCAAAGCTCTTCTCCGGATTGATGAATAATTCTATTTATATCTTTCTTTGTTTTTTTGACAATTTCTTCGATTCTTACCGGCTGGATTCGACCATCACCAATAAGCTTTTCCAAGGCAACTCTGGCAATTTCTCTCCGCACCGAGTCAAAACTAGAAAGACGAATTACTCCTTCCTCGTCCAGATCAACATCAACTCCAGTGGCTTTTTCAAAAGCACGGATATTGCGCCCCTCCCGACCAATAATCCTTCCCTTCATCTCCTCATCTCTAAGTTTAACTGTCGAAACCGTATATTCAGGAACATAATCAGTTGCTCCTCTTTGCATCGCATCAACCAAAATTTCCTGGGCTTTTTGTTCAGCAATCTGTTTTGCTTTTTCTTCCTCTTCTCTGACTTGAAGAGCAATTTCCTTTTCCAGCTTCTTCTCCCAGGCCTGAAGGAGAAGTTTTTTTGCTTTTTCCTTGCTTAAAGAAGCAATTCTCTCCAGCTTGCTTAGTTCTTTTTCTTTTATTTCTTCCAACTCTCGCCTTTTGTGAAAAAGCCGCTTTTTATCTTTTTCTAAATCTTCTTCTCTTTGTTTAATTCTTGCTATCTTCTGTTGAATTTCTGCCTGCTTTGACTGAATTTTCTGGTCAAGGTTACGCAATTCTCTTTGACTCCGATCTAACTGCTCACTGGCCGTTTTCTTAATTTGGAAAGCTTCCTCTTTAGCCTCTAGAATTATTTCTTTAGCTCTCGTTTTCGCTTCTACTAAAAACCTGCCATCTCTAGTGCCAACTTTAGTTTTCTTAACAGAGTCTTTGTCTAACTTTTTAGCTTTTTTGAGGGGAGACTTTTTCCCCTTTGCGGCAAAAAGAGTCCCTAAACGATTAAAAAATGACATATTAACCTCCTAAAAACAATAAACAACAAAAAACTAATAAGGGAGTCGAGGCAATGAGTAGAAATAATCGCTAAAAAATAAATTCATTGCAAATCCTTTTTTTGCTGATTATCGCTTTGACTGATATTCTATCTTTTTTTGAGAAAATCGTCAACCATTCTTAAAGCAAGACTGGAAGAAAAGCCCCTCCTTAAAAGGTGTTTAAATAATCGATCTTTCAGGGCAACCCCATCAAGCTCTTTGTATAAAACGATTTTTTTTTCTAATACTCTTTTTACTGCTTGAGCCAACTGGCAACTCTTGATTTTAGCTAATTTTTCTTCTATCAAATGCTTATCAACTCCTTTTTGACAGAGTTCCTTTTTTAAAGCTATTTTCCCCTTGGGATTAAACTCCATCCGCTGATCAATCCACCAATCAACAAATTCTTCATCATTAACTAGGTTCTCTTTTTCAAGTTTTCCAACGACATCATTAACTAAATTCTGAGTTTTATTGCAAAACTTGTTTATTTTTTTAACAAGATAGCTTTGAATTTCTTTTCTGCTTCGAGGTCTAAAACCAAGAAAGCGAAGTGAATAACTGTAAAGCTTTTCTAAAATTTCCTTTTGTGAAAAATCATCTTCTGTCACTGTTCTTTATTTTTCTCTTTTCCCTTTTAAATCTTCCTCTTTAACCATTTTCCAAATTTTTTCCTCTATTCTAGCGGCTAGTTTTTTATCTTCATCTATAGCTACCTTAGCCGCCTCCCGGCCTTGACCTAAAAGTTTTCCTTCAAATTTATAAAAACTGCCGGATTTCTCAATGACATTCAGTTCTACCCCAACATCCAAAAGCCCGCCAGACCGAGAAACGCCTCCAATATTCATAATGTCAAACTCAGCTACTCTAAAAGGCGGGGCTACTTTATTTTTTACTACTCTTACTCGGTGACGACTGCCAATAATTTTATCTCCATCATTAATCTTGCCTATTTTGCGAGTATCCAGTCGCACCGATGAATAAAATTTCAGAGCCATTCCCCCGGCAGTTGTTTCCGGATTGCCAAACATTACTCCAATCTTCATTCTAATCTGATTGGTAAAAATCATTGCTGTTTTCGATCGGCTGATTGCTCCGGACAACTTTCTCATCGCCTGGCTCATTAACCGAGCTTGAACACCGACTGAAGCATCACCCATCTGGCCTTCAATTTCTGCCTTGGGCACCAAGGCAGCTACTGAATCAACACACAAAACATCAATTGCTCCCGAGCGGATCAGAGTCTCCGCTATTTCTAAAGCCTGCTCACCGGTATCCGGCTGAGAAATAATCAAATCGTCCAAGTTAATTCCTATTGATTCGCCACGAGCGGGATCTAAAGCATGTTCGGCATCGATAAAAGCTACCTTACCGCCTTTCTTTTGAGCCTCGGCCATTACATGAAGACAGAGCGTTGTTTTTCCAGAAGCCTCCGGCCCATAAATCTCAGTAATTCTACCCCGAGGTAAACCACCAACTCCTAAGGCCAAGTCTAAAGCAATTGCTCCTGTTGGAATGACATCAACCTGTAAGTTTTTACTACCATCACCAAAGCGCATAATCGAACCCTTGCCATAATGCTTTTCAATCTGGGCCATTGCTACTTCAATTGCCTCTAGCTTTTGGTCTTTTACTTTAGAGTTAGAAGAAGAATTTTTCTTCGGTCTTCCCATAAAAATTCCTTTCTCATTTCATTCCTATCATAAATAATGTTAAAATACAAGAGCAATTGCGGGGTATGGTCTAGTGGCTATGATAGGCGCATGGGGTGCGTCTGACCCCAGTTCGATTCTGGGTACCCCGACCATCCGACTCTCCCGACGTAGCGTCGGGATCGCTCAGGGCAAGCAAAAGGGAATAAAAAGGAGGATAAAGATGGCAAATAAAAAGGCTAGTTCTCTAGCAACTCTTCTCATAATCATCATTATTTTAAACCTTTTGATTCTTAGTACTTTTCTTTTCTGGTTTTATCAAGAAAAGATAAAAAAACCTCAAACCTCTCCAAGCCCATCCCCAAGTCCCGTAATCACACCATCAATAAAGCCAACCCCTCAACCAACTTCTGCCCCTTCTATAATGCCTTCGCCAACACCTTTTCCCACTCCTCCACTTCAAACAAAAAGTGATTTAGAACTAATAAAAGAAGCTTTTGCGGAAAAATATGACAAACCCCTTGCTGATGTTGAAGTAAATATTGATAAACAAACTGGTCCTTATGCCAGTGGTGGGGTGAGATTTGCGGGAGAAATGGGTGGCGGTATGTGGTTGGCGTACAAAGATTGTGAAGAATGGGTCATTGTCCACGATGGCCATGGGACGATTTCTTGCGAAGCAATTGAGCCCTATGACTTTCCCGTTGACATCGTCCCCGAATGCTTTAGGGAAAGCGATGGAACAGTAGTCGAAAGAAGCTAAATTTCCTAGGTGTTCAGAGATTAACACCTTCCAGGTGATGTTTTCATAACGGCTGTTAAGGCCAAGTGAGGGGCATTTTTGACATCTTTTGATATATTTTTATATATTAAACCAGTTTTTTCATTTTTCGATTTCAAAATAATCTTTAAATTTCTAACAAAAAAAGTCTACCTCTCTGGCTAAAGTCCGTATAATATATTAGCTACTAGACTTTTTCTTTTCTTATGTTAGAATAAATAAGTTTTAAATCTTAAATAGGTCTGTGGTCCTTTGGCTCCTTTTTTCAGGTCTCCAAAGAAGTTTCCACGAAAAAGATATTCCAGTTTTTAAAGATATCCCATTTAAAGGAGGTGAGTAAATAAATGAATACCAAACTTTATGTTGGCAATTTAGACTATGCTGTAACTGACGATCAACTAAACGACCTTTTTTCTCAAATCGGTAAAGTAGTCAGCGCTACAGTCATTACCGACAAATATTCTGGCCGCTCAAAAGGTTTCGGCTTCGTAGAAATATCTGATGAGAAAGAAGCTGAAAAAGCAATCAAAGAGCTTAACGAAAAAGAATTCCAAGGCAGAAAAATAATAGTTAATGAAGCCAGGCCAAGAAGACCACGTTCTGGTGGCTTCCGCCCAACAGGCAATAAAGGTTTCTAAAATTAACTTTAGTCTCCTGGTTAAATTTCGTCTAGTACATAATACACATAAAGTGTAAACTAATGAAAGAGGGTTTTTATGGACTGTAAAATAGACGAAAATCTAAAAAATTGCACCTGTACTTATTCGGGTTGTCCCCGAAAAGGAAAGTGTTGTCTTTGTATTGCCTATCACCGCAAAAGGAATGAGTTGCCCGGTTGTCTCTTTCCTTCAAAAGCAGAAAAAACCTATGATCGTTCAATAACTGCTTTTATAAAAGCATATTCATAAAGAACAATGAAAGTCGTTATTGGCTATCCCCCTTTAGACTCAAAAAAAGGTATTCCCCTTTTAAGCCAAAATCGGCAGTTTCAATGGTTTAAAGTCCCTACTTTCATTTACCCGATTATCCCTGCTTATGCGGCTACCCTAATTAACCAAGCCAACCACCAGGTAGTCTGGCTTGACGGCATAGCGGGAAAGTGGACTTTTGAAAAATGGCTTATCGAACTTAAAAAATTAAAGCCAGACTTATTGATGATGGAAGCCAAAACTCCGGTAATTAAACACCACTGGAAGATTATCAACAAATTAAAACGACTATTCACTAATCACTTATCACTAATCACTGTATTAGTTGGCGATCATGTCACCGCTCTTCCCGAAGAGTCTTTCAAAAACTCTCAAGTTGATTATATCTTAACTGGCGGCGATTATGATTTTTTGCTTCTCAACTTAGTTAACCACTTAACTAAAGGAGAAAAGCTCAAACCAGGAATATTGTACAAAAAGAAAATTCGAAATTCGAAATTCGAAATTCGAAACACAGGTAAATTCAAACTAAACCATGACTTAGATAAACTCCCAGTCATAGATAGAGAGCTGACAAAGTGGCAACTTTATGCATATAAGAATGGTAATTATAAGAAAACTCCAGGTACTTATATTATGGCTGCCCGCGATTGTTGGTGGCATCGTTGCTCTTTTTGTTCTTGGACAAGCTTGTATCCTAACTATAGAGTAAGAAAAGTAGAAAATGTCTTAAAGGAAATCGGCCAGTTAATCAAAAAGTATAAAATAAGAGAAATTATGGATGATTCCGGTACCTTTCCTGCCGGAAACTGGCTCAGAAATTTTTGTCAAGGCATGATTAACAGAGGTTATCATAAAAAAATTTATTTTGACTGCAATTTGCGCTTTGGGGCACTAACAAAAAAAGATTATAAACTGATGGCTCAGGCCGGCTTCCGTCTGCTTCTTTATGGATTGGAGTCAGCCAACCAAAAAACAATTGATAAGCTAAACAAAGGCATAAAAATAAACGAAGTTGAGAAAGAATTAAGAATTGCTAAAGAAGCTAATAAAGAAGTTGTCGGCCATCTTGAGCCCCATCTTACTTGTATGGTTGGTTATCCCTGGGAGAAAGAAAAAGATGCCAAAAAAACGGTTCAATTAACTAAAGAGCTCTTTAAAAAGGGTTTGATCGCCTCGCTCCAGGCAAGTCTCATTATTCCTTATCCAGGAACAAAACTGTTCACTGATTGTCAAAAAAAAAGCCTTTTAAAAACTAAAAACTGGAGACGTTTCGATATGAAGGAACCGGTTATAAAAAGCCCTATCAGCAACAAAAAACTGCTAAGTCTCACTCGCAACCTTTACCAATCGGCACTCAGTCCCCAATTTGTCCTACAAAAAGTCACCTCTATTCGCTCTTGGGAAGATATTAGATTCTTATCCAAAATTGGTATAAAATTCTTAGGCCATTTATGGAATTTTAAATACCCTCGTCATTCCTGACTCCGATCAGGAATCTATAAAAATAACGCAGTCATCCCGAATTTATTTCGGGATCTATACAAAATAATTACTTCTATAGATTCCGAATCATGTGCGGAATGACAATGAATATTGATAAAATATGAAAAGAAGGTTCCCTCTTATCTCCATCATCATTACTACCAAAAATGAAGAAAAAAATATTGAAAATTGTCTAAAAAGCATCAAGCTACAAAGCTATCCGCAAGAGAAAATCGAAATCATTGTTGTCGACAACAATTCAATTGATAAAACCGTTAAGCTTGCTAAAAACTATACCAATAAAGTTTTTAACAAAGGGCCGGAAAGATCAGCACAGCGAAATTTTGGCATACTTAAAAAGTCCAAAGGGAAATACACAATGTTTCTAGACGCTGACATGACCTTGTCGCAGACAGCAATAGAAAAGGCAGTCAATAAATTAGAAAACAGCAAAATCGTTGCTCTCTATATCCCAGAAGTTATTCTAGGAAATTCATTTTGGTGTCAAGTTCGCCGATTTGAAAGAAATTTTTATGATAGAACAGTGATTGACGGTTTAAGATTCTTTAAAAGAGATATCTTTATAAAATCCGGTGGTTTTGATGAAAAATTAAATGCTTTTGAGGATTGGGACCTAGATAAAAGAATTAAAAAGTTTGGCAAAGTCGCTATTCTTGACAAATATAATTTTGAAAAAATCAGCAAAAAACTTAATAAAATAAACTACAAATATCCCACCTTGCTAATTCAATTAAATCAACTAAATAAAAAAGGCTTGATTTATCATCACAAATTAGGTTTCAACTTTTTTAATTATTTAGCAAAAAAGGCCTATTATGCAGGAAGTTTTAAAACTTATCTTGAAAAGTGGGGAGCTAATGATCCAGACATAAAAAAACAGCTTGGTCTTTACTACCGATATTTTGGAGTCTTCACCGAACAATCTAAATGGAAAAAACTACTTAGGCATCCAACTTTAGCTTTTGGGATGCTAATTTTAAAAATTTTAATCGGCGTTGTCTACTTATATTCTAAAATTCCCATTTTACAATGACAAAGATAATTGGATTAATGAATTCCTATAGTGAAAATATCTCCGGTGGAGATATTCATTTCATTGAAATTTTCAAACGGCTCAAAGGTAAAAAGCTAGTTATTACCTCAAAGCTTGGGGAAAAAACATGTAAAAAAATGGCTCTTTCGGCAAAATATTTTATTACTAGCCAAGAAAAAAAAATTAAAAATATTTGCTTTACTTACTTTAAGAGGACTTTCAAAGCTTTATCTTTGCTCACTAGGCTTGATGACCACTATAACTTTATTTATTCTTCTTCCGATTTTCTACCAGACACTATTCCTGCATTTTTTTATAAAAAAAGGTTTCCAAAAACTAAATGGATTGTCCTAATTCATTTGCTTCTACCATCACTTTTTCGTGACTACACAAAAAGTTTTTCCCCTCAAAATTCCTTTTTCTTTCCAGGGTTTAAAAGAACTTTATATTTCTTCGGTCAAAGATTAACAATTTTTCTCGCTAATAAAAAAGCTAACAAAATATTAGTCCTAAATAACCTAGACAAAAAATTATTAGTTGACAAGCTAAAAGTCAAGGCAAACAAAGTAAAAGTTACTTCCAATGGAATAAGCTATAAAAAAGCCAAACTAGCAGAAAAAGAAAAGATTTACGATGGCATTTTTATCGGTCGCTTCCACCACCAAAAAGGAATTTTTGATCTGGTAAAAATCTGGCAGTTTGTTTGCCAAAAAAAACCAAAGGCCAAGCTTTGTCTCATCGGTTCTGGATCACCAAACTTTACCCAAAAAATAAAGAAAAAAATAAAGAGTCTAAAAATAGAAAAAAATATTGATCTAAAGGGAGCAAAGTTTGCTAAAGAGAAGTTCTTGTTGCTAAAGTTAAGCAGGATCTTTGTTTACCCAAGCCTGTATGAAAGTTTTGCCCTTGTTATTGCTGAAGCAATGGCTTGTGGTCTCCCGGCGATAGCCTATAAACTGCCAATATATGAAGAAATCTATGCTGATAATCTCTTAACTGTCCCTCTTGGAGAAAAACAAGCTTTTGCTAAAATTATTATCAAGCTGCTCGATAATAAAAAGCAGCAGCGAATTCTTGGGAAAAAATCCCAGCAATTTATTAAAAAGTATGATTGGGATAAAGTCTTTAAAAAAGAACTTCAGTTAATCAATGAAGAAAAAAATTATTAACTATGCCCAGCAAATCTGTCAGCCAGGAAAACTTCCTTATACCTCAAAAGGCGACAAGGTTAGATTAAGAAAGATCACTTCTCTTGTTGGCTCTAATAAAAAAGTTTTGGATTTAGGTTGTTATGATGGCACTTTAGGAGCTAGGTTGATCAAGAAAGGCAATCAAGTCTATGGTATAGAAATCGGCGAAAAAGTAGCCCAAATCGCCCGAACCCGGGGATTAAAAGTAAAAAGACAAAGCTTTACCTCTCCTTTTAAGTTTAAAGATAGTTTCTTTGATGTTGTTGTTGTCGGAGAAGTAATTGAACATGTGCTGGACACTGATTTTTTTATTGCGGAGATAAAAAGAGTCTTGAAATCAAAAGGGATTTTGGTTCTTACTACTCCGAATGTTGCCTCCCTTGGAAGAAGAATATATTTATTAATTGGCAAAAATCCTTATTTTGAAGCGGCTTTCGGCTATCCTCCAGAGGCTGATGCCGGCCATATAAGATTTTTTACCAAAAATCTTCTCCTCGGTTATCTAAAACATAAAGGTTTTAAAATTATTAAATTCACTTCCGATGTAATTAATTTTAATTCATCCGGTAGCCTAGCCAGTGAGCTTTTGGCTAGTCTGTTTCCTAATTTTGGTCGCAGTCTCATTGTTAAAGCAAAGCTAGAAAAGAAAAAATGAAGAAAAGAAACTTTTATTCACAAAAATTTGCCCAAAATCTAGGCCATTGTCAGCGACTAGAAAAAGTAAAAAAAAATTTCGAAAATTACCATTTCAAAAGGATTTTGGACGTTGGCTGCGGTGATGGATCTTTTTCCAAAAAGCTCGGAAATTCTTCAGTAACAATCTATGGAATAGAAATTGCCAAAAAGGCAGTTGAGAAAGCTCGACAAAAGGGAATCAAAGCTTTCCGGATTAATGTTGATAATCAATCTCTACCTTTTAAAACAGCTTTTTTTGAGGCGGTATATTGCGGTGAGATTCTAGAACATTTATTTGACCCTGATCATTTACTGAGTGAGGTTCATAGAGTTTTAAAAACTAAGGGCACTCTAGTAATCACCACTCCCAATCTTTCCTGGTGGCTTAATAGATTAGTTTTATTGCTTGGTTTTCAACCTTATCTCACTGAAGTCAGCCTAAGGCACAATGTTGGCAAGTTTCAAGCAAAGCCCAATGACATCTCCGGCCATATTCGCTCTTTTACCCACAAAGCCTTAAAAGAACTTTTAAAGCTACATCACTTTAAAATTTTAAAAAGTCTGGGCAACAGTGTTGGCAAAAGTCTTCCTTTACCTGTTAGTCTTGTGGAAAATCTTTTTTCTCTTATTCCTTCTTTAAGTCACAGCAATATCATCATTTCTGAAAAGAGAGGAAAATAATTATGAAAACTGTTTGTTTTTGTGGTATTGACGGGGCCGGCAAAACTACTCAAGCTGAGTTACTAGTAACTCAGCTTAAAAAGGAAAGTAAAAACCCTACTTATATTCATCTTTTTTCCCAAAGAGGAACTTTTGGCACACAATTTCACCAAACTTTCTGGCTAAGCCCAATAATCAAATTTATCCGCATTAAAAAAGAAAGCTCTTGGGGTAAACGGTTTAACATCATTATCAGAGTGGTCAATCTTTTTTTAGACTCCTGGATAACAACCTTCATCAACAGGGTAAAATATAAAGATAGCTTGATTGTCTATGACCGCTATTTTTATGATATTCTAGCCATCTTAATTTCTGAGCATCCTAGACTAGAATTTTTGCTTTTAAAATTTATCTTTTTTTTGCCCAGGCCAAAATTAGTCTTTATCTTAGACAAAAACTCTAATCTATATCTTAATTTAGCCAAAAAAGTCAAGGCAAAAGTGATAAATAGCCAGCTCTCTCGGAAAAAAATCGCCAAACAAATTTATCATTCTCTATCTACCAATGAATAACTGGCATTACTACAACATCCACAACCTGCTTAAAGTCAAAACCAACTTTATTGGCTATCTACCGGATTCTTTTTTAAGCAAAAGGCCGCTTAAAAATCCAGACATCATTTTTAGTCTGCAGAAAAAACTAGATTTCTCCAAAAAAAACAGTTATTTTCAAATTGCCCCTGGTCTTTTTTACAACCCAAAAGATGACTCTGTCTTCTCCCATATCAGGATGCTTGGTTTTGAAATCAGCTGGAGATTAAAAAATCTATCGAGTAAAACTACTAAAGTCTTCTTCAATAAAGCTTATAAAAACCTAGTCAAAATACCTATCGCCACTGTCCACCCCATAAATGACTATCTTAAGTTTATTTTACAGATAAAGCTAATAACTGAAGGGTATAGCTTTATTCTTGGAGGTGCTTTTAAGCCGGTCAGCAGCAATTTTGCCATCATAATTTCTTCTTGCGGAGGAATGGGAAAAACAACAACGGTTTTAGAATTGGTAAAAAAAATAAAGGGGAGTTTTTTATCTGACGATACGGTAATTGTCTCCAGGAAGAAGGTTTATCCCTACCCTGCAAAAATTAATATAAGGCAGTTTGGATCACCAATTTTGAGTTTTAATAAAAGCACTCCTGTAGAAAAAGTGTTCGCCCAAAAGAAAATTTTTCTCCAGGCAGTGCCAACAAAATACATTTTCTTTTTAGAAAAGAGTAAAGAAAATAAAATAAAAACTATCACTGCTAGCAACGCTCTTAAAAAGATTTTAGCCATTAACCGCAAAACTCTTCCTTATCAATCAGAGCGCTCAATTTTAGCCTACTTGTATCAAAATCCCTCTTTTAATATCAATGCTATTGTTGGAAAAGAAGAAAAAATACTTTCCAGCTTTTTAAAAAATGTTAAGGCTCTTCAGTTGAGAGCAACAAAAGCAAGCTACTACCCAAAGCTAATAGCTGACTTTTTAAATGAATGAACTTTCTTTTTTATACCAGCTGCTTGGAGACCTATACCAACCTCCCAAACTAGCAAATAAAGTCAGCTTTCAAGAAATAAATTTAGATAAATTGATAGACTTATCATTAAAAAACAATGTCTTTTATTATCTTAGCTGCAAATTAGTCAAACAGGAAAAGTGCTTTAAAACAGCAAAGACAAAAGGGTTAAGGTTAATAGAAAAAATAAAAAGAAGTTTTGTCTTGATAAAAAATTATTTGCCTGACCATTTGGTAATAAAAACTTATCGTGCTTACCCAAGGATCCCCAATGATCTTGATATTATAGTTAAAGATTTTAAAGTTTCACTTAAAAAACTCAAAGATAAAAATTTCAAGGTTAGTAATCTCTCTTTTAAAAAAGCCCAGGCTCAACTTATTAAAAAAGGTTTTTATAAAATCCATTTGCATGGCAAGCTTAACTGGGCCGGCTCCAGCTTTATGGACAGCAAATTTATCTGGCAACAACCAAGAGTAGTCAATCTATCTAATAACTTAACAATCAAAATTCCTAATTTTGAGGCAGATTTTTTAATCCATCTTGCTCATATTAATTTTGAAAACTTGCATTTCACTTTACCAGAATTGCTTTATCTTTATAAAATTGCTCCAAAGCTCAACTGGAGCAAGCTTTTTGAGCAAAGCAAAAAATATCACTGGCAAAACACTCTAGGGGCAACTTCAAAGATTCTCGATCAAATTCACCACCAGCTTTATAAAAAGCCCAAGGCACTGGCATTCCCAATGACTCTGCCGCGAACACACATCGTTAAATCCTGGCTGGAAAAGCAACTTTTTGCTTATGCCTTAAGTAAATTAGGTAAAAGTCTCTGTATTTTAATCAAGGGAGATACCTATGCTCCCTTTCATCAACCTGCTGAGACTGTATTGATAAAATAATCTCATGTTTCCTTTAGTTTCTATTATCATCCCAACTCATAACAGGAAAAATAAGCTAAAGAGGCTGATAAACTCTATTTTTACCTCAAAATATCCCCATAATAAATTGGAGCTTATTATTATTAATGATGCTTCCACTGACGGAACAAAAACTTTTTTGCAAAAACTTCATCTCTCGTCAATCCGTCAAGTCAAAATTGTTAATAATAAAAAAAACAGTTTAGTTTCTGTAAGTAGAAATAAAGGAATAAAAAAGGCAAGTGGAAAATATCTTTTTTTTGTTGATGATGATGTGGTTTTGGCTAAAGATACCATCTCAAACTTGGTTAACTTTAGTCAAAAAGATAAAAACAAAAGTCTTGTTGGCCCAATTATTTGTTATTGGTCAAAAGGACAAACAGTTTGGTTTGCCGGTCTAAAAATGAGCCTCTGGACTACTGGAGGCAAATTCCTTTATCAAGATAAAAATGTAAACAAAATAAAAAACAAAAAGCCAATAAAAAGTGATGGTCTTTTGACTGCTTTTATCGCTCCCCGCCAGCTGATCAATAAAATCGGTTTCTTTAATGAAAAACTTTTCCCTTTTGGTTTTGAAGATATTGATTTTTGTATCCGGGCAAGGTTACTAGGATATAAACTTTTTGTTCTTCCCTGGGCAAAAGTGTTTCATGATCACCAAAAAGGATTTAGCCTTTTTAACTCTTGGAGGCTGTATTTCGGGGCAAAAACGAGACCAATTGCTTACAAACTTTGGAGTAAAAATAGTCTGCAATCGGCAGTCGCCCAATTCTTTTCCATTATTTTTGCCTTTGTTAATTTGGCTGTTTCCCTTTTCCTGCTTGCTACTCACCGATCCCTCAAACAAGCTGGAGCAGCGAAATCAATTGCCCGCTTTTTCCTTAATATCAAATCTACCTCTAAAGGTTTGAAAGATGGCCTAATTTTATCGTCCAAAACTCATCCTTACAGAAAAACTTTAAAAGAAGGTAAAAGCATAAAGCATGAAAGCAGTGATTAAAATAACAAAGCCGATATTGATTGTTTTTCTTGGCAACATCGCCGCCGGCGTTTTTAATTATCTTTATCATTTTCTTTGCGGTCGACTTTTACTGCCCGAGCAATATGGCCTACTTCAAAGCTTTATTGCTCTTTCTTACTTCCTGGCTATTTTAACGACTGCTTTTTCATTATCCACAATAAACTTAATCAGCAAAGCGAAAAAAGCTTTTCTTTCTCTTTTAATTACCAATCTAGAAAAATTAGCCTTAAAATTATCTTTTGGCTTTTGGCTTGTTTCTCTAGCTGGCTTTTTTCTTCTGAGAGAACTACTTCATCTTAAAAGCTTTCTCATCTATCTTATATTCAGCTTGCAAATTTGGTTTTCGTTTTTACCGACCGTCTATTTCTCTTTTTTAAGAACAAAGTTAAGATTTTCCGAATTTTCCTCATTTGCTGTTCTTCGTATTTTGGGGAAAAACATATTTGCTCTTTTTTTCATCCTTGCTGGCTGGCAAATAGCAGGCGCCTTAGGAGCAATCAGTGTTTCCGGGGCGCTGATTACTCTATTAACCAGAAGATGGATCTTAAGACCCCTGCCGAAGGCTGTTAGAAAATTGCCCCCTAGCTTAAGTCTAGATTGTCACTTCTGGCATTATTCTTTCTTAGCCTTGTTTACTAATTTGGCTTTGACCTCTCTATACTCGACTGATATCCTTTTAGTTCGCCATTATTTTTCTTCTTTTGAGTCTGGGCTTTATGCAGCTGTTTCTGTTTTGGGAAAAATTATCTTTTTCGTCAGTACTTCTGTTCTAGTAGTAATCTTTCCTCTTTTTGTCGAACATAAAAAGAATTTAAAAAAAATAAAACAACTTTTTTCATTCGCTTTTTGCACTATTGGCTTTTCTGGATTAACCGGCCTTATCTTCTACAAACTAATGCCCCAATTTATAATCTATCTTTTATATGGCAAAAGCTATCTTCAGGCTTATAAATTCCTCTTTCTTTTTGCTCTCTTTATTTTTTTGCTGACTTTATTTAATTTAGTCATCCACTTCTTCCTTGCTCTAGAGAAAAGGCTGGCTGGCGGTCTGGCAACAACAGTAGCTATAATCCAAATTGCCTTAATCATTCCTAGGCATCAAAGTCTTAAAATGATAATAAATAATTCTATTATCAGTGTTGGCTTTGGTTTGCTTTTAGGAATGTTCTTTGCTATCAAAAAGCTAAGAAGATAATATTTCTGTCATTCTTGACTTGAGCAGCAATAACAAAGAAAAATTAAAAATGACAAAGAGGGTCATAAAAACTAACAAGCTTCTCTCCGTTATTATTCCTGCCTTCAGGCAGCAAAGGACAATAGTTAAAGATCTAAAAAATATAAAAAATGTCTTGAAAAAAATCCGCTATGATTGGGAAATTATTGTTGTTGTTGATGGCAGAGTAGATAAAACTTATAAAAAAGTAAAAAAGATCAAATTCTCTAAACTTAGAGTTTATCAATCAGCTAACAATATAGGTAAAGGACATGCTGTTCGTTTTGGGATGAAAAAAGCCAAAGGGAAATACATTGCTTTTTTAGATGCCGGTATGGAAATTGATCCCAATGGTATCTCTATGCTCTTGGAACATTTGGAATGGTATAACGCTGATGTCATTGTTGGCTCCAAAAGACATCTGGCTTCCAAAGTTGACTACCCTCTAGAGAGAAAAATCCTAAGCCTTGGTTATTACTGGTTTGTAAAGCTGCTTTTTGGTTTTAAAGTTAAAGATACTCAAGCGGGTATAAAAATCTTTAAAAAGGAAGTTCTGCAAAAAGTTTTGCCAACACTTCTAGTTAAAAAATATGCTTTTGACATTGAAATTCTTTCTGTTGCCTACCGCTTTGGCTTTAGGCGAATCTATGAAGCACCAATTAAATTTAAATACCGCTTTGCCAGCCTTACCAAAGCAGCCACTCTAAAAACCATTTTAAATATTCTTATAGATACCCTGACCGTTTTTTATCGGTTAAGAATATTGAAGTATTATGATAAAAAAAGCGCAAAGTTAAAAAGTCAAAGCTAAAAGCTACAACTTAAAGCCTAAAACTGATAAAAACAAAAAGCTTTAAGCTTTTAGCTTTTTTAATTTATGCCATTAATCTCCATCATAGTCCCCACCAAAAAAATCAATAATTATATAAAAAAAAGCTTAATTCCTGCTTTAAAAAAGCAGACTTATAAAAACTTTGAGCTTTTTATTGTTCCTGATTATCTTAAGACTCCCGCTCAACCTGATTTCCCTGACCTTCCTTTTGCTGTAAAAATCCTTCCTTCAGACAAAGTCGGCCCGGCTAAAAAAAGAGATTTAGTCGCCAAAAAAGCTAAAGGAAAAATTTTAGCTTTTGTTGACAGCGATGCTTATCCGGATAATAACTGGTTGAAAAATGCTTTGCCTTATTTTAAAAACAAAAACATCGCCGCTGTTTGTGGCCCAGGCATTACTCCACCAACTAACAATCTCAGGCAAAAAGTTTCCGGCTGGGTTTGGCAAAGCTGGCTTGGTGCTGGTGCTGCCGGCACTTACCGCTGTAACCCAGAAGAAAAAAGAGAAGTTGATGATTATCCCAGCTTTAACTTAATTGTCCGCAAAAAAGACTTTGAAGCAGTCGGTGGCTTTAACTCCAAATTTTGGCCCGGTGAGGATACCAAACTTTGTCATGATTTAGTCTATAAATTAAAAAAGAAAATTATCTATTATCCAAAAATTCTTGTTTATCATCACCGCCGGGAAATCTTCATTCCTCATCTAAAGCAAATTAGCCGCTTCGGTTGGCAGCGCGGCCATTTCGCTCGTATCTTACCAAAAACTTCTCTCCGCCTTGGCTACTTTATTCCTTCTTTATTTGTCCTATTTTTATTTTTAACGCCAATAATATTCTTCTGCCTCGCCATCCTAAACCCTTCCTTTCTCATCCTTCTCCGCCAGCTGGCGGAGAAGGATCCCCTCCATAACTACCTAACCTTTATTTATCTTTCAATCCTCGCAATCTATTTTTTTCTTCTCTTGCTCACTTCCCTCCACTCCTACCGCCAAGAAAAAAACCTCCTTTTATCTCTCCTCCTCATTCCCACGATCTTTCTTACTCATTTAGTTTATGGAGTAAATTTTATTAGAGGATTTTTTAGTAAAAAATTGGATAAGTGATGATGTTTTCTATTTTTAAAAATGATAATATTTTTATAGAAATAATCTTATATGAAAATTAAGAATTCAAAATTTATTTTAGGATTAATATTAAGTCTAATAATTTCTTCTTCATTGTTAATTTTTTCTCAATTCCAGATTGCTAAATTAAAAAAGGAAAACGCTGGATACAAAAGTGGTTTAAAAAATGATTTTGTTGAAGAAATACAAGAATATGAGTTGGTTAGAAAAGAATACGATTTGCTTCTAAAAGGTATTACTGAAAAGAATAACATTCCTCAAGAAAGTTCAAACTTTAAATGTTTTAAGAATACCGATGAATTTTATTCCGAAAATAATATTCAAAAAAAATTAGCAATAGAGGGCAGAACAGTAGATTTGATCTGTAAAAAAGAAAACGAAAATAAAGTAATTGCTGCTTTAGGAAAAGAAGAAAAAGAAGCTAATTATACAAACAGATTAGACTATCTTACAGTTCTGCTTTATTCGATTATTGGTGATGAATTGATAAAAAGCGAAACAATTTATAATTTAGACAGAAGGGCTTATAATGTATCTAATTGGGAATCAGAATTTGGTCTAATAAAATGGTTCAATAATGGTAGCTTATTGTATCTTATCCGGCAACACGTACCACATAATCATATATTGGTGTTCTATAAACCATATAATAAGGATTCATCAGAGCTTCTTGAGTGGTGTAAATGGAGTACCTTTTCTTATACACCTTCTATAGAGGCAACTAAGCCAGATTTTTGTAAGGAAATTGTTAAAAGCAATAACTCTTCTTATCTTCAGCTTCTTCCTAATTAAAAACAGAAACTTCCAACCTCTGGAGTTGAAAATGTTGATATAACAGTATAAATTTTACTTATTTTAAAATTTTCAAAAGTTTTTTTGTCAAAAGAAAAAAAACTTATTGTACGCTTTCTTCAATCCGCCTGAGGCGGATTGAAAATTTGGTACGTTTTTAACCTGACAGCTAATTTTTATTTTCACTCATTTTACTAATTCTGCCAGTCCTTGTTTTGCTCTTTCATTTTGAGGATTTAATTCCAATGCTTTTTTAAATTCGATCTTTGCTTTATCTTTTTCTTTCAAAAGAACATAAATAAAGCCCAAATTAGTATGCAAATTGGCTTCTTGTGGGTTTACTTTTATAGCTTTTTCTAGCTCTTCTTTGGCTCTGCCAAAATCTTCTTGTTTAAAATAAATTTCTGCTAAATTTTGATGTGATTGCCAAAGATTAGGATTAAACTCTAAAGCCTGCTTATAATTCTCAATTGCCTCTTCAATTTTGCCCATCTCTCCATAAGTATTGGCTAAATTATGGTAGGCATCAGCATAGCCAGCTTTAAGCTCAATGGCTTTTTTAAACTCTTCGGCTGCTCTCTCTAGTTCTCCATGACGGCCATAGTAATCACCTAGATTATTATGATTTTGCGGACTGGAGGGTGAGGTCTTTGCTGATGCCAGCCAGAGACTATCTTCATTCTTCCAGTCAATATTACGCCTAATCGTTCTTAAGCAAAGAACAGTAATAAGCAAGCTAAAAAGGGTAATTATCAATATTTTTAGTTTTTCTTTTTCCATTAATCTTTTGATTCCTAATCCTACAACAATAAAAATTCCTATTGACCCCAAATAAGCATAACGCTCGGCTACCACCCAAGAGATGCCAAAAGGAGTAAGAGTAGGCAAAAGAGAAATTATAAAAAAAGATAGCCAAAAAAATAACTGGTAATGCTTCTTAAAAAAGCTATAAATAATAATCCCTAAAAAACCAATAAAAAGAGTCGCTCTTAGAAAAAAGTCGACTAGAGAAAAAACCATCTCCGAATGATAAAGAGTCAGCTTTTGCGGCCAAAAAAAAAGTTCAAGGTAAGAAGTTATAGCAATAGGAATTTGAATTAAGGGATTTAAAGTTTGTTTTGATTGATAATGAATTGTCTCAAGATCACTTATTCTTTGAGGAACTCTAATTACAAAAAACAAAGCCAAGCAACCACCAATTAGAAAAAAAGGGATAAGTTTTGTCCGATCTTTTTTCAAATTGCCAAAAGAAATTACAAGAGCAAGTAAGCTAAAAGGAAAAACAATCGCTTTTTCGGAAAACATTAAAGCAGTAATAAAACTTATGATAGAAAAAAAATAACATTTTCTATTTTTTAAAGAGAAAAGATAGCTAAAAATTGATAGTAAAAGAAAAAAAGAATACTGGACGTAAGCTCCGCCAGAAATCCAACTTATTGACTCTGTTAAAACTGGGTGAACAGCAAAAATCAAAGAAGCAAGAAAAGCTACTTGGGAATCGATGAGAATAGAAATAATAAGATAAAAAGTTAAAACAGACCCTAAGTGAAAGAGTATATTAAAAATCCTGAAAAAAAAGGGAAGCCGACCAAAAAACTTATTAATTATAAAAAAAATAAACGGTCGTAGAATTAAGGGAGGATTATCAAAAATGTGACTAAACTTATCCAAAACTGGACTTTTTAAAATTCCCGCCACATCATCAGAAACAAATTCATTAAAAAGAGAATTAAAATAGGCAACAAAAACCAGAAGGGTAAGAACAATCAAAAAAGTTAAATTCTTGTCAAACCAGCTTTTAAAATCAAAAAAAATAATTCTTTTTTTTAAATCAAAATGGGAAGTCCTTGTCCTCTTATTAATAAACTTCTGATACTTTTTCTCGCCCCAAATTTTTTGAAGATAAGTCTCTATTTCTTTTTCAGAAAGATTCAAGTCAGAAGCAATCTCGGCTAAAGATTTTCTTTTAAGATTTTTTCTTAAATATCTTTTCTGCTTACCACTCAAGCTCATCAAAAATATTTTACTACATTTATCTTACCAAGGAGTTAAAATGATCGGTTTTTTCCTGCCAACGGCGACTGTTTTTTCAAAGCAAGCGGCCCAACTATTATCAACTGTTTTTACTGTCCAACCATCTTCATCAACTTTTGTCCCTTTCTCCCCTCTCATATAAATTACCTCTATTGCTATGGTTGTACCCAAAGACAAACAAGGAGTTTTTTCTATCTGTGTATTTAAAATGCAGGGAATTAGAGGTGATTGGTGAAGTCTATCTCCTACTCCATGACCAGTATATTTCTGAGCACAAAAAAATCCTTTTGACTCAATCGTTTGCTGAATTGCCCTGGAAATATGGCCAACAAATTTTCCTTCAACCGCCTCTTTTATAGCCCTTTTCAAAGCTTTCCTGCCTGCTTTCAAAAACTGCTCTTTTTCCTTATAGCTTTTTTTATTGCCCCCAATAACAAAACTTTTAGCATTATCCGTATGAAAACCTTTATACAAAAGACCAATATCAATATTTAAAAGATCGCCTTCTTTTAACTCATAATCTTTAGGAATTCCATGAACTAGGCCTGAATTAACGCTCAAGCAAGTCGCCCAACGATAACCGGGAACTTGGGCAAAAGAAGCTCTTCCTCCGCTTTTTCTTATCAGAACCCAGGCTTCCTTTTCAATCTCTAAAAGATTAATGCCTGGCTTAGCCAAAGCTTCCAGTTTATTTAAAATATCTGCAAGTTTTCTTCCCCCAACCTGCATCAGTTTCAATTTCCTATCCATTAATATATTTTCTGAAAAACTAAAATGTTAAACCTTAATTCAGCACACTAATTTCATTTTTTTTAATTTCCTAATAATTATTTCTATCTCCTCTTCCGGGGTTAAGTCAGAGGTGTCCAAAAGCCAATATTTAGAAGAAAATTTCAAAGGGTTGATTTTGCGGTACATATCTTGATGGTCTCTGGCTTTAATTTCCTGCAAAACCTGATCAAAGCTTTTGCCAAGCTCTTTTTCTTTAAGCTTTTTTTGAATTCGCTTAGCTCTTACCTGACAATCAGCAGTCATAAAAACTTTTAAATCGGCCTGGGGAAAAATTAGTGCCATATCTCTTCCTTCGGCAATAAATGGCTTATTTTTAACTATTTCTCTCCATTTTCGAGTCAAAATTTTTCTTATTTCCGGAAGAGTAGCTACACAAGAAGCGCCCCAAGCCACTTCAGAAGTAAAAAGCTCCCTAGTAACGTTTCTTCCTTCCAAAATCACCCGATAATCTCCGCTTTTTTTGATTTTTATTTCTATTTCCTTCTTTTTTAAAATTCGATGAACTTCTTTGCTTCTAAAATCAAGACCCTTTTTAAGAGCGACAAGAGCAACCACTCTAAAAGTTGCTCCGGTGTTTAAATAAAAAATTCCCAGTTTTTTGGCTAACAGCTCCGCCGCCAGGCTTTTACCGCTGCCAACTGGGCCATCAATGGCGATCTTTAACTCTTTTTTCAAAATTTTCATTCTCTTTCTTCTCTTGTATTCTTCTAATCTTTTTCATAATATTCTGGTGAATCTCTTTTATGCTTAACTCTCCATTTATAACCTGCAAAGCACCCTTCTTTTTGTAAAACAGCAAAACTTTTTCTTCTTCCAATTTATATCTACGCAGTCTTTCTCTTATTTTGGAGGCTGTGTCATGCAGTGAACCGTCGGGATTTCTGCGACCTCTTTTCAAAAGCCTTTTTATAGCTATTTTTTCTCTTATCTTGAGATAAAAAACTATATCTACTCCTGAATCATATTTATCAAGTTTCTCTTCCAAAAACTTAACCTGATCTAAATTACGGGGAAATCCATCAATAATCCAACCATTATTAACATCTTTTTCCTTTAATCTATGCTTCCATAAAACAAACATTTCTGAATCAGCCACATAATGGCCTTTCCGTAGTGCCTCTCGACAAACTCTCCCCATTATCCCCTTGTCCTCTCTAGCGTATTTTCTGACTACATCTCCAGAAATAAAATGGGGAATTCTCAATCTTTCGGCAAGCAACTTTCCTTGAGTTGTTTTCCCCGAGCCTTCAGGCCCGTAAAAAATAATATGCATGAACTAGTGATTAGTGATTAGTGATTAGTGATTAATTAAGATTAATCACTGAATTCTTTTTCACTAATTCCTATCTCTTCAAAAATCCATCATAACTTCTCATTAAAAGCTGGGCTTCCAGTGCTTTGGAAGTTTCCAAAACTACAGAAACAACTATTAATATCCCTGTGCCTCCGATTGCCAAAGTAGTCACTCCGGTTAAATAACGAGCAATAGAAGGCAAAATAGCAATTACTCCCAGGAAAAGTGCTCCGGCCAAAGTAATTCTTGTCAAAATTTTATTAAGATAGGCAGCTGTCGGTTTTCCCGGTCTAATACCGGGAATGAAACCGCCGTGCTTTTTTATTTGCTCGGCAATTTTTAAGGGATTAAAAGTAATTGCCGTATAAAAATAAGTAAAACCAACAACCAAAAAGAAATAAATTAAATTATAGGAAAAACTGTCAGGGTTGAAAATTCCTGTTAGAAAACTACCTAAATTAGCTAACCAAGAAACAGATAAAGTCTGAAAATAACGACCCACCATCGAAGGAGCCAAAACTAAAGAAACAGCAAAAATTATAGGAATCACTCCCGCTTGATTAACCCTCAGAGGCAGATGGGTAGCTTTTCCTCCATACATTTTACTTCCTCTTATTCTTTTAGCATAGGAAACAGTTATCTGCCTGCTGGCTTCGTTAACAAAACAAATTCCGGCAATAACTGCCAATCCCATAACCAAAAAAACCAATAAATTAAAAAATTGCAATGTCTCCGCAACAAATAAAGTCTGAATAAAAGAGATCGGTAGGCGTCCAACAATACCAGCAAAAATTATAAGTGATATGCCATTGCCAATTCCGTACTCAGAAATTAACTCTCCCAACCACATCAAAAAAATTGTTCCTGTCACCATTGTAATAATCATACCTATTACAGAAACAATATCTGAAGTAATTTCTACATTTTGCTGCTTTAGAATAGCTATCATCCCTAAAGACTGAAAAACTGCCAAAGGAACAGTTAGAAATCGAGTATATTGACCAATTATTTGCCTTCCATATTCTCCTTCTTTAGAAAGCTCTTCCAAACGGGGAAAAACCATAGTCAAAAGCTGCAAGATTATAGAAGCATTAATATATGGATTAAGTCCTAGGGCCATAATAGAAAAGTTTGCCAACGTTCCTCCAGAAAAAACATCTAAAAGTGATAAAAATTGGCTACCAGCAAACAATTTTTTTAAAGCCTGGTTGTCAACCCCAGGCGTAGGAATATGAGCGGCAAAACGAAAAACCAAAAAAGCAAAGCCAGTAAAAAGAAGCTTATTTCTAAGACTTTTGTTTTTAAAAGCACTGATAATTGGTTTTAAAATTCTATTCATTTAAATCTTAAATTACAAATAAACTTCAATCTTCAAATTAAAAATCTCAAACTTTTTGTTTTGATTTTGAAGTTTGGTGCTTCTCTTCTACCACTTCCCCTCCTGCTTTTTTAATCTTTTCCGCTGCTCCTTTGGAAGTAGACAAAAAAACTTTTAAAGCTCTCTTCAATTCTCCATCTCCTAAAACCTTAACTCCATATTTTTCCGCCTCTTTTTTTTCAACTATATTATGTTTTACCAAAAGACCAACATCAACCTTAGAATTCTTAGGCAACAAATTTAGATATTTCAAATTTATGATTATTGGTTTATTCTTATGGGGTTTTAAACGGCCTTTTCCTCTAAGAAAAGGCAATCTCTTAATTAAAGATTTACGCATTTTTGTTCCCTCAAATAAAAGATCGACTTTGTTTCTTGATTTTTGACCTTTTTGTCCTCTGCCAACGGTATGGCCACCTTTTCCGGAACCATATCCTCGGCCAACTCTTTTCTTTGATCGACTGGTGGTTTTTGGTAAGCTATTAAGTTTCATTAATAAAAATTATTAGGTTTTATTTTTATCCTTCAAAATTAATCTCTTTGTTTCAAGCTCTTCAATGCCTTAAAAGTAGCAAAAACATTGTTAATCTTATTACTGCTTCCTAAAATCTTGGAAACAACATTTTGGATACCGGCTACTTCCATTACTGCTCTCACCGGCCCGCCAGCGATAACTCCTGTTCCTTTAGGAGCAGGTTTAAGCAAAACCTTGGCGGCAGAAAATTTCACTATTATCTTATGAGGAATCGTCTGATTATAAATAGGTATTTTTATAAAATTTCTTTTAGCCAACCTTGTCCCTTGTTTAATTGCTGAGAGAACATCATTTGCCTTTCCTAAAGCAACACCAACCCTTCCCTTTTTATCACCAACAACCATTAAAGCAGTAAAACCAATCTTATTCCCTCCTTTTGTCTTTTTAGAAACTCTATTTATCTGGATGGCTTTTTCCTCAAATTCTTTTTGTTTTCTTTCTTCTCTTATCATATTTAAAATTCCAAACCTTTCTCTCTGGCTCCTTCCGCCAAAGCTTTTACCCGACCATGAAATCTACAGCCACCTCTATCAAAAACTACCTTCTTTATCTTATTTTTCAAAGCCTTGCTTGCCAATAACTGGCCAGTTAATTCTGCTTTTTGCTTTTTTGTCAATTTTTTCTTAGTCTTGATTTGTTTATCACTAGCGGCCGCCAAAACTAGTCCTTTTCTACAATCAATAACTTGACTATAAATATACTTATTGGAACGAAAAACAGACAGTCTCGGTAAATCTGGACTAATCCTTTTTAATTTAGCCCTTCCTCTTATTTTTCTCCTTAAAAAATTTTCTTTATATCTTCTGATTGTCATAAAAATCATCAAGCAGCACCAACTTTAACTGCTTTTCCTGGCTTCTTTCTGATTACTTCATTTTTATAACGAATTCCTTTACCCTTATAAACGTCAGGTGGTCGAACATTCCGAATCTGGGCTGCTACTTGCCCAACTAATTGTTTGTCGACCCCAGAAATGCTAATTATATCCTTTTTCGTTAGCGCAAAATCAATTCCTGACGGAGGCTTAAAATCAACAGGGTGAGAAAACCCAACTGATAAAGACAATTTCCCTGCTTCTATTTTAGCCCTATACCCTGTACCAACAATTTTCAATTGTTTACTAAACCCTTCAGTTACCCCAACAATCATATTGGCAATTAGTGTTCTGGTTACTCCATGAAGAGATTTTGCCAGTTTAGAATCGTTTTTTCTCATCACTTTTACTAGTTTTTCTTCTTCCTTTTTTTCTAAAGAAACTGCTACCTCTGGCCTTATTCCCAAAGTTAACTTTCCCTTAGGTCCTTTGATAGAAACTAAACCTTTGGTTATATCAACATCAACTTCCTTTGGAACAGAAATTGGTTTTTTACCTACTTTTGACATGCTTTTTCAAGGGCTGTCCTTAGATAATCAAGGGTAGTCCTTTTAATAAAATTCACCATACTCGGCAAATAACTTCTCCTCCCAAATTTTTCTTTCTTGCTTGTTTGTCAGTCATTAATCCTTTTGAGGTAGAAACAATGCTGAGCCCCAAACCAGATAAAATTGGAAACATATCCCTTGATTTCTTGTAAATCCTTAATCCTGGTTTAGAAACTCTTTCAATCTTTGTTATCGCCGGATTTCCTCCCTTATCATAATTAAGCACCACCACCAATTCCTTTTGAGCTTTGAGCTTTGAGCTTTGAGCTTTGAGCTTTTTCAGGTATCCCTCTTTCACCAAAATATCAACAATCTCCTTTTTCACTTTGGAAAAAGGGATAACTACTTTTCTTTTTTTAGCCATATAGGCATTTCTTATTCTGGTACACAAATCACCAATTGGGTCAGTTAACATTTCAAAAACAAAACTGTAGTGGTGGCATTTAGGGCACCTCATATTTTTGGTGCAATTAATCGCACCACTACATTTTTACCAAGAGGCTTTGGTTACTCCTGGCAACTCTTGATTATGGGCTAATTTTCTAAAACACAACCGGCAAAGCCCAAAAAACCTAATAAAACCCCTCGGCCGTCCGCAAAGTTTACAGCGATTACGACGCCGGGTGGAAAATTTTGCTTTCTTCCTATTTTTTGCTAATTTACTTTCTTTAGCCATGTCCGCTCCTCTCAAATGGCATTCCTAATTCTTCCAATAATCTTTTAGCTTTTTTATCCTCCTCACAGCTGGTAACAATAGTAATCTCTAACCCTCTAATCTTATCAATTTTATCATAATCTACCTCTGGAAAGATTATCTGCTCCCTTAAACCAAGATTATAATTGCCTCTCCCATCAAAAGCAGCTAAGCTCAACCCGCTAAAATCACGAACACGAGGCAAAACAATATTAAAAAGTTTGCTTAAAAAACTAAAAGCCCTCCTTTTCCTTAAAGTAACTTTCAAGCCTATAGGAGAACCAACTCGAGTCTTAAACTCGGCAATTGACTTTTTAGCCACTCTCACTGTCGGCTTCTGGCCTGTTAAGGCAGTCAAATAATTAATCACCTTATTTAAAGATTTTTTATCTTTGGCGATATCACCAATCCCAATATTAACTACTACTTTTTTTATATTGGGAACTGCCAAGTAACTTTTAAGTTTAAATTCCTTTTTAAGTTTCGGGCAAATTTTCTGCCGGTATATTTCTTGCAAGGAAAAATTGCTCATATTATTGCCTCACATTTCTTGCAAACTCTCTGCTTTCCTTTAGCTTTTCCCACCTGATATCCTATACGTGTCGTTTTGCTGCAAACAGGGCAAATCAAAACCACTTTAGACACAGACAAAGGCCGAGGCATCTCTACAATTCCCCCAGGCTTCCCTTCTCCTTGTGGTTTGACATGCTTCTTGTAGAGATTAATTCCTTCAATTACTAACTTATCTTTCTTTCTTAAAATTTTCTGCACTTTGCCTGTTCTTCCTTTGTCTTTACCAAGTAAAACTTTAACGGTATCGCCTTTTTTGATCTTCAATTTTTAGAGTTTTAGAGTTAGAGAGTTTTAGAGTGTTAGTTTTTTCTCTCCTAAAACTCTAACTATCTAAAACTCTAATACTCTCTTCACAATACTTCTTTTGCCAAAGAAGCAATCTTGCTAAAACCTGCTTCTTTAACCTCTCTGGCTATCGGTCCAAAAACCCTTGTTCCCAAAGGATTCTTAGAGGCAAGACTATCAATAATAACAGCGGCGTTATCATCAAAACGGATATAAGAACCGTCTGTGCGCCTTTTTTCTTTCCTAGTACGAACAATTACCGCTTTTACAAGTGAGCCATCTTTAACAACCGCATTTTGTTCTGCTCTATCAACCGCCGCTGTCACCACATCGCCTAAAAAGCCAAACTTCTTGCCCGAACCGCCATAAACATTGACTACCCGCAATTTCTTAGCACCGCTATTATCCGCTGGTTTAAGTGTTGAATTTAATTGAATCAATTCACTTCTCCTTTTTTTTCAAAACCTCAACTATTTTCCATCGTTTTCTTTTGGAAATTGGTCGAGTTTGAACAATTTTTACTTTTTCTCCTTTTTTCACCCCAATTTGATCATCAACCAAGTATCTCTTAGAACGTTTAACTTTTTTCTTATACAAAGGATGCTTAGTTAAACGAACTATCTTTACCACTGCGGTCTTGGGCATTTTACCACTGATTACTATTCCCTCAAGTTGATTCATTTAGTAGCTCCTTCTCTCTTATTATTGTTTTTATCATCGCTATCTCTTTTCTTTTGTGATAAATCACTCTTTTGTTTTTTAATTTGTTCATCTTTTTATCCATTCTTAAACCAAAAAGTTCTTTTAGTCTTTTGTTTATTTCTTTTTTCAATTCTGATAAAGTTTTTTCTCTTATTTCCCTAATTTCTTCTTTCTTCATTCTCTTTTAATAAAAAAAGCCTTAAATGGCAGCTTTGTGCCAGCCAGAGTTAAAGCCTTTCTTGCCAGCTCGCTTTCTACTCCAGCCAGCTCAAATAAAATCCTCCCTGGTTTTATAACAGCTACATAATCATCAATTTCTCCTTTTCCTCCTCCCATTCTTACCCCGGAACCCTTTTTAGTAATCGGCTTGTCCGCTAAAACTCGAATCCAAAGTTTTCCTTTTCGTTTAGTATGATGAACAATCACCTTCCTGGCAGCTTCAAGCTGAGCAACTCTTAACCAACCTCTGCCTTTTGCTTTAAGCCCATATTCCCCAAACTCAAGACTGCTCCCGCGCAAAGAAAGTCCCTTCATTTTTCCTCTAAATTGTTTGCGATATTTCTGTTTTCTTGGTTGTAGACGCACAAATCAGAGTTTTAGAGTTAGAGAGTTTTAGAGTGTTAGGAAAAAATCCTAAAACTCTAACTATCTAAAACTCTAACACTCTACCTAATCTCTCTCTCTCCCTTATAAACCCAAATCTTAATACCGACAAAGCCAGACTTTGTTAAAGCTGGTCTTTGTACATAGTCAATATCTGCTCGCAAAGTTTGACTGGGGATGCTTCCAGCAGTATATTTTTCCGTTCTAGAAATTTCTGCCCCAGCAATCCTACCGGAAAGGACAATCTTCGCCCCTTTAGCCCCTGCTCCCATTATTTTATCCAAAATTTGAGAAACAGCTCGGCGATGAGGATAACGTTTGATTAACATTCCTTCCAGTTTGTCTAAATTAATACTTGCTGACAAATCCGGATTTTTTACCTCTCTTATTTGTAAATCTACTTTTAAACCTTTCGGGCTTTTTTTTTGCTCTAATCTTTTGGAAATTTCCTTTTTCAATTCTTCTAAATTGCTTCCTCCTCTACCAATAACTACTCCTGGCCTGGCAACAGAAATGATAACTGTCATTTTCTTTATCGAACGTTCTATTTCTATTTTTGTTACCCCCGCAGACTTTAGTCTTTTCTTTAAAAATCTTCTTAAATTTATATCTTTTAAAGCCATCTTTTGGTAATTTTTGCTGTCGGCAAACCATCTGGATCTCCAGGTATAAAGTTTTCCTAAACGAAAGCCTCGTGGATTTACTTTTTGTCCCATAATCTAGTCTTTAACTAAGTGCAAAGCTCAAAGCTAAAAAGTAAAAACTTTTTAAATTTATTAATTATCATGCAGCTTTGCCCTTTAAATTGTAGCCTTTAGCTTTGAGATTTTTTGAATTTGTTTCCAATATTACTCTTATATGACACGTTCTCTTATCAATTCTGTCTGCTTTTCCTCTTGCTCTTGGCCGCCAACGTTTCAAAATTGGCCCTTTTCCCACAATAATATATTTAAATTTTAAATTGTCTTTTTTAAGATCTTTGTCGATCTTGGCATTGGCAATTGCTTGCTTTATAACTTTAGCAAGTAAAACCGCTCCTTTTTTCCTAATAAATCTCAATTTCACCAGTGCCTCCTCAGGGCTTAATCCTTTAATTCCTCTGGCTACCGGACTTACTTTTCTCGGGCTAATTCTGGCAATTTTCTGTTCTGCTTTGATTTCCAAAAGAACAGAGTTTTAGAGTTAGAGACCTGCCTGCCGGCAGGCAGGGTTTTAGAGTATTAGTTCATTTCTCTCTTAAAACTCTAACTATCTAAAACTCTAACTATCTAATTTATGTTTTTGTTATCACTCTCTTAACTACTTTTCCATGTCCTCTAAAAGTTCTTGTTGGAGCAAATTCTCCCAAGCGATGGCCAACCATTGACTCATTCACAAAAAATTCTACAAAAACTCTTCCGTTATGAACAGCAAAACTATGCCCTACAAATTCCGGCGGAATTTGACAAGCTCTTGCCCAAGTTTTTATTGGTTCTTTTTTTTCACTTTGTTTTTGACTAAGAACCTTCTTGAGTAATTTTTGGTCTATGTATGGTCCTTTTTTGCTTGATCTTCCCAATCTGCTAGAGTTTTAGAATTAGAGAGTTTTAGAGTGTTAGGAAAAAATCCTAAAACTCTAACTATCTAAAACTCTAAAACTCTTATTTTTTTATTTCCTCCTCTTCACTATATACTTACTAGTATGTTTTCTTCTCTTTCTTGTTTTTACTCCTTTCACTCTTTTTCCCCAAGGCGATTTTGGTGAAGGCATTCCTACGCCGGAACGTCCCTCTCCACCACCATGAGGATGAGCTCCAGGGTGCATCGCTACTCCTCTAACAGCAGGCCGAATTCCCAAATGACGTTTTCTTCCTGCCTTACCTAAAGAAACATTGCGCCAGCCAGGATTGCTAACCTGTCCCAAACTTGCCCAACATTTCAGAGAAATCTTGCGCACTTCTGAAGAAGGCAGTTTTACGGTAGCAAAGCCTTCTTCTTTTGCCTGAATAAAAGCCTGTCCTCCAGCGGATTTGACTATCTTTCCACCACTTCCCGGTCTCAACTCAATATTATAAATAGACATTCCTACCGGAATTTTAGCTAATGGCAGGCGATTTCCTTTCTCCAGGGAAGCTTTTTCCCCTATTAAAATCCTATCTCCCTCTTTTAGCTCCTCCGGAGCCAAAATATAACGCTTCTCTCCATCTTTATAAAACAAAAGAGCAATGTTGGCTGTTCTGTTAGGATCATACTCAATAGCCGCTACTCTGGCTTCTATTCCCTTTTTACTTTGGCCAAAATCAATAACTCTAAATTTTCTCTTTACTCCTCCACCCCTATGACGAACAGTTACTTTTCCTCTACTATTTCTACCTCCTCTTTTTTTCAATCCAAAGCTTAAATTTTTTTCCGGTTTTCCTTTGGCTAAAGAGGAAGAATCTAGACTGACTCTATTTCTTAATCCTGATGTAACCGGCTTGTGCTTTTTTAAAGTCATTTCTTTTCCTTTTTACCTGCTTCTTCAAAAAAAGGCAGCTTGTCTTTATCGCCCAATCTTACAATCGCCTTTTTAAAACCGCTAACTTTAACCTTTTGGCGTCTTTTTCCTGTCCTTGTAGTCCTACTAGGAACATTTATCACCCTTACTTTTAGAACATTTACTTTAAAAAGTTCCTCAATTGCTTTTTTAATCAAAGTTTTGGTTGCTTTTATATCCACTTTAAAAGTATACTCGTTTGCTTTAGCAACTAAACTGTGTGACTTCTCAGTAATAATTGGTCTTTTGATAACTTTTGTCAGGTGCATAAACCTATCTTTCGTCATCCTGATCCCGGTGACCACCGGGAGAAGGATCCCCACAGAGTGCTAATTCACTAGGGGGATTCTTCATCCCGACTTACGTCGAGATTCAGAATGACGGCTAAAGACTTCTTTCAAAACCCCTAAACTCTCTTTAGCAAAAATCAAAACGCCTCCGTTTAAAATCTGATAAGTATTTAGCTGCTTTGCCTGCAGGAAACTCAAATAAGGTATATTTCTTCCTGCTCTAATTACTTTTTCCCAAACCTCCGGTAAAACTATTGTCATTTTATTCATCCTTTTTTTATGCTTTGCTTTTCCTTTCTTCTCTTTAACACTGGCAACTGGCCGCTGGAAACTGGAAACTATCCTTTCCATTTCCTTTGTTTTTCCTTTAACTTCTTTTAAACCTTGCAAAACAATAACCTCTTTATTCTTTAACTTAGAAGTTAAAGCGCTTCTTAAAGCTAAACGCTTCATTTTTCTGCTTAAAGTCTGCCTATAGTTTTGTTCTCCGGTCGGTCCGTGAGCAACTGCTCCCTTAACAAAAATGGGGGCATTTCTAGAGCTATGTCTTGCCCTGCCAGTTCCCTTCTGTCGCCAGATTTTTCGCTTAGAACAGATAACCTCTCCTCGGCTTTTGGTCTTGGCTGGCGCTTGCCTTTGATTGCCAAGATAAGCCCTGACCGCCTGGGCCATCAAAAACGCATTAGGCTTTACCCCAAAGGCCTCTTTGGGCAAGCTCGTCTGCCCTGCCTTTCTTCCGGTAATGGTGTATGTATCTATTTTTGCCATTAGAAAGTTCGCTATTCCAAGTTTTTAAAATTACAAATATTTAAATTTTGAGCTTGTTTGGGATTTGGTGCTTGGGATTTGAAAATTATAAAAATTAAAAAATTAGTTCAATTTTTTAATTTTTATTAGTCCTTTCCTTCCTCCAGGCACCAAGCCTTGCAACCATAACTCCTGCTTTTCTTCATCAATCTTAAAAACCGACAGGCCTTTTATTGTTTTTGTTTTTCCTCCCATTCTTCCAGGCATTTTTTTGCCCTTCCAAATTCTACCAGGATCAGTCCCTTGACCAATAGATCCCGGCGCTCTTTGCCTGTCTGATTGTCCATGAGTCCTTGGTCCTCCTTTAAATCCCCAACGTTTGATTACTCCGGCAAAGCCTTTACCTTTAGTTTTTCCGGTTACTGCCACTTTATCGCCAACCTTAAAAACCTGGCTAACAGTCAAAATATCCCCAACTTCAAACTTACTTGTATCCTCAACTTTGATTTCTTTTAACGAATGCTTTTTCTTGCAACCCTGCCTGCCGGCAGGCAGGACTGAAGACACTGAGCTTGACTGAGAACTTTGAGAATTCCTCTGTGTCCTTAGTTTTTCTCTGTGTTTCAGTGTTTTTGATTTTTTATTCGGAATCGCTATTACTATTGCCTGATAGCCGTCTTTCTCTTTCCTTTTGATTTGACTAACACTACAAGGGAAAGTTCTGAGTTTCGTCACCACCAAACCTTGTCCTTTGTCGTTAAAGGTTCGTTCCTGGTCTAGCTTAAAGCCAAAAAAAGTGTTGATCATAAAAATTCCTAAATCTAATAACTGAAGTTTTGCAAAACTTTAGACATCAAATATCTTCTTAGACGTTAGAGATTAGGAATTAGTTATTCGAGGCTTTTGTCTAAACAAAAGCAAATTACCCCTTTATCTCAATCCCTACCCCGGCAGGTAATTCCAAATGCATCAATGAATCTATTGTCTTGTTAGTCGGTTTAATAATATCTATCAATCTCTTATGAGTCAAAATTTTAAAGTGCTCCCGAGCATCCTTGTCTGTATGCGGACTAGTAGTCACTGTTATAAGCTTTCTTTTAGTGGGCAGGGGAACTGGACCGATTATCTTCGCTCCCGTTGACAAAGCAGTCTGCAGGATTTTGGCACAACAGTCGTCAATAACCCGATGATCAAAAGACTTCAGTTTAACCCTGAGCCTTCCCTTTGACATATTTTTATTCATTCCTGCTACTCCTGGCCTAAAAGCAAGACTGCTCCAAGATCAGGGATAACATAAATAATTGACTCTAGTCTCTCCTTCTCTTTTCTAGAAAAACTAGAGCCAATTTCAAGCCCAAAATTTCTTCAGACAATTTCCTTAGGCAATAATACTGGAAATAACTCCAGCGCCAACCGTCTTTCCGCCTTCCCTGATAGCAAAACGCAAACCTTCTTCCATCGCTACCGGGACAATCAGCTTCACTTTCATTTTGGCATTATCTCCAGGCATCACCATCTCTACTCCTTTTGGCAATTCCACTGTTCCGGTAACATCAGTTGTCCTCACATAAAATTGAGGCTTATAACCAGTAAAAAAAGGAGTATGACGTCCTCCTTCCTCTTTGGCTAAAATATAAACTTCTGCCTCAAACTCCTTATGAGGAGTTGTTGAGCCCGGTTTAGCCAAAACCTGCCCTCTCTCCACTTCTTTTTTCTCAATTCCGCGCAAAAGAATCCCTACGTTGTCCCCTGCCTCCCCCTGATCCAAACTCTTTTTAAACATCTCCACACCGGTAACTGTCGTTTTATGGGTATCTTTGATTCCCACTATTTCTACTTCATCACTAACTTTAACTACTCCTCTTTCAATCCTCCCGGTAACCACTGTTCCCCGCCCTTTAATAGAAAAAACGTCCTCTATTGGCATTAAAAACGGTTTATCCAAAGGACGTTTTGGCGTTGGAATATACTCATCGATCTTTTCTAAAAGCTCGAGGATATTCTTCTGCTCCTTTTCATCCCCCTTAAGAGCTTTAAGAGCAGAGCCGCGGATAATAGGAATCTCGTCTCCGGGAAATTTATATTTTTTCAAAAGCTCTCTTACTTCCATTTCAACTAAATCCAAAAGCTCAGGATCATCAACAGCATCACACTTATTTAAAAAGACCACAATTGCCGGCACATTAACTTGACGAGCAAGCAAAACATGTTCTCTGGTTTGCGGCATTGGCCCATCTGGGGCGGAAACAACCAAAACAGCTCCATCCATCTGAGCGGCTCCGGTAATCATATTTTTAATGTAGTCCTTGTGTCCTGGACAATCAATATGGGCATAATGCCTTTTGGCTGTCTCATATTCCAAGTGAGAAATCGCAATCGTAATTCCTCTCTCTTGCTCTTCAGGAGCTTTGTCAATCTGCTCAAATTTTAAAGCCTCCGCCAGGCCCTTTTTCGACAAAACCTGAGTAATTGCCGCTGAGAGAGTAGTTTTTCCATGATCAACATGACCAATCGTCCCTATATTAATGTGTGGTTTTGTTCTTTTAAATGTAGCCATAAGTCTTTTACAACACTGAAACACTGAACCTTACGGACACTGAAATACTGAAAATTCTCAGTGAACTCAGTAAATTTCTGTGCTCTCAGTGTTGCTTATTTTTCATTCGTAATTACTATCAACTAAATTATTTCAATCTATCGCTCTTTCTTTTCGACAATCTGTTCAGTTATATTTTTCGGCACTTCTTCATAATGAGAAGGTTCCATATAAAAAGTCCCTCTGCCTTGAGTCATTGAGCGCAGGCTAGTGGCATACTTACTCATTGTAGCCAGAGGAACAAAAACATTAATCACCCTCAGTTTAGCCCTTTGTTTAGTGCCTAAAACTTGAGCTCTTCGGGCGGAAAGATCACCAATGACATCGCCCATAAATTCTTCAGGAACAGTTACTTCTAATTTCATAATCGGCTCTAACAAAATCAAGTCTGCCTGTTTTGCTGCCGTTTGCAGAGCAGCTGAACCGGCAATCTTAAAAGCAATCTCCGAAGAATCAACTTCATGAAAGGTTCCATCATACAAGGTAACTTCTATATCAGTTAGCGGATAGCCGACTAAAACTCCATTTTCTATTGCTTCCTTAACTCCCTTCTCTACTGCCGGAATAAATTCTCTAGGAATCGCTGCTCCTTTAATTTTATTGACAAACTCATATCCTTCTCCCCTAGGTTTGGGAGCAACACGGAGAAAACAGTGACCGTATTGACCACGCCCTCCGGATTGGCGAATATATTTTCCTTCACCTTCTGCCAGCTTTTGAATAGTCTCTTTATAGGCCACCATTGGCGAACCGGTATTTGCCTCTACTTTAAATTCCCTTTTAAGTCGATCAACAATTATTTCTAAATGCAACTCGCCCATACCTTGAATTATTGTTTGCCCTGTTTCAAAATTGGTTTTTATTTTAAAAGTAGGGTCTTCTTCTGATAATCTTTTTAAGGCATAGGAGAGTTTTTCCTGATCGGCTCTAGTCTTTGGTTCAATGGCCAAAGAAATTACTGGGTCGGGAAAAATAATCGACTCAAAAAGGATTCTTTTGCCCTCATCAGAAAGACTATCACCAGTCGCTGTGTCTTTTAAACCAACAACAGCAACAATTTCTCCGGCAAAAGCTTCTTTAATTTCCTCCCTTTTATTGGCGTGCATCAAAAGCAAGCGCCCAACTCTTTCCTTTTTTCTTTTGCCAACGTTTAAAATATAACTGCCAGATTTTAAAGTGCCAGAATAAATCCTGATATAAGTCAACCTTCCCACATGGGGATCGGTCTGAACTTTGAAAGCCAAAGAAGAAAAAGGCCCTTTTACGTCAGTTTCTCTTTTCTCTTGGGCTTGTTCACCTGGATTATAACCTTCAACAGACGGAATGTCAACCGGTGAAGGAAGATAGTTAACAACCGCATCAAGCAAAGGCTGAACACCCTTATTGCGAAGCGAAGAACCACAAAAAACAGGTACTAACTTGTAGGAAATCGTTGCTTTACGAATAGCTTCTTTTAATTCATCTATGTCTGGTTCCTTCCCATCTAGATACTTCTCTAAAAGGAAATCATTTACTTCGCAAACCTTTTCTATCATCTTCTCCCTATATTTTTCTACTTGGTTTTTCATCTCCTGAGGAATAGGAACTTCCTTAAAACTAGCTCCTGTTTCGTCCCCTTCCCAAACTAAGGCTTTTTTCTCTAATAAAAGAACAATTCCTTTAAAATCTCTCTCCGCTCCTATTGGTAAAGCCATTATAAGAGGATTAGCGCCTAGCCTTTCTTTAATCGAGTCAACTGTAGAAAAAAAGTCAGCCCCTATTTTATCCATCTTGTTGCAAAAACAAATCCGAGGAACATTGTATTTATCTGCCTGACGCCAAACTGTCTCTGACTGCGACTGGACTCCTTCTTCAGAATCCAAAACAGTCACCCCACCATCCAAAACCCTAAGCGAGCGCTCCACTTCCGCTGTAAAGTCAACATGGCCAGGAGTATCAATAATATTAATCCTGTAGCCTTTCCAGAAAGTAGTTGTTGCTGCTGATTGGATGGTAATCCCCCTTTCTTTTTCTTGATCCATCCAGTCCATTTGCGTCGTCCCTTCGTCAATATCACCAATTTTGTAAGTCCGGCCGGTATAAAACAAAATCCGCTCGGTCGTTGTTGTCTTGCCAGCATCAATATGGGCAATAATGCCAATATTACGAATTCTGTTCAAAGGAACATCTCTTTTTTTAACAATGGCTTTTTGATCTAAGGTAGTCATTTTTAAAACTAAAAAACTGCTCCTCAAAGCAGTTTTGCTTTCTTTTATCTTAACAAAAAAGGTCCTGAAAGGCAATTACCAAGTTGGCAAAAATTGCTTGTAGTTTTGCTCGGAAATATAGAAATGGTCGCCTTTACCTTCAACAACCAATTTGGCTACTTTATGACAAATAGTTTTGATCGTTCGCTCTAAAGTTCGAATACCAGAGTCATAGCCCAAAGGCCGAACTACTTTTGCCCAAAGTTCAGCATCAATTGTCAAATTTTCCTCAGTCAAACCGGCCTCTTTTAAAACCTTGGGTAAAATATACTCCCTGCCAATATGGATTTTTTCCTCATCAGTATACGAAGGCATTTGAATAACCTCCATTCTGTCCAAAACCGCAGTTGCTATCCCTCTAGTATTGTTGCAGGTAGCCAGAAACAAAACATTACTGAGATTAAAAGGATAGTCTAAATAATGATCAATAAAAGCACTGTTTTGTTCCGGATCCAAAAGTTCTACTAAAACTCCCATAATATCCGTCCTTGTTTGATCGGAAACCCGATCAATTTCGTCAAGCAAGATTACCGGATTATTGCTGCCAGCCTGGCGAAGCGCTTTTATTACTTTTCCTGGCTCACTATCGGCATGAAGACGAGATTGGCCACGAAGATCGCGAGAAGAACCCATCCCTCCAAAAGGAATCCGGGCAAACTTTCTACCCATTGCCTCAGCAAGAGCATATCCAAAAGTCGTTTTTCCTGTTCCCACTAAGCCGACTAAGCATAAAATCGGGGCTCGGGAAACTTCTTTTTTCCCTTGAGTCAGTTTTAAAACCGCCATGAACTGGAGAATTTTCTCCTTTATCTCGTTCATCCCATAATGATGTTTATTCATCACTTGCCGGGAGTAGGCAAGATCAAGAACATCTTTGGTAGAAATCTGCCAAGGAAGACTCAAAACCCAATCAATATAGTGAGAAGTCTTTTCATATTCTGCCGTATAACCAGAATATCTAGCCATCCTTTTCAGTCGGCTTAACATTCCCTCTATTTTTTCTCTTAACCCTTGAGGAATTTTGGCATCCTCTATTTTCTTATGAAGTCTGTTTATCTCTTCAAAAAGCAAGTCTTGGGCAGTATCAACCATATTTCTATTCTATCCACTTCCCTTTCTTTTGTAAACTAAATAATCTATAATCAAAATATGCCCAAGTCTTTAAAAAAGACTAAAAAGAAAAACTTCTTCCTTTTGGGAATTATCATTTTTGCTTTGGCTTTTATCTCGTTGCTTGGCTTTGTTATTTATCAAAGTCAGTCAAAAACTTCCCTTGCTCCAACGCCTAAGTATCAAACTCCTAAAGAAAGCTCAACCAGTCCTGTAGAGCTTCTCGAAATTCCTCTAAGATTGCAAAAATCCTATAAAGAATGGCTGGAAATTGCTAATCAGTTAGAAATGGGTTTGTGTGAGGGCAATATTCCTGATGAACAGCTAGACTATGAGCCAGGCATTCAGCAATACCCAACCAAAAAAGGGACAATAACCATTACTCTATGTGGAGTCTATGCTTATCAAAACGCTTATATGGCTATTTATTCTGATGCTCAAGAAAACCATGCCGTTTTATCTTTCCGACAATTCATTAATCCTTCAGAAACTTTTGGCAACAAAATTCCTCTTGGCTTAGTATACAATCCAGAAAAACAAATCTTTACTATCTTTTCCAAAGGCCGGGGGGCTGGCGACTGCGGTGCCTTTGGCAAATATCAGCTTAATGAAGAAACTAGAAGTGTCCAGGTGATCGAGTATCGAATGAAAGAATGCGAAAATATCATTGATATTTCTTCCAAGCCAGATTCCTGGCCTCTAATTTTCCCCCAATAAAAGCAACCCTTGAAATAGCAGATTTCAATCTGCGATAATTTCTCCAAAACAAACAATTTACAATTTTGATTATACTCATCCATTATACCTACTCTAATTAACATGCGATCGCCTGTCTCCCAGAGTAAGATAATTCTCAAATGGCTGCCAAGAGCATTAGCCACCAGCTATATTTTATTTATCAGTATTTTTGCTTTGGATGTTTTTGGAGAAGGTTATCGTTTTTATGAAGTAATGATCGCTTTGTTTATGCATTTGCTTCCCACTTTTATCCTTATTGCCTTAACAATCCTTGCCTGGAAAAAGGAAGTTATTGGCGGTTTTGCTTTCATCTTTCTTGGTATCGGTTTCACCTTATTTTTTCATGCCTACAAAAATCCAATCACCTTTCTAATTATCTCTATTCCTGTTTTCTTAATAGGAACTTTGTTTTTGTTTTCTGGGTATTTAAAAAAGAAAATAACAAAAGAAAAATTATAAAATAATTATGGTCTTAATTTTGCTGGCAGCCGGCTTTGGCACTAGACTCTACCCGCGAACAATCCCCCAACCAAAACAGTTGTTAAAAATAGGAAATAGCTGCATCTTGGACAAGCTATTAGATCAAATGAGGCCAGTTTTACCCCTTTTTAAACAGCGACTACTTATTACCAACAACCGCTATTTTTCTCAATTTAAAGATTGGAACAAAGCTAGAAATTTCGGAGCTAAACTTTACAATGATAAAGTTAACCTCTCTAAGGAACGTTTGGGAGCAATTGGTGATTTGCTTTTTGTCTTAAAAAAAGCCAATATCAACAAAAACGACATTTTTGTCGCTGCTACTGACAGAGCGATTGAGTTTGAAATTGGCAGATTAATAAAAACAAGTCAAGAAAAAGAAGCAACAACAACAGCGGCCCTAAAATGCCATGATAAGCAAAAAATTAAAAAAGGCTCTTGTCTAAAGATCGCTAAAGATGGAAGAATTAAAAAATTTGTCGAAAAACCAAAAAAAGTCTTTGCTAACTTTCTGGGGCTACCTTTTTATGTAATTAAAAGCAAAGATTTCCCCCTGCTTAAACTAATCCCTAAAAAAATGTATGACTCTTTGGGTTCAACGCTTGAGTTTATGTATCAAAAAACACCTATCTACGCCGAAGTTTTTGACCATGAAGGTATTGATCTGACTACCGAAGAAGACTATCAGAAAGCCAAAAATTCACTAAGGCCTCTCACCTAAAATCCAACCTTAACAACTTAATTCCTTTTACTTTCTTAAAATCCTTCAGGTTCAAAGTAACCAAGGGTAATTTGTTCTTTACTCCACAAGCAGCAATAAAAGCATCTGCCAGAGAAACCTGATATTTAGCTTTCAGTTCTCCTGAAAGTCTTAAATCGGCAAGCGAAGGAAGAATAATTTCTACCCCTGACAAAAGACTCTCTAATAATTTCCTCTTTTTTCTATTTTCCCAAACACTTGTCAATAATAGTTTAATTTTGTGCATTTTTACGGGTTGATAATAAAATAA
>CAYPXO010000002.1:0-10252 GCA_964414895.1 uncultured Pseudomonadales bacterium
AGCAAAAGAGATCGTCAACCGCCTTAAATTTTTGCTTGCTGTCGGCGTTGACTAACTTAGCTTGGATAGAACAGCGGCAACCCTCTCGGTTGGTGAGGCTCAGCGAATTCGTTTAGCCAGCCAAATAGGAACAGGCCTAACAGGAGTGCTTTACATCTTAGATGAACCAACTGTTGGCTTGCATCAAAGAGATACCCAACGGTTAATCAAAACACTGAAAAATTTGCGTGATTTAGGCAATAGTGTCATTATTGTTGAACACGATAAGGAAGTTCTTTCTGCCAGCGACTTTATTCTGGATTTTGGTCCAGGAGCGGGCAAAAAAGGCGGGCAAATAGTCGCCTCTGGCTTGCCGCAGCAAATAAAGAAAAGCAGAAACTCTTTAACCGGCCGCTACCTTTCCGGTAGAAAAAAAGTTTCTTTGGAGTCAAAAAAAAACAATTTTAACAATCGGCTAACCATTTCTGGCTGCCGTCAACATAATCTTAAAAAGATTACTGTTTCTTTTCCTCTAAATAGCTTTGTCTGTGTGACTGGCGTTTCCGGCTCAGGAAAATCAACTTTAGTCCACGATACTTTTTATCTAGCAGTTAAAAAACACCTTAATCCCTATTCTCATGAGAAACCAGGAGATTTTGATGATCTAGAGGGAGTTGAGGCGGTTGACAGAATTCTTTTGGTTGACCAAAGCCCGATTGGTAAAACTTCACGAAGTAATCCGGCCACATACACGAGCGCTTTTACGGAAATCAGAGAACTTTTTGCCCATAGCAAAGAAGCAAAAATGCGCGGTTTTCAAAAAGGACATTTTTCTTTTAATGTCAGTGGTGGTCGTTGCGAAGCCTGTCGGGGGCAAGGAGCTACTAAAGTAGAAATGCAGTTCTTACCTGATGTTTGGGCCGAATGTGAAGAGTGTAAAGGGAAACGTTTTAAAGAACAAATCTTAGAAGTCCAATTCAAAGAAAAAAACATTTTTGAGGTTTTGCAGATGACTGTTGGCGAAGCCCTTGATTTTTTTGGCGCTTTTCCCAAGATTAAAAAAAAGCTTGAGGTTTTGCAAAAAATCGGCTTGGATTACTTGCAACTAGGCCAAGCCTCGCCTACTCTTTCAGGAGGGGAATCACAAAGATTAAAACTCGCTCGCGAGCTAATTAAAGTCTCCAGCAACCATTCTCTTTATATTTTAGATGAGCCAACAACAGGTCTACATTTTTTTGATGTGGAAAAACTGCTACAAGTCATAAGAGAATTAATAGAAAAAGGCAATACTGTTATTGTTATTGAACATAACCTGGATGTTATTAAAAACGCTGACTTCATTGTTGACTTAGGACCCGAAGGCGGAGAAAAAGGAGGACAGATTATTGCCCAAGGAAATCCTTTAACAATTGCCAAAAACAAAAACTCATGGACCGGAAAATATTTAAAAGAAATCCTTTCATAGCAATGTTAAAACAAAATGTTACCTTTGTCATTCTGAACTTGATTCAGAATCTATACAAATAACAAATAAATTTACTTCTATAGATTTCACATCTTGCCTTGCGGCAAGGCAGAATTCTTGAACTGTTAAAGTGTTAAAGAGGAAAAAGCTAGAAGAACAAATTCAAAAACTCCCTCCAAAACCTGGTGTCTATTTGTTCAAAAACAACCAAGGCAAGGTAATATATATTGGTAAGGCTTTGAGTCTAAAACATCGTCTAAAAAGCTATTTTAAAGAAAAACCACAAGGTCCAAAAACAAAAAGCCTAGTTGACGAAATAGCCAATTTTGACATCTTAAAAGTCGCTTGCGAATTTGAGGCTCTTTTATTGGAGGCCAAACTAATAAAAGAGTATCAACCAAAGTATAATTCCCAACTCAAAGACGACAAACGTTATCTTTATATTGCTATCACCAAAGCTCCTTATCGTGTTTTTGCCATTCGTCGGCCTGATTTACAAAAAGATCTGCTTGATTGGTATGGGCCTTTCCCTTCAAGCAAAGATGTTCGTCGAGTTTTAAGATCAATCCGAAAGGTTTTTCCCTACTGCTCTTGTAAAAAACCTCCAAAAAGAGAATGTTTTTATTCTCATATTAATCTCTGCCCTGGTTACAAAAAACTTTCCTCAAGTATTTATAAAAAGAGTCTTGAGAAAATTCGCCAGATTCTTTCAGGGAAATCTTCTCTATTAACAAAAGAGTTAAAAAAGAAAATGAAACAAGCCGCTAAAAAACTTGAGTTCGAAAAAGCAGCAAATTATAAAAAACAACTGGAGGCGCTTTTTTATGTTACCCAATCTTGGAGAACAGTTTCTTGTGAAGAACCAGAAACCACCAAAAGTCTTTTATCGCTCCGCAAGCTTCTTGCCACTTATCAAGGAATTGAACCAACAACTCTTAGAAAAATTGAAGCTTATGATGTCTCTAATTTGGGAAAGGATATTATTGTCGGTTCACTGGTTGTTTTCATTGATGGACAAGCAGAAAAAGGGTTGTACAGAAAGTTCAGGATTAGGCCAAACTTGTTCAACGATCCTCATTGTTCGAGCGAAGCCCTGCACCAGACGGTGCGGGGCGAAGTCGAGAGTTCTTCGACAAGCTCAGGGCAGGCTTTTCGGCTCAGCTTGCCTCAAACCTGTCGAGAGACTAGAAAGACAAATGACCCAGCTGCAATAAATCAAATTATTTCCCGTCGCCTTAATCATCCGGAATGGCTTTACCCCCAGTTAATTTTAGTTGATGGCGGCAAACCTCAAGCAAGCGCTGCTTTTAGAGCAATTAAAAAAAAGGGCTTATCCGGCCAAATTTGTCTTTTGGGTTTGGCAAAAAAAGAAGAGACAATTATTGTCCCTAGAATCAAAAATAAAAAAATTGCTAGCTGGAAACAGTTAAAATACTCCCACCGTTCTTCTGTTTTAAGGTTACTTATGAAGATGCGCGACGAGTCCCACAGGTTTGCCCATAAATATTATCAAAAACTACATTCAAAGAAAATTTTCTAGACTGAGAGAGTGTGCCGCTAGCGGGAATCGAACCCGCCTTTCTACCTTGTCCCGGCAGGCGTCAGTCCCGGCAGGCACCAGCCTGAACGGGACAGGCCTGCTCGGGATCCCGCTCCTGATGTAATCAGGACCGGGAAAAGGGTAGTGTCCTAAAAAGCAGCTTTGTGTGCCGCTAGCGGGAATCGAACCCGCCTTTCTACCTTGAAAGGGTAGTGTCCTAGCCGATAGACGATAGCGGCTTAAAAAGCTTCTCAAGATCTTTTTTACTTTTCCATGATTTAATTTGATTTTCTCTTTGTCTTGCTTCAGTTATTGTATCAAATTCTTCATAATAAACTAGTTTCCAGGGCCTGTATGTTTTAGTTGATCTAACAGATCCAGAATTATGCTTCTTTAATCTTTTTTTATAATCTTTTGTTGATCCAATATAATATTTTCCTTTTACTATTGATCTTAGAACGTATAAATATGCCATATCTACCTTGTCCCGGCAGGCGTCAGTCCCGGCAGGCACCAGCCTGAACGGGACAGGCCTGCTCGGGATCCCGCTCCTGATGTAATCAGGACCGGGAAAAGGGTAGTGTCCTAGCCGATAGACGATAGCGGCAAATGGGGTGATCGACGGGATTTGAACCCGCAACCCTCAGTTCCACAAACTGACGCTCTACCATTGAGCTACGACCACCATACATTGTCTAATTTTATCATTTTTTCGCTATCAAAAAAAGATTGGCTCCTTTCCTCCAATCAGTTCTTTTTCCTCTCCAGTCATAATAACAAGCCTTTATTTTAAAACCTGCTTCTTTGGCAATTTTCTCCAGTTCTTGTTTTTTAAAGGCATAAAGGTATCTATCGGTTTGACCAACTATCTTTTCTCCATTTGAAATCTTGTAAGGTACCACAACCTTCTTCTGTCTCTCATTTTTAAAGTGCTTTTTATATTTCTCCTGATATAAATTCCAAACTGACAAAATCAAAATTCCTTCCTTTTTCAAAACCTTATAGACATTCTCAAAGATCTTTAGCTGTGAGCTACGGGAGGAAATATGGTGTAAAACGGCAATGCAAAAACAAATATTAAATTCACCCATTTTTTGATAAGTCTTTCTTTTTGTAATATCCGCCAGGAAGAATTTTGCTTGAGGATAGCTTTTTCTGGCAATTTTTAGTAACTCCTTTGAAAAATCAATCCCTAAATAACGAACCTTTTTACCAGCAAAAGCCTGATACAAACGCCCATTCCCACAACCCAGATCCAAAACCCTGTCACCAGCCTTAACCAAACTGCTTGCCTTTTTCATCTCCGGCCATAAAAAGCGTCTTTTTTGAGAAAAATGGGAAGCAATTAAATTATAAGACTCCTTTGTCTGCTGGGTAATATTTTTAGATTTTATTTTCATAAGTCAGGTATAATTATTATAATAAGCGCAAAGTGCAAAACTCAAAAGTAAAATCTGCAGCGTAAAGCTAAAAAGTTTTAAGTTTTAAGCTGTAGTTTTTCGCTTTTCGCTTTAAGCCTTCAACTTAATACAAATGAACTTACGTTCCTTTATTACCACTTTTCTTGAAAAAGCCCAATTTGACCCTCAGAGTTTGGCCTCAGCCAAAAGAGAATTCTCCAAAAAAACTGCTCAGCCTCTTCCAAGAAACTCGCAAATCCTTAAAACTTACCGCCAGCTCTTAAAAAAGAAAAAGATTAAAAAAAACAGCCATTTGGAAAACCTTTTACGTCTTAAAAAGACTCGCACCCTTTCCGGCGTTGCTCCAGTTGCTGTTTTAACTAAACCTTATCCCTGTCCAGGAAGATGCATCTATTGTCCAACCCAAGAAAAAATCCCCAAAAGCTATCTTGATGATGAACCAGCAGTGATGCGCGCTCAGGCTTGCGGATTTGACGCCTACAAACAGGTTTCTTCTCGAATCAAACAATATCATATCACCGGCCACGCTCCGGAAAAGATAGAATTGATAGTCATGGGCGGCACCTTTACTGCCCTGCCTTTCCTCTACCAAAAAGAATTTATTCGCGATTGCTTTCTCGCCGCCAATAACCCAAATCTTTCTGCTCTAATGATTCGAGTCATTAGAGAAAAGGAAAATCTCATAACTGTCCAAAAAGAGAATGAAAAAGCCAAGTATCGAATCATCGGCATTACCCTAGAAACCAGACCTGATGAAATCAATAAAAAGATCGTTGAAAACTTTCGTTTTTTAGGGGCAACCCGGGTAGAAATTGGGGTACAAACTATTTTTGACAGTATTCTTAAAGGTGTTAATCGCGGCCACGGGGTCAAAGAAACTATTAAAGCAACCCGTCTTTTAAAAGATGCCGGTTTTAAGGTTTGCTATCACCTAATGCCTAATCTTCCCGGCAGCGATCTAAAAAAAGACCTACAACTTTTTAAAAAAGTTTTCACTGATGGGCGTTTCAAACCAGATATGATCAAAATCTATCCTTGCGTGGTTACTTATCAGGCCAAACTTTATGATTGGTTTAAAAAAGGAAAATATGCTCCTTATAGTGACAAACAATTAATCAATTTTTTGATCAAAATCAAGCAAATTGTACCCCAGTGGGTAAGGATAAATCGCTTGGGGAGGGATATTCCTATTGGTAATATCGCCGCTGGTTTCAAAATTTCCAATATCCGCCAATTTCTCCAAGAAAAAATGAAGAAAAAAAACCTAAAATGTCAATGCGTCCGCTGTAGAGAAATTAAAAATTTTAAAGAATCCACTTACAACCTACAACTTAAAACTTACAACTATCAAGCTAGTGCTGGAGAAGAATATTTCCTGCAATATGTTGATCGTCAGAATCGTCTCTACGCTCTCTGTCGTCTCCGTTTCCCCTCCTATCTTTTTACTGAAAAAAAACATTTTCTACCTGTTTTGCAAAATGCCGCTCTTATTCGAGAACTGCATACTTTTGGCCAGGCTTTGCCTATCAAAAAAGGCCTTAAAAAAATCCAGCACCAAGGTTTGGGAAAAAAGCTACTTAAAAAAGCTGAAAAAATTACTAAAGCCAAAGGAGTCAAAAAAATTGCCGTTATTGCCGGCATTGGCACCAGAGAATATTATCGTAAACTGGATTATAAACTAAAAAGCACTTATATGGTAAAATCGTTATAGTTGCTCCCGTAGCTCAGGGGATAGAGCAACTGTCTTCCCCGCCTGCCAGTGCCTTGAGCGAAGAATGCCTCCGTAGCTCAATGGACAGAGCAACCGCCTTCTAAGCGGTAGATGAGGGTTCGATTCCTTCCGGAGGCACAGCGATTGGCGGGCAGGTAAACAGTAGGTCGGGGGTTCGAATCCCTCCGGGAGCACACTGACTCAAGATAAAACTTTCTTATCAGAAGACAAAAAAGGCTTTAGTAAGCGGTAAAGGGAATAAAAAGAAGCAATCGTTCCCAAAAACAATCCCCCAACAGTCGCCCACGGCTTTGAGTTCAACTGATTATCCAAAAAAATTCCTATAAAAAGGCAAACAAGCAAAGGCCCGGCCACAGCATAACCAACCTGGCCGGCAAAACCCAAAGCAAAAAGAAACCCTGGTGGTTTTTTTTCTTTCTCTTTTACCATTAAACTTCTCCTTGAGCGGGAGACGAGTCTCGAACTCGCGACCTTCTCCTTGGAAGGGAGACGCTCTACCAACTGAGCTACTCCCGCTTATTAAAATACCTTTGTAATCTTCTTTTCAAATAGCCTCTGCCAAATCCTGTTTTTAATTGTCGTTCTCGTCTTGTCGCATCTGACTTGTTTAAACAAGCTTCAAAATAAACAAGTTTTATTTGATCAAACTTTTTTGTCGTTTTTATATCGCCAGTTAAATGACGTTTTAGTCTTTCCTTTAGATCTCTGCAATAACCCACATAAAAACTTATTATTTCTCCTTTTACGCAATGCAATACATAAACATAATAAAACATTGCTAACCTTGCCCGCCAAAAGTGCTTTGCACATTTAGGCGGGTCCGCCTGAATGCTTTAGCTTTCGGCGGAGAAGGGAGACGCTCTACCAACTGAGCTACTCCCGCTTATGTCAAAGCTTCGGCGGACAGGCTCGCTTCCTCAATTATATCTTATCCCTTTATCTTTTTCATTACCACCTGAGCTATTTTTTTGCTATCTGCCCTACTGCCAAGTGCCTTAACACAAATGCCAATCATTGCCCCCGGGTGAGGAACAGAAGAATGCTGCGTAATTATTTTCTCTATTTCTCTTTCCAGATCTTTGTTAGATAATTGCTCAGGCAAATAACCCTGCAAAATTTTAACTTCCGCTTTTGTTTTTTCTATTAAATCTTTTCTTTTGCCTTTTTCAAAAAGCTCCAAGCTCTCCTTTAAGTTCTTTATCTGTTTACTAATCAATTTCTCAATTTCCTCATCACTTAACTCTCTTCTTTGGTTGGCAATTTCCTCATCTTTTACTTGTGCCATCAAAAAACGCAAGGCCGTTACTTTCTTTTCATTTTTAACTTTAAGAGCCTCTTTTGTTTCCTCTTGTATCTTGTCTTTAAGATTCATACAAAATATATTATATACCTAATTTGTTCGCTTAACAAAAAAAAGCCTTTTATCTTTTCCTCTCTCCGACCTACCCCAAATGGGAAAATTAAACTTTTCCTTAAGATATCTGCTGTAAAGTTCTAGATTCTCGGCATGATCAAAGGCAATTTTTTCTTTTGGAGGAAGTCTATTTAAATCAAACCATTTCAAGCTGGCTACTTCCTCGTTAGATGCACCAACTTTACGAACCGCTTTGGTAATAAAAATAATATCGACATTTTGTCGGTCTTCGGCTGGCCGACGAGGATTATCATTAATTCTAAACAACCAAAGTTCGTCAATCTGCCAACCGCTTTCCTCCAAAACCTCTCTTTTAAGACACTCTTTAAGAGTCTCATCTCTCTCTAAAAAACCACCAAGCAGTCCCCACTTGCCCGATTCCAGAATTTTCTTTCCTTTATATTTCCCTCGTTTCCCCAAAAGGACCTTCCCATTCCTAACAACAATAGCATTAACGCAAATATGGCGGAGGATCACTCTTGTTCCATCTTCAAACTGACATCTAATCATAAAAGCCTTCCTTTTTACAATAAACCACTTGCACCCGCAAGTCGTTTATTGTAAAACTAAAAATTAGCTCTCTTCTTTATATATTCTTTGATTGCCTGCCTGGTATAAAGTTCAATGGGAAGTTTTAAGGCCTTCTTTAAAGAAACCCAAAGATGTTCTTGTCCTTCAGAGCTCAGTTTCACTTTTGTAGACTTTGTTTTGCAGGCAAAGTCAAAAAAGACAAAATGCTTTTTTTTCCAAAAGGTCTTGTCAAAAATAAACTCTTGATAGCAAATAAACTCAATATCATAAATATCCAATCCTGTTTCCTCCTTTATTTCTCTTTTTAGAGCCTGTTTTAAAGTTTCTCCCAGCTCAATGTGACCCCCAGGCATCACATATTTATCCCGCCACTTGTAAGACTTCATTAAAAAAATTTTACCTTTCGGGTTAAAAATCAAAGCGCCAACCGTTGGTTCAGGAAATTGCTGTTTTGCCATCTTGAGCACAAACTAGCCTAAAAATACCTCAAAGGTGGAGGAAATTAAATACTTTTTTATAACGACTTTATTCATTACTCATCCAAAAGCTCTTTAACAAAATTCTTAACGGTATTAATAAAAACTAAAGAGATTTCTCTAGCAGAAATCGCCAAAGAGGAATCAGCTCCACTTCTCGCTCTTGAACTCTAATTTTTTTATCTAAATTGCTGGTGATTACTTTGGCTTTTTTTACTTTGGGATTTCTTTTTAAAAATAAACTCAACCCTGCCAAACCTTTCTTTATCTTCCCTAGATTATCTGTATACTTTACTTCAATAGGTAAGGGATCTTTCTCGTCTCCCAGAATAAAATCAATCTCTTTTTCCGATTCAGCAAAGTAACCGATTTTTTTATTTTTCTTCTTCAGATGCCAAAAAACAACATTTTCTGCCTTAGCTCCTTTGTCCCCCTTACCTGTCAAAAGAGTCTTTAAGCCAACATCAAAAAGATAAAATTTTTTCTGGGCATAAGTCCTTTCCATATGAGAAGTTGTCCATTTGTTAAGCTTTTCAACTAAAAAAGCCCCCTCTAAATATTCGATATATTCCTTAACTGTGTCTAAACTCAAACCCAAAACATTAGCCAGCTTATTGAAACTAGTCCTGCTTCCAACAGAGGCAGCGACCAGTTTAAAAAGATCTTTAATTACAGTTAAATTTTTTACCGGATGAAGCCTGACAAGATCTCTTAAGAAAATATCATCAAGCAAGGAAGACAAATATTTTTCCGATGGAGAAAGAACACTTTCTGGATAGCCACCGATTTTTAAATACCTTTCCACCTCTTTTTCTAGAATATAGCTTTCTCTATAAGTTGGTTTTATTTTCCTAAACTGCAAAAACTCAATAAAATCCAAAGGGTAAACAATATTACTTATTTGCCTGCCAGTCAATTTTCCTCCATGCGACTTTATTAAAACAGAAGTTGAACCAGAACAGAAAATCTTCAGGTTTTCGTTATCATACAAAGACTTTAGCTCTATCTGCCAATTAGGGCTTTCTTGAACTTCATCAAGAAAAAGATAAAGCTTGGTATTTTTCTTATGAGAAAAGATTTGGCGGAAGGCAAAAAGATGTTCGGATACAGAAACTCCTATTGCTTTAGCAAAATCACAAGAAACATAAAAAACTTTTTTCCCATCAATGCCTTTTTTTAAAAGTTGTTTAACTATTTGTCTTAAAAGAGTAGTCTTGCCGACCCTTCTGCTGCCAACAATTATCTCAATTTGTTTGCGGCTAAGTCTTTTAAAAACTTCTTTTAAGTATAGTTTTCTTGGAAAGCCACTTGGCCAGACTTTTCCTTCCCACCAAGGATTAAGTGAAAAATATGCTTGTTTCTCCATAAAACTATTTTAATTAAAATCGAAGCTTTTGTCAAGAAATTTCGATTTCACTCGAAGCTTTTCTTTCCAACAAACAAAGCTAAATTCTTATCAATTTTTCTAACCAAGGAATATGTTTAGTTTTTCTCTGCCACCACAAATCTTCCCAAACAAAAGTAGCATCGAAATTAAAAGGAGGTGCTGGTTTAAGCCTAATTGATTTAACTTTTCCAAGCTTCATTAAGCCTATTTCAAAACCCAAAGGGCACGCCTGCGGCGCACCAAACAATTCGCACTATGGTGAGTCCGGGAGGATTCGAACCCCCGACCCGCTGCTTAAGAGTCCGCC
>CAYPXO010000002.1:10352-108078 GCA_964414895.1 uncultured Pseudomonadales bacterium
TATAGAACTATGGTGAGTCCGGGAGGATTCGAACCCCCGACCCGCTGCTTAAGAGTCCGCCAGTTGGCGGATCTACCAACCAAGCTATAGAACTATGGTGAGTCCGGGAGGATTCGAACCCCCGACCCGCTGCTTAAGAGGCAGCTGCTCTACCAACTGAGCTACGGACCCAAAGCCGCTTAAGAGTCCGCCAGTTGGCGGATCTACCAACTGAGCTACGGACCCAAACAGAGGCTATTTTATCAAATTTCCCCCTCTAAAGCCATCAGTTTTAACCCTGTTTGCGGATCGTATTTTTAAACAACCCTTCAACAAAATGACCGGCAACTACTTTCATCCTAGCATCAGCCAAAGCTGCATGAGCATGAATAATCAACCCCTTAATAGCGCGTCCGGAGTGATTCGAACACTCAACCTACTGTTCCGAAGACAGTCGCTCTATCCATTGAGCTACGGACGCCTAAAAATCAAATTTAGTTTAACAAAAGAATATCCCCTTGACAAGGTTTTTTTATTTTTCTAATATATAATTAGCACTCAAAACTAAAGAGTGCCAAGTAAATAAATTTCGCGTCAAGAAAGGAGGTGAAAAAACAAAATGGCATTGGTAAAATGGGACCCTTTTGAGCTTCGATCTTTATGGCGTTGGCCTTCTGTTTGGGAAGATGAAGACTCACTCCCAAACCTAGCTGACAGCCGCCAGTTAGATGTTTACGAAACCGGGGATGAAGTCATTGTTAAAGCCAGCGTTGCCGGTGTTAAACCAAACAATGTTGATATCACTTTTGAAAAAGGCATTTTATGGGTTCGCGGTGAAGAGGAAGAAGAAGAGAAAAAAGGCAAAAAATATTACAAAAAGTCTGCTCGCTCTTATTCCTATAAAGTTGCTGTTCCCGGCAATGTTGATCTTAAAAAAGAACCAGAGGCAAACATTGAGGATGGAGTTCTAACTGTCAGTTTTAAAAAAACAGAAGAAGCCAAACCTCGGAAAATCGCCATAAAAACAAAAAAGAAAAAATAAACTTTCTCAATTTTTACCCTCCGCTAAAGAAAAGAGGAGGGTTTTTCTTTCTTAAAAATCAAAGCTATTTACCTCTTTCCAATCGTTCTCATCCAAAACCACTATCTTATCATCGCCAATAAGATAGATATAATTATCAAGGTAAATTGCTCTTCTTGCTTGAATATTAGAAACTGCTTTTTCCAGTTTTAGACTATTTCCCTTATAAGAAAAAATATAGCCTCCCTTGCTTCCTGGCAGGAAAAATACTTTGTGCTTACTATCAGCCAAAAAGGCATGATGGGTGTTTAGAACATCCGACCAGTATTCATCTAAAAGGTATTTGTCTTTTTCTAAAGGCTCATCGGCTCTTTTAACATCAAATAAAGAAAGTTTGACTTGCGAGTCTTCCTTGCCAATTCCTAAAATCAGACTTTCTTCCAAAGGGTGCAGATAAGAAGAATAGCCAGGAATCTTTAGTTCTCCCTTAACCTCGGGATCAGCAGGATTGGACAAATCCAAAACAAAGAAAGGATCAATTTGTTTAAAGGTAACCAAATAACCTTTATCTTCAACAAAGCGAACTGAATAAATCCGCTCATCTAATCCCAGATCACTAAGCGAGCCCAAAATCTCCAAATCTTCATCTAAAATATAAACATCATTGGCTTCCTCTGTTTGCAAACCAAAAATCCAGCCGCCAACAGTGCTCGCTACTCGAAGATTCCCCTCGTATTCATCCAAAGAAAACTGGTTTAGAGGTCGGCCGGCAATCTCTCCGATTGCCTCAATAGAAAAATCAGAAAGAGCAAGTTTGACTATTGCTGTTTTCTGCAATTCTCTCATATGGCTTTGGCCATAATCCTTCATTCTATTATTTATCTCATTCTCTATCCTCAAACGTTCATCATCATCCAGTGAGGCTTTATATTCTTCCAAAATCTGCCGATATTCGACCATTTTTGCCTGATTGCTTAAATCATAATCGCGAATTTTCTTTAATCGCTCAATTGTTTCCTGAGAAACCAAATCTTTCTCTTGCAAAAAGAATTTATAGAAAAAATCAACCATGTTCTCTGTATAATTATAAGCAACATAAAGACCGGAAGAAGACATATAAATTATTGACTGACCAGAAGAACCAACAAAAGAAACATCCTTTTTTATCTCTCCGGTTGCCGGATCAACAATAAAAGCAGTAAAAGTAACATTAACCGACAGATCAACGCCTGGATAATAAATATCAGTACACTCTACAGAAATCTCTCCTTTTTCGCTGCTTAGAGGAACAATCGGACAAGGCCTCGCTCTATTAATTACTCCTTGGGTAATAAAATAAATATTATTATTGTAAAGACGGGCCGCCACTAGGCTGGTATTGCTCTTCAGCTCCAAGCTCCATTTTTCTACGGGACTCAAAGGGTTAGAAACATCAAAACCAAAAATTTTCTTATCCGAACTGAAAATTACCAAAATCTCATTGTTTAAAAGCAAATTACCTATCTTTTCTATTTCCCCTGTTTTTTGCAAATCACTCGGAGGGAAAGCTTTTATTATTTTTGTTTCTAAATCTCTAGAAGGAACAACACGACTCTCAACAGATTCTTCCATAAGAGGAGTTAAAGGGCTTTCTGGTCTAGCTGGCAAAGAACGAATAATTGGTCTGTCAGAAGAAAAATAAATTTGTCTGCCGTCGGTTTTAACAATATCCGGCTCATCAATCCCTTTCACTTGAACATTTGTTTCCGAAACGCGTTCGGCCACTGGTGCTGGTGCCTGCAAATTAGCTTTATCCAGTCCTTCACTTTCCAAAGAAAATCCTCTGCCAGGCAAAAAAACCTCTTCTTCTGAAGCTTTCTCTAAAAACTCTTTAAATTCTTGCTCAGAGGCAAATTTTTTAAACTCCTTTACCAAATAAGGCTCTTTCGAAGGCAAGAAACTAGACAAAGGCTTAAATTTCCAAAAAACATAAAAGGCAGTAAAAAAACTAACTCCCAGAAAAAGCAGCAAAAGAATAGTCACTAACCACAAAAAACGTTCCGGCTTAAACTCTCTCTTATTAGAAGTCGATTTGTCCATCACTCTTTATAATAACTTTTTTAAATCTCCGATGTCAACAATGAGGTTGAGGGTGTGATAAAATAAAGTCTACAAGCCAACGTAGCTCAGTTGGAAGAGCAATGCTTTCGCCCGCCTGCCAAGAGTTGCCGCCTTAGCTCAGTCGGCAGAGCAGGGCTTTCGTAAAGCCAAGGTCCTCGGTTCGAATCCGAGAGGCGGCTCAGGTCAGGCAAGTCGGGCAGGTAAAGCAGAGGTTGTGGGTTCGACTCCCACCGTTGGCTCTATGGCAAAAAGGTTTAGAAAAAGCCGACTACAAAAAATTGAAGAAAAAAAGAGTTTAAAACAAGCAGTTTTTTTCTTTTTTTTAACAGCCTTTCTTATTTTTGCTGTTTTCCTTGTTGGCTTACCTCTGGCAGTAAAATTGGCTGTTTATCTAGGAGAAATCCGCAGTCCGGAAAAATACAGCGAATCTAGTCAATTACTGCCCCCTACCCAGCCTCGCCTTCGGCCTCTACCACAAGCAACTAACAGCGCTAAATTATCCCTTGTTGGCTTCTCTGCGGCAGGAACAAAAATAAAAGTTTTCTTAAACAACACCCTCATAGAAGAAACAATGGCTAACAAAGAGGGGGATTTTAATGTCAAAGGCTTGAATCTGAAAAAAGGCGAAAACGAAATAAAAGTAACCGCTTTATCCAACGATCAAGAAAGCGAACCGTATATTAGCAAAGTTCTTTACAAAAAAACTCCCCCTTCTTTAGAAATAGAGTCTCCAGAGAATAATGCTGCTTTTTTTGACGAAGACAAAGAAATCCTTGTTAAAGGAAAAACTGATCCCGGTTCTGTAATTTTAGTCAATAAACATCTAGCTATCGTTGATAATCAGGGCAACTTTGAAACAAAACTTCCCTTAGAAGAAGGAGAAAATCAAATTATCATTTCTGCCCAAGACGAGGCAGGAAATCAGACAGAAATGGAAAGAAAAGTTACTTATACTCCTTAACCGTCAAAACAAGCCAAAACCATATCATCACCCAGGGATAAAAAAAAGAGTTGTTAAAAAAAGAATGAATTATAACTGCTATCGTGCTGGCTATAACAGGCAAGTTTTCTCTATTTTCTCTTAAGATCCTAAAAATCATCAATAAATAAAAAATAAATCCAAAAATTCCTGTTGTAGACAGAACAAACAAAAAACTATTATCTACCCCAGCGCCAGCGTGAGAGTACTGCCAGCTAGCTTTATTTAAAAATCCATGGTCACGAGCCGCATAGCGGTAAAAATTAAAACCAACTCCTATCAAAGGCTTCTCTTTGGTAGTAATTAATGCTTGTTTCCAGCTTTCAAATCTGCTCAAAATACTAGCCTGTCTTTCCAATTTAACTCCTTCTCCACCCGGCCTTGGCAAAACAACAAGAGTAAAAATAAAAATCAAAATTACAGCCAGAAAAAACTTCCAGGATTTCTTAAACCAAGCAACCACTGCCATAGCAATAAGATAGGCTAAATAGCTGCTTCGGCTGTAAGTGAGGGAAAAAGCGAGATAATAAGTAATAAGTAGAGAGTAATGAGTAATGGGCTTTCTTTTTATTTTTTTTGACCAAGCTTGACAAATAAGTAAAACCATTCCCAGAACATATATAAGGCCGGCAAAGCCGGGCTCTAAAAAAGTTGCTACTACTCGATAGTAATGAGGGTCCCAATCAAAAACCGTCAAAGGTCTGATATCTGGATAAAAAACATACTGCAGTAATCCCAAAACAGCAGCCGTAAATCCGACCCCTACCAACCCCTTTGCTATTAAACTCCTTAAACCTTTTAACCCTTTAAACTCTCTAGCAACAAAGTAAAGGCCGGCGTAAGCTCCCCAACGCAACAAATACAAACCAGCAATAAAAATTTCCTCACTGCTTCGTTTAAATGAACCAAGAGCAAAAGAAATAAAAGCGGCTAGCCAAAAAGTCAAAATTGCTTTTCCTTTTATTTTTAACTTCAAACCTTGCTTATTTAAAATTTTTTTAGCAATCCAGTGAGCCAAAATTAACCCAATCACTAAATCATGAAAGTACAAACCGATCTGAGGATTACTTAAAGGTATCCTCTCCAACTGTCCAAATGGAAAAAGCAAAAATAAAAGAATAAATAAAAATTTAATCAACCCATTTTGTCATTCCTGGCTCCGACCAGGAATCTATACAAATAAATGTATTACCTTTATAGATTCCGCATCCCTCCTTCGCTAAAGCTACGACAGGGCATGGCAAGTGCGGAATGACAATATAAAAAACTCAATTAAAAATAATTTTTACTCTATACAAAGAAACGCCTGTTTCTTTGTTCTTATAAACTAAAGGTAATTTTTTAAACCTTTCCTTTTCTATGTCTCTTCCAACTAATAAATAATCAAAACAATCGTCTTTTCTAGCCCAGGAAATATCTTTAAAAGGAAAGTTAACATAAAAAAGATTATGAATTCCCATAGTCAAAACCCGCTCCTCCTTAGCAATATTTTTTTTAAAAAAATTGTCAATATCATAAAAATTACCCGCCTGAAAATTTAAATGTTTTCTCATAAATCTTTCTTCTGTCTGTTTCCCTAAAATCAAAGGTATAAATTTATAGTTAACGATTGCCCTGCTAGTTAAGTTTAAAAGAGCAATAAACAAACTGGCAAAAATAAAAACCTTCCAAAGCAAAGTTTTTCTCCAAAGCCTATCTAATTCAATTAATAAAACTAAAATAAAAATTGGTACTAGTGGTAGTAAAAAACGGTTGTAGTTTAGGGGGGTCAGAAACCAAAATAAAAAATTAAAGAGAAGATAGAACATCATTCCGAGCTTGATAGGGAATTTATATAGACCCTGAAACGAGTTCAGGATGACTTTTTTATCTTCCAGGATGAACTTTTTATCTTTATAGATTCCTGCCCGTCTGCCTGTCTGCCCGGCAGACGGGCCGGCAAGGCAGGCTTGCCCAGGAATGACAAAAAAAATAAATAAGTTCTTGAGAGGCGAATAAAAAACTATCGGCAAGCCAATTAAAACAAGTGGCGTTAAAATATCTCCTTTTGTAAAAACAGTCTGCCATAAGGCTTTCACTAAAGTTACAGGGTGTCTGCTAGCCAACCATTCTGCTAGGCTTAATCCATTGCTTTGACTTTTAAAAAACCAAGCAGTCAAAAAAGGATAAAAAGGATTGTTAGTTTTTAAAAAGGCAAAAAAGAACCAGGGAAGTAATGGTAAACTAGCAAAAAGAATGAATTTAGCTATTTTCTTCTTGTCAATCTTTTCAAGCAAACAGACAAAAAGAACGCTTGCTATCGCATAAAGACTGGTAAGTTTAACACTTGAGGCTATGCCAAAAAGCAAAGCCGACTCCCACAACCAAAGGTCTTTTTTCTTCTGTAAATAAAGAACAAAAGCCAAAAAAGCCAAAGTTTGGAAAAAAACCACTATTAAATCGGTATAGGCAGAAATCGAAAGCCAACCAACAGTAAGTTGTGAATAAAAAATTAAGCAAACTAACAAAGACAAATTGCTAGATAAAAATTTTCTCGAAAGCCTATAGATAGCCCAAAGACAACCGATTCCAAAAAGAAAATGGATCATCTTTGCTCCCATCACTCCAAAAAGAGCTAAAGCGACTGTATAAAACATTTCTCCTAGCTGGGGGGCAGCAGAATAATACAACAATCCTCCAGGAATAAAATCAATCCTATGGTTAATAAAATAAACCTTGGGCAAGGTTAAGTGATACCAAAGAGCGTCAAAAGAAAGTTCCGGTCCAAAAACACCAATCAAATTAACCAAAGCTTGCAGAACAAGGAGTGTTAAAATGAAAAAAAATATCCTTTTATCGTTCGGGCGGGTCGAGAACCAACCTAATAAACTCCTTCTTAACTTCTCGACTCCTCCGACCCCTATCGGAGTCGCTCGAAGAATAAAACAGCCAATTCCGGAAAAAAACAATAAACCCCCCGTCACCCCTGCAATTGTCTCTTTATACAACAAACCCAACAATCCCAAAGCAAAGATAAAATATCCATAAATAGCGATTAAAAAAGCCAAGACAAACACCAAAAACCTCCTCGACAAAATAACTGAAGAATATAAAGAATTAACAAAAAAGCAGTCCAGAAGATAAAAAAAAATCTAAAGCAATTTCTGCTTTTCACAAAAATTGTAGTAGTGGCATTTATGACACCATAAATTATGGTGCGATCAAGTACACCACTACATTATTATAAACTAACCTTAAATTCTTCTTTTCCTTCATTCTGCCACATAATCCAAAGCTTCCCTCTTACCAGAAATGAGTGAAGACTCATCATTGTCGCAAAAATAAAACCTTCTATCCCATCGAAAAAACCTAAACGTAGCAAATAATTATAGAAAAATTTTCCTATAGGATAAACAAAAATCATAAAGATATTTGTCTTATCTCCTTTTTGCCACAGTTCTTCTGCCCTGACAGAAGAATAAAAATTAATCCTTGCTAAAAACTCTCCTATAGTTAAACTGCGCTCATGAATCAAAGGATTTTGCAAAGTTTTTATTTTCCCTTTTACCTGCCAAGTTTCATGGACTTTTCCCTGCCAGCTACCGCTATTCTTTTTTGCCAGTCTTAACAATTTGACATTTGCTGTTTCTCCGTGTTTTAACCAACGACCAAGAAACTTATCCTTTCTTTTAAAATAAAAACCGCTGGTTGCTGGTTGCTGGAAACTGGTTGATGAGACAATTTCTTCTGCCAAGCCAGAAGAAATTGTCTCATCTCCATCAATAAACAAAACCCAATCTCCCCCTGCTTTCTGCAAAGCAAAATTTCGCTGGGCAGCAAAATCATTATCTAAACGTCTTCTGTAAATTTTGAGCTTTAAATTGTAGTTTTTTGCTTTTAGTTTTTCGCTTTTAGCTATTTCTACGGTTCCATCTTCCGAATAATCGTCAACAACAATAATCTCATCACAAAATTTTAAACCTTTCAAACATCCTTTTGTATTTTTCTCTTCATTCTTGGTCAAAACAACACATGAGAGCATGGGTTTATTATACTGTAAATGATAAAATAAATCAGACAGTTATGAAATTAAAAAGAAAAGTTTTTTCAGGAGGTATTTGGCTTTTTTCTCTGAAAATTATATCTAAAATTTTAGGTTTTGGACGGACCATCGTCCTCGCCCGCCTTTTGGAACCTTCAGATTTTGGTTTATTTGGAATTGCTATACTGATAATTTCCATTGTGGAAACATTTTCTTCGACCGGCTTTGAACTTGCTTTAGTGCAAAGAAAAGAAAAAACAAAAGACTATCTAAATACTGCCTGGAGCTTTAATTTGATAAAAGCAAGTTTTTTAACTCTGATCATTTTTCTAGCCAGCCCATTTCTGGCTTCCTTTTTTAACAATCCTCAATCTATTAATATCATTAAAGCCATCTCTCTCACTATTCTTATAAAGGCAGGAGTTAATATCGGAACTATTTATTTTCAAAAGGAACTCAATTTCAAAAAACGCTTTAGGTATGAAATCTCCGGCATAACAGCAGAGCTTATAACCGTTATTTTGTTTGCTTTAATTTTAAAAAACGTCTGGGCTCTCGTCTTTGGCTTGCTTGCTAGTAAAATAACTAGGCTTCTGGCCAGCTATTTAATGCATCCCTGGCGGCCAAAATTCTGCCTAAGCCTCAAAAAAACAAAAGAGCTTTTTGCTTTTGGAAAATGGCTCTCTGGACTAAATGTATTAAATTTCCTTATTGTCCAAGGCGATGACCTCTTGGTCGGTAAACTACTAGGGACAATTCCTCTCGGTTTTTATCAAATGGCTTATAAAATTTCAAATATGCCAGCCACAGAAATAAGCCATCTTACCTCCCAAATTTCCTTTCCTGCTTATGCTAAGCTACAAAATAATCTGCTAAAAGTTAAAAAAATGCACTTTAATACCTTAAACTTTATTACTTTGTTATCAGTCCCCTTAGCTGGCTTGATTTTCTTTTTTGCCGGGGATTTTACAAAAATATTTTTAGGAGAAAAGTGGCTGCCGATTGTTCCTTCTCTTAAAGTCTTAAGTCTTTGGGGTGCAATCCGCTCAATCAACTCCTCAAATGGCACTCTTCTCACCGCTTTGGGTAAACCAAAAATGGCAGTCAAAATCCAGCTTACAAAACTTATCCTTCTGGCAACTCTCATCTATCCCTTAACTGTAAAGTGGAATATTTGGGGAGCTTCTATTGCTGTTAGTTTGGCTGGCTTTATTACTTTCCCTCTAGGAACAATTTTCGCTTTTAGCCTCATCGGTCAATCTCTTTTCAAATATCTAAAAGTCATCAGTCTCTCCCTTTTAAGTATCAGTTTTAGCCTCTTTTTTCTAACTCTCCTTAAAATCGTGCTGACAGTTAACCTTCTTACTTTTCCCTTCCTTGTTATCATCGGTATTTCTAGTTACTTATTTTTTGTTTTTCTGCTGGATAAAATTTTTCAAGCAGGAATCAAGCAGAAAATAATCGCCTTATTGCCATAACAATCACCCATGAATAAGAAAAATCCTAATCTAGACATAGAAAAAACCGTCCTGAAAACAAGAAAACTAAATCTTTGCCTTTCCTGTGAGATTTGTGCTGCTGTTTGCCCACAGAAAGCAATCACTATGGAATTTTCTCATGGTCAATTCTTGCCGAAGATTGATAAAAAGAAGTGCAACCACTGTGGCCTCTGTCTCCAGCTTTGTCCGGGCATAGATCTTTTATCATTTAAAGACAAGAAAAATAGCGCAAAGTCTCTTGCTCGCTATACCGGCTTTGCCAAAGATTTAAAGATAAGAAAAAAGTCAACCAGTGGAGGATTAATCACTGCCATAATCACAAAATTGATAAAAGAGAAAGAGTTTGCTACCGCCTTTGTCTTAAAACAAAGCACTCTTGAAGACAAACCGCCAAGACTGCAACCAGTTAGTCAACAAAAAGATATCTTAGCTGCTGCCGGCTCAAAATATTTTCCTTCTTCTGTTTATCAAATAATAAAAAAGCTCCAAAAAAAAGACAAAAAGAAATATATCATTGTTGGAACCCCTTGTCAGTTTTTGGGTATTAGAAAATTTATCAACTATTTTAAGACCCCTCAAGAACATCTACTTTTTCTGGGGCTTTTTTGCGATAAAAACTTAAACTTTAATTTCCTAAAGTATCTAGAAAAAAATTATAAAAAGGGTAAAGAAAAACTGTCTCAAATCGAATTTCGTAGCAAAGAAAAGAATGGCTGGCCTGGAGGCTTAAAGCTCACTTTTAATTCTGGCAGGAAACTATTTATTGATAGAGAAGTAAGAATTTTTCTCAAACAATTTTTCCAGCTTAATCGTTGTTTCTTCTGCTTTGATAAATTAAATCGCTTATCTGACATTTCTTTTGGTGACTGTTATGTTAAGACAAAAGCTAATTGTCTTGGAGTTTCCAGCATTATCGTTAGAACTAAGAAAGGAGAACGAATGCTAAAAAAGTGCTCCCCTGTTCTTTCTCTTGAAAGAGAGAATACATCTCTCATTGAAAAATCTCAAAAAATAGCTAAAAAAACTTGGAATTATCAACAAGCAAAAAATTTCAACCAAAATAAAAAGTTGAAAAAATTACAAAACAAAGCTCTCTGGGGACAAAACTATCAAATAAGGAAAATAAAAACTGCCCTTTTTTACAAAAAGGTAAAAAATAAAATAAAAGGCTTTATTGGTCGCAGTTTGCCGTTTTTTGTCTTTGCTGAAGGATTAGTCTACTTTATTAGACCAAAGAGCAAGAAAGGCGGGAAAAACATTCTTATTTTTGGTGGAGAACTTTTTAATAAAGGTGCCCAAGCAATGACATTCACGGCTATTGATCAGCTGAAAAAGAAATTTCCCAATAAAGAAATCTATCTTTTCTCCAGCTTGGACTTTGAGAGAGATGAAAAAGAAAAAAAAATATTTAACTTTCAAATTCTGCCCTGGAATTGGGAAACCAAATTCAGAATTCTTGCTGATTTAAATAAAACCCTTGTCAAAAATTCTGACTACGGGATTTTAGAAAAGAAAATAGTTTCTATTCTCAAAAATAGTAAATTAATTATTGATATAAGCGGCTATGCCCTTTCTTCTCAATGGGGAAATTTCTCTTGGCTCAATTATCTAGTAAATATCATTATTGCCAAAAAATATTCTATTCCTTACTATATTTTCCCTCAATCAATCGGCCCTTTTGACTACCCAATCAAACATAAAACAATTTTATATCCTTTAATTTGGGTTTATTTTAAGTATCCGAAAAAAATATTTGTTCGAGAAAAACAAGGTTTTAATCTTCTTAAAAAATTTACTCAAAAAAACTTACAAATGAGCACAGATATTGTTCTTCATAATAAAAATTATGATCCTGGCCGCATCTATAAAAAACCTCCCTTATTTAAAAAAATAAATATCAAAAAAAACTCTGTCGCTATAATTCCCAATGCCAGAATAATTAAAAGAGCAAATGAAAAAATGATTTATCTTTCATATAAACTCTTAATCCAAAAATTGCTTAAAGATAAAAAAACTGTCTATCTTTTGAGCTACGCTCCAGAAGACAAAAGAATTTGTATAAAAATAAAAGCTTTTTTCAAAAATGACAATAATGTAAAACTACTAGACAAAAATATAAACAGCCTACAACTAGAGACTATCCTTGGAAAGTTTGATTTTGTTGCTGCTTCTCGCTATCACTCAATTATTCAAGCATATAAAAATGGAGTCCCTGCTTTGGTTTTTGGCTGGGCAGAGAAATATAAAGAATTGGCAAAACGCTTTAATCAAATAAACTATTTTTTTGATACCAGAAAAAAGATAGATAAAAAAAGTCTATTAAAAGCTTTAGTCAAGCTAACCAAGAACTATCAAAAAGAAAGAAGACAAGTCAAAAAAATATTCAATTTACTAAAAAAAGAAAATGTTTTTCAATACTTGTAAAAAGCTTGTAAAAAAAATGCCTTTAATAACCGTTATCATTCCTACTTACAACAGAGTAAAGATTCTCTCTAGGGCAATTAAAAGTGTTCTTAAGCAAACATATCAAAACTTTGAGCTGATTATTGTGGATGATTGCTCAACCGATAATACCCAAAAAGCTTTAAAAAAGTTTAAAGACAAAAGAATTTTCTATATTAAACACAAAAAACGCAAGGGTGCTTCTGCTGCCAGGAATACCGGCATTAAAAAAGCCAAAGGAAAATATCTAGCTTTTTTAGACAGCGATGATTGTTGGCTGCCGGAAAAACTAGAAAAACAACTAGCAACTTTACAAAAGAATAAAAATGCCGGTATTGTCTACTCTCGATTTTGGATTGTTAAAAATGGCAAAAAAAAACTTTGTTGCTGGCCGGAGATCAAAAAATACAATGGTTGGCTTCACCGGCAATTGCTTATCGGCAATTTTATTACCACCTCTTCCGTCTTGGTTAAAAGGCAAATTTTTGATAAAGTCGGCCTGTTTGATAAAAAGCTGCCGGCTTACCAAGACTGGGAATTTTTTTTAAGAGCCAGCCTTTATGAACAGTTTGCCTTTATAGACAAACCGCTTTTAACTCAATATCAAAATCGCAAAGACAGGATTTCCGCTGATAAAAATAAGCTGACTAAAGCTGTTAGATACATCCTAAAAAAACACGGCCGAGAAATTAAAAAAGACAGAAAAATCTATGCCCGCTTTTTGTCTATGGCCGGCTTTAAACTAAAAGCCTGGCTATTACAACCAACTAACTTAAGATATTTAAAAGAAACTTTATCACCTGGGAGGTGTTATACCCTTAACACTTAGGGAATTCCAAAACTTTAGTCTTTTATCCAGCTTCGCACCCTCTCTTTAGCTAAAGGCAAAACCCAAATAAAAGCCAGCCAAGAATAAAACAACAGGCAGTGAAAAGCGGCCAAGGGTTTATACAAAAAAGGCGTCCATTTTAAAATCAAGACAATATTGCTTTTAAAACTGTGAGGCAGTTTGGCTAGGGGATTTTTCCAAGCGGCACTCACTTTGTGGCCAATGACTACTTTCGGATCCAAAACAATCCTGTACCCTGCTTTTTTAGCTCGCAGACAATAATCCACATCTTCTAGATAAAGAAAATACCTCTTATCAAAAAACCCTATCTTCTCAACAACTTCTCTTTTGATCAACATGCAACAGCCGGAAACAAAGCCAGCTTCAATAAGTTCTTTACTCTTTATTTTTTTTATATTCCTATGTTTTGCTTTGCCTGTTTTTAGATTGAGCTTACCTTCCATTCCAAAAAAAAGCTCGTCTTTTTGATAATGTTTTAAGCTGGGCGCTACAATACCAACTCCGTTGCTTGATCTTGCTGTTTTTATAAGTTGAAAAAGAAAAGTTTTATTTAAAAAAGTATCATTATTGAGAAGCAGGACATACTCCATCTGCTTGTCTCTCAAAGCATGCCTTAAACCTTTGTTAACTCCGGCGGCAAAACCACAATTTGCCTTATTAATAAAGCAGTAAATTTTTGGAAAATTTTTTTTTACAGCTCTAGCCGTTCCGTCTTTGGAACCATTATCAATTAAAACTATTTCTAATTTATAGCCTTTGACTTTAACCTTAATCAATTCAGCAAGACAGCGCAAAGTCTCCTCTTTTTGATTCCAGCTAAGCACAACTGTATATATTTTTTTCATACTATAGAATCTTTTTACAATAAACCACTTGCACCCGCAAGTCGTTTATTGTAAAACTAAAAAAGAGAAAAATAAATTCTCTCTATTTTTTTAGCGGTTTTTCTATGGTCAAAAAGCTTCTCCGCTCTTTTTCTAGCTTCAATTCCTAATTTTATTCTTTTTCTCTCACTTTTTATCATCTGAAAAAGCGCTTTAGTCAATTGAATTACGCTTTCTGGTTTTACCAAAATACCAGCCTTTTCTAAAACCTCGGGAATAGCTCCGGTTTTGCTGGCTACAATCGGCAAGCCGGTAGCCATCGCCTCCACCAAAACCATCCCATACTGTTCCTGCCAATTCTTTGTCGGCTTTGACGGCAAAACAAAAACGTCTGCCTTCTCATATTCTCTGCCCATCTTTTCATAATCCACGATTTTCTTTAGTTCAATGATTCGAATCATTGAACTTTTTTTAATAAAATCGCTTATCTTTTCTCCTTGGGAGCCACTACCGATCATTGTTAGTTGTAAATTTTTATACCTTTTTCTTAAATTACAAAAAGCCTGTAACAACTCCCAAACTCCCTTCTCTTCTTCCAATCTGCCAATGAATAAAATATTTAGTTTTGAGTTTTTAATTGTGGCTTTGCGCTTTGAGCTTTGCGCTTTGAGCTTATCCAGATTCACTCCCATTCTCACCACTGAGATCTTCTCTGACCTGCATCCTTCCTTTATCAAACACTGCTTGGCTAAAATTGTTGGGCAAATAAAATGGTCAATTTCTCTTAAAGCCTGTTCTTTCCAGGATCTTCTTCCCCAAATAGTTTCGTTATTGTGAGGAATAATCTCCCAGCAAGTAGAAACAACCTTTTTTACCAAACCCTTCTTTTTTGCTTCTAGGGTTTGATGGGTATAGGCATAGTAGGTCTCGGCTACATGGGCAATATCAAAACCTTTTAATCTTTGTTCTAAACCAAAAAGCCAGTGCGCATCAATAAGAGTGCGGTTAAGGGTTTGCATTTTATAAGGGAATTGAGGTAAATCCATTGGGGAGGGAAGTTTAACTAAAGGAAGTTTAACTCTCTTGTTTAAGGGTTTAAGACTGGAAAAAGCAGTTAAATTAAACCGCTTTACAAGCGGTTCATAATTCTGCATTTCCCAGGGATTCAAAAACGCTCCTCGGATAAGGGCTATTTTAGGGTTTCTTGGCATTTTTTAGAAAATGCTTCAAATCAAGAATATAATCTTCTACTATAAAAATTAATCTTAGAATATTTCCCCAAAAGAGTCCAAAATGTTTCCTAAAAAAAACTTTCCTAGAGTTCCGCCAAGCCTTTACATTAATTCTGTATTTTGAGTATTCAGAACTGGCTCCAAAATGATGTTTTATTGTGGGTTCTGGGTAATAAACAATTTTTATCCCTTTCTTTTTTGCCCTTAAACAAAAATCAACGTCTTCAAGATATAGAAAAAATTTTTCTTCCAGATAACCTATTTTTTTAATTATCAACTTTTTAATTAACATAAATCCTCCACTCACACCGCACACATTTCTCATTTCATTTTCATCTTCATCAACATAATAAAAATTTCTATAAAAGACATTATTAGGGAAAATTTTTTTTAGATTTGTAAATTCAAATAAAGCAGTTAAAAAGTTAACCTTATTAAAATAAGTTCTGTGTATCTCTTTTTTACCAATCTTCAGTGTCTTGCCCCCGATTATTCCTATGCCTGGATTTTCTAGAGCAAATTTTACTAACTTGTTGATAGAATTTTTTAAAATAACCGTATCAGGGTTCAGTAGTAAAAAAAAATTCCCTTTGCTTTTCTTTATCCCTATATTTATTGCTTTAGAAAACCCAATATTCTCTTTATTCTTGATAAGCTTTAAGTTCCTTATCTTCAATTTTTGGATCGCCTCTAAAGTTCCGTCTTTAGAATTATTATCAACTAATATTATTTCTGTAGGACACCTAGGCCACCACTTTATTATTGACTTCAAACACTTAATTAAATGTTCCCTCACATTATAGGTAACAATAATTATCGAAAGCCCAACCGTTCTCATAGAATTACTTATTTATTATTTATTGACAAACGTCAAACTTCATTGTTAGATAAAAATAAATAAAAGTAATGGCAATAAAAATCTCTTCTTCTACTAATTCTACTAAGAAAATCTCCATCTTTGCTCTGACAATTGTCTGTTCCCTTCTTTTTTTGCTTTTGCCTAAAAAAATTCTAGCTAATTCAATATTATACCAAGACAGTTTTTCATCTGACGCAAGTTTAGCTAACTGGACTCCTGCTTCTGAATGGAAAACTAATAATCAATCGCTGAAAGTATTTATAAATCTTACAGATACTTTAAGCCGTATTTATTATAAGGGAGGAGAAACCTGGAAAGATTATTCTTTAAAAATGAAAATTATGTCTGAAAATGGTGTGGATCAAAAAATTGGGTTTAGAGTAAAAGACGCTAAAAATCACTATTCTGTTACATTTAGATATTTTCAAGAAGAACACGGAGGAAATATTCTCCTACACTCTAGAGTTGATAATGTACGAACCTTACTTGACTCTCGAGAATTGAACAAAGGAGAATTGGAACTTAATAATTGGTATAACATACAAATTAAAGTTGAAAATTATAATATAAAAGTTTACCTAGAAAATAAAAATATTTTTGACTTTAATGATGAAAGTGAGCTTTTTGATAAAGGAGGAATAACATTGCAGGCATGGTCTGGAAACATAGCAAAAACATCAATGCGATTTGATGAATTATTAGTAGAATCACTCGATTCTTCTCCCCCTTCCCCCATTCTCCTCCTCCCGGGTTTAGGAGCCAGCTGGAATACCCAGGCGATGTTAATCGGAGGTCAGAGTAACAGCTGGGGACCAACTCCTTTTGTCCATATTTATGATAACTTCAGCAATACACTCACTTCCAATGGTTATACTCAGGGACAGAACTATGAAACCTTTTATTACGATTGGAGAAAACAAGTCTATGACCTTTCTCTCCCTGAACAAGACCTTAATAACCAATATCTTGTCAAAGATCTAAAAGAAAAAGTTGATCAGTTCTATGAGCAAAATGGACAACAAAAGATAAATCTTGTTGGCCATAGTATGGGTGGACTATTAAGCCGCGCCTATACCCAAAGATACGGCACAGAAAAAATAAATGAAATCGTCACCGTGGGAAGTCCCCATGCCGGGGCAACAAAAGCTTTTGAAACCTGGGAAGGAGCCAAAGTAATTGATCCGGAAAGGATTACTTGGGCAGATATCGGCATGAAACTGCTTTTGTATATTAACAGTCTAAAGTATCCCACCTTTACAGAAACTATTAGGAATGTTACCCCATCAGTTAAAAATCTTATCCCTACTTTTGATTTTTTAAAAGACAGCCAAAACGCTGACCAGATCATTCCCGCTGACACAATCATTCAAAAAAATCAATTTCTCCTTGACCTTAACAATTCCCTTGACAACGATACTAAAAACATCCTCGCCACCCTTGGCGGTAAAGAAGAAAATCAAACACATAACACTTTAGAATGGTTAAAAGTGGAACCAAGAAATTGGCTAGACATTATTCTTGGGCAATGGGAAGACGGCAAGCCAAAGGAAGAAATTTTTTCCGACCAAGGAGATTTAACCGTCTTGCTCAAAAGTGCTTCTATAAGTGACGTTCCTGCTTTTCAGGTTGCCGGCACCCATGATGCCATTATGCAAAACGAACAAGGCTTAAACCAAATCTTGCAGGCCCTGGATTTAAACTTCTCTCCAACTGTCAACACTCTGTCGCTCCCCGAATTACCACTTTTAGCTTTTTGGCTCCACTCACCGGCTTATATAAAAGTCACTGGTAACGGCAAAGATGTTGGCTATCAGACTGGTGTTTGCAATACCTGTTTTTACAGCGAAGAAGACGGTCTTATTCTTATTAATAATGCTCCTAATGGAAAATATCACATTAATTTAACTCCCAAAAACGGTGGCGGTAATTACTCTCTGGACATCGGCCAAGTAACTCTAAACGGTGACTTTTGGCACAGCTTGGTTGGCGAAATCAAAACAGAAGATAAAAACTATACAATAAATTTCGACTCTCAAAATCCCAAAAAGATCCTTCTTGTTGATCCTCAAGGAGAAAACCTACTAGCCCAAGCAATAGAAAGACTAGAAAAGCTAATCGAATATACAAACAACTTGCCGGTAAAATATGCCGTCAAAAAACGACTTGCCTGGAAAATGAACTCCACTCTTAAAAAATTAAACCAAGCAGAAAAACAATTGAACAACAATCCACAAAGAGCAGCAAATTATATGCTCCAGGGCTTGATACAAATCTACCAAACAAGGCTCTATATTGATAAGTTTAATAAACAAAATAAATTAAGCGATGAGCAGAAGAGTTATCTGAAAAATGAAATCCAATCCATTATCGAACTTTTAAACCAAAGTTTTGTGACGATAAAGGAAAACAGTCCAAAGAAAATAAGCCAACGGTTGGCCGAACGCTATCTTAATTCTGTTAAAAAGGTCTATCAAAAACTAGAAAATAGTCTTAAAAATTCCTCAGAAGCCAATCCGGCTTTGGGGGCGGTGGTTTTGAAAATACAGGAAATGTTAGACATGGCAGAAAATGCTTTTGAAGAGGGCAATTTTGCAAAAAGCTACATTAATTCCTTTGGGGCAAGGTTTTTGATTTTAGAGGCAAGGAGGATTTAATGTTCTTCCCCATACTCATTAATCATAACTTCTAATAGCTCTCTTGCACCAGGATCTGTCATCAAAGAAAGTTCTCTTCTTGCTGCTCTAACATAAGTTCCTCTCATGCTCGCTTCTGCACCATCCTTTAATACGGCCGTGCAAGGATCTCTTATTTCTTTCGCCCAAAACAAAGCTCGTTCTAAATCAGTTATTCCTAACCTTTCAGTCATAATCTTTTATAATCTCTTAACCCTATCTCTGAACACATTCTTATTATTTCTGTTGGGTCTTCTTTTGCTAACTTGGTCAATAATCTATATTGTTTATTTCTTCCCTTTTGGGAAGGCCAGCCATCAGTTACCCAGTGCTTAAGCCTACAAGAGCCCTCCCCTTTCCAACAAGGGCAGTCTGCTATCCGACAAAATTCTGGTCTTGACATTTTTTAAAAAAATAACTTAAAGTATTATAAACAATAAAAATTATAAATAAAAGGAGAGCAAAATGATTATTGTTGCCAAAAATCTAACTTCTCTTTTAGCTCTAGTTTTTGGGATCTTAATCCTTATAAATCCTAAATTACTATCTACACTGGTGGGAATTTACCTTATTGTTGTTGGTCTGATTGGTTTGGGAATAATTAATTTTTAATCAGAACTAGGCGAAGAAGTTGAGCTAACACCAGGAGAAATACTTGGCTGGCTACTTGGACTAGGGCTTGGGCTAGGAGAGGACTCGTCTGGCGATGGTGAGGGTGAAAGACTAGGGCTTATACTTGGACTTGGCGAGGGGGAGATTGAGGCTTCAATAACCTTTTTCGGCTTAGGAGAAGAAAGGATCTGTTTCTTTTCTAAGGGCGAAGGGGATAAAGAAGGCGACGGCGAAACTAAAGGTGAGGGAGAAACAACCACAACCGAAGGATTGATAATCTCCTCTGTTGAACCTTCTTTTAAATTTTCTGCATTTAAGCCCGCCCAAAAAGCTAAAGCTCCGCCAATATAAAGAAGCAAAACAACTAAAATCATCCACTTTTTATTTTTAAATCTGCTTTTAGGTTTATTTAAAAAATTTCTCATAGGTGGCCGTTGTAGGACTCGAACCTACGACCTCTCGAATGTGAATCGAACGCTCTGGCCAACTGAGCTAAACGGCCGCAGTTTGATTCTAGCAAAATTCCTCTTGCAAAACAATTTTTTTTGGCAGTATAATAATTTTATGCTAAGAGTTCTAAAGGCAATTTTTGCCTTTTTTCTTGATTTTATAGAGACAGCCGTTGTTGCCCTGGCGATTTTTGTTGTTATTTATCTTTTCTTATTTCAACCCCACCAAGTAAGAGGAAATTCCATGCTTGACAACTACCACAACGGCGAATACCTACTGACCAATAAACTAACTTATCATTTTAAAGACATCCAACGGGGAGATGTTGTTGTTTTTAAGGCTCCTAAAAACGAAGATTACGACTATATTAAAAGGATCATCGGCTTGCCTGGCGAAACAATAAAAATAGAAAACGGTTCTGTTTTTATCAACAATCAGAGACTGGATGAGTCTTTTTATCTATCCAATGATATCCAAACACAAGCCGGTTTGTTTATTAGTGAAGGAGAAAATATCAGCATCCCTCAAGAAGAATATTTTGTAATTGGCGATAATCGCGGTGCTTCTTCTGACTCAAGAATCTGGGGAACAGTCCCTGAAGAAAATATTATTGGCAAGGCTTGGTTTCGCTATTGGCCTGTATCAAAAATAGGCTTTATTTCTAAAGCAGAATACTAAAAGCTGGCTACTAAGCTTTTATAAATTCTCTGCAGTTTTTCCTCTGTTTCTTCTAAGTTGCCCTTCAAAGTTAAAAACAATTTTGTTTCCCTTCTTGACCTTACCAATTTAACTTTTGATCTTTCCCCTAAAGCTTGCTGAAGGTCACCCTGCATTTTGTCAATCTCTTCGCTGACAATCAATTTCTCCGGTCTATCTTCTTTTTCTATCCCTGAAGCTTGAGCAATTTTAGCTTTATAGCGACGAGCTAAATCTTCTGCCCGCCGAACAGAACCAGACTCTTTTAAAATAATCTTATAAGCTTCAACTACTAGCCTTGGATCGCGAATGGCCAGAAGTGCTCGGGCGTGCCCTTCGGTAATTAAACCGGACAAAAGACCGTCTTTTAAAGCATCAGGTAACTTTAGTAAATTTAAGCTATTACAAACATAAGAAATACTCTTTCCTATCCTATGAGCAATATCTTTTGTTGTTAAAACAAACTCTTCTTTCAATTTATTAAAAGCTTTGGCTCTTTCTAAAGGATTAAGATCTTCTCGTTGAACATTCTCTACTAAGGCCATCTCTAACATTCCTCGCGGACTAGTCTCTTTAACAATAACCGGCAACTTTTGAATACCGGCAATCTTCGCTGCTCGCCAGCGCCTTTCACCGGCAACAATTTGATAGCCGGCCGGAGTGTGGGCAACTACCAAAGGCTCAAGAACGCCGTGTCTTTTAATGGAAATCACCAACTCTGCCAAAGATTCGGAATGGATAATCCCCCGTGGCTGCAAGGGATTTGGCTGAAGCTGATTAACATCGAGATCAATTACTGTTTGTTGATTAAACATAAGCTATTTAAGAAATACTAAACGTTTCCCTTGAAATTTTTTAAAAGCAACTTCGCCATCTTTCAAAGCAAAAAGAGTATGATCTCTGCCTGTTCCTACTCCCTCTCCTCCTTTTATTTTTGTTCCTCGTTGACGAACAATTATCTGTCCTTTTCTAGCCTTACTGCCGCCATAAAGTTTAATTCCCAACCTTTTCCCTGGTCTTGTTGTTTGTTGAGTAGTTGAACCTTTTGCTTTTTTCTTAGCCATAAGCAACTCTGAATTTAAAGCTTTTTTTCACAAATGTCAAGCTTTTCCTTTCACAATCTTTTTAATCTCCACCACTGTCTTTAATTGCCGGTGGCCCTTGGTTAGACGATAGCGTGACTTTGCCTTAAATTTAAATATTTTAATTTTTTTGTCTTTGATTTGCTCTTTTACTTCTGCTGTAACCTTCGCTCCCTTGATAAAAGGCTGACCAACTAAAACCTTTTTATCATTAACAATTAACAAAACTTGATCGAATTCAATCTTGGCGGCCTTTTTGCCTTCGATCTTCTCAACCTTTATTGTTTGGCCAGAAGAAACCAAATATTGCTTACCTCCAGTTTTAATAACTGCGTATTTTTTCATGCTCTTTATTATATCTCATATCTTCCTCATAGACAACTTCAAATACTTCTCTTTCCTATAAAAATATTAGACAAAACTCCCAAGCAAATCATCGTAGCTAACAAAGAACTACCACCTTGGGAAACAAGGGGTAAAGTAACGCCAGTTATGGGGGCAATTCCTAAATTCATCCCTATGTTAATCAAAGCTTGAAAAAAAACCATAGAAAAAATGCCGAAAGCAATATTTTTTCCAAAATCATCTTTAGCCGATGAACCAACTGACAAAATCCTAAACAGTAAAAGCAAAAAAGCTAAAATCAAAACCAGGCTACCGATAAATCCCAGTTGTTCAGCCAAGGAGGCAAAAATAAAATCGGTGCTTCTTTCTGGCAAAAATTTCAGTTGTGATTGGGTTCCAATACCCAATCCTCTACCAAGAAAACCACCAGAACCAACAGTAACAATTGCCTGAATAAGATTATAGCCCGCTCCCAAAGGGTCACTCGCCGGCTGCAAAAAACTAAATATTCTCTGTCGTTGGTAATCTTTCAAAAAACACCAAAGTAAAGGAAAAGAAAATCCCAGTAAAAAAAAGGAAAAGAGTAAAAAAAACAAATTACCGCCGCTAATATAAAAAACGGAAATAAAAATCAACAAGTAAACAACAGTGTTCCCCAAATCCGGCTGCCGGAAAACAAGAAAAAGCAAAGGAAAAAAAATGGCAAAAAAAATAAAAGAGTCTTTCCAGTTTTTTAAATCCAACTTAAGAGCAAAACTGGCAGCCGTAAAAATCAGCAGCGGTTTTATCAACTCTGAAGGTTGAAAAGTAATAAATCCCAAAGCTATCCACCGACTCGCTCCCCTCGTCTCCCCTCCTAAAAACAAAGTTAAAATCAAAAGAACAAAACTTAATAAATAAAAAAAAAGGGCAAAGCCTTTAAAAATTCGATAATCAAGGCGGCTGGCCAAAAAAAAGCCCAAAAAGGACAACAAAAGATAAAAAGGCTGTTCTGGAATAGAAAAAGAGTTAATGCTTAACAAAATCGCCGAGCCAAAAATGACAATAATGAGGATTAACAAAAAGAGCAACCAGTCAATGGAATGCCAGATTTTCATAAATTCCAAACATCAAGCACCAAATTACAAACAAATCGCAATTTTCAATTTTCAATTTTCAAATACTGAACTGTTTGAAATTTGGAACTTTGAATTTAAATATTATTTGGGATTTGTAATTTGGGATTTGGGATTTCTATACCGGAAATTCGTCAATTCTGTCTTATAATCTTTAGTTTGTTTCCTTTCATTAATTCTTTCGTTAGAGTTTTTCTCTTTATTTCCCCCTCAAATCCTTTTGGCCAGGAGGGCAAAACTACCTTTACTAATTCGTTTAAACGACAACCAGCCGTCTTTCTTTCTCTTTGAATTTTCCTAATTAAACTCCGCGCTTCTCCCTCCCTTTTTAGTTCTGCTGTTATCTTAGTATTCAATTCTACTTTTAATTCTCCTTTCTCTTCAATAATTTCAACTTTCTTAACATTTAGTTCATCCTTAATCAACCTTTCTAATTCTTTATTAATTTTTAATTTTTCTCCGCCAGCTGGCGGATTAATTTTTAATTTTTGTAATGGTTGGCGCACTTTAATGCCTGCCTTTTTTCTAGCACTATGGCCCAACTCACAAATTTTTCTTATCATTTCCATTTTTGCTAACAACTGATTATCAATTAAACCTTTCTGGCTCTGAGGATAATCACCCAGATGAACAGATTGAGGATCATCTTCTAATTTAATATTTTGATATAAAGACTCGCTGATAAAAGGAACCAACGGGGCAACAGCAAAAATAAAAGTTTTTAAAACATAGTGTAAAGTTTGAAAAGCCTCTATTTCTCCCTCAACAAATCGCGCTCGAGAGCGCCTGATATACCAAGTGGAAAGCTGGTCAACAAATGGTTGAATTAAACTGGTTGCTTGAGGGACACGATAATCTTTTAATGACTTTTCCAGCCGACCAATAAACTGGTGCAAAAGAGCAATTATCCATTTATCAATTGCTTTTTTATTTTTATTTTCAAGAGGCTCAAAATTAACTACTTTCTCAGGTTTCAGCTGGTGAAAATTAAAAAAAGTAAGAAAATAACGATAAGAGTTCCATAAAATAAGCAAAACCTTTTTAACCTGTTCTTCGATCTCTCCTCCTTTGGTCATTCTAACACTCTTCCCTAACATTACCGGGCTGGACATTAAATATAAACGTAAAGCATCACCGCCATATTTCTCAATTACCTTTTTTGGGTCAGGATAATTACCATAAGATTTGCTCATTTTCCGCCCATCTGTCCCTGCCATCACTCCGGTAACAACGACATTGGAAAAACAATGAGAGTTAAACAAAGCATTAGAAACAACATGCATTACATAAAACCAAGCTCTCACCTGGCCGGTATACTCTACGATATAATCGGCAGGAAAAGAGGATTCAAAATCCTTTTTATTCTCAAAAGGATAATGCCTTTCTCCATAAGGCATAGAGCCAGACTCCATCCAACAATCAAAAACTTCCGGAATTCGTTTCATAAGCCCGCCACATTTCTGGCAAGGAAACTGAATATCATCAACTCCGTTACGATGAAGGTTTTTTATTTTTTTCCCTGCTAACTTTTCAATCTCGGCAATAGAGCCAAATACTTTTCTCTCTTGGCAACTCTGACACTCCCAAATAGGCATTGCCGTTGCCCAATAGCGAGTTCGGGAAATACACCAATCAGGAGCCTGCTGGACTCCCTTTTTAAAACGGCCATGTTTAAAATGACTGGGCACCCAGTTTATTTTTTCGTTAGTTTTTAGCAGCCTCTTTTTCAAAGACTGAATATTTAAAAACCAAGACTCCTGGGCCCGATGGATCAAAGGTGTTTGGCAACGATAGCAATAAGGATAACGGTGAACAATCATTTCTTCTTTAAACAAAAAATCTCTTTTTTTTAGATCGTTAATAATCAAGGGGTCTGCTTTTTTTATATAAACTCCTGCCCATTTTCTGACTTTGGGAACGAATCTCCCTTCCTCATCAACAGAAAACATAATGGTTAGGTTTAAATCTTTGCCCATCTCTGTATCAATATCTCCAAAACCGGGGGCAGAATGGACAATACCAGTTCCTTCTTCCATATTAACCATTCCTTTATAGGAATAAATTTTAAAATCCTTTTTTCCTGGCGGAAAATAATCATAAAGCGGTAAATATTGCAAAGCGATTAATTTCTCTCCTCTTAGCTCTGAGATTAGCTTATAGTCAAGTTTATCTAGTACTTGGTTTGCTCTTTTTTTAGCCAAAATATACAAACCTCTTTTTCCAGTAATTCTAACCACTAAATAGTTCTCATTTTTTGCCACTACCAAAGCCCTGTTGGAAGGCAAAGTCCAGGGGGTAGTTGTCCATGCCAATAAATAGACAGGTTGCTTAAATTTATTCAAAAAAGAAGGAGGGCTTTTCAATTTAAACTTTACGGTTATCGCCGGATCTCTCATCAGCTTATATGAATTATCCATCGCTATCTCAAAGTTGGAAACCGGCGTTCCGCAACGAGGGCAATAAAGAGAAGTCCGAACCCCTTTATAAATCAAGCCTTTGTTATATAACTGCTTAAAAACCCAAATAACTGACTCCATGTAACTAATGTCCATCGTCCGGTAAGCGTTTTCCATATCTACCCAACGACCAATATGGTCAATGTACCACCTCCACTGCAAAGAAACACTTTCTACATAAACCTGGCATTCTTTAATAAACTTACTGATTCCAAAATTTTCTATTTCTCGACGATTAGTCAGGCCTAGCTTTTCCTCAACTTTATTTTCAATTGGTAAGCCATGGCAATCCCATCCCCAAACTCGCCGCACTTTTTTGCCTTTCATGGTAAAAAAACGAGGAATGACATCTTTAGCAATACTGCCAATAAGATGACCATAATGAGGATAGCCGGTTACAAAAGGAGGTCCATCATAAAAAGTGTAAGGGTTGCTATCCGGCCGTTGCTCAATTGATTTCTCAAAAATTTTGTTTTTCTTCCAAAAAGACAAAATTTTCTCTTCCATCTTAAAAAAATCTGGTTTTGCCTCAACCGGCTCAAAATTCATAGGGGTATTATATAATTTTTTTCTTCATCCGTCGAATTCCGGGACGGGGCCAGAAATTACTAATATAGCAGTAATTATTAGCTATATTTTTTTATCCTGTTTACAACAAAGGCTTTAGAACCAAAAGCCTCTCTACTACCTTTCCATGGATTTAAATCTGAAAGGTCTAAATCAACTCCTGCATAAACAAACTCAATGTAATCTTTTAAAGAAAATTCTGATTTGCCTATTAATCTCTCTATTTTCTCCTCATTAACAATTTTTGATTCTTTTCTCCCCACAATCTCAGCAAAACTGGAGTATGGGTAGCTAACAGGATCAGTTACTAACTTTGCTTTTACAGGATTGAGGTGAATATAGCGAGAAAGCTGTAAAAAATAGCTCTCTTTTTGAACGAGAATACTTTTATAACGATCCTCAAAAATGGGCCCTCTTCTTTCATTCTTCTTATTGAAGTAAACTCCATAGCTGGTTAGAAGCCTACTCATTATTTTTGCTAATGGGGTTTTATTTATCTCTATCAAAAAATGAAAATGGTTTGGTAAAAGCACATAAGAATAAACAATAAAATCTAACTCCCTGTTTAAATCTCCAAATTTATTTAAGAATTTCAAGTAGTCACCTGTAGAGATAAAAATTTTTTGCTTATTTAAACCACGATTGTAGATATGATAAAAACCACCTTGATAAGTCAACCTTCTAGCTCTAGGCATCTAAGAAGAATATAGCCTTTTTAAACTGTTATGTCAAGCTTTTCTGCCCCCGTCCCAGGTGGAAGTCCCAGGTGGAAATATTACTTCTTGTTTCGCAAGAAGGCGGGGATATCAAACTTCGTATCCTCAGGAGAAAGTTCTTCTTCTTGCTGATCCTCTTCTGTCTGTTCTCTTTTTATCAAGCGAGGAATATCAAATTCTCCTTGGTTTAGTCTTTTCTTTTTTTCTAACTGAGGTCTTACCGGACCCACTGAAGTTAACTGTTGCAATCTTTGTTTAGTCTCATCAAAACCGGCGGCAATAACAGTTATTTTTATCTGATCAACCATTTTCTCATCAATTGTCGCCCCAAAAATAATATTAGCATCAGCCCCGGCCGCGCTAGTGATAACCTCTGCTGCTTGAGAAACCTCGTCCATCGTTAAATCGGAACCGCCAATTATATTAAAAAGAATTCCCTGAGCTCCTTCTATAGAAATTTCTAGCAAAGGAGAGGAAATAGCAGCGCGGGCGGCCATTTGAGCGCGATTTTCTCCGCTTCCTGCCCCAATTCCCATTAAAGCAGAACCAGCATCGGTCATCACCGTACGTACATCGGCAAAATCTACATTAATAAGGCCAGGAATTGTTATTAAGTCAGCAATTCCCTGAACTCCCTGGGATAAAACCGAATCAGCAACTTTAAAGGCTTCAAGCAAACTCATCTTTTTATCAACAACGTCCAAAAGCCGCTGATTAGGAATAACAATTAATGTATCAACCTTTTCCTTTAGCCTCTCTATGCCTTCTTCTGCTACCACCATTCTTCTGGTGCCTTCAAACAAAAAAGGCTTAGTAACAACAGCAACTGTCAAAGCACCGCTTTCTTTGGCTACTTCGGCAATAATTGGAGAAGCACCTGTCCCTGTCCCTCCTCCCATTCCGCAAGTTAAAAAAACCATATCACTATCAAGCAATAAATCCTTTATCTTTTCTCTTGACTCCTCGGCCGCTTGCTGGCCAATCTCCGGGTTGGCTCCCGATCCCAATCCTTTAGTTAATTTATCTCCAATCTGCACTTTTGTCGGTGCCTGAGAAGTAAGAAGAGCTTGCGCATCAGTATTTACGGCCACAAAATCCACCCCTTTTATTTTTTCTCCGGTAACCATTGAGGTAACAGCATTGCTACCGCCACCACCAACTCCCAAAACTTTTATCTTAGCAAAGGTGTTTAAATCAGGTTTAACTAAAGCCATAACTTACTTATTTCTTGGGCAGGAGAAATTCAGGGTAAGAAGGACTTTATAAATTCTATTGTTTTTGCCAACGAACCTCTTACAGGTATCCTTCTAAATATTTTACCAAAATTGTTAAAAGAAAAGGAAGACTCTCTTGAAATCATATTCCTAATTCCATAAAGAATCAAGCCGTGAGAAACAGCAAAGCGACAACCGGAAACTTCCTCCACTAGTCCAGAAAGTTTTGATAAAGAAGCAACCCTTACCGGTAAGGAAAGAGTGCCCTTGCAGGCGTCAGAAATACCAATAGTTTCTGCCCCTCCACCACAAAGGACAACACCTGCCGGTGTTGCTCCTCCAAATCCCGATCTTTTAAGCTCCTCTCCAATAAGAGAAAAAATCTCATTCAATCTGGGTCTTATTATTCCCATCACCAAAGTTTTATAAGAAATTTTCCCTGTTTTCTCATTTATTCCTAGCTTCTGAGGGTCAATTTCATCTTTTTTCTTTTCACTTAAATCCAAAATTTCCTCTTTTTTTCTACTAGAGAGAGCAATTTTTATTTTTTCTGCTGTTTCCAGACTAACCCGCAAACCAATAGCTATATCATTGGTAATATTTTTCGCTCCAACCGGCAAAACAGAAGAATAAGCTAAAGAGTTATTCGTAAAAATAGCAATACTCGTTGTCCCCCCGCCAATGTCCACCAAACAAACACCTAATTCTTTCTCTGTTTCTGTTAAACAAGCCTCGGCAGCCGCTAAACCGGAAAAAACCAACCCATTTATCTCCACCCCTACTTCATTAATGCACTTGGCCAAATTTCTCATTGCCGTTGATGAACCGCTTACAATATGAGCTTCTGCCTCCAGTCTAACACCGGTCATCCCCAAAGGATCTTTTATTCCTTCCTGGGAATCAAGCTTAAACTCCCGAGGAATAACATGAACAACTTCTCTAGAAGAAGGCAAAGAAATTGCTTGAGCCGCCTCTATGACTCGGTTAACATCATTGGAAGTAATTTCCTCTTCTGGATTGGCAACGGCTACTACCCCTTTTGAGTTCTGCGAATGTACATGAGTTCCTCCAACAGAAATAAAGGCACTGGATAAAGAACAACCAGCCATCCTTTCAGTTGCCTCTACACAAGCCGCTATTGCTTCTATCGCCTCCTCTATATCAACTACTTGACTCTTTTTTAGCCCTTTACTTTCAAGGGAAGAAGCCCCAATAACACTAACCTTGTCTGACTCCTCAGATAAAGAAGCAATAATCGTAGCAATTTTACAACTCCCTATATCAATACCGGCTATTATTTTTGATTTATTCATTGTCATCAGTTGTTATCACTGGTTTATCAAAACGTAAGTCAATCTTTAATTTTCCCGTATGTTCGTTTATTTTACTGCTTTGCAATAATAATTGTAAAGAGCCTGCCTGAATAAAAAAATCCTCGGAGGAAGAAAAAACAGCCCTAAAGCCGGAAAAATGAACAACAAAATTGTCTTTCTCAACAACTACTTTCTCAAAAGGCAAAAAGAAACTCTCTAAGGCTTTTACCAATTCTAAAGACTTCGCTGTCTGTCCTTGAACTTGTGTCCCCAAAGAAATTCCTTGGTTTTTGTCAACTTCGACAACAGGCAAAACCGAATTTTCTCTTTTGTCCAAAGAAAAAACAAAACCTTCCTCGTCAAGCAAAAAGTAATCTTTGCCACTTGATAAAACCACTAAAGGTTCTCTTTTTTCAAGTCTAACAATCAAGCAATTGGGAAACTTTTTCTTCAGAGTAATCTTTTTTAAAGAAATATCTTTAAACCTAATTTCATTTAAAATCTCTTCTTTTTTAATAAAAAAAATATTTCGCCCTAAAACAAAATTGAACAATTCTTTTTCTTTGTCTGAACAAGAAAAACCTTCGTTTTTACAATCAATAACAGATATCTCAAACAAACCCGATTGCCAAAAAAAAATTAAGACCAAAACAAAAAGGAGAGCTAAAAAAATCTTAATCAAAACAGAAAAATGTAAAATAAAATATTTTCCAGGAGGCGGTTTAAAAAGTCTTTTCTTAATTTCTCTTCTTTTTTTCATAACTAAATTTTTCTATCTCTTCAACTATTTTATCAGTGGCATCTTTTCTTATCTTTGCAGTTAAAAATTGAGCGTTTTTTTTGTAAAAATTAAAGTTTTTCTCAACTTCTCTTATTGCTTTCAGCAAACTCTCTTTATTTAACTCTTCCTGGAGGATAATTTTTCCAGCCCTATGTTTTGTAAATAATCGAGCATTTCTCTCCTGCTCCTGAGCAAAAGCAAAAGGAAGAGGAATAAAAATTGCCGGTTTTCCTTTCAAAGCTAGTTCATAAACGATATGAGCGCCAGCCCGGCCGACAAAAAAGTGAGCCGTTGCCAAGTTTTCTCCCATTTCCTGATCGGAAAAAAATTTTTTCAAAATATATCTCTTTTTCAAAGAGAGAAAGTTCCTTTTTTTGGATAAACGGCTAAAATCCTCCGCTTCTAAAATGCTGCCACACTGATGGATCAAATTAAAATTCTGCAAGACCTCTTCCAAAATTTCTTCTATACAAGAATTAATCACATGGCTGCCTTGCTTGCCGCCAGCTACTAAAATAGTCGGTAATTTTTCGGGAAAAAGCTTAGTCTTACGACTAAAAACTATTTCTTTTCTCACAGGCAAACCAACAAAAACCGATTTTCGAAAAGGAAAAAACTTTCTTGAGGACGACCAAGTAAGAAAAACCTTTTTAACAAAAAATTTCAAAAAACGATTGGCCAAACCGGCAGTCCGTGTCTGTTCATGAGTAAAACTGGGAATACCTAAAAACCAAGCGCTTAAAACAACAGGGACGGCTAAATAGCCTCCAAAAGAAAAAACCAAATCCGGCTTAAGATGGAAAAGATAAGCCCAAGCTCTAAAAAAACCAAAAAAGACCCTCCACCAATCTTTAAAATTTTTATGGAACTTTCCTGCTCTTAAATTAAAAAAAGCAAAACCACTTGCTTTTACCTGTTTATATTCTTGTCCTTCTGTTTTTTCCGGCCAACGAGGATAACGTGTTCCTATCCAAAAAACCTGATAGCCTTTTTGCCGCAAGGCTTTTGCTAGAACAAGGGCAGAAATATGATGCCCGCCGGTAATAACTATTCTTCTTTTCATTCGTTTCTTAACTTTGCCTGGCAATATTAATTAGTATACCAACCGCTACCATCGCTACAACCAATGAAGAACCTCCGTAAGAAATAAAGGGCAAAGGAATACCAGTAAGAGGCAAAAGAGAAACCATCGCCGAAAAATTAACAAAAGCTTGCAATCCCAGCCAAGTTGTTAAACTGCAAGCCAAAAGTTGCCCGAAGCGGTCTTTTGCCTGCCTAACAACTTTGAATCCCAAAAAAATCAATAAAAGATAAAAAAGAACTAAAAAGCTTGCGCCTAAAAAACCAACCTCCTCGGCAATAACGGCAAAAATAGAATCGGTAGTCGCCTCTGGCAAATATTGATATTTTTGCCGCGACTGTCCCAACCCTAAACCCCAAAAACCCCCAGAGCCAAGAGCAATTAAAATCTGCTGCATATGATAAGATTTTCCCAGGGGATCCAAAGAGGGATCTAAAAAAGTCAAAATCCTATTGCGTCGATACTCCGAGGAAAAAATCAAACCTAAACCTAGCAAAAGAGCAAAGAAGGAAAAGAAAAGTAATTTTTTAATTGGCGCCCCGGAAACAAAATAAACAAAAAAAGCACTAGCAACAATGACCACTCCTGTTCCCAAATCCGGCTGAAGAATAAGCAAAAATAGTAAAACAAAAATTACTATTAAGAAAGGTAAAATCGGCCGCTTTTCTTCAAGCCAGGCCGCTAGATAAAGACTTAGGCAGAGCTTTAAAAGTTCCGAAGGCTGAAAACCAAGAAACTCCCTTCCTCCAAAGAAGTTTCCAAAACTAATCCATCGCCTAGCACCGGAAATCCTCACTCCGACCCCAGGGATTAAAACAATAAGTAAAAGAAAAAAATTAAAAACAAGTAAAGGTAGGGCAGCTATTTTTAATCTTTTATAATCAAAAAAAGAAGCTAAACTTAAGCCAAGAAATCCCACTCCTCCCCAAATTGCTTGATTGCGTAAAAAGTGATATTTATTCCCAAAAATCCTATAGGATTCAAAACTGGAGGCATTATAAATCATTAAAAAACCCAAAAGAACCAAGCTTGCGACAAGAGATAAAAGGAAAAAGGGAAGATTTTTTTTGGTTTTTGCTTTCATTTTTAAGATTAAATAATCGCCAACCAAATACCAAAAATGGCCAGCATAATTCCTGCCAGCCAAGTACGACTGACAATTTTTGGCTCTTCCCAGCCAAGCAGTTGCAGCCACAAATGTAGAGGAGCTACCGGAAAGACCTTTTTCTTTCTAAACTTTTTAGACAAAAGTTGTATTAAGCTTGAAGCAACCTCAGCCACAAAAATACCACCAATTACCATTAAAGCCATCACCTTGCCTAGCAATAAAGCAACTACTGCTAGAGTAGCGCCAAAAGACAAAGAACCAACATCACCAAGCCAAACCCTAGCAGGATAAATATTAAAATAAAGAAAAGAAATCAAAGCACCCAGCCAAAGAGCCAAAAAAATAGACAAAGGAGTGTCTAAAATCGCTGCCGATAAAAACCAAAAAACAAAAAGACAAATCATTAAAAGGCCCGAAGCCAAACCATCAAGTCCGTCAGTAATATTAACCGCATTGGCAAAAGAAACTATCGTTAAAGCTGACAAAGGAACAAAAAACCAGCCCAGTTTTAACACCCCGTAAAAAGGAATATAAAAAATGTCAATCTTTAAGTTTACATACAAAAGAATGCCAATAATCAAAGCCAAAATCCACTGGATTAAAAATTTATGCCTCAATCGCAACCCAAAAAAACCGGTTTGTGAAAAGCGAAAAAACTTCATTAAATCATCATAAAAACCAAGTAAAGCAAAAGAAACAAAGGTAAAAAAGATTATATTTACTTCTTCTTTAACAGAATAAATATGAGTAGCTTCTACACCCAAAAAACTAAGAAGAGGGACCAAAAGGAAAAAGAGAATTCCTGTAGTAAAAATTATCAACAAGCCACCACCAACCGGCGTCCCTGCTTTGCCTTTGTGAAAACGGTCAAAAATAGGGGTTTTTTTTCCAAAAGCGTCTTTTGTTTTTTGCTGTTGTCTTAAAAATTTAAGCTTATACAAAAAATCAATAAAAGGGACAATTAAAATACTGTTTACAATAAAAGAAAAAATAAGCAAACCTAATAGTAAAGCCATTGGGTTTTTCAAATCATCTGTCATTCATGGCTTACACCAGGAATCTATACGGATAAATCTATCTTTATAGATCCTGAATCCCCAGCACCATTCGGTGCGGGGCAGGCAAGTTCAGAATGACAAGGTAGTAACAAAATTCTAAATTGCCTTACCTACAGCTTAACTGCTATCTTACAGATTGTCTACTAAATGCGGAATGACAATCAACACTCCAACTAAGGCAGCGAAACAAGCCAATAAAAAAACCGCTCCTGCTGCCATATTCCTTATTTGTCTTGTTTCCTTATATTCCAATTTTAATTTTTCATTTAAAAGATTGCAAATAGCCTCAATGGCAGAATTCAAAATTTCCGCTGACAAAACAAGAGCTATTAAAACAAAAACAATAAACCATTCAAAAACCTCAAAGCCCAAAATAAAACCGACCAAAATAATCCCTAAGGCAAAGCCAAGTTCTATTTTTAAATTTCTTTCTTTCTTAAATGCCTGGCAGATGCCTTCTATGGCAAAACTGAATGATTGCAGCAAATTATATCTTTTATTTTTCATTTTCAGAGACGCTTATATTCAAAGCCTGCGCCACATCCTTCGTCCTGTCTCAAACAAAAAAACCGGCCAATAATTCCATTTTAACGGCAAATCCTGCGCCGGTAAATAGGAAAAAGCCTGCCCCCCAAAACCCTTTTTAAAAAGAGTCACTCCGTAAAAACGATGTTTACGATCTTCTTTTAAGGTAATTCCCCAAAAATCATAAATAGCACAACCTCTCTTTTTTGCCTCTTTAATTGCTTCCCACTGAATTAAATAAGAAGCAGGAACTTTAGAGAAAGCCGATGAGGAAGCCGAGTAATGATAAACCGCCCTTTTTCCATAAAAAACAATCATTGCAATAGATAAAACTTTCCCTTTATAAATCGCTTTGAAAATTTTTATCTGGTCATCAGCGACAAAGGCTTTAAAATGGGCCTGAAGAAAATCAAAAGGAAAGGGGATAAAATTGTGTCTTTTGGCAGTCTCTTTTTGCAGTTTATACAAAATTTCCACATCTGTCTCTTTAACACTCTTAACTACTTTAACTTTTTCTTTGATTGCTTTCCTTATACAATACCTCGTTGTCTTGCGCATTTGACTAAGCAAAGTCTTCTCATCCTTGGTAATATCTAAAATCCAAGTGTCTTGAGCATGAAGATGCATTGGTGCCGGCAAAAAGCCGGCTTTTTTAAACCTTCCTTTATTAGTTCTATCTCTAACAATCTGCGGTCTTACTCGAACAAAAAGACAGCCCTCTCTCTTTCCTGTTTCTTTTAAAAGCTGGACAAACTTTTCAAAACAGCTAGGCTCCTGCCAATTAATAATCGGCCCGCCCGGAGACTCTAAATAATTGCCTCTTTTTGCCTCCTGTTTTACCAAAAGAGCAACGCCCTGCAAACTACTCCCTCTGTAAAAACCAAAGCGAAAAACTTTACGGCCCAAAAGCCGATGAGTTTCCCCCCAATTCCAAGACTGCAAAAAATTGCCCTGCTCTTTTTGCCCTAGAACAAAATCCTCCCAAAGCTTCTTATTTGTAATTTCTTCCGTCTGCAAATCCATATTTCAAAATTTCAAAAATCTAGAAATTCCTTCATATTAACTTAAATTACGAAATACTATATCTGTTATTCTTCGAGCGGATCCCGAGCCTGCCTGCCGGCAGGCAGGTCTGTCAAGGGAGTAGTCGAGAAGTCTTCTCTAGTAGGGTTCTCGACTTTGCCCCGCACCGTCTGGTGCAGGGCTTCGCTCGAACAATAAAAACTAACAAGCTAACAATTTCGTAACTCACACTAGCATAAACAAACAAGCAGCTACAACCAGTTGACCATTTATCCATAAAACTTCTTCAAACAGCCAATTACCCTCTCAGCATCACTTAAACTCATTTTAGGATAAGTTGGCAGGTTTATCACTTTTTTGACTGCTCTCTCAGCGTTGGGACAACTGCCTAGCTTATAGCCAACCCTTTTCAAATTTGTTCCTTTAGGAGCAATTACTTTACTATACCAATTGCCCAAAATTATTTTTCTTTTTTTTGCAAATTTTAACAATTTTTCTTGTTTTTCAACCAATATGGGAAATCTTAAAAAAATAGGCCGGTAATCCTTTAACAATTTTGGAAATTGAATATTTTTCATACTTGATAAATTATTAATATAATATTGAGCAATTTTTGGTCTCTTTTTATTAAATTCTTCTAATTTATTAAACTGTTTAAGGAGTAAAGTTGCTAAACCATTGGGCAATTTTTTTGGATAATCTTTCAGCTTCTCACCAATCTTTTCCTTTCTTTTAACAGGAAAGTCAAGCAAGCCGATCTTCTGCATTAAAAATAAAATCCCCTTACCTAAACTAAATTTACCAATCCTAAAGCAAAAATAGGCAGGGATAACTAAAGAAAAAATAATCGGGTGGCCTAACTGTTTAAAAATCCAAAAACTGGAAGGAAAGTCAAGTTTTTGGTAAATTCTTTTCACTCTGGCGGCAAGAAATTTATCTCCGGTAATCAAAACTCCTCCAAAAACAGAAGAAATCACTTTATCTCTGCCAGAGGAAAAAAAAGCAAACTTTCCAAACTGACCAATTTTCTTTTTCCCGAAAGTCGCTCCTAAAGACTGAGCACAATCCTCTATTAAAATCAGTTTATGTTTTTTAGCAATCTTTAAAATCTTTTGTAAATCGTCGGGAATTCCAAAAAGATTTTGAACAATGATAGCTTTTGTCTTTGAGGTGATCTTCTTTTCTAAATCAACAACATCAAGAGAAAATGAATTTTTCCTAATATCGACAAAAACCGGTTTAAGGCCGGCAAAGCGAACACTATTAGCAACAACAACACAAGAAAAAGCCTGGAGAATAACTTCACTTCCCTTTGGTAAAGCTAAAGCCTGCAAACCAACCTGCAAAGCTGAACGTCCGCTATTAAAAGAAAAAGCAAAAGGAACTTTAAAATACTCTTTAAATTTTTGTTCTATTTTTCCAATCGCTTCTCCTTTTTTCCAAGAAAAGGGAAAAAACAGCTGATTAACTGCCAAAAAAACATCATCCGGAAAGGTATTTGGAGATAGAGAGATGATAACAGGTTTCATTGAATTTTAAATTATTTTCGGCGTTTTATTAGGAAACTATTTCTTTTTTTGTTTTTAATTTTTTAAATAAGCTAATAACATTTTTTGGCACTCTTCCTTCCAGCAAAACTACCCAATTGCTATTTAATTTTTCACCTAGCCACTTTAAAATCTCCACTTCATTTTGAGAAACCAAAAACTTTTTCTCAAACTGTTCCTTTGCTCCTTTTTTAAAATAAAAAGCAAAATTCTCATTGGTAATCACCACTTTGTCAGCAACCTTGGCTAGAACTGCTCCCAATTGCTGATGTATTTCCTCACTTTTCTTACCTAATTCTATAATACCGGGTGTTACAACTAATTTTTTCCTTTTATACTCAGCAATTTTTTCTAAAGCTCTGAAAAAACCATCAGGGTTACTGGAATAACTATCATCAAAGAGTAAATATCCTTCCTTTGTCTTTCCTTTTTTAAATTGAAGCTTTTTTCGTAACTTAGGAATGAACCTTCTCATTTTTGTCTTGGGAATCTTCAAGTAATCTCCTATTTGCCAGGCTGCTTCAATTGCTTCCTCATACTTTTTTATTTTTCTTCCATAAAGTAAAGAGTTTAACTTTCTACGCCTCTTGGATAAACTTAAAGTATATTTATTTCTGGCATTAAACAAAGCTAAACCATCAGCTGGCAGGCTTTTTATCAATTCATATTTAGCGGCTTTGGTATTGGCTAAATTCCCAAAAAGAGCTAAATGTTGAGCGTTTATTCCTGTTAAAACCCCAATCTTAGGTTTAACTAGTTGACATATTTCTTCTATTTCTCCTCTTTTATAAGCCCCCATTTCCACAACAAAAATTTGATGACTCTTATCTAAAGAAAACAGAATAGTTTTAGCCACCCCTATTTGCGTATTGGTATTAGCCGGTGTTCTGGCAACTTTGTATTTTAAAGAAAGCATCCCAGCAATTACTTCTTTGGTAGAGCTTTTTCCAAAACTACCAGTAATCCCAATAACCAGCAGAGCGTTAAGCTCTTCTATTTTCTTTTTAGCAAAAAAAACTATAAATCTTTTTGCCGGCCAAAGAAGCAAGGAAAAGAAAAAAGTAATCAGCGAAGTCAAAAGCGGAGTAAAATAATAAAAGACAATAATGATTAAAAAAAGGGTTAAAACAAAGCGCTGGTTAAGCAATGAGGACTTAATCAATGGCCGATAGATCAAGAAAAGCAATTGATAGCCAATAAAAAAGTGGCTAAAAACTGTCAGTATTGTTCTAAAAGTAATCTTTGGATATTTATTAAAGGGATAAAAATTCAAAAAATTAAAATAGCGCAATAGCTCTTTTTTATCTCCTTTATTGCTGATTCTGACCAAAAACCTATCCAATCGATACTCAACAATTTGCCATAAATATAAACAATAAAGGGAAAACTTAAGAATTTGAAAAATTAAAAAAAAGAAGAAAAGACAAACAAAAAATCCAAAAAAAACCATTATCGCTAACAAAAAGAAATAATTTCTCTTGCTACTTTTTCTACCAATTTAAAAGGCAAGCCGTGATCGCCGTCTTTAAAAACTTTCAAACGAGAATCTTTTATTTCTCCGGCAAAAATATAAGCATCGGCTACTGGGGTAATTTTATCCTTTTTTCCCCATAAAATCAAAGTGGAAACTTGAATTTTCTTCAAGAGTGGTTCTAGTCTTTCCCTAAGAACATTCCTCATTGTCAATTTCAAAAACTCATCAGCCCGGAAATAATCTTGCTCTCTGGCTAATTTATAAAGAAACCAAACAGCAAATCTTCTAAAAAAAGAAAAAGGAGGAAGAAGAAAAAAAACTTTTCCTGTTTTGGCTAAAAGTAAAAAAATGGCTTTTTTAAAATTATTTTTTGGATCAATACCGGAGCTGGCGATTAAAATTAACTTTCTTGCCCTATTTCCCCGGCTTAGAAACTTTACTGCTAACTGGCCGCCAAAAGAATGACCAACCAAAACAGGATTGTCTATTTTTTTCTTGGCTAAATAATCTTCTAACCAATCAGCATAATCCTTAAGTTTCCAAGCCTTGGTTAACTTCTTTTCAAAACCAGGCAAAGAGGGTAAAAAAACTTTAAATTTCTTCTGCAAGATCTCAACCAGTGGCTGCCACCGAGATAGCCTTGACTGCCAGCCGTGAAGAATAACGATTGTTCGCCTTTGTTTCATTACTTCCCCTCCAGTCTTTTTATTTTTGCTCCCAGTTGACGAAGCCTCCCATCCAAATCCTCATAACCTCTATCAATATGCTCTACTCCCTCCAAAACTGTTTCTCCACCATCAGTTACCAAACCAGCCAACACTAAAGTTGCCCCCGCCCTTAAATCGCTAATTTTTGCTTTTATCCCCTTTAACCGCCTTGACCCTTTAATTTGAATGCCATGAGGATAACCTTGCCAATCATTCTCTAAATTAAAATTATAAAATTCTCCAGGGTCATCAACAGTCGGATGGAAAAAAGATATCTCCGCTCCCATCCTTCTTAAGTCTTTTACATATCCAAAGCGGCTAAGATAGATTGTTTCTATAATCGTTGTTATTCCTCTTAGTTGAGTAGCCAGCACTGCCCACAAAGGTTGCCAATCGGTCATAAAGCCGGGATAAGGCTGAGTTACTATGTCTAAGGCGGAAAGAGGTTTTTTATAAAAAAAGCGAATCCCATAATTTCCTACCTCAAAACCACCACCGGCTTCTTCCAATTTTTCCAAAAATGTCCTTAAATCTTTACTGCGAGCATTTTCCACTACAATATCTCCTTTAGTCATAATGGCTGCCACCGCATAAGAAACGGCCTCATTTCTATCGGGCATAATTTGATAAATTACCGGCTCAAGTTTAGCTACACCATAAATATCAATTCTTCTGTTAGTTCGTCTTTTAACTTTTGCTCCCATTTTATTCAAAAACTCTATAAGGTCGTCAACTTCCGGCTCCTCGGCAGCATTCTCCAAAGTTGTCTTACCTTTGGCTAAAACCGCCGTCATTATCAAAGCCTCTGTTCCCGTATGGGTATTTTTGTCAAAACGGTAGTTGGCACCAACAAGCTGAGAGCAACCAGCCTCAATTACTCCCCTTTTTACTTTTAGACTAACTCCAAATTTTTCTAAACCCTTAAAATGACGTTCAAGTGGACGGGGACCAATTTTGTCTCCTCCGGGAAAAGGAACAACTGCTTTGTTAAAGCGCGAAAGAAGAGGACCAATGAACATTGTTGAAGCTCGTGAGAGCCGGCCCCATTTTTCAGGAATAGCAAATCTATTGACTAAAGAAGTATCTATTAAAAGAGTCCTCTCACCGCACTTTCGAATTTTTCCTCCCAAAAGACAAATAATATCTTTAGTTGTTTGAACATCGGCAATTTTAGAAAAATTAAGAAGCCGTGTCTCTCCTTTAGCCAATAAAGAAGCAATCATTAATTTGAAAGAGGCGTTTTTTGCTCCGCCCAAGCGAACTGCCCCTTTTAAAGGACAACCGCCTTCGATAATTAATCTTTTAGACATAAAAATAAGCCAAGGGGTCACAGCGGGTGTGATCTTTCGCCTACCTGTCCCCTAGCAAATAGTTCTGGGGCGGCTCACGCCCGGTGTGAAAGAATTGGCACACTAAAATTCCCCTAAAAAGAAAATCTCCGGTTCGAGTTCTATCTTACAGTCCATCTTCACTTTTTTACAAACCAGCTTAATTAATTTTACAACTTGTTCGGCTTTACCTCCACCAACGTTGATAAAAAAATTAGCGTGTCTCTCACTTATTTTTACCCCTCCTATTTTCTTGCCTTTCAAACCTACTTTATCAATCAAATAACCGGCCGATTTACCTTTAGGGTTTTTAAAAATACAGCCAGCTGATTTGCCTTTCGGCTGATTGCTTCTTTCCTTTAATGTTTCCTTTATTTTTCTCTTCAAAGTACTTTCATTCTCTTTGTTTAATTTAAAACTAGCGCTAAGAACTATCATCCCTTTTTTTCGTAAGCTCGACCAGTCATAAGAAAAATCCAAGTCCTTCTTTTTAAAAACTTTTCTTTCAAGATTTTTATTTAAAACTTCCACTTTCTCCAAACAGTCGGAAAAAAAGTGATCCTTCCAATGACTGTTATTATAAACTGCTCCACCAACTGTTCCCGGCAGGCCAGCGAAAAATTCCAAACCTCCTAAACCTCTATTCACCGTTTCTTCTACAATTCTATTCACCATCACTCCTCCTTCGCAATAGGCTTTCTCATTTTGAATTTTGAATTTTGAATTTTGAATTTTTATTACCAATCCCCTCACTCCCTTATCAGCTACCAATAAATTACTTCCCCCACCTAAAATATAAAAAGGTAATTTTTTGGCTTTTGCCCAGTTAACGGCTTTGACAATCTGCTGGCTGTTTCTAGCCTCAAAAAAATAATCGGCCGGCCCGCCAATACCAAAAGTAGTAAAAGGAGCCAAATCAATATCCTTTTTAATCTTGAATTTTAATCTTGAATTTTGCATTTTAAATTATTAATTATTTTATCGTGCCATAAAAATATATCCCCCGCCCCTAAGGTAAAAATGACATCGCCAGCTTTAATATTCTCTTCCAAAAACCGGCAAACCGCCTGACAACCGGCCTGATAGCAAACTTTTTTACCTCTTTTAGCAATTTCTTGAGCAAGAATCGCTCCGCTTATTTGTAAATCGGCTTTTTCTCTTGCCGAAGCATAAATCTTAGTAATAATTATTTGATCAGCATCCTGAAAACTATCGGCAAACTCAGTTAGTAAAAACTTTGTTCGACTATAAGTATGAGGTTGAAAAATAACAACAATTTTCCTGTTGTTAAACCAAGACTTTGCCGCTTTAAGTGTTGCTTTAATTTCCAAAGGGTGGTGGGCATAATCATCGTAAAGCAGAACTTTTCCAACTTCAGCAACTTTTTCAAATCTTCTTTCTGTTCCTAAAAAAGCTAACAAACCCTGCTTTAATTTGTCAAACTTTAATCCTAAAAAATTCCCCACCACAAAACTGGCAGTTGCGTTCAAAATATTAAATCTCCCTGGAACTTTTAAGGTTAAATCTTTAAAAACATCTCCTTTGTGTCTAAGGGAAAAAACTGTCTTTCCTGGTTCCAAGTGCCAGTCTATAATTTGCCAATCAGCATATTTGCAAAAACCATAAGTTTTAACTGGCACTTTAATTGACTGAATTAAATTAGCTACATTCTTATTATCAAGACAAGCCACTAAAAGACAATCGGAACTAAGTTTAACAATAAAATTTCTAAAAGCTTTTAAGGTGCTCTTAATATTTGGATAAACATCAGGGTGGTCATGCTCAATATTGGTCAAAACTACAATTTTTGGTTTTTGGAACATAAACCTGGGAGTTCTATCTGAAGGAGAAGTGGCATACTCATCGGCCTCGGCCACAAAGGCTTTACCTTTTTCATTAAACCTACCAGGAAAGCCCAAAGGGAAAATCTCGCCAGCGCCGATAGCAAAACTTGGGTTTAAGCCAGCAGTTTGCAAAAGGATAGCAATCATCGAAGCTGTTGTTGTCTTCCCACCAACTCCACAAGTAGAAATACCAATCTTTCCTTTCATAAATCTTGCCAATGCTTGAGCATGGGAAAAAGTAACAACTCCTTTTTGCTGAGCAGCAACTACTTCTCTATTAGCTTCTCCACCATGAGCACCAGTAAAAATCAGCAAGTCAGTATCTTCAGGAATATTTTCTGGAGAAAAACCAGTCTGCCATTTAATCCCTCGCCTTTCTAAAACCGCATCGGTAACAAACTCCTCTTTAACATCGCTACCGCTAACTTCCAGGCCCAAATCTTGAGCACAAAAAGCCAGAGCCGCCATCCCAACTCCCTTAATACCGGTAAAATGAACTTTTTTGATTCTTCTTAAATCCAAAATTCCTCCTTATTATTTAGTATATATAGTATACTGAATAATAAGCTCAACTTCTTAAACCAATAATAGAGGCAAATCTTCCCTCCACTTCTCCTTTCCTTAAAGCACGAAAGTGAGAAAAAAAACGCTTATTGCAAATCGTGCAAATCCCTGTATCTTCAATATTGCCTCTTTCTACACCAAAAGAAACAAGTTTGTCTGTTATAAAGGAAGCAATATCTAAAGATTTAACGGGGATCCTTCGCGCGCCTGCAGCCAGGCAGGCAGGCTCAGGATGACGGTTTGATCTTAGTATGTACTGCTTCCATTCCGGCAATTTCTCTTGAATATAATGGCTGTGGACAAAGCAACATTTCCTTGCTCCCGGCCCAATAACTACCTTAATGTTGACAGGTTGACAAGCAAATTTCTTCATCATAATCAGCAAAGTTTCTAAAAAAATTTTCTCTACCGCCCCTCGCCAGCCAACATGAACAGCAGCAACCACTCGTTTCATAGGATCAAAAAACAAAAGAGGAAAACAATCAGCCGTTTTTACCATCAAAAAAATCCCCGGTTTATCACTAATCAAAGCGTCAACTTCAGAAATAATATTAGTTAAGTGGTTTCTTCTTCGAGCGAGTCTCGATTTTAATCGAGAGGAGTCGAGAAGCTCATCTGGAATATCTTGAAAAGTTCTTAACTTCTCCCTCTCCGCCTCTTTGGCGGATCGGGAACCGCTCGAACAATAAAAAATCTTGTTTAAATCCTGATCATCTAAAACTCTAACCTTGCTTCCGTGAACCTGATCCATTTCAAAAAGAGTCTCTAAATCAATTCCTAATTGTCTTGCCAATCTTTTTCTATTGCCTAAAACCTTTCCATCTTCCCCAAAACGAAGGTCAATATTTCCTGAAGCCTTATCAGAAATTCCACAAACAAGCTTTTCTTCTTTTTTAAAAATTTTAAAATTTTTAAGCACTTTTTTTAGTTAATCTTTCTTTCATAAGCTTATCGGCTATTCCTAATTCTTCTTTGGTATTAACACCATAAGCAACCAAGGGATCATCAATCTTAAAGATCTCCACTGAGAGATTGTTTTCTACCGCCAGCCTTGCTAAATCTGTTAAATAATACTCACCACTGGGATTTTCTTTAATTTTAGGCAAAAATCTTCTTAAAAAAGAAAGTTTAAAAAGGTAAAGGCCAAGATTTAGTTCTTTTATTTTCTTTTGTTCTTTTGTGCAAAATCTCTCCTCGACAATTTCCTTAAATTTTCCTTTTTTATCCCTTAGTATTCGTCCATAGGCAAAATGTCTTGAAGGGATAACAGTTGCCACCGTCATTACCGCCTTTCTCTTTTGATGATCGTTAATTAACTTTTTTAAGGAATCAGGAGAATAAAAAGCACAATGATCACCATACATAACCAAAATGTCTTTTTCTTCGCTTTTCATTTTTTTGACGGCATCATAAACAGCAGCCCCGGTTCCCCACCTCTTTCCTTGTCTAACAAAAATAAGATTTTCTCCATTTAATTTATTTTTAATTGAATCAACAGCAAAATTAACTACTATAAAAATGTCTTTTATTCCTACTTTTTTCAAGCTTTTTAACCCATAAGTTATCATTGGTTTGCCGGCAAGCTTCATTATCACTTTGTTTTTTCTCTGGCAATTTAGCCTTGTCCCTTTTCCTGCTGCCAGCACTACAGCGGCAAGCTTAACCAATTTTCTCTTTGAAAAATTGTCTTTTACAGGACTTACGCGCTTTATTCTTCGAGCGATCCCGGTGTAATACCGGGAGAGTCGAGAAGTTCTCGACTTCGCTGACGCTCCGCTCGAACAGTAAGAAATACTGTGTAATTCCTGTTTCATATAATTCATAAATTTCTTAAGGCCTTCTTGACTGCTTTGTGTTCTGACCAAGGATGTTCTTTTTCCCCAAAACACATTGACTGTTCGTGGCCCTTGCCAAAAAGAGTAACAATATCTCCTTTTTTAGCAAGCTTCCTAATAGCAAAATTTATTGCTTTTTGTCTATCTGCAATTTTACAAAGCTTTCTTTTATTTTTACATCCTGAAGCTATTTCTTCAATAATTTCCTTGACATTCTCAGTCCGTGGGTCCTCGGCCGTCAAAACCACCTTATCAGCCAATCGGCAAGCAATTTTCCCCATTGCTGGTCTTTTATAATGATCGCGCAAGCCAGCGCAACCAAAAATGGCAATTAACTTCCGATGAGAAAAAGTTCTTAAAGTTTTCAGAGCGTTCTTTAAAGCGTTAGGGGTATGAGCAAAATCAATAATCACCTTAAAATTCTTATCATAAACTTTCTCCATTCTTCCCTTAACTCCTTTGAATTGAGCAATAACCTTTCTAACAACAGGTTCTTTTACTTTAAGAATTTTAGCAACACTAATAGCGGCTAAACAATTAAGTCTGTTGTATTCTCCTGGCAAAGAAGTCTTAAAAGGAAACTTTTTTAAATTAAGATCACCTTTTTTTAAACCATAAGTAATAACTTTTCCCTTAGCGATTTTTTTTAAATAGCCAAAAGACTTGTCTTCAATGTTTAAAACAGCAAACTTTGTCTTTTGAAATAATCGAGCCTTGGCTGACAAATAGTCTTGCCAATTTCCATGATAATCTAAATGCTCGTCAGTCACATTTGTAACCACTCCTATATTAAAATTAACCCCAAGGAGACGGTGTTGATCCAAGCCATGGGAAGTTGTTTCTAAAATTATAAACTTAAATTTCCTATCGGCAATGCGGCGCAAAAGCTTCTGCAACTTACAAGAGTCTGGAGTAGTCACATGCAAGCCGGTGTCTAAAACCTCCTCTCCAATTTTGGCACAAACACTGGTTATCAAAGCTACTCTTTTCCCTGCTTTTTTGAGAATTTCATAAATTAAAGTAGAAGTTGTTGTTTTCCCGTCTGTGCCAGTAACGCCAATAACAACCAAATTCTTAGCCGGATAGCGATAAAAAACAACCGCCAGAATAGAAATAGGGAGATGGTAAAAAGTATTAACAAGCCAGTGAGGGATAAAATTTCGCAGAGTTTGTAAGAAAGACATATCTAATTTAGAAATTAGTCTATGGGCTTGGGTATAGAAACTTGTTTGCCTGCCTGCCGGCAGGCAAACCTAAACCCATTTTCTGATTAACTTATTATATCATTCTGGCGGAATCCCATAATAAAAGAAAAGTTTCTCTGCAATTTTAAAAAAAAGCGGGGCGGCTGTTTCTGAACCCCAAGGAGAACTAGTCGGTTCTCTAAGATAGGTAAGCATTACAAACCTCGGCTTATCTGCCGGGGCAAAGCCGATAAAAGAAGCAATCGTTTTTTCTTTATCATAATGTCCGGCTACCGGAATTTGCGCTGTTCCTGTTTTTCCGGCTATCTTGTAACCGTCAAGCTTTGTCCATTTAACTTCTCCCTCCTCTACTGCATTAACCATCATTTCTGTTATTTCCCGAGTCGCCTTCTCTTTTAAAACTCTAGTTATAATCTTTGGTTTTATCTCTAAACTCTTTTTCTCTCCTTCTATTTTCGCTACAACATGTGGCTCCGGTAAGCTACCTCCGTTAGCAATTGCCGCCACCGCCCTAACCATTTGAATGCCAGTTACTGCCAAGCCTTGCCCAAAAGAAGCAGTTGCTAAATCTACGTTGCTCCATTGCTTTTTGTCTTTAAGAGAAACATTTCCTTCCTCTTGAAGGTCAATCCCGGTTTTCTTGCCAACTCCCAACCTTTCTAGGTATTCTGCCAATTTATCTTTACCTAACTTCTGACCTACAAAAACCATCCCAACATTATCAGAATTTTTTATAACCTCGCGCATCGTTTGATTGGGATAATACTCATCATTCCAAGTTTTTATAATATATTTATCAATTTTAAAAGGTTTTTCACAAATAGCGCATTTTGTCTCTGGCGTAATAACCTCTTGGTCTAAAGCCGCTGCCATCACCAAAACCTTAAAAGTAGAACCCGGTTCATAGCTTTCGGCAATACAAGGATTTTTATACACTTCTTTGGAATAATCTGAAAACCTGGCCTGCTCATATCTTGGATAAGCAGCCATTGAAAGAACTGCCCCGCTATAAGGTTCTATAACAACTACCCAGCCGGATTTCGCTTTGTATTTCTCAACTGCTTTCTCTAACTCTTTCTCTACTGAAAGTTGAAAAGAGCGGTCTAGGTGTAAAATTAAGTTCTTACCATCTTTTTTTTCTTCTTTGTTAAAAAATCCCGTTAAAATTGGATCGTTGGAAACATCCTTTTCTTGAACTAAAACTCCTTGCTGCCCTTCAAGTTCAAAATTGTAAAAACCTTCAATTCCAAAATAACCAGTTTGTTCGCCGGCAAAATTAGCACCAACAAAACCGGTTAGATGAGCAGCCATCGAAGCCTCTGGGTAAAATCTAAGCATCTCCTGCTCAAAACCCAATCCCTCAATTTCTAAATTTTCTATTTGTTCCTTCTGGACCAAAGAAAGCTTTTTTTGTAAAGGAACCCACAATTTCTCTTCTGGCTCAAGAAGAGCTTTTAATTTTTCACTGTTTTCGTCTAGTATTTCCTCTTTTTTTTTAGCAGAAGAGGTTGCTTCAATTTGAGGTGCGGCTATAATTGGAGTTAAACTCTTGACTATCTTTTTCTTTTCTTCCTCTTTTATCTTTTTCAAGTTAGCAAAAAGTAAATAAGATTCCTTGCTGGAAACCAAAGGGAAGCCATCAGCCGTCAAGATCTCACCCCTAACAGGATTAATTTTCTTAATTTTCTCCCATTGGTCTGATCCTAAAATGGCCAACTCTTCCGCTTTAATTACCTGCCAATAAAAAAGCCTAACAATTATTAGGCCTGTAAAAAAAATAAAAAGAAAAACTAAGACAGACAATCGCCTTTCGATATCCATTTTAGAATTTCAAAGCAATTCCTTTTTGGTCTGGCAGATAAACAACAGAAGGATTTTTGCTAAAACCAAGTTGTTTTGCTTTTTCTTCCAGTTCTAGTAAGCTACTACAAGAAGCAATCTGATTACTAAGTCTTCTGTTTTCCATTTTTAAAACTTCAGCCTCTTTTTCCATCTTTTGTAAAACCTCTCCCGAAGTTGCCAATTTGTTGGCAAAAATAATTTGCAACAAAGCCAAAACAGCTACAATCACAACCAAAAATAAATGGTAAGAAATTTTTTTCATAATTTTTTTATCGCCCGCAGTTTAGCACTCCGCGCTCTAGGATTTACTTTTAGTTCTCTATCATCAGGCACAATTGGCTTTTTGGTTAACACTTGGAACAAAGCTTCTCTATCTTTCTCTTTAAAAAATTTCTTAACGATTTTGTCTTCTAACCCATGAAAGCTGATCACTACCAATTTTCCTTTTTTCTCTAAAATTTCCAAGGCTTCAGGCAATGCCTTTCTCAAATTGTTCAACTCATCATTAACAGCAATTCTCAAAGCCTGAAAAATCTTTGTTGCTGGATGGATTTTTCTCCTTCCTTTCTGTTGACAATAAACTTTCTCCACAATTTTAGCTAGCTGCCCGGTAGTTTCAATTGGCTTTTCTCTACGGGTCCGATTAATAGCACGAGCAATTGCCAAAGAATACTTTTCTTCACCCAGCTTAGAAAAAAGTTCATAAAGCTCTTTCTGCCCCAACGCTGCAATCAGGTCGGCGGCACTCACTTTTAAATTCTCATCCATCCGCATATCCAAAAGCTCATCTTTCTGGAAAGAAAACCCTCTGCCTTTGGATTGCAGCTGGTGATGAGAGGTTCCTAGATCAAAAAGAATTCCGGCAGGACGAGCAATTCCCTGGCTTTGCCAAACACTTTTCAAATTGGCAAAATTGGCCTTTACCAGCTTGAAAGCGTTTGTAGGGCAGGCGTGTTTCTGACAAAAAACCGCCAAACGCTTTTTGGCAAAATCTACTGCCTCAGAATCGCAGTCCAATCCGAAAACTCTTCCTCCCTTTAATAAAATTTCTAAAGCGTGGCCGGCACTGCCAATAGTGACATCAATGTAAAGCCAGCCAGGCTTAACACTTAGGTAACTTATTGCTTCTTTTAAAAGAGCAGGCTGATGGAACTGGCTAAAATCTTCGGAAATTATTCATTGTCATTCCTGGCTCGACCAGGAATCTATACAAATAATTACTGTTATAGATTCCGCATCAAGTGCGGAATGACAAGGAAAAACAACTCATATTCTGATTTCAAGATTATTTAATCTTTCGGCAATCTCATCAGAAGTCTTTTCAATTTTTGACTGATACTCCTCAAACTTATCTTTTGCCCAAATTTCTATGCGATCAAGACTGCCGGCCACAACTGCTTGCTTCTTTAAGTAAGCAAACTTTTTAAGGACTTCCGGCAGGAGAATTCTTCCCTGACTGTCGAACTCAACTGCAAAAGCCTCATAGGTCAAAAGTCTTGTAAAAGCGCGAGCGTCCAAGCTTGTTAGAGGGGTTTGGCGCAATTTTTTAGCAATTTCTTGCCAGCGAGTTTTAGGAAAGAGAAACAAACAACCATCCAAACCCCTAGTCAAAATCCCTTCTTTTCCTAAAGTTCCTCTGAATTTTTTGGGAATCGCCAGCCTTCCTTTGGCTTCTAAATTCCTCTCGTATAACCCGATAAACATACTCTTTGCTCTATTATTATTATCACCACTTTTCACCACTAATAAACATTTTTATATACTCAACTCATGCTTGTCAAGAGGGAAAAATCAACAAAAAAACACTCTAATGATTCGAATCATTAGAGTGTTAAAGAAATTAATCTCTTCCTAAAACTATTCTCCCCAACCTGGATTTCCCCAACCAGTTCGAGCAGGAGAAGAGAGAGTCTTTCTGTTTTTTCTAGAGAGTTAGTTTTTTTAAATTTTTGATATTCTTACCTCATCCACTTCCTTACATATCTCTCCATCGCCATATAATAGAAAGCGTCAGCCAAAGAATCAACAATTCCTTTTTTAACCAACTTATTCATTTCTTCAAAATTACTCCTTAGGCAATGGGCTATATATTTTTCTGATTTTTTTTTGTTAACAGCAAAGTTGCCAACATTGCCGGCCCATTCAATCAGTGAACCAATCACTCCGCCGGAATTGGCAAAAGAGCCGGTTAAATGATCAATTTTTCTTTTAGGCAATTGCATTTCTGCCTTGGGAGTAACCGGACCGTTGGCTCCATCAACAACCAAACTCCCTTCCGGTAAAAAACAAACATTCTTGTTGTTTATAATCATTGCGTCTGAAGAGACAAAAAGGACATTCATTCCTGAGTCCTGCCATAAACGAACTTTACCCTTATCTAAATCCTCCCTCTTTTCAGCTATGGCTTTTACTCCTTTTTTCCCTCTGGCCCATTGGGCTAAACTACCCCGTTTTGCCTTAATTCTTCCTATTTCCTGCAAGTCTCTTGGCTTAAAACCTTCCTTTACCATAATTACTGATCTACTATCCGTCATCCCGACTACTTTAATTCCATAATTAACCAAAAAGGTTGCCGCTGGTCGCGCGGCATTACCAGCCCCATCAAAAACAACTATTAAATCTTTCAGCTTTTTCCCTTTGGTCTTTGCCCAGGCTTTCAAGGCTTCTACTGTGCCAAAACCGGTCGCTGTTGCCCGAGCCGGATTGCCAAGATACCTATCATCGGATGTTTTCCCGGTAAGGACAGCAACCACTAAGTTCCTTTTCATCTTCACCCCTAAATTCTTTATCGCCTTTTGGTAGCCGTCAACAAAACCATCCAAAACAGAACTGCCCTTAACTTTCCCTGTTGTACCAATATCACCGGCCGGCACATCCCTGTCCCAGCCAACTATCTGCAAAAGCCCGAGTTTATAGCCAAAAACCTCCAAAGCCCTTTTTACAAACTGGTTATGATCAGGTAAGTGTAAAGACCGAGGAGCAATAATGACTCCTTTAGAACCGCCAACAATATCCAAATCTTTAAGAGATCTCCTTTTTTTAATAAGCCCCCCTTCTTCTAAAACCCGTTTACGAAAATTAGTCCCTGAATTTTTAGCGAGCATCTCTAGTCCTAAAGCCATTACATCATCCAAGGCAGACTGGCGGGCTTTCTTCTCATCAGCAATACTTATTATCCTGCCTTGAGTTTCTTCTTCAACAGACAAAAATCTTATCCCTCCCTTAACAATTTCTCCTTTCTTGTGCAACTTGCCGTTATCAAACCAAGCTCTCATACCTAAACAAATATAAATCTTTCCTTTAAACTCCACTGGCAAAATTACTTCTACTGTTCTTGAAGGATGAAGAATCTGATAAACAACAAAGCGATCAATATCTAAACTGGTAGTGCTCTCAAGTTGGCCTAAAGCTCGTAAAACCCGCCACTGAGCGCCAGCCATAAAGCTTTTCTCACCCTGTTCGGCTAAACTTTTTAAACTTTTTTGAAAGTCTATAGTCATTTTTTATCCTTTAAAAGAATTGCGAAAGTGCTCTTTACTTCTCCACTAAAACAAAAGCTCCCAAACTGTCAACCTCTGCCGAGGCCTTGCCTCCACTGACCTCTGTTTCATATTCCTGCCAACTATCACCGTTCCATCTTAACACAACAACCCCTTCCTTTTCTACTCCTTTAAAGATCAAAGCAGCATTGGCAAGACTTCTTGGTCCGTCAGCATAAAAACCATAAGGACCGGCTATAATCTCCCCTTCGGGAATCTCCGGTAAGCCCAAAGTAGAAGCAATAACCAAGTAATCATCGCTTTCTAAATCGCTACTGCCGACTTCAAGGCTAACTTTTTCGTCAGGACTGGTAAACAATCCTTCTACTTCTGTTTTGTTTTGCAGATTAAAGTCAGTTTTCAAAGCGGCTTCTTCTCCATTGAAAAATTGAAAAGTAAACTTCCCTTCGTAAACTCCCTCATCATACTTATATTTACCTTTAGAGGCTGACCCAAAAGCAATCTCTTTGGAAACTGGCGGTTTTTCTTTGGTAAAATCTATTCTTCCCATCCCTCCCTGGATCATCGAACCAGTCGTATATTCAAACTCATACTCTACTTCCTCAAAACCCCCAATTTTGTCAATAGTCACCGTTACCCAATGACCTAAGCTCTTTGGCTCAATATTGCTCTTTGGCTCAAGGATAATATAAGGCCTTTTTTCTAACTCTAGGGTATTTACCTGCAAGATTTTTCTTTCTGTTAAAGGCTTTGTTGAAATCATGGAAGAATCCTCAGAAGAAAAAGGTTTAAAAAACCATAAAATAAAGGCAACCGCCAAAGAAATCAATCCTAAAATAATAAAAATAATTTTTTTATTCATTTATCAATTTTTCTTTAAAATAGTTTTCCAATCTTTTTACTTTCATTCTCTTTTGTTTCGTTGTATCTCTGTCTCTCACTGTTACTGTCTCATCCTCCAAGGTTTGAAAATCAACGGTCACACACCAGGGGGTACCAATTTCATCCTGAGAATAATAGCGCTTGCCAATGTTGCCTCTATCATCCCAAACAACTACAAAAGACTTTCTCAAGCTATTATAAATTATCCTTGCCTTTTTTACCAAAGTCGGCTTGTTAGCCAGCAAAGGAAAAACCGCTACTTTAAAAGGAGCTATCTTAGGCTTTAGCTGTAAAACTACCCTTTTATCCTCTTGTTTATAAGCCTGGCATAAAAGAGCCAAAAATAATCTTTCTACTCCCACTGAAGGCTCAATTACAAAAGGATAAAACTCTTTTCCTTTCTCATCTTTAAAGCTTAAATTTTTCCCTGAAAACTTAGAGTGGTTTTTAAGATCAAAGTCTGTTCTACTAGCAATACCTTCCAGTTCACCCCAACCAAAAGGATAACGGTACTCAATGTCAACGGTCCTTTTGGAATAATGAGCCAAGCTTTCTTTCGGGTGATCAAAGCGCCGCAAGTTTTCTTTTTTAAGACCTAAGTTCAAATGCCAAGCCTCTCTTTTCTTAAGCCAGTAATCAAACCATCTCTCATCCTCGCCAGGATTAACAAAAAATTCCAACTCCATCATCTCTATTTCTCTATCTCTAAAAATAAAATTGCCGGTAGTAATTTCATTGCGAAAACCTTTACCGATCTGGGCAATTCCAAAAGGAAGGTGCGTCCGCATCGTATCAACTACATTGGCAAAGTTAATAAAAATCCCCTGGCAAGTCTCCGGACGAAGATAAGCCTGATGAGCAGTATCCTCTGCCGGACCAACAAAAGTCTTAAACATTAGGTTAAATTGCTTAACTTCCGTAAGTTCACCTCCACACTGAGGACATTTGTCATCCGTCAGATGGTCAGCGCGAAACCGTTGATGACACTTTTTACATTCCCGCAAAGGATCAGTAAAAGAAAGGCTGTGACCGGAAGCTCTCCATACCTTAGGATTATGAATTACTGTCGAGTCCAAGCCATAAACATCATCTCTTTCTTCTACCATTTCTCTCCACCAAAGATCTTTAATATTTTTTCTCATCAACACTCCCAAAGGCCCAAAGTCCCAAAAACCACCAATCCCTCCATAGATTTCCGAGCCCGGGAAAACAAACCCTCTTCTTTTGCAAAGAGAAACAATTTTCTCCATAAGTTTATTTGTCATTTTTTACAATTTTACCAAATAACTTAATAATATTAAACAAAAAACAAGCTTTTGTTTTTACAATAAACGACTTGCGGGTGCAAGTCATTTATTGTAAAATTCACAACTCTTTCCTCTTAAAAATTTTTCACTATTAAGCCTTCTGTCTAAAATGCTCTCAATATGCCTCTCTAGAGTAGACAAGTCTTGCTTTGCTGGTAAACCAAAACCTAAATGAGTCAAAAGAGACTTTTGAAAGTCAATAATCTCAGTTCCTCCAAATTTCCTTCTTTCATTTATTCTTCTTAAGGAATTGACTAAAAGCTTGTAAATAAAAAGGCTCTCCTGGTTTTCTGCGGTTAAACAGTTAATCAATTCCACTAGATAATAAGCTGTCCTTACAAGAGAAAAATTCTTACGCAAATAAGGAAAATCTTCAAGTAGTTTTGTTTCTGTTACTAAACTCAGGCTTTTTCCTTTAACTAAAAAAAGTGAGGCTTGATTAAAAAGCTCAAGCGAAGGAGCCCGTCTGGAGTTTATTTTACGAATTCCCTTAGCAAGACAACAAACTTTGCCTCTTTGCTTACTAAAGACTGTTAAAATCTTGTCTGTTTCTCCATAGTTTATTCTTTTTAAAATAATTGCCTCTATTCTGTAAGTTCCAGCCATCACTCCACTTTCATTTTTACCTCTTTATCTGCCATCAAATCAAATTCTTCCTCTTTTCCTCCCGCTTTTATCTTGTAGCGCGAATCCTTTGTTCCTGGCTGCTTTTGAATCAAAAGTCGATACTCGTCCTCAATTTTTACACTCTCCGGTAACTCATAGCGCAAAACTACCTTGGCTCTGCCGCCACCGCCGCGAAGAGTAAAAAACCCTTCAAAAAAAGTCTTTCCTAATTCTTCTCCTTGACCAAATTCTTCCTCTGAACCTAAACCTTCAATCAACTTACTCCCCTTGGGTACATAGACCCGTAAGTAATCCCTTAAAACTCCATTAAGACAAAGGCCCTCTTTTCTCTCCAAGCTACAATCACTCATTGGTGTTGGATTACTGTAAGTTAGAGTCAAAGTGCTTAACAAACGACCATCATCTCCAACAGAAACTTCCTTTTCTACCTCTTGTTCAACAAAAAGATTAGACTTTGCTCCCCCAAAATTAGAGTCGTTAACATGAAGGTAATCGCCATCATAATCTTTAATTCGGCCGGCAGCACCAAAAATCTCGGCCGCTTCTTGAGCCTCCTCATCAAGTAAATAAAAAAGAATATGTTTCTGTTTAATATTCTCAATAACTGTTTTAAAAAGATTTGGCCAAACATTTTTTGGAGTTCCCATTGCTTTTAAAATCATCTCCTGCATCATCGGTCCCAAAACATCTTTGCGGGCTACTTTCACTCCAGGAATAGGAACATCGGCAATATGTTCCAACTCACAAATAATCTGAGGAATATCAAAACACCTTTCATCCGGTTCCAAGTTAAACTCACCATAGCCAGGAACATCAATCGGCCCCAAAATCTCTACCAAATCTTTTAAAACTTCTGTATCCATAGCAATTATGCCATCCACCTCTGGCTCTCCCTTTATCTTTTGGTAATTAGGTAAAAAAGTTTCCATTGAAAGGCGAAAATCAGGCCAAAAATTCATGTCACGAAGGTAAAAATAAGGAACAATGCCCGTGTTTAGATCTGCACTAAGAAGATATTTAGCAATCGGCTCAGGTGGCTCAAGCCGACTATTAAACTTTTTGTCCAGAGAATAAATATCATCACTCTTCTCCGCCCTTATTCTTCCGGATTCTGCTCTTAAAACTCCATATGCTGTCATAAAACCACCGGTCGCCCGCAACTCACCATCATTTTGAAAAAGAGCTAAATATCTTTTGGTGTCCGGATAGCCCAAAACTGAAGGTAAAACTTCCAAAACTGGCCGAGCGTCCGTTAAGGCCAAAGTAGCATCATGTAATAATTCTTTCGCCTCAACAATCTTCTCACGAATAATAATTCCCTTTATTTGACTTGGGTAGCGATTGGGGTTCACTTCATTTAGCTGTTTATCCATCTCTTCCATTTTCTCCCCAATCTCTTCAAATTTGGGGCTAATTTTAGATAAAGTTTCTACCATTTTGGCTATTCTGTCTTCTGCTGTTCCCCCGGTAAAACTCCCCTTGCCTTTAAATCCCAAAATATCAGCATAGGGAGTAATTGCCTTTATTAAACTTTGTCCTGCTTCTAAACCAATCTCTCCTGCCTGTAAAAAATGCTCACCGTCTTTATAATAAACTCCTAAAAGGGGAATATATTTCGACCAAAAAAAACGTTTATAAAGAGATTTTGTTTTTGCCAAACTCTGTTGCGTCTGCATTATCTGCTCTTCGGCAGCCGTTAAATCTTGAACTTTTAATAAGTTATAGAGCTCTCTTGCTGTAGCATAAGTTTCCTTACCGCTAAGCAAAAGAGGTTTAACTAAAACCATAAAACCAATACTGGCAATCAAGAAAAGCAAAACTAAGCCTAATCCTAAAAAAGCAAAAATTTTGATTATTTTCTTTTTTCTGCCCACTTTTTTAATCTCCACAGTATCTTCAAGTTTTTCTTCTTTTTGCTGAGCAAAATTTATTCTATTTATTTCTACCATTTACTTATCATTGCTCTTGGCGTCTTCACGACAATCAGCAAATCCTTCCAAAAATTATAATCTTTAGCATAACTAGCATCCATTCTAACACGTTTAACAAAAGGAATCTCATTCCTTCCTGAGGTCTGCCAAGGACCGGTAATCCCCGGCTTAACTTTAAGAATCTGGCTGACTAATTTTTTAGTTTTGGGGTGTTTCCTAGTTTGTTCCCTTATTTCTTCTTGCACATAGGCCCGCGGCCCAACAATACTCATTTCTCCTTTTAAAACATTTAAGATTTGAGGAAATTCATCAATGGTTAAATTACGAAGTAAACGACCCAATCTAGTAATCCGTGGATCTTTTTCTAATTTCCAATCACTATCTTTAAATTTCCTAAAAAGCTTCTTCTTTTTACGAAGGATTTCATCAGCATTGGCTACCATTGTTCTAAATTTAAACATCGCAAACTCTTTTCCCTTTTTTCCCACTCTCTTATGAGAGTAAAACACCGATCCGGGAGAATCAATAACAATCAAGAAAGGAATTATTACCCAAATCGGCAAAAATAAAACCGCCAAAAAAATACTCAAAACAATATCTATTAAACGCTTTATGAAATCGTAACTAAAAAAGGTAATCATGTGTACTTTTTGTATTTCTTACTTTTCCCGAAAGAATTAACCAATTCTTTTATCGCCGGCATTGCCTCCTGTTGACAGACAAGAATAACATCTTTTGTAACTACTATCGCCAAATCTTTAACTCCCACGGCAGCTACCAATTGAGAACTATAATTATATGCCAGGTTATTTTCCGATTTATAAAGGAAACTCTTGCCGAAAACAACATTGTCCTTTTCTTCTTTTTGTAAAGCTTCCTTCAAAGCCTGCCAAGTGCCTACATCACTCCAGCCCATATCAACAACAATCACCTTTCCTTTCTCCGGTTCCAACTTCTCCAAAATAGCTTCATCAAAAGAAATTTTCTTTAAAGTCGGGTAGATTGTCTCTAAAGCTTGAAGATGGCTTTTTTGACCAAAAGAGTCAGCAAGCTTTGTCAACTTTTTATACATAACTGGCTGAAAACGTTTATATTGCTCAAGTACAAAAGAGGGCTTTACTACCCAATACCCGGGATTCCAATAGTATTTTTTGCTTTGGAAAAACTTCTCTGCTTTTTCAAGACTCGGGCGGTATTTTATACCTTTAAAAGCAAAAAGAGGTAAGCCTTTCAATTTTGTTTCACATCTTGCTACCTGGATCCATCCTAAATTTTGATTAGCAAAACGGGCTTTTTCCCCTATAAACAAAAATATTTTGGGATTTTTTCTAATAAACTCTTCTCCCGCCTTCAAAACTTTTTTAAAGGTAGCCAAATTTTTACGAATATGGTCACTCCAAAGAATTACTGTTGGCTCGTCTCCTGCCTTTGTTAAAATAGACATTAAATAGCCAACCGCTGGCGCCACATCTCTTCTTGCCGGTTCACCAATAACATTTTGAGAAGGAATATTGGGAAGTTGGCGACGAATTATCCCAACATATTTTTTGTTGGTAGAAATAAAAATATCTTTTGGGGAAAATTCCGGTCTTAGATGTTTAACTGTTAATTGGATTGTAGACTGGCCGTTGATAATCTTTTCAAACTGCTTAGGAAAATTAACTCGGCTTACCGGCCACATTCTTGTTCCTACTCCGCCGGCAAAAATTACTGCCTTGGCAGCTTTAGAGATAATTTTGGCTTTCATTTTTGATAATCCTCCCATCTTCTTTCTACAAAATTTTTAAATTTTTTAACAAAAATCTTTTTAGAAAACTTCTTGGCATTTTTCCTGCAATCCAACGAATTAAATTTTAACTTGATAAATCGATTGAGCGCAAGATGTAAACTTTTAACTGTTTGTTCCTGAAAAAATAAACCTGTTTTTCCCCCAACAACTGTTTCTCCTACTCCACCTTTATCAAAAGCAATCACCGGTTTACCACAGGCTTGTACTTCTAAAGGAGCAAGCCCAAAATCTTCTTCGCAAGCAATAACTAAGGCCTGACATTTTTGATAATAATAAATCAACTCTTCTTCAGTCAAGTGTCCTAAAAACTCAATATTTACTCGGGCGATTTTTTTAAGATGATTTTCTTGATTGCCAGTGCCTACGATCTTTAAATTCCAGCCAAGTTTATTAAAAGCCTTAATTATCAAATCAATTTTTTTATAAGGCACCAGTCTAGAAACCACTAAAAAATATCCTTCATCCTTCTTTGCAGTTTCCAGTTGCCAGTTTCCAGTTGCCAGTTTATCTACTTCTACTGGTGGATAGATTACTTCGCTATTTCTTCTGTAATATTTTTTAATTCTTGACTGAACTTCTTTAGAAATTGCCACATAATAATCCGGCCTTTCTGATGCTATCTGATCTATCATTCTCATCTTTGGGGCAACAAAGTTGAAAAATAAACCAGCTATCTTATTAACAACGCCAAAGCCAGGGTTTTTTGAATATTGGCCAAAACCTGACCATAAATAACGAGTCGGTGTTAAACAATAACAAATATGTAGAGTTTCCGGCTTGGTAATAACAAATTTTGCCTCGGCACTAGTAACAGAAATAACTACATCAAAAGAGGAAAAATTAAAAGATTCAAAAGCAAAAGGAGTTAGCCAGGGAATAAACTCATGCCTTTTTCTAAAAAAAGGTATTTTTTGCAAAAAAGAAGGAATTACTTTAAACCCTTTGGCCCAGAAAGCTCCTTGTGAGTCAAAAACGGCAGTAAAAAGAGGAGCTTTTGGCCAAATTTCATGAAGGACCAAAAGGACTTTCTCCGCCCCGCCAACTTTATTAACCCGGTCATAAACCAAAGCAACTTTCATAAACTTCCAGTGTTCTCTCGGCACATTTTCTCCAAGAATACTTCTCAGTTTGCTCTTTTCCCAACTTAATTAATTTCTCTTTTTCTTTCTTGTTCATCTTTAAAAACTTGTTTATTTTTCTGCTAATATTACCAATATCCTTAGGGTCAAAATAAAAAGCTGCTCTTCCATAAATCTCTCTAAAAACAGGAATGTTCGAACAAACCACCGGACAACCAAGACTCATCGCCTCCAACCCGGGTAAACCAAAACCTTCCATTAAAGAAGGATTGATAAAACAAAGGGCATTTTTATAAAGAGAGACTAATTCTTTGTCCGAAGCCGCCCCATAGAATATAATTTTTTCTTCTAAATTACTCTTTTCCACTGTCTTTTTTAATCTTTCATAAAAATAATCCTCTGGCCCTACAAATAATAATTTTAAATTTTGAATTTCAATTTTGAATTTGTCATTTTTAATTTTGAATTTATTAAATGCCTCTATCAACCTCTCTAAATTTTTATGCGGATAAGCATTTCCCACATAAAGTAAGTAGCTGGTAGCTGGTAGCTGGTAGCTGGTAGCTGGCTTTCTCTTCTTGAACTTTGAATCAACTCCTTCATAAATAACAACTATTTTCTCTGGGCTAACTTTCAAACATCTAACAATCTCTTTCTTAGTTGTCTTAGAAACAGCAATAATCTTCTCTGCCTTTCTTGCTCCAATAAAAAGAAGCATTTTATAACAAAAATGTTTTATTTTATAAAACAAGCCCGGAAGACTGCTTGCCCTTCCGGTTTTAAAACGCCAAGGAATCAAATCATGAATAGTAAGAACAAACTTGCCTGGATAAAAAAGAGGAAAAGAAAAATAAGTAAAGTGAACTAAATTAAAATTTTTTTTTAGCAACCAAAAAGGAAAGCAGACTTGCTCGGCCAAAGAATGCCAGCGAAATTTTGGCTTAATAAGAATATATTCGTTCCTCTTATTAAACCTCTTTAATTGATTAAAGAGGTTTTTGGCATATCTTCCAACACCGGTTTGATCTATTAAACGACCATCGATTGCAACTTTCATAAAAATACCGGGCGGGTCACGACCCGCCCCTACTGTAGGGGCGGCCGGTCGGGGGCCCGGCAACAACACGTTATTCTCTAAACCTGCTTACCAACCATATTCCTGCAAAAACTAACTTCCGAACTACCCAAGGATATTTCTCACTGTAATGCTTCTTATAAAAAACTTTCATTGTTTTGTAAAAATTTCGTTTTGTTGACATTCTTATTTCTTCTGTCAAATCTTTATTTTTTTTCTTATCGGGTAATTTTTCTCTTCCTGATTTTCTCTTCGAATGAATAATTTTTGTTTTCGGGTAATAAAAGATTCTAAAACCCAACTTTTTAATCCGGTAACACCAATCAATGTCTTCTCCATAGATAAAAAATCTCTCATCTAAAAACCCTACTTTATCAATTATTGATTTTCTTATCATGAAAAAAGCACCACTACAAACATCAATTTGATGAGCTTTATCTAAATCCTTCCAGCCTTGGTGATAACCGGCAAAAAACCTTAAACTAGGGAAAAGCCTCTCTAAACCTAAAAAATAACAAAAAGCGTTCCAGGGAGTCGGAAAACCGCGATGAGAAGCAGGGTCAATTTTGCCATTTGGCAACTCCACTCTGCAAGTAGCCCCGTCGGCTTTTGGATGATCTCCCATAAATTTGATCATTTTGCTCAAAGTTTCAGGAAAAACTTTTGTATCTGAATTAAGTAGTAAAACCAGTTCTCCCTTCACTTTTAAAATTCCCTGGTTGTTGGCAGCGGCAAAACCAAAATTTTTCTTATTAACAATCAACTTCACCCATTTAAACTTACTTTTAATCAGCTGTACGGTTCCATCCTGCGAATGATTATCAACTACTATTGTCTCCACCCGAAAGCCCTCTTTCTCACAAACCTCAACTGCCTTCTTTAAAGAATCTAAAAGATTAATTAGTAAATCCTTGGTATTAAAACTGACAATGATAATAGAAAGATCAATCATTTTTCTCCTAACTCCTGATAAATCTTGTCCAAATGGGAAGAAATAATCTCCCAGTTATACTTCTCTTGAACCAGCTTTTTTGCTTTTTTGGCAATCTTCCTTCCTAACAAAGGAGAAGATAATAACCTCAAAGCTTGCTTGGCTAATCTTTCAGCACTTTTAGCAATTAAAACTTCTTTTTCATTAACAACATCTATACCCTCAATACCAAGAGGGGTGGTAACAACAGGTAAACCAGTCGCCATTGCTTCCAAAACTTTATATTTTGTCCCCCGACCATTTCTAATAGGAGCTAACAAAACCGAAGCACCGCCAAAAGCTTCCCTTATATCCTCAAGGCTCTCGTCAACTTTAATATCCGGTCCGGAGAGTGACTTTATCTCTTTGGTAGGATTTTTGCCTACAATCCAAAGTTGAGCATGAGATAGTTTTCTCTTAATCAACGGCCAAATTTTCCGAGCTAAAAAACAGGCAGCATCTTTATTTGGCAACCATTTAAAGTTACCAACAAAAAGGACAGCTGGTTTACTTGGTTTTTTTACCTTCGTGGCATTAAAAAAATCGCTATCAACCCCGTTGGCAACAACATCTACTTTCACTCCCTTTAATGTTTTTTCAACAATTTTTTTATCTTCAACGGACATTGTTGCCAAACGAGCCGCTTTTTTCCAATAATGTTTTTCCCAAAACTGAATTTTCAAAACATCGAGAAAAAGTAAAGGCTTGAGAGGCCAAAATTTAAAATTGTGCACAAAATTCTCATAAACCAAAGACTCAATCGTTTGCTCAACCAAAAGAATGGGCAAATTGGTTTCCGGCAAATTAGGCATTACATAAAAAGTTTCTGCATGAATAAGGTCGTAATTATTCCTTGCCAGCTCCTTCTTAATAAGGCCCTTTAATGACAAAGAAAGATAGATTGCTACCAAAAACGGGTAAGGAGTAAAACCAGCCAAAGCGAGGTTTTTCCAACTCCAGGCTCGCCTCCTTTGGATAACTTCAACCTTCTTACAATACCTAAGAAGTTCCTTTATATGTTTTTTCTCCTTCTCTTCCCTAATAAAGGAAAACAAAGTTATCTCATGCTTTAAGCTTAAATTTTTCAAAAGATTGTAAGTCCGAATTTGCCCACCAGAAAGCAAAGGATAAGGGAAATAAGGGGTAAGCATTAGAATTTTCAAGTCTCGAATGTCAAGTGTTAAGTGTCAAAGTAAGTTCTTTACTGACACTGCCCCTTGAACAAAAATAACAAAGTTATCTAAAATCACATCTTCGAAGGTCAACAATTGCAAAACTCTCCTGTTCTTCCAATAATAAGCATTGCTTCTTCAAATCTTTCAGCTCCTGATCCTTCTTAACCGTTACATAAAAACTTGCTCCTTTTTTTATCCTATCTTCAATATTGCCTCCAATCGGCCAGCCTTTTCTTTCGGTTTGATATAAAAAGGCTGTGTCTCCTCCATAAGGAGCAATTACCTTATCTTCCTCCTGGCTTAGCTTTTTTACTTGTTGGCCGGCAGCCACTATTTCCGGATGATTAATATTAAAAAAGTCTCTTACTTGATACCAACCAAAAGACTCCATAAACAAAAAGCAGCCAGCAGCCAGCAGCCAGCAGCCAAGGGAACTGAATATCTTTCGTGCTTCCTTTAACAAAAATAAAACCCCTCGAGCCAGAAAAATACAAACAACTGGAATGATTAAAATCTGATAATAGTCGTGGCGAACATTGCCAGTAGCTACTACTGCTAAATAAGCCAAACAGCTCAAAAACCAAAAATGAAAAAGGTAGCTTGACTTCTGGGAAGCTTTTCTTAAAAGACCAAAAGCCAAAAAAATCACCCCCCAATAGCCCAAAATTAATTTAGCAAGCCTTTCGGCAAATAACCAATAAAACCAAGCTCCTTTAAAACGAATCTCATCACCGTTTAAAAGCCACATATTGGCGGGAATTCCTTCAGGGAACTGCTGAATCCAAAGCCGCCAGACAGCAAAAGGCAACAACCCAATAAATAAATAAATAAATAAGCCAATAAATAAATAAAGTTTTTTCTTAGATTGAAAAAACTTTTTAATAAAAATATATAAAACCGGTGGCAATATCAAAAAAAGAGCAAACGGTTTAAGAAGTAGAGCAATTATAAAAAAAATAGAAGAAAGAAAGAAATTGAAAATTGAAAATTGAAAATTGAAAATTGAATTTGTTCCCTTTATAAAAAAATAAACAGAACCTAAACTCGTTGCTATCATCATCGGCTCAGGCAAAATCACTCGGTTGTAATAAATGTTGTAAGGCAGAACTGCATAAAAAAAAGCTGTTATTAAAGCAAGAGGCAAACCAGCAATTTCACCAACAATTAAAAAAAGGAAAATTATTGTTCCTAACGAAAAGAAAATTGACAATAATCTTCCTCCCGTCTCAAAACTAACAAATGAAAAAAGCTTGAAAAAAAGGCTGTGTAAAAAGGCAAAGATGGGAAACTCCACCATCCGGTATCCTTGAGGGTTCTCTTGTCCTGAAGCAATAGTGGATAAATCATCATACTTTGGTTTTAGAAGGTCAATTTCTTGATTGACAAAATTCCTTGCCACTGCCGCCGTATCTGCTTGACGCCAAGAATGCCAATCGGCCAAAGGAGCAGTTATCCTATAAGTCCTTAAAATAAAAGCTAAAACCAAAATCAATAAAAGAAAAGCAAATTCTTTTTTAAACATGACTCTTTCTTGCTTTTAATTTTAGGACAACTAATAAAACTGCCATCAATCCCCAAAAAGTGAAAGCTACTTTTGAAGCTTCAAAAACATCAATATAGGCAGCATTAACCAAAATTGCTACAATTCCTCCCATCATCCCAGCTACCAAAGCGGAAAAAAATCTATCCCTAATTCGCCTAAAAGAAAAATAACTAATCTTCAAAATCAAAGCGATAATAACAAAAAAGCTCATAAAACCAAAAAGTCCTGTTTCTCCCAAAGCCCGAAGATAATCATTGTCTGTTGACTCTGCTTCGGTAAAATCACTAACTTTCTCTTTAGTTAAGGTTGAATAGCCAGAACCAAAGAAAGGATTTTTTAAAAAGCCTCTAATTGCTTTTGGCCAGAGGGAATCAAAACGAATAGCCGAAGATAAGCCAACAGCAAAAGCAGTTGGTGAATAGTCACGGGGCACTTTGACAACGGCTGTTTCTGTTGCCTCGTCTTGGCCTTTAAATAGATCTTCTCCTTCCTTCGCGCTCGGCGTGCTAACAACATCAGGAATGTCCTCATAAACATCAGGGGGCAATTTTCTTTTCTTTTCACCATCGCCTTCAGTTCCATCTTTAACAACAATCTTTGGCGGTTGATCTGATCGAGAATAAACCAAATCTAGATCTCCTTCCAAGACAATATATCTTAAGTCTTTCTCTTCTATCCCAAATATCTTCTCTTTCACCAAATAACCAATCAAATAATCATCCCAAAAATCAACTTTTAAAAAATCGGCAAATCTCTCTGAAAGATCGCCGCCCCAAAAAAACATCACCAAAAAACTAAAGCAAACAACTGTCAACCAACGTGATAAACCCCAAAAAATCTTTCTTTTTTCAATCTTTAGGGCTAAAAGGCCAATAGAAACAGAAATCCCTATTAGGTAAGCAATAAAAGAAGTCCGCGAAGCAGTATAAATGAGCAAAAAGAAACTAACAAAAAAAACAACAAAAAAGAAAAATCTCTTCTTTTCGTCTTTTATAAAAATAGCCAAGCTTGCAAAAAGCGTTAAGAAAAAAGCCAAATAAGCGGCTAAATCATAGTGCCCGGCAAAAGTCGAAGGAATCCGAGCGTGTTCGGTTAAAACCAAGCGCCAGCCTTTAGAAAACTCTCTATTCATTGTTGAGTAAACCGGCCAACCAAAAAATTTCTGCCCAAAACCGTAAAAAGAAATAAACATAAGAGTAATTCCTAAAAAAACAACCAGTCTTTTAATCTGATTTGAGTCTTTAATCGCTGAATAAAGAATAAAAAACAAAGACATATATTCAACTCTTCTCAGAAAGTGCAAAACTAGTTTACTTATATGAATTAGCTGAAAGGGGACCGTTTTACTGATTAAAACGGCATAGAATGAAGAAAAAAGACCAACCGCTAAATACACGCCAATCGGCACCAATAAAGGATTAGGGAAAATTTTTACCTTTTTCCTTAAAACTTGAATTAAGCAAACTAAAAAAACAAAAGCTACTAAAAAATCTTCAATTCTCACTCTAACTATATAACCGGGCAGAACATCAAAAAGCGGCCATTTAGGGTAAAGAGGAATAAAAACTAGTAAAAAAGTGGCTAAAACAAACAAAAGATTCTCTTCAAGCCACTTTGAAAGCCTGCCAATAGATTTTCTTTTTTTCTTCATTGCCTAATAGTATACCAAAAATAAAAATCCTTAGGAGAGCTCCAATCTTCAATAAAAGTTCAAGAATAACTTTTTCCCAAGAAGGTTTGTGTTTTTCAAAAAACAGCTTTAATCCCTTATATTCTGCCAAGATCGCTTTTTGAGATAAACTTCTAGGGCTTGCCTCTTTATAATGGATAATTTCCGGCTCCGGCACATAAAAAACTCGAAAGTCCTTTTTCTTGGCCCGAAAACAAAAATCGACTTCTTCGGCATACATAAAATAGTCTTCATCAAAGCCACCAATTTCCTCCACTAATTTTCTCTTGGTTAACAAGAAGGCTCCGGTCACCCAATCAACTTTTCTCTGCTTTCTGTAAAAACTTCTCCTCTGTTGGTGATAAGGCTTTAAAAAGAGATTAAAAACAGGCAAGTCATCTAAAAAAAACATCATATAAAAAATCTGGCGCAGTTTTGGGAAAAAACCGGCTGATGGTTGGAGTGTCCTGTCTTTGTTTAAAAGCTTGCAACCCAAAATATCAATCTTCTCATTTTTATCTATTATTTTTACTGCCCTTTCTATTGCTTTTTCCAAAACAACTGTATCCGAGTTTAAAAAAAGAACATATTCACCCTTTGCCTTTCCAATCGCCTGATTACATGCTTTAGCAAACCCCAAATTTTTTTTGTTTCGGATAAGCCTAATATTTAAGCTTGCATATTTCTTCTTGACACTTGACACTTGACACTTGACACTATAATCCGATCCATTATCAACAACGATCACTTCATAATCGATCCCTTTTGTCTCTCGCCATATGGAACGAATACAGTCTTCTAGATATTCTTTAGTATTAAAACTAGGGATGATGATGGTAAGAGTTAGTTGAGAAATTCTATTTTGTCATTCCTGCGAAAGCAGGAATCTATAAAAATAAATATTATCTGTATAGATTCCTGATCAAATCAGGAATGACCACGAAGTTCACTGAAAAAGTCTTGCTCTGCCTAAACGATAATCAAGTTTCTTTACTTTTCTTTTACCAATCTCTTTGGCGGGAACGCCGCCAACCATTGTCAGCGGAGCAACATTTTCGGTGACAACGGCACCAGCGGCCACTACTGCTCCTTTACCAATCTTTACTCCCGGAAGAATAACTGCTCTCGCACCGACAAAAACATAATCTTTTATCTCCACCGGCTCTTCTATGGGAGCAAAGTCTTCACTGCTAATATCATGCTCGCTGTTGTAAATTAAAACTTGAGAAGCAATCGCTACATGACTGCCAATTTTTAAAGAGGCCCGGCCGTCCAAAAAACAATGATCTCCAATAATTGTTCCCTCGCCGATTTCGATATTTTTCGGCTGGAAAAATCTTGCCGCCATATGTATTGTTGAACCCTTGCCCATTTTGATCCCAAAGAAACTATAAACAACCCTTCGAAAAAGATGACTAGGAATATATCCCGTCCATCTTAGAACCAGCAAAACAAAATCAAGATAGTAGTTATAAAACCTATTTATGATTTTCGGCCAAGCTTGGCTTAATGTTAATTTATTTCCCATGCGATCGTAAAACATAATTTATTTCTTGTACAATAAATTGCGCCACTACAAAAAGCCCTTAATTATCAGTAGTCTTCTGCAAAACCCTTATTGTCTTTTTGGCACATTTCTCCCAAGAGAATTTTTTTACTTGCTGCAAACCTTTTTTTATTAAATTATTCCTTTCCCTTTGCTTTGATTTTAACATCTTTGACAAACTTTTATAAATCGAATTATCAGAATAAGGGTTTTCAATATAAACCGCCGCCTCCCCTGCCACCTCAGGCAGGGAAGAAGTCTTGCTGGTTACAACCGGACAGCCGGCTGCCATTGCTTCAAGCACTGGTATGCCAAAGCCTTCATAGAGTGAAGGGTAAACAAAGCATAAGGCATTCTTTAATAAAGCTTGTTTTTCTTTTTCGCTGACAAAACCGGTAAAAATAACTTCTTTTTCTAAACCTAACTGTTTTACTTTATTAAATATCTCTTTGTAAAGCCAACCCTTCTTTCCAGCTATTACTAATTTAGTATTTAGGGATAAGTATTTAGTATTTAGGGAAGCGAAAGCTTCTATAAGACGAGTGAGGTTTTTTCTGGGCTGGAGAGTGCCGAGGTAAAGAAGATAATTGCTAGCTGGTAGCTTTTTAAATTCATTCTTTATTCTTGATTCTTTATTCTTGATTCTTTTACTTAGTCCCGGATAAGTAACGGTAATTTTCTCCTCCGGATAATCATAAAAATGGATAATCTCCTTTTTAGTAAACTCTGAGATGGTAAAAATATGAGCCGCTTTTTTAATTGAATACCTTGTCCAGTTTTTTAGCTGCCAAAGATCGCTCTTTTTAAACTGCTCAGGAAAACGCCAGAAAGCTAAATCCATAATAGAAATCACCCTTGGGCAAGAAGAAAACCGAGGAGCATAATGACCCGGAGTAAAAAATAAATCCGGTTTAGGCCGCAAAAAGAATAATTCCAAAGGCAGCCGCCACTGCGTCCACCATAACCCCGGCCGCAAAACCTTATATCGCCACCAACCTGTCTCTTTAGGTAAATCATCTAAAAGTTTATCTTTCAAAAAAATTTTGAATTTTAAACTGCAATCCTGCCTGCCGGCAGGCAAGGTTTTAATTTTTAATTTTTCATTTTTAATTTGTCTATATATTTCCCACAACAACTCATAAGAATAAACATTACTACCTACTCTTTCTTTTATATTCGCTTCGTTACCGTCAATGGCAATAAAAATAGTAGTTAGTAGTTAGTAGTTAGTAGTTAGGGATCCTCTGTCATTCCTGGCTCCGACCAGGAATCTATACAAATAAATCTTATTACTTACCCTCAACCACTGACTATCAACTACCTACTTCCTCATAAACTTTTAGTGTTTCCCTTGCACATTTTTCCCAAGAGAATTTTTTTACTTGCTGCAAACCTTTTTTTCTTAGATTGCTTTGCAACCGTTTACTTCCCAAAACTTTTTTAATTGCTAAACCAATTTCATCGACCTTCTGCGGATTAACTAAAACCGCCGCCTCCCCTGCCACCTCAGGCAGAGAAGAAGTCTTGCTGGTTACAACCGGACAGCCGGCTGCCATTGCTTCAAGCACTGGTATGCCAAAGCCTTCATAGAGTGAAGGGTAAACAAAGCATAAGGCATTCTTTAATAAAGCTTGTTTTTCTTTTTCGCTGACAAAACCGGTAAAAATAACTTCTTTTTCCAAACCTAACTCTTTTACTTTATTAAATATCTCTTTGTAAAGCCAACCTTTCTTTCCAGCCATTACTAATTTTAGATCTTCAAGTTTTTTTGTTTTTGAGTTTGTGTTTTTGGTTTTTGGTTTTTGGTTTTTAACATTGGCAAATGCTTTGACTAGCCTAATGAGGTTCTTCCTAGGCTGGAGGGTGCCTAAATAGAGTAAGTAATTGTTGCTAATATTATATTTTTTCTTAATAGCTTTAAGCTTTGCGCTGTGGCTTTGCGCTTTGAGCTTTGCGCTTTGAGTTTTTCCTAAATATACTATCCTGATTCTTTCTTCACTGAAACCCAACAAACTAACCAAATCATCTTTAGTCGCCTTTGAGTCGGCTATTACTAAATCAGACTCCTCTTTTACCCAGTAAAGCCGCCTTTTCTGCGTTTTGATAATCTTTTTAGGAAAAGTTTCCGGAAAGTGCAAAAAAGACAAATCATGAACTGTAGTTACTTTTTTTGCCCTTGTTGGCGGTTGTATCCAATCCGAGGAATGAAAAATGTCAACTCTTCCAATCAACCTCTCAACTTCTAAAAGATGTAGCTTATTCCATAGAAATTCTAGAGGCGTCGGAGGAATAGGAAAAATTTTAAATTTTGCATTGCAGTTTTTAATTTTACATTTTAAATTTTGAATTTTCTCTCTTTGCCTTAAAGAATAACCCAAAAAAATATACTCGTTCTTTTTATCAATTCTTAAAAGATTATCTACCAGCTTTTCAGTATAACGGCTAACGCCTGTCTGGTAAACTATTTGACTAATATCAATCCCTATTTTCATCTTTCTCGCCTTCTAAAACCTAATATATTTTTTAAAAAGAGCAAAGCTGTCTATTTTTAAATACATCATGGAGTGAGCTCTTTTATTTAATTCTCCCTTCTATTTTAACAAAAAATATCTGCCGATAATAAGGCGGCTTATCCCAAAGCTTAAAAAAAGGAATCAAAAACAAAAAAATCTTTCTAAATAAAAAATCAACAAAAATATTTTTTGTCATCCAACCCTTCATTAAAAAATTTCTCAAGCCTAAATTTTCATTACCCTGAATTTTAATTCCGACTTTCTTTTTTTCTCTTTTTGCTGCTAATTTAATTAATTGAACTATTTCTTCTTTCTTTGGCAAACCATATTCCAAATGCTCTTTAAAAAAAGAAAAAGGCTGCTTAAAAACCTGTTGGTATCTTTTATCTAATTTTTTATCTTGAATAAAACTTTTCTTTCCACAAGGAACAGCTATAAAAACCTCTCTTTTTGCCACCCGTAGAACTTCTCTTATCGCTTTTTCCCTTTTTGTCTTCTGCAAGTGTTCCAGAACATCAACACAAACAACAAAATCAAAACTATCTCTTTTAAAGGGTAGCTTTAAAACGCTTCCCTTTATCTGCTTTAACAAACCAAACTTCCTTCCTTCAAAATCCTCATCCAAACCAACAACCTCTTTTCCTAAATAAGGAGCAATCCCCAGCCACCCCGACCCCACTTCAAGAATAGAAATTTCTTTGACACTTGACACTTGACACTTGACACTTCTTGCTATCGGCCAGTATCTAATCGCTACTTCTGGATGCCAACGAAAAAAATTGAAAATTGAAAATTGAAAATTGAAAATTTTATTTACGATACTCATAAACAAAACCGACTCCGGGAAAATCGACTGTTTGATTCAAGGAAAAACCACTATCACCCAACCAGCCTGTTGCCTTTTGGTCTGGATCAGTCATTCCCGAAAGATACTGAAAGAGAAAAACCTGCTTCTTACTTGGAACTATTTCCTTTAAAAACAAAGAAATCTTCTCTCCTTTCTCAAAAATTCCCCTCGCTTCAAGGTTTCTTCTTTGATAATAACTCCAAGGCCCAAATGGAGAAGAAAACTCAAAAAGAACTAAACTCTTGTCGCCACTTGCCTTATCTTCCACCCAAGAGACTGCCTGACGCCATTGTTCTCTTTGAAACTGAGAGTCAAAATAATATCTCCCCAAACTAAAAAAATTAATCGTCAAAACCAAACCTACTGCCAACTTCTGCCATTTTTTTTCTAAAGTAAAAACACCCATTGATAACAACAAATAAAAGAAAGGCAAAGTTAAAAGCAACCTTTTTGGGGCAATAACCGGCACAAAAAAAGATAACAAAAAAGCCCCAAAAACCGGCACTAAAAAAAAGCTTAAAACAATAAAAGCCTTTCTTCTCTCTTTTCTCCAGCTTCTTATAACAAGAAAAGAGAAGAAAAGAAATAATAAAAAGGCTAAAAAACCATAAAAAAATTTATTTTCAAAACTGGTATTTCCTATCCAAAATTTAGTTAATACTAAAGGTACTGCTTTTAATAAAGGAGTTGCCACACTAACTTTCCAGAGAGGAAAAATGGCTGCCCAACCTCGACCAATCGCTAATTGTTTAAAAAACATCGGCAGCCAAGGCAAAAAAACAAAAAAGCTCAAAGCCAAATTCACCAGCCAATTTGATAATTTATCTTTGTAGAAAAGTAAAATAATTAAAAATTGAGTAATAAAAATGAAAGGAAAAAAATATAGACTATATAGTCCAGCGATATTGACTAATACAAAAGGGGCAAAAATTCTATAAATATGAAAGGAACTGTCCCTAATAAAAAACTTCAAAAAGAAATAAAAAGAGGCAGTTGCTAAAAAACAAGATAACATATAGGGTCTGAATTCTTGGGAATAGTAAATATGAAAAGGAGAAGTTGCTAAAAAAAGACTAGAGAGCAAAGCGATTTTCTTATTAGTCAATTTCTTAGCAAACAAAAAAACAAACCAAATCGATCCCAATCCTAAAAAGACCGGTAATAATCTTGACCACCATTCAGTTTGTGATATCTTTAACCAAAGCCAAGCTAAATAATGGAAAAGCGGCGGGTGAAAGTCGGCTGGGATTCGCCAAACCTGCCAAAAAGAAACCTTTGATTCCAAAACTTGAATTGCCTCATCAAGCCAAAAGGACTGGTTAATAGCAATTAGGCGCAAAAATAAAGCCAGAAACAGGATCAAATAAAACACTTCTACTTTTTTTATTGTTCGAGCAAATCTCGATCCGGCTGCGCCGGAGAGAGAGCAGTCAAGAACTACTGCCAACAAAACTTCTCGACTTCGCCCCGCACCGAATGGTGCAGGCTTCGCTCGAAGAATAAGTTTATCAGCTCAATCCTCTCTAATAATAGCCTTTAAACAATATCTTCTCCAATAAACCAACAAATGAACCAAAATCAAAAACAATTTTAAAAATTAAAAACTCCGCTTTATTAAACCAAACTGCTTTAAAAAAACTAATTATTAAAGAAATCGGTAAAAAAGATTTAAGCAGATGAAAAAAATCGCCTAACACTCCCCCTTTATATTTTCTTTTTGCCCGCCATTTGGCTTGAAAGAAAACCTCTCTTAAATTCTCCGGATTATAATGATAATAGAAAGCTCCTTTGGCCAAACTAGCTTTGTAACCTAGTTTTTCACTCAAACTCCAGTCATCGGTGTAGCCAGTTTTTTCAAAGCCGCCTGCTTTGAGAAACTCAGATTTTAAAATCGCCCGAAAAACTGGCGAACGGTTGGGATAATTTCTAGGGATTTTTCTTTTATTCTTAAGCCCAAAATTATAGTTCCAGCATTTTGCCCAAAGATTGCTCCAGTTGGCCACATATTCATCTTTAGAAAAAGTCCCTTTAACCCTTCCTTGTTTAATTGGTTGAATTAGATTTTTAATAAAATTTTTATCAAAAACCATATCACTATCAACAAAAACTAAAATCTCTCCTTTTGCCTGTTTGGCTCCCAAATTCCTCGCCGCCCCCGCACCCTTATGTTTCTGTCTAAAAATTGAAAATTGAAAATTGAAAATTGAAAATTCTGACAAAATATCTGATATTTTGTCAGTGCTCCCATCATCAATTACAACAATTTCCAAGTCTTTAAAAGTCTGTTTTTTTAAACTTTCAAGGCACTCTGGCAAATATCTATATTTATTATAAACAGGAATAATTACGGAAACTTTCACTAGACTAAGCTTAAAAAAACCTCCTCATATTTTTTAGCAATCTTATCCCAAGAAAATTTCTCTGCTTGTTTTCTTGGTTTGTTTTGCCAATTCATCTTTAGAGCCTTTTCTAAAACAGAAGCGTATTTTTGACTCTCTTCCGGATTTTTAATAAACAAGCCGGCTCTGCCAATAATTTCCCGACGCAGGCTATCATCAGTTGCTACTACCGGCAGTCCAGAAGCCATCGCCTCCAAATAAACAATTCCAAAAGCTTCAGAACTCTCAGAAACTAAAGTAAACAAATCGCCAGCACGATAATAAGAGGGAATCTCTTTGTGTCTTACTGTCAAGCGCAAAAAGCGATTTTTTCCTAAAAGTTTTCTCCCCAGATTGTCAATAAATTCTTCCTGCTTTTTATCACCACTGCCTATCAACAAAAGACTCCCTTTAGACAAACAAGCAACTGCTCTGATAACTGTATCTATTCTTTTATATTCTTGAAAGGCAGAAACAGTCAAAATCAGCGGTTTTTGCAAGCCTAAAGAAACCCTTTTGCCTTTTTTCCTAAATCTTTTTAAATCAACACCGTCGGGAATTCTCTTTATTTTTACCCAAGGACAAACTTTTTTTGCCCACAAAAAGCCTCTTTGAGACAAAGCAACAAAAACATCAGGGCGACAGTATAAATTAAAGCGGTCGTCCCAGCCAATTCCCGAGTGTCCGCCGACTACTATTTTCTTTCTCCAAACAAGACAAAAAAACTTAGTCAACAAAGTCTGCCAGCCTCCATTTAAAGGCAAAACCAAATCAAACCCGTCTTTCTTTACTTTTCCTAAAGCTTTTAGGCTAAATTGAAAAATAAGGCGAGAGTAGTAATCTAAAAAAAGCTTTCTTTGCCAACTTTTTGTAAAGTCTTTTGGCCAATCATTTTTTACCTTTATCCTTTTTATTTGATAATTTTTCTTTTCTTTAATCGGCCCTGTTTGAAAAATTACTATTTCGTGTTTTTTTGCCAATCTTCTAGCTAAATTATCTACCCAGACCTCCACTCCTCTATTAACAAAACCGGAATAAAAAGACAAAACAGCAATTCTCATGAACTTATTGCCCTAATGATTATCAATAAATTAATTACCACAAAACTAATAGCTGTGGCCAAAGCCGCGCCAGTCGCCGCCATTTTAGGAATAAAAACCAAATCTAAAGTTATTATCAAAACTACTTGGAAAAAATTAGCCAGAGCAAAAAATTTTGTCTGTCCTTTCCGATACAAAAGATAAGAAGTAAAAGGAACAGACATAACAAAAGCAAAAAAACCAAGGCTTAAAATCTGGGTAGGCAAAATCGCTGCCTTGTAAGCCAAACCATAAAAAAAATTAATAAAAAAAGGGGCAAAGAAAATAAATCCCAAAAGCAAAAAAGCAAAGCCACTTGCCAGCAAAGCCGCTTTTTTAAGATAAGCTTTTGCTTGAATTTCTTTTTTAAAAGAAGCAAAACGAGGAGCAAAAACAATCGATAAAACAGAAGAAAACTGATTTACCGGTAGAAAAAAACGATAACCTGCTTGATAAAAACCAACCATCTCCGGACCGGAAAACCTCATCAAAAAAAGAGTATCTATTCGACTGTGAATAGCTACCAAAACAAAAGCTAAAGTCAACCATCCTTGAAAAGAAAAGAAGTTCCCTCTTACCTGTGAGCTAATTCTTGCCTTTAGGAAATCTAAAGAAATCATTTTAATTCCTATCAAAAAAAGAATAAAATTGGCAACAATCTGCAACCAAAAAACATTATTAACCGTTAAGCTGCCGGCAAATATAAAAAATAGAAGAAAGGCCAATCTTAACAAGCTCGCTCCTATATCCAAACCAACGCTCTTGACAAATTTTTTTTCTCCTTGAAAAATCGCCCTAGGTAAACGATAAAGAAAAATAACAAAAACTAAAAAGGAGGCAATTTTTAAAGGTAAACTAATCTCTTGACGCAAAACTAAGGAAAAACTTCTTGCTAGAGAAAAAAGCAAAAGAAAGAAAAAAGCACCAAGCATTACTTTTAATAAAAAGGCAAACTTAAGATATGATTTCTTTTCCTTTAAACCAATAAAGCGGACAATGCTGCTATCCAAAGACAAATCAACAGTATCAGTCACCATAATAACTACCGCCGTTACTGTTGTATAAATGCCTAATTTGGCCGGGCCCAAAACTCTGGCAATAAGAAAAAAGAACAAAGCAGAAATCAAAGCCCAAATAAGCTGGCCAAAAAAAACTATCCCCGTATCTTTTATTGTTGCCGTTTTGGAAATTTTCTTTAGCTTTTTAACAAGAAGCTTCATAAAAACAAGCTAACTTTTAGCTACACAAATAATGCCTGTCAAAATCAGGCTCAAACCAAACCAGCGGAATAAAGAAACATCCTCTTTTAAAATCACCTTTGCCAAGATCGTTGTCAACACATAAGAAAAGGCAACCATTGGATAAGCAAAGCTCAAATTTTCGCGAGACAAAACCACCAGCCAAATAATCAAACTAACCCCATACAAAAAAAGCCCTCCTAAAACAAAAGGGTTGCTAAAAGCACGAAAAAGAGGGCCAAAGGCTAGACTAATCTCTCCATTTTTGGCCATTCCTATCTTCAAAACGATCTGGCCTATTGCCGCCAAGCCAATAGAAGAAAAGATTAAAGAGTATCTTAAAAACTGCATTCTAAAAAATTACTAATTACTTCCTTTTTATGTTAATATCATATCATTGTGAAGAAACAAAAGGCAAAAAGTTACCTTATCACCGGCGGAGCCGGTTTTATCGGCTCTTTTTTATGCCAGAAACTAGTCAACAAAGGAGAAAAAGTTGTCTGCCTTGATAATCTTTGTACCGGATCAAAAAAAAACATAAAATATCTTCTTAAGGAAAAAAACTTTACTTTCATCAAAGCCAATGTTTACTCTCAAAAAGAGCTTGGTAAAGTTTCCAATTTTCCCTTTGATTTTATTCTTCATTTGGCTTCTCCGGCCGGTCCTAATCCTCAAAGTCCCAAAAGCTACCATCAGCTTTGGCAGGAAACATATTTGGTCAATTCTCTTGGCACTCATCTTTTGTGCCAGCTGGCAGAAAAAAGAAAAGCCGTTTTTCTTTTCGCCTCAAGCTCAGAAGTTTATGGCAACCCAAAAGTCCATCCGCAAAAAGAGAACTACTTTGGTAATGTCAATCCCAATGGCCCAAGAGCTATTTATGACGAGGGAAAAAGACTGGGGGAAGCAATTGTTTCCAACTTCACCCGCCACAAAAACCTGAAAACTCGAATTGTTCGCATCTTTAACACCTATGGGCCAAGAATGAATGTTGATGACGGCCGAGTTCTTTCCTTATTCGTCTATCAAATTCTTAATAAAAAAGAGGTTACCATTCATGGTGATGGCCAGCAAACTCGTAGCTTTTGTTATATTGATGACCAAGTAGAAGGAATATTAAAACTTCTTTATTGTAAAAAAGCTAACGGCTTGCCGGTTAACATCGGCAATCCCCAAGAAATTACTATTCTCAAACTTCTGGAGAAAATAAAAAAACTAACCAAGCTGACTCCAAAAATAAAATACGCTCCTCTCCCTAAAGATGATCCTAAAAGGAGAAAGCCGGATATTAGCCGCGCCAAAAAACTGCTTGGCTGGCAACCAAAGATTGGTTTGGAGAAAGGCCTAAGGAGAACCGTTAAGTATTTTCAAAAAAACTAAATCCAGAAATTAGAAGAGCGAAGCTATCTATATTTAAAATACATCATGAAGTGAGCTTATTACCAACTCCCAACATGTCACTGAGTAAATGGTGCGAACGCAATGTTGAGCAAGCGCAGAATCCAAAATAAAGACCAAAATAGCCAGCGCAAGCGCTATTTAAAAATACGATAGCAAGCTCTTTTAAGCATGGAAATTCTCATCACCGGCTGTGCCGGTTTTATCGGCGCTCATTTAAGCAAAAACCTCATTACCAAAAACCATTCTATAATCGGCATTGACAACCTAAACAATTACTACAGCCCCCATTTTAAAAAACTCCGTTTAAAAAAACTTGTCGGCAAAGATAAAAATTTCCAATTTATAAAAGGAGATATTTGTAACAAAAAACTCCTCTATGAAGTTTTTAAGAAAAATAAATTTGATTTGGTAATTCATCTGGCCGCTCAGGCGGGAGTCAGATATTCCTTAATCAATCCCTTTGTTTACGAGTCAAGCAATCTCAAGGGAACCCTAAATATTTTAGAAATGATAAGACACCACCATAAACCCAGGCTTATCTTTACCTCCTCCAGCAGTGTTTATGGTAACAACAAAAAGGTTCCCTTTTCTGAAAATGATGCCTGCAATCAGCCAGCTTCTCTTTATTCGGCTAGCAAAAGAGCAGGAGAATTGATGATCAAAGCCTACCATTACCTTTACGGTATTAAAAGCTGCTGCTTAAGGCTCTTTACTGTTTATGGCCCCTGGGGACGGCCGGACATGGCTTATTTTATTTTCACCAAAGCTCTTCTGGAAAACAAACCATTAACCGTTTTCCAAAAAGAAACCGCCAGAGACTTTACCTATATTGACGATATTATCAAGGGAATCACTGCCGCTATGAAAAAAGATTTTAACTTTGAGATTATCAATCTGGGAAACTCCCATCCGATCACTTTAGCCCAACTTATCACTCGCCTAGAAAAAGAAACCGGTAAAAAAGCAAAAATAAAAATAAAACCGCTTCCTCCTGGTGATGTTAAAAAAACTTACGCGGATATAAACTATGCTAAAAAAAAATTAGGCTGGAGGCCAAAAACCAAAATAGAAAAGGGCTTAAAAAACTTTGTCGTTTGGTATAGAAAAGAAGGAATAAAAATAAGTTAATCTGTGGAAGGAAATCCATCTTACTCTAAGCGACCCGCGATTGCGTGTCAGCTAGACTATATAAAACTTCCGGTAACTCCTCTTTTTTCATTTTTAGTGCCTTGCCTTTTCCTAAAAATTTATATTTCTTAAGTCTATCAATCACCCGTAACTGATGCTGCCAACCACTTCTTTTAAGATGGGTGGCGTGCAAATACCAAGTATCAACAAACTCCAGCCGAGAGACCAACTCTTGGATTGGCTTACCTTTCAGGCTATAGGCTTCCAGTGGATATTCTCCTTTTACTTGCAAACCATCAATTTTCCTTATTGCCCGGATGTTAAGATGGCCTTCCCAAGGTCCTATTTGATATTCTCCCTCGCTTTCAGGCGAATAATGATAAACATCGCTAATACAATTCCTAGTTTTATTTACTAAAGCAATTGTCTGTTTCTTGGCTTTCTTCATCGCTTTAATTAAATAAACTAAATTTCTCTTAGGCCAAATCTCATCTCCATCAACAAGTAAAAACCAGGGTGTCTTTGTTTCTTTGAGCTGCTGGTTGCGCAACTCAACTAATTGTTTTCTATTAACTTTTCCACATTGTTTAAATTTAATTTTATTTGATTTCATTGATTCTATTATCTTTACTGTCTTGTCTGTTGAGCCGGTATCCCAAACAAGCAACTCCTCGGCATAATCCAAAACCGAAAGCAAAGCCGATTTTATAAACTGCTCTTCATTCTTAACAACAGTGTGAACCGTAAATTTTACAGACATTTTTGTCGTAAATATCAATTTTAAAATTCAATCTCATATGCTTTACTAGAATTATCCAAAATATAAACCCGCCAGCCTTCAAAATCTTTTTTGTCAATTATCGGCAAAACTGGCTGATAATCCTTATGGGACCAATTGTCAACAAAAAGAACCACAATTTTGGGAAAAACCTCAGCCGGCTTTTCCCGATAAAGCCAAAAGAAATCCGGATCAATAAAACTGATTGCCGGCGGGCTTTCTTTTATTTCAAACAAATAACGAAGCCCATTATAGCGAAAACATTTGCTCTTAACATCTAAAGCAAAATCTCTGTCTTTTAATTTTTCGATTGTCCAATTGACTGCTTCTTTAGTACTAGCCAGTCCATAGGCATTTCTGGCCTTAAAAACCAAACCTATATTGGAAAAAACGAAAAAAATCAGCAAAAAAAATCCTATTGCCCAAAATCGAACAAAAACTTTGGCCGTAATTACCGCAAAAACAGGCAAAAGCCCGGCCAGATAATGCTCATAAATAGGCTTTCCCAGCAAACCTCCATAAACTAAAAGTCCTAAAAGGTAAATCATCAAAAGTCGGGCGAAATAAATCTCGCCAGACTTTCCAGCTCTCTTTTTGCCAAAATAGTAAACAGTCAAAAGCACTAAAGCCAAAAACTGCAGAAAAACCGGCTGGCCAAACTGCCTTATAAAAGCTACTGGCGAGCAATAAGTATGAAAAAAACTAACCTCTTTCTGTGGAGAATACCAAAATCGAGATAGGCTCCGAGTCGGCAGAAGGAAGGCAGCCAAAAAGCTCTTTGGATCAAGACTTACCTCTCCTTTCTTTTCAAAGAACTGCAAAATTCCTTGGACGTTGCTTCCCTGATGGCGAAGGTCAAAGAAAATCAAAGGGGTTAAAAAGAGCGCCCCAAAAATAAGAACAAAAACTAAGCCTTTGCCAAAAATTTCTCTTTCTTCCCATAAAGAATAACCGGTTAGCAAAAGTAAAACTAAATTGGAAGGGTCAGCCGTTATCGCAAAAGCCAAAAGCAAACCCAGCCAAAACCAACGCCAGTAAAGGTTTTTCTTTACCAGTAAAAAAACGACTAAAATTGTAAATAACGGATTTAAGCTTAAAGGCCACCAGTGCCGGTCAAAAAAAACTGCTGTAAAAGAAACTCCATAAACCAAAGACGTCACCAATCCCATCCTGGTATTGTGAAACTCTTTGGCTAAACAAAAAAGGGCAAAAACAGTCATCACTCCAAAGACTGCTGTTAACCAACCCCAAACTAAGGGATTAAAATCAGTCAAAGGTAAAAAGAATGCCGAAAAATAATAAAAGTAAGGAGGAAGATGAAAACCCAAAGAACTAATTCCACCAATCAAAAAGGGATGTTTTAAAGCAAACAGTCCCCAACCGCGAAAGGCCAAAAGAGCCTCATCCATCATAAAATAAAAAAGCTCCTCAAGCCTAAAAACTCTCAAAAAAAAAGCAAGGCCCAATATTATCCAAAGAAAAAAAGGGGCTTTTCTCATTTCTTTTTTATTTTTGCCGGCACACCAACAGCCAAAGAGTCGGCAACAACATCTTTAGTAACTACCGCTCCTGCTCCAATCATCGCTCTTTTACTTATTTTAAGACCGGGTAAAATTATCGCTCCAAGCCCAATAAAAGAGCCACTTTCAATAACAGTCTTTTTGACAAACTTGGGATATTTGTCCACCAAAGGATGGTTGGAAAATCCAACTGAGAAATGAGAAATCAGAGAAGCCCGAGCAGAAACAGTAATCTGATCTTGCAAAACTATCTCTCCTGCCAGATCAAAAAGTGCTCCCCGACCCAAGAAAGACTCTCTCCCTACCTGAAATCCAGCTAAACCAGTCCTGTCAAGATTAATAAAATCAATCCTGTCGACAACACATCTCTTCCCAATTTTTGCTCCCCCTAATTTTAGCCAAAAAACCCTTAAAGGCGAAAAAGGCAAAAAGTCAAAGACCATTTGCCAAAAAGAAAAAATAAAATGGCGAAAGAGTCTTTTAAAACCAATTTCTCTCAAGAGCCTTTTCATAAAGAGAAAATTGCGAAAGTAGTCTCCGAGCTACTGAGCAATTTGACTATAATAATTTTAAACGAAAAGCAAGATACTGGCACGAACATTATTTAAAAATATAGCTCTTTAAAAACAAAATGGCGGGTTTTTAAAACCTTCTCTTTTTTATTTCTCATTTGTCATTCTCGACCTGAAAGCGAAAGCGCTTCAAGATCGGGAATCTATAAAAATATTAAAGCTGAATTATTTGTATAGATTCTGAATCAAGTTCAGAATGACAAAGGTGACATTTTGTTTTAACATTGCTATAGGACGCCAAGCTCTCAAAGAACTAAAGATTAAAACGAAAGCTTATTAAATTTCTCAAATATCTAAAGCTGTCAGGAATCAATCTAACGGTTGAGGTCTTGTCAAACCGCCTTACAAAAGCAACCGGAATTTCCCTAACTTCAAGTTTTGCCCTGTAGGCCCTAGCCATTATTTCCGTATCCCAAAACCAAGCCGGATAAACAGAGTTTTCGAAAATCTTTTTGCTGGTTTTTTTTCTAAAAAACTTATAACCGGCTTCCGTATCTTTAAAAGGCAATCCCAAAAAGATCTTTCTCAACAAAATATAGCCTTTACTGCTAATCCAGCGAGCAAGGGTAGCCAGCCTAAAATCGTATATCCGCCAAGCAATAGCCACATCAGCACCCTTCTCAATCGTCTGGATAAACTTGGACAAATACCACTCACCTATTTCCAAATCAACATCAATAAAGCCAACCATCTTCCCATGAGCCTTTAAAAATCCCTCAACTACTGTCTTGCCTCTTCCTTTGTTTTTCCAATGAAAAAAGGCCCGCAGGTTTTTTCTGGGATATTTTTTCAGTGCCTCTTTTATAAGTTTTTTGGTTTTATCTTTCGATTTATCATCAATAAAAATTATCTCCCAGGTATAGCTTGTTTCATCCAAAACCTCTATTATCCTGGCAAGAGAATCAACAAAAATCTCTCCTTCATTGTAACAAGGTAAAATCAGAGAAAAATCAAACTTGCTCATAATCTTTATCTTACAATATTGCCCTATTTTAGTCTATAATAGTAACAGTGAGAAAAAATTTTTTAATCTTTGGCCAGCCGAGATTTTTTAAAGAAGAGCTAACGGGAATCTTGGAAACGCTGCGCTCCGGTTGGTGGGGAACCGGACCAAAAACACAAAAATTCCAAAAACTTTTTGCTAAATATACTAAAGCCAAATACGCTCTGGGTTTAAATTCCTGCACTGCCGCTTTAGAGCTGGCCTTGGATGTTTTAAAGATTGGCCCTGGCGATGAGGTTATCACCACTCCAATTACTTTTGTTTCTACTGTTAATGTTATTGTCCACCGTGGTGCCAAACCGGTTTTTGCTGACATCAATCCTTCTACTTGGAACATCAATCCCCGTAAGATTGAAAAAAAGATAACCAAAAAAACCAAAGCAATTATCCCCGTTCATCTCCATGGCCGACCATGTCAAATGGATGAAATCTTAAAACTTGCCAAAAAACATAAGCTCTTTGTCGTTGAAGACGCTGCCCATGCACTGGAGGCTTGGCATAAAGGTAAAAAAATCGGCTCAATTTCCGATTTTACCGCTTTTTCTTTTTATGTCACCAAAAATCTGGCTACCGGCGAAGGCGGGATGTTAACGACCAACAATAAAACTTGGTTTAGGCAAGCAACCATAAAAAGCCTGCACGGCATTTCTGCCGATGCCTGGAAAAGATATTCGGCCAGCGGCTTTAAACCTTATGAAGCCGTTTATGCCGGCTATAAATTCAACATGACTGATCTGCAGGCCTCTTTGGGTATTCCTCAGCTTAAAAGAGTCAACAAAAACTTAAAAATTCGCCAAAAGTATTGGCAAGTTTATATGCGAGCTTTTGAAAACCTAAAGGAAATTAGCTTGCCAGCGCCGATAGAAAAAAATACCATCCATGGTATGCACATCTTCGCTATTTTATTGAACCTAAAAAGACTAAAAATCAACCGTAATCAATTTATAGAAGCTCTGCAAAAAGAAAACATTGGCGCCGGTATCCACTTTACTGCCGTGCATCTGCACAAGTTTTACCGGCAAAGATTTGGTTTTAAAAAAGGAGTTCTACCGGTTGCCGAAAGGATCGGCAACCGCCTTGTTTCCCTCCCCTTCTACCCCCACATGACTAAAAAAGATCTAAACGATGTTATCGCTGCTGTTCATAAAATCATCCGTCTTTATAAAAAGTAATAAAAATACCTAGCTGTCTCGGCTTTAACACCTCCCAAGTGATAAAGCCTGAACACCTAGGAAGTTTTTTTAAAGATCAAAAAAGCAAGGCAAGAAAAAGCAGCAATGGAAAGCAAGTCGGCAAATAAACGCAACTTTGTCTCTCCAAATTTCAACTTAACTTGAAATTCTCCTGCCGGTGCAGAAAACAAAACCAAACCTTTGGATTTTTTAAAGTCCTTTAGATTTTCTTTTACTTCTTCCGTTAATTCTCTTCCATCAACAAACAACCGCCAGCCAGGATAATAATAGTTGTGAATCAAAATTTCTGATTTTTGTCTGCAAGCAAGATTAAAAGAAATTAAATTGCTTTTTTGTAAAAGTTTTTCCACTCGGCAATCACCCTGGTTAATTTCAACTTTTTGCTCTGGCGGTAGCTGGTATGGTTTTTTTCTTGCCCAGCGAGGAATATATTCATTCCAACCGCTGCCTACCCAATAATAAGTCTTAAAATAGTTATCCGGATAGTCAATGGTGTCATTAATACGCAAATGATTGCGATTACCATAAAAAGCAAGAATTAAAAGCATCATAGAAGCAAAAATTAAAAACTTTCTCTCTTTTAAATTAGCAATCAGCCAACCAGACAAAAAAGCGGCTGTAAAAACGGAAAGAGCCAAAAAGCGCCAAGGAGTATCTACCTTTTGTAGTGGAGAAAAAAGAACCCAAATCGGCTTGGAAATCTCAAGCATTAAAAAGATTGAAAGAAAAAAATTAAAGAGAAGAATAATAATAAGGCTTAAGTTTTTTCGCTTATTTTTCTTTTTTATTATAAAGTATATATAGTATACAGGAGTACACTTAATAATAAGAAAAATGCTTAGAAAAACTGCTAGCCATTGGGCAATTCCAATTCTTAAGGTCAGATCATTACCAAAGCCCGGCGCTCCATAGCCCCAAGGCGAATAGAGGAGTTTTTTAAAAGAAACAAATTGGTCATAATTGGCAGAAACAATCTCTGTGTAGTAAGTGTAAGCAGCTTCCCAAACGGCAGGGATTAAATAAAAACTACAAATTCCCACCGCCAGCAAAATGGCAACCAGCCACCGTTTTATTATCCTTTTTTTCTTTTTTGAATAACTAACTAGCCAAAAAGAGAATAAAAACCAAAGAGGAAAGAAAATAACCAAAGTTATCAAATGAGAAAGAATCAAACCAGCCAAAGCAAAAACAAGAGCGACAAAATTTTTCTTTGTCGATTTTTTGGAAAACCGAAAGACAAAAAGAAAAACTAAAGGAACAAAAGCAAAGCCAACTGCTTCCCCTAGAGAGGCAGTCACAAAAATCTTGACAAAGCGATAAGGAGCCCAAGACCAAAGAATGCTAGAGACAAAAGCGGCCCAACTGTTCTTAAAAAGCTCTCTTGCCAAAAAATACATTCCCAAAGCAGAAGTAAAATAGGAAAAAACAATAACCAGCTTAACCGATTCGGCCAAATTAAAACCAGCAAAATGAAAGCCTTCGGCCAGCCAGTAAGGCAAAGGATAGGCAAAAATAAAAACCGGGTAACCTCTAGTGCCGGAAAACTGGCCGGCCCAGCGAGGAGGAAACTGGCCTTCTTTTAAAATACGATCAAATTCATAAAGCCTGGCCAGGTGTGACTGTCCATCATGGGAAGTATAAAATTTCGGCCCCCAAAGATCTTTAAGAGCAAAAAGAGATATAACAAAAATTGCAACAATCAACAATAAATTTATTCCTTTTTTCACTTTTTTAAGGTATAGATAAAACAAATAATAATTATTGTTCGAGCCCTGCCTGCCGGACGGGCAGGCAGGCAGGCGTGTCGAGAACATCGGAATTTGAACTTCCCGATTTCACTCGAAGAGTAAAATTCTATTAGTCTTGTCTATAGATAAAAATAACTATACATTGTCCAAAAGCCAACTGCATTAAGAGCTATGCTTCCGGCTATTAAAAACAAGCTCAAGATTTTCTCAAATTTTTCCGGCACCAAAGTTTTCAATCCCAAAAGCAAAAGAGCCATTTGGGCCGTAATTATAGGAATAAAGTAGCGGCCTTGCAAACCAAAAGCTTTGCCGGTATCAACAAAAACTTTAAAATCATTGAAAACAAGTCCCAAAAAATATATCAAAATTGTTGCCAGTAAAAAAACTGCCGATCGGAATTGAAAAGTTTTTCTTCTCTTAAAATATAAATAAAACCATCTTGCCAAGCCAATTATGCCTAATCCGCAAATTATCTTTAAAATCCGGTAAACTACCAAAGGCATTGTTACCTCCAGCCAGCCAAAAACTCCCCAATACCAAGGAAAAAGATTGTTTAAATAAAACTCTTTAGTGGAAGAAAAATAACTGCTTATTTGTTTAAAAACTTGGCCATTTCTAATTTGAGAGAAGAAAAAAGAAAAAAGATCCAGATATTGACCAAAAGCCACCTGAAACCTTAACCGATTTAAAAAAGCAGGACATCGCCCTTGTTTTACTACCATTCTTTCTAAAATTCCAAAGAAAAAATAAGCAATTATCAAAATAGTAAAAAAGGTTACTAAAGTCACCAAAACCCCTCTCTTTGCTTTTTTTCTCCAAAGCAAGGGAAAAATAAAAAGGAAAATCAAAAATTGAGGTTTGACAAAAAGGCCAAAAATAATTGTCAAAAAAGCAAAAAAAAGCAGTTCTTTTTTTTCTTCTTTAATAACTTTTAAACCAAAATATATAAAAACTGTTGCTAAAAAAATCAGCAAAACATCGTTATTTATGCTGGCGGTCATAAAAGAAAAGCTTGGCTGAAAAGCAACCAAAGTGGCAAGAGAAATAGCCATTAATTTGCCCTTTTCACCAAACAACAAAATCCCAATCCTGTAAGCAAGAAAAACAGTAAATAAGGAAATTAATAAAGAAAAAAACCTGACCGTAAAAAAGCGATACAAAAAATTAGCCAAATAAAAAAACCTATAAAAACAAGCAGCCAAAGAATAATAGAGAGGTGGGTTTTTATAACTTCTGCTGATTCCTGATGGAAGAGAAGTTTTGGGAATAAACTCTTTTCTGTCATTAAAAGGAATCTCTTCTATTTTCTCCTGCCAGTTTTCTTGATATTCCTGCCAAACAGGATGGCTTTTCCCCCAATTGAAATTCAAAATTCGAGCCACTTTCAAAAGCTCGCTGGAAACAATCTTAACATTTCTTGGATCGCTGCGGTTTCCTGTTTCTGCAACCCTCTGAACATAAGCAAAATGGTTGGCTTCATCAGGTGACTGAAAAATTGGAATGGCAAACAGCCATAAAAAGCTTTTAATAATAATCAAAGCAGCAATGAAATACACTAGATTATTTCTCATTTCCTTCTTTTCTCGTCATTCTGAGTCCCACATTTTGCGGGACGAAGAATCCCCTTCGGAATTATTCAGACTTCTAGGGAGATCCTTCGCTCCGCTCAGGATGACATAGAATTTCAGAATGACATGAAATTGCACAAAATCTTACTAGCTTAAATATAAAAACCAATAAGGCCAATAAATAAACAGCCAATAGAACCACCAAGTAATATCCCTTAGCAAACCAGGGCTTATATTGACTGGCTTGAATGATAAACTTTCTAAAATTTGACAGATCATAATAAGAGCCGATCACCCAAAAAAAGGCAAAAGAGTTTATAAAAATAAACCATAAACAGAGCGAAAAGCGAAAAGCGAAAAGCGAAAAGCGAATTATTTTTTTATTTATTTTTAAAACTCTCCTTATTATTCTCACAATCAAAGCCCAAAAAGTTTCCAAACCTACAACTAATAAAATTATATGAGGAATAATTACTGGAAAATAATACCTGCCTTGAATTCCAAAAGAAAAACCATGAGCTCGAAAAAAACACCAATCCCAAACAAAAAGAGCAAAGAAATAAACTAAAGCAGTGTAAAAAATAAAAAGTAAAAGCAAATTTTGTCTATTAAACCGCCTGTTTTTTGCTAATAAAAACTTTATTAATAACCCGACAAGCCCAGCGGCCAAAAGACGCATCAAAACTCGGTTGATCCACCTTGGTAAAACTAAAGACAGCCAACGAAAGACTCCCCAATACCAGGGAATCACTTCTTTTATTGTATGCCTCACCGTCCAGCCAAAGTGCTTCCAAATACTATAATTCTTGAGTGAAGGCAAAACATTATAATCAAAATAAGGAAGTTCTCCGGAGAATATAGATTTAACCAAAGCGTATATCAAACCCTCCCTAAACTTCACAATTATCAATACAAAAATAAGTAAAAATAATAACTTCAAAAACAATCTACGCCTATAAAGAACTAAAAATATAACTGGCACTAAAATAATAGCAAGTCCTACAAGAAAATTATGCTTTGTAAAAGAACCAAAAATGAAACAAGTTAGCAATAAAGATAAATTAACTAAATTAGGTTTTGCCATCAATAAAATTGAAAAACAAATCAAGCCACTGAAAAACAAATTTAAAATGTTGTCTATGGAAACTCCAGAACTTACAAAAGTAAACATCGGATGAAAAGAAACTAATAAAGGAACAGTAAGTTGATATTCTACTTTGCTGGGAAAAATTTCTTTAGCAATCAAAAAAGATAAATAAACCATCAAAACAATAGAGAAAAGCCAAAAAATTCTTATCACAAAAACCCGAACAAACAAATTCTCATAATAAAATAATTTATAAACCAATCCGGAAATTTTATAAAAAAAAGAATTATAAGCTGCTGCTTCTTTCCCGACAAAGTCCTTCCGGGTCGAAAGAGGAACATTTTTAATTTCCTCTTCTCTTAATCCAAAGGAATCATCCGAATATCCAATATTGAACTCTGGATGATAAGTAAATTTATTATTACCCCCGCCGTCCCGTTTAGTTCCCAGGATTTTTTCAGAAAGCAAAATTTCCTCAGAAAGATTCAAGCCCTGCCCAATTGATTCACCTCCTTCGGCTAAATACTCTACATGGGCAAAATGAGCCTGTTCGTCAGGAAAATGCCAAAGAGGAATAAAAAAAGACCAAACTAAACCTTTTAAAAAAGTAATTGCAATAATTAAAAATAGTAATCGTTTCATCATTAATCTACCCTTGTTATGAAATTATACTTTAACTTCTTCTTAAAAGTATATTTACACAAGTTTTGCACTTTAACTGAACAAGACTCTGTCATCCTGGGAGATCAGGCACAGCCTGAAACTGATAGGATCTCTTGAGAGATCCTATCGTTCCTCCGCCAGCTGGCGAACTCACTCCAGAATGACACGGAACTGCGAAACTCGTAATTTATATTCAGTCTTGACAGATTGTGTAATAAGTGTTCAGACTTTAGGAATAAAAATCAAGTTGTAGTGGTGCCATTTATAGCACCCTAAATTATTTAAGGTGTGATAAATCACACCACTACATTTTTTTATCATAGATAAATGAAAAAAACTCTTCCTATAGTCTGAACAGTTACATTGTGTAATCTTTCTGGAAAAGTAGAAAAAGCGGTGCTAAAATTAAACTGTCTAAGAATACTTAACAAGAAGCTTCTAAATGAAAAAAAAATTAAAAGTCGTTATTTTGGCCGGTGGGCTTGGTACGAGACTTGAAAAAGAAACTGTTGTGACTCCCAAACCAATGGTGGTGATTGGGCAATATCCAATACTGTTCCATACAATAGAAGTCTATTCTCATTTTGAGTTCAATGTCTTTCAGTAAAAAAAGTCAAAAAATCTTGGAGTGGAAACTTAAATTTCTGTCAGTTGAAGGATTTAAGAAAACGGTAACTTGTTATAAAAATTAATTGAGAATCCATGTTGCTAAATAATCATTGTATAAATATTAGAAGAAATGTTCTCCGTCTAAGTTATAAATATCATTGGGGACATATCGGTTCAGCTTTATCATGCGTAGATATTTTAATGGTTCTTTACTTTAAAGTGATGAAAAAAACCGATCGTTTTATTCTCTCAAAAGGCCACGCCGCTATGACCTTATATTCTATACTATTAGAAAAAGGGCAATTAACAAAGAAAGAAATCGCTAAATTAGGAGAACATCCTGATAAAAATGAAAAATTAGGTATTTGGTGTTCTACCGGTAGTCTTGGACATGGTTTACCAATTGGTTTAGGGATGGCCTTGGCGGGGAGAAAAACTTTTGTTTTGTTATCTGATGGAGAATTTGATGAAGGTTCAAATTGGGAAGCAATAAAAATTGCCTCGGGTCATAAAATAGATATTACTGCTATTATTGACTTTAATGACTTGCAGGCTTATCGCAAACTACCTTATGGGGCTCAAATTTTAGCCAAGAGGCTTAAATCTTTTGGTTGGAAAGCACAAATCATTGATGGTCATAATTATTCTGCGATCATTAAAGCCTTAAAATTTAAACATAAAAATACTCCTTATGCAATTATTGCTAAAACAATAAAGGGAAAAGGTATTGCTTTTTTAGAAAATCAACTGGAAAGTCATTATCTTAAACTCAATCATAATTCTTTAAAAGAAGCGTTAAATTTTCTAACTTCTTAAGTATGCGTCAGACATTTGCTAAATCTTTACATCAGGCAATGAAAAAAGATAACCGAATTTATCTACTAGTTGGTGATCTAGGTTGGGGTATATTTGATCAAATAAAAAAGCAATTCTCAGATAAACTTAAAGATAAGAAAAGAGCTCGTTTTATAAACTGCGGTGTGGCAGAACAAGCAATGGTGGGAATGGCAGTAGGATTGGCTTCGGTTGGTAAAATACCTTTTGTCTATTCCATAAGCTCTTTTTTAATTTATCGCGCTTATGAGTTTATTAGAAATGACGTTGGTCGAGATCAAGCAAATGTTAAGCTGATAGGCAGTGGGAGAAACCGGGAATATGGCAATCAAGGATTTACTCACTGGTGTACTGATGATAAGGAAATTATGGCAAAATGTAATATAAGGGTTTTTTATCCTGACAAAAAAGAAGAGATTCCTCTTATTCTAAAGTTAATGATAACAAATAAAAAACCAGCCTATTTGAATCTGTCCCGTGGCTAAATAATTTTAAAGAAGACACTAATCTTTTTCTACATCAAAAAGATTAGTTTATTGTTATTAACCAAAATTGCAAGTCAAAATTTGTACAGAAGAAGGAGAAAGGCCTTTTCAAATATGAAATCTAAAAATATTATCAGGGTTAATTGTTCCCAATGTGGTGAATGGAATTCCGAAATGATAACAAAAACGCCTGATTATGAACTCAATTCCGAAGAAGAATATGAAATTTCACGATGTCTCTCATGTGGAAATATATATACATCAGTACGGCCCAATATTACCACTTTATTTAAGAAACATTATCCAGATGATTATCTCTGTTATGGAGGAAAAGAAAAATTTATTATTAACATCGATCGGATAAGAATATATCGTCAAGCATTGCAAAGAGCCAAAATAGTAACAAAATATTTGTCAAAGAAATCAGAAGCACATATTCTGGAAATAGGATGTGCGACTGGAGAACTTCTCAAAGTCGGAAGTCATAAGTTTGGCTGGAAAGTTACCGGAATAGAACCGAATAAAAGACTCTGTGAGAAATTGTTAAAAGAGGGTTTTCAAGTTATCAATTCGGTTATGGAAAATGCCGAAATACCGAAAGGTTGCTATGATGCAGTTTGCTTGTTTAATGTCCTTGAACATTTATGGGATTCCGCCTATTCATTAAGACGTATTAACAATTTTTTAAAACAAGATGGTTTAGCAATAATAGAAATCCCCGATTTTGATTCTACTGCCCGAAAAGTATTTGGAAAATATTGGTTTTTATATCACCTACCAAGGCATTTATCTCATTTTAATCAAGAATCGTTAAATTCACTTATGAAACAAAGTGGTTTTGAGCCGGTTACTATACTTAAGCAATTTCGACCTACTGTTAATGCTCTTTCCTTAAAATACTGGGCTCGTGAAAAAATTAAGTCAAGAGTTATAAAGAAATTCATAACAGAAAGCAATCCTTTAATGATGACAATTGCAGTTTTTTTAGAATTGTTATTTAATATATCCGGCAACTCTAACCATATTATTGCTATTTATAGAAAGAAAAAGACAGTTAAGATATATAGCTCCTTGCTCAAAATGAGGAAAATAACATGAGCTTTCTTGGGCAATTTCGAACTCAATTAAAACTCAGCTTGATTCGAAAACCTTTATTTATTTTTCGAATCGGCCTTTACTTTGCGAAAAGAAGCCTTAAGTTGGGAAAACCATCTTTACGGACAATGGATGTGATGATAAACTCCGAATGTAACTGCAACTGTGAACACTGCCTTGCAAAATCCTTTACATCCTCAAAAAAAGTAAGAAATAAATTGAGCATAAAGGAGTTGAAGTCGGCTTTACATGAAGCAGTCTCAAATGGTGTATTCCATTTTACACTTCAGGGCGGCGAGCCTTTTCTGCATCCCAACTTAGAAGAAATAATAAAGGCCTGTGAGCCAAGTAAAACATATATAACTCTTGTGTCAAATGGAACTGTCGCAGACAAAAAACTGCTAAAAAAGGTCTATGGCTTAGGTGTCGATAAAATAGCCGTCAGTATCGATAGTTATTATCCAGAAGAGCATGACAGATTTCGGGGACTATCATCAACTCATGATAAAGCTATGAAAACTATTAAACTTGCACAGGAAACAGGCCTGGATGTATCGATTGCAACAACCGTGCTTAATGATAACCTCCATACAGACAGTATTCAAAAATTATTTAAGTATGCAATTAGTAATAATATTAATGTTGATGTCAACGTCCCACAACCAGTTGGGAAGTGGGATGGAAGAACCGATCTCTTGTTAAGTAAAAGAAATTTTAAATACCTTGAAAGTCTTCATGAAAAACATACAAATATTCGTCGTGATCTCTATCGTCATTTTGGTGGTTCAGGGTGTCCAGCGGTAAAAGAAAGTCTTTATTTGAATATATATGGGGATATTTTTCCTTGCGTTTTTATACATATTGCGATCGGGAATATTCGAGACCATTATCTGAAAGATATCAGACAAAACGCCTTAAGTTTACACGAATTTTCGGTTTATGACCCAAAATGTCTAGCAGGTGAACAAAGGAAATTTATTAAGAAGTATATAGCGAAGGGGTTTGGTGCACCCAAACCAGCAGATGGGTTGGCTATTTTTGGCTTACAACCTCTAAAAAAACGTGATAAACCTTTATAGTAGGCACTCCTCGGACTTCTGTTTTAAGAGCTTCTCTCCCAGAAATTCATTGAGGAATATTCAGTTGCAAAAGCAGAGTGAAGTTTCCCAGCTTTTTTTAGTTTTGAGATAATATTTAAATATTTCCCTCGGTCTTTTTTAGAGAAAATATGGCTTTCAAATATTATCTTATCAATCTTTTTAATTGAATCGCTATAAAAAAGTTCATCGATAACCGCATATTCCTCACCTTCAATATCCATTTTTAATAAGGATACTTTTGTCAGTTTTTTTATTAATGTTGATAATTTTATAGTATCGATGTTGATTGTTTCATACGGAAGCTTTAAATTTAGCCTAAGGCCACTATCTAGATTTTGAATGTTGTCTTTTATTCTATAGAATTTTGTTGTACAAGATTTATTACTTACTGCATTTTTAAAAATGTGACAATTTGTTACTTGATTATCTTTAATATTTTTTTGTAAAATACGAAAATTTATTTCGTCTGGTTCGAAGCAGTAAATTTCCATTTTGGGGTTGAAAAGATGATACCAAAGGGTAACTAATCCGATATTTGCTCCTACATCAATAAAAACTTTGATATTTTTGTATATCTTATATTGGCCTATGCAAAATGTCTCATTAAACATAAAAATGAATGAGTAAATATTGACAAAAGAAACCCTAAGTTTGAAAGCACTTAAGTAGATAGTTGTGGGAAAGGGCGTAAAAAAAGACATAAATAATATTATTAATAGACGAAAATAATCATAGCAAAGCTTCAGTTTTGTATCGAGCGAATAATTTGGATTGATGAAAATTCCCAGAATTCCTTTTAAAACATACTTAAGACTTTTAATTATCATATGAATATCTTAATTATATCAACGTATGTACATTTTCAACTTTCTTGGACAATATCTCTATTATTGATATAATTAAAATGTGACTGGGACATAGTTATTAAATCTCTCATTGCAAGCGAAGGGTTAGTCCGCATGGCAAATTGCCAAATAAGACTAAAAATTGTTTCGTCGTTTAGCCCCCTCACAATGACATTAGGTGTAACCTATATCTCAGCCTCAATGATACTATAAAAAAACTTAGCTTATAGGTTTTCTTAATTTATGAAGCGCTTTTTAATTACCGGAGTTTCTTCTGGAATTGGCCGAGCTCTCGTCAAGGATTTGGTTTTAGGCGGCAATGAAGTTTGGGGAATTGCTAGACGCAAAAAACTCCTTCAAAAACTAAATGATGAATTGAAGGGTCAAGGTAAATTTTATTATTCGGTTGCCGACATTTCGCAAGAAAAAGACTGGAAAAGATTAATAACTAAGATGTCTCAGAAAAACTATCTCCCTGAAGTCGTTATTTTTAACGCCGCCATTTATAAACCAGATTTAAAAAAAGGCCCAAATCTAAAATTGACTAAAGAAATTTTTACTATTAATTTCTTCGGAGTTATTCAAGGATTAGAGTTTCTTCTGCGTTTTATCAAAAAGAAAGCTCAATTTTTGGCAATTTCTTCACTTTCAGCTCTTAAAGGCAGTTCAATCGAAGGAATGGGTTATCCGGCTAGCAAAGCAGCTTTAGCAATAGCCTTTGAAAGTCTCCAGCAAAAATATAAGAAAGGCTTCATGTTTAAAACTTTATACTTCGGCCCAATCGCCGCAGGCATGAGTCCTTTTAAAAAATCATCACTTTTTGTAGTTTCTGAAAAACATGCCGTCAGAAAAATTAAAGAATGTATAGAAAATAGCAATGTGATTTCTTTTTATCCCAGCTTCCTGTTCTTTTTTATAAGATTATTAAAGTTTCTCCCTCCAAATATTTACTTTTATTTTCTATCGCAGATAGAGAAGCAACGACAAAAATATGCTAACTAGAAAAAAAATTTCCGTTGTTCCCATTGCTTACCTAGACGAAGGTAATATCGAAGTACTTTACCGCCGCTTAACAGCTGTGCTCAAAAAAATCACCCCAAATTATGAAATTATTTATGTAAATGATGCAAGTCCTGATCGCTCTCAAGAAATTCTAGAAAGACTTGCAAAGAAAGATAAGCGTTTGACTGTCGTTCTTCACTCTCGTAACTTCGGTGCACAAAATGCTTTCACTACTGGCATGAAATATGCCAGCGGCGATGCTGTTGTTATTATGGATGGAGACTTACAAGATCCTCCTGAGTTAATTGAAAAATTTGTTAAAAAATGGCAAGAAGGATACGATGTCGTTTATGGTTCTCGCCCCAAGAGAGAAAAGAGCATGGGAAGAATTTGGCAACAAATTTATCATCTCTTTTATGTCATTTTCAGTAAAATAAGCTATGTTAAAATTCCTCGTGATGCCGGCGATTTTTCTTTGATGGACCGGCGTGTCGTCGACATGATCAATGCTTTACCAGAAAAAGATAGGTTTATCCGTGGACTCAGAGCCTGGGTTGGTTTTAAACAAACTGGCGTTAATTACATCCGCTCAGAACGTTTCTCCGGATCTGGAGTCTCAACAAACAGTTTACTTAAAGGAATAAAGTGGGCTCGCAAAGCCATTTTTTCTTTTTCCTATACACCTTTGGAGTTGGTTTTTTATTTGGCCATCTTCAGCGTTTTCGCTTCCCTTTTTGCCATTATTCTTTATATTATTCTCTATTTTCTTATCCCTAATGCACCGAGGGGTTTTCTAACATTATTACTTGCTGTTTTGTTTTTAGGCAGCATTCAGTTAGTAGTTTTAGCCATCATCAGCGAGTATATTAGAAGGATTTTTGAAGAGATTAAATCACGTCCTATCGCCATTACACAAAAAATTGTTAATAAACATTCTTCCAGGGGGAAAGAAATAAAAAATGATTAATCAAGTTTGTGCTATTTGTGAGGGGAAGAGTTCTTTTAAAGTTCTCTATCCGGCAAATTTCACTATTTCCCAGATTAATGAAAATCATTTCTCAGCCAGAAGAATTCCTGATTGCTATCATTACCGCCTGGTCAAATGCCAAAAATGCGGTTTGATTTTCTCAACACCAATACTAAAACCTGAACAAATTGAAAGATTGTATCGAGAAAGTAAGCTAACCTATGTTAAGGAAATAAAAGATCTACAGGAAACTTATGCTCACCACTTAGATAAAGCCTTAACTTATACAAGTACTAAAAATAATTTTCTAGAAATTGGTTGTGGTAATGGTTTTTTTCTAGAAGAAGCAAAAAAAAGAGGCTTTAAAAAAATTTATGGTGTGGAACCAAGCCTTAAAGCGATTAAAAAAGCCCAGAATTTGGCAATCCGCAAAAAAATTATCCCCAGTCTTTTCAAAAAGGGTTTATTTAAAAAAGATTTTTTTGATCTGGTCTGTTTTTTCCATACTCTCGACCATGTAGTGAATCCCAATCGATTTCTCAAAAACTGCCATCAGGTTTTAAAAAAAAGAGGGCTTGTGTTGTGTATTACACACGATTCACAAGCCTTATCTGCAAAAATATTAGGTGAGCTTTCTCCAATTTTTGATATCGAACACACCTATTTATTTGATAAAAAAACATTAAAATTAATATTTGAAAAAAATGGCTTTAAGGTAATTTCTTTAGAGGACGTTATAAATTCTTATCCGATCAATTATTGGATAAAAATGCTTCCACTGCCAAAAATCGTACAAAAATTTAGTAGTCTCTTTTTAGAAAAATCCGGGATTGGTAAACTAAAGCTAAAACTAAAACCAGGAAATATTGCTATTATTGCCCAAAAGAAGAGTTAATTTTTAAACTTAATTTATTGATGAAATTTGGTAGAATATTTTTTGGCAAGATATCGCCCATTAATCATATGAGCTTAGGAATCTGCCAATAAATTTAAGAGGCATTACCCTGATTTTTGTTGGAATCAAGTAGTAGCCAGCTTTAAGAAATAATTCTGTGGTTTTTAATAGACGATTATTCAATTTTTTTAACCGTAAGATATTTTTGCTTTTTATTCTTTATTCTTTCTCATTTGGATTAATACTAATCAACAAAGGAACTTTTTGGGATGATTGGGTATATTATGATGTCTCCCCATCAATCATATTCAACCTCTGTAAACAAACAGGCTATTTTTGGACTGGTCATTTGCTTGTTTTCCTGACATCACTCCCATTTGGCGTTTTATTTCAAAGACTTCTCGTTTTTTCTCTCTACTTTGTATCAGGAATATTTCTGAGCGATATTTTGAAAAATGTCAAAGAAATTAAAGAAATTTCACGCTTTTTTATTGTGCTTTTTTTCATGCTTTTCCCTCTAAATAGTGCCAGAATATTGTGCACCACAACACATTATGCAATTAATTATTTTACTTTCTACATTGCTTTTTGGATTTTATCAAAATATCTAAATCGTCGAAAGCGTCTGTGCCGATTTTTATCTTTATTAATCTTCTTCTTCTCTTTTTCAACAAACTCCTTCTTAGTTTTCTATATAGTTGCCTTGGCTTATATAGTTTATTTTGAAACAGATAAATTCCAATCTTTGAAATCTACATTAAAAAGGTTTTTATTAAAATATCTAGATTTCATTTTTTTGCCCATTTTGTTCTGGATATTTAAAAACTTTTTTTTACGCCCTTATGGCTTATATGAAGGTTATAACAAGATAAAGTTCCGGCATTTAATTAACGTCCCCCAAAATTTAATAATAAGTTTTTACAATTCTTTTCTGGAGGTAATCGTTAAATCTCTGCAATTATCATTTCCTCAAATAATCAGCATAACAATCATTTCTTCTATTCTATTTATTGTTTTGAAAGTAAACTTAACAGCCAGAAAAAAAACCAAGGCTAATTTTGGACTATTTCTCTTTGGATTGCTTGCCTTCGCAGTAGCAGCTTTTCCTTATCTCGCCGTCGGAAAAATCCCTAAACTAGCTGACTGGAGTAGTCGATACCAGCTTTTAATTCCTTTAGGTGCCAGCTTTACTCTATACTACGGAGTTAAAATCCTCTTGGATCAACTGAAATTAAATTCTTCAGTAAAAATCTTTATTTTTTGCGCCATAACAATATTGTTCGTCAATAGCAACATCTCAGATTATTTAGCTTTTCAAAAAGACTGGTATAAACAATCCTCACTAATGGAACACTTTAAAGAAAGTACAATTATAAAAAATAACACCTCGTTTCTTTTTGTTGACAATACTTGGCAGTTGAATGCCAACCGAAGAAATTACAGATACTACGAGTATAGTGAAATGATGAGATACGTTTTTGGCGACGAAATACGTTTCGGCTCAAATATAAATAGAATTGCTCAGGAGGCAGATTTGATTTCTGATGAAAAGTTTAAAGATCCAAAAGAGCAGAATTTCTTTTTCTATTACAAAATAAAAGACTACGAACCTAAAAATTTTGAATACCAAGTCTCAATTGACTACGGCGAAAGCGCCCTGACTAATAAAAACCTTGCCAGGTTTATCTTTTGGGAATTTTTTAAACCGCAGAAGTTTATATCAGAAATTAAAAAAATAATAAAATTAAAGTTTACTAAATTCAATTCATAATTGCCTCGAATTACGAAATTCCACTTCTGTTATTCCTAGTCCCGACCAGGAATCTATACGAACAAATTTGTTTTATTTTTATAGGCTCCGCGTCCTGTCTCGCGCCAGGGCGGGCAAGTGAGAAATGACAAAAAAGATTTTAAAATAACAAATAGAGTATCTCCTAAAACTCTCTTTTCTCAAATTTTCTTGCCAAAGGAAGAAATATTTTTTTGAATTTTAATGGTAAAGAAAAAAATATCTGTCTTAAAAATTTCCTCAGTTGAATCTTATAAAAAAATCTCTTATTGCCAATTTCCTTACTCTCAGTGAAATCGTTAAAAGAAATCATTTCTTTTAAAGCATATAATCTTGGAATTGTTTTTGCTTTAAATCTTGGGTAGCCTACTACTATTAAAGCTATCGGGTCATAATGAAATGGTATTTTAAAAATCTTTCTGAGAGTGTTTTTATGAGGAAGATTTGCCACCCAACAACTTCCTAAACCCAAAGAAGTAATCTTTAAATGCATATTCTGTATTGCCGCAGCGGCACTTTGAACATAATCTTGATATTCCACATTATCGGTAATGTTTTTATAAAGAACAAGGATTGCCAAAGGGGCATCTTTTATAAAATATGCCCCTCCTTCTTCCGTTATTCTCTTTAGTTTTTTTTGATTATCAATGACAATAAAGTGCCAGTCTTGTCTGTTACAGGCAGAAGGAGCATAATTGGCTGCCTCAATAATTTTAAGAATCACCTTCCTGACGACCTTTTTCTTTTGAAAAAATCTTATACTTCTTCTGGATTTAATCGCTTCATTTAAATTCATAGCTAAACCAGCATAATAACTCTTTTTATTTTTATCACTTTTTTCTTCTTTAATCTCTCTGGGAAAGTAATATAAATTGAGTTTTTAGAAAAAAAATTCGCCGAGGGAACTACCCTCATCGAACCTTCAAAAATCTTATAAACTGGAAAATTATCTGATGCTTCTATCTTATCATCAACGATAATCTTATTCTTCATAAATTCAATCAGGCGGGTAAATTGAGCGTCAATCTTCTCATTTTGGAATATTAAAAGTTTTTTTAAAAAACAAACTATTTTATTGCCCAAAAATAAACTCAAAAATCTAAGACTAAAATGTTTTAAAGGAGAAGAAATAAAGAATTTATTTTTAAATAAACAAGTTTGAGTTTTTATTTTATTTTTAGTAAAAATAATTTTCGCTCGGTCATCAATCCAGGAAGTCACCCTAAAGGTACTCAATCCCTGCTTTATTCTATAACCGCAATCGTTCATTTTTAAATTCCCTACATTCTAAACTCAAGTGCAACTTTTTCTCCTTTCTCTTTTTGTAGATATT
>CAYPXO010000003.1:0-76806 GCA_964414895.1 uncultured Pseudomonadales bacterium
TTGCTTGGAGAAAGGTTGGCTCCGGCTGGCAAAAATTGCTGGGGTTTTCCAGGTGGCCATCAAAAAACTGGAGAATTGATTAAACAGACGGCCGAAAGGGAGATAGAAGAAGAATTAGGAGAAGAAGTAAAAATTGAAATAACAAACGAGGTGGTTGCTGTCCGGGAAAATTGCATTCCCCCTCATTTTATCCCGCATCTTACAATCATGGTGAAAGGAGTCTACGAGGGCGGAGAGGTGAAGGTAAACGAGCCTGATAGATGTAAATCTTGGCAATGGTTTGATTTAGGAAATTTACCATTTCCTCTTTTTTCTGGAGAGGGGGAAATTTTAGCAAATTATCAGAAAGGTGAAATTCGAGTTGTTACTGACTGGCAAAAATAGCTAACCCAAAGAAGCTACCAAAAAGCCCTTCAGGTGGTGGGGAGGGAGTAGGCTACTGTTCTAACTTCGATTATTTAGCTCACAAAAGTCCCTATTTGTTTCCCTTTGATAATATCAGGAATTTTTTCTATATCATTAACACTAAAAACAATAATTGGTTTTTTCTTTTTCCAGCAGAGAGCAAAAGCGGTTGCATCCATAACCTTTAAGTTTTGCTCTATTGCTTGTTTGTAACTGAGTTTGGTATATTTTTGGGCTTTGGGGTTTTTTAAAGGATCTTCAGAATAAACCCCATCTACATTGGTAGCTTTTAGAATAAGATCACAGTTTATCTCACAAGCCCTTAAAGCAGCGGCTGAATCGGTAGTAAAAAAAGGACTGCCGGTTCCTCCGGTAAAGATAACGATTCTTCCTTTTTCTAAGTGTCTGATTGCCCTTCTTCTAATAAAAGGCTCGGCAATTGACTTCATCTCTACCGCAGTCATCATTCTGGTAGGTATACCCAATCTTTCCAAGGCCTCCTGTAAGGCCAGACCATTAATAACTGTTCCCAGCATTCCTATGGAATCGGCTACTGCTTCATCAACAGGTTTTCCTTGGACTTCCCTTCCTCTAAAGATATTACCGGCCCCCACTACTATTGCTAACTGGATACCATTTTTGTTTTTGATTTTAATAATGTCTTTGGCAATCTTTTCATAGGCAGGAAAAGAAATTCCCCAACCATTCTTTTTACCAAAAAGATCACCGCCTAGTTTAAGCAAAACTCTTTGGTATTTGTTTTTGTTAGTCATAAACGGCTCCTCTTTTAAAAATTAGTAATTAAGTTCTTTGTAAAAATAATAAAGTGAAAGGCTGAACCTGGATTGCTTTCTGACATTATATTTAGCCGTTTTCTGCTAAAGCATTTTAAACGTTTCTAATACTCTTTCAACTGCGTTTTTATAGTTTACAAAGAGTGGGCTATTATGATCTATGCTTTTAAAAAGATCATCTAAACCATCAACCCATTTATATTGCTGAATTTCTTTCTTATTTATTTGTATTTCTTTATCCTTACCTAAAAATTCTACTAAAAAAAATTTTTGAATTTGGCCACTCCATTTATGACCAGCTTTTTTAACAGACTCAATTGGCCAATCATATTGATGAATGTGAGAACTTTCAGCTATAATTTTAAAATTTCCACTCCCCAATTCTTCTAGAAGCTCCCTTTTGGCTGCGGTTTCTTCTGTTTCTCCTTCTTCAATGCCACCTTGAGGGAATTTCCACCAGTTGTCCGGCCATCCAGCAAGTTGGACTAATAAGAATCGATTGTCCTTAAAGACAATACAGCTAACACTATCTCTGTATGGTAGATTTTCTATTCTTTCTTGTACCATAATCTCCACTCTTTTGCTATCAGGATTTATTAACACATTTTATATTTTTCATTTTATTTACTAAAATTTTCTGAAAGCTTGTAAGTGTAATTATTAGCAAAAAGATATACAAAAAATAAGCAGAACTGCCTCTTTAGGCAGCTTAAAAAACAGCTCTATCTTACAATAAAAACCTTGATTTATCAATGAATGTTAGATGTGCAGAAAAAGCTAACCCAAAGAAGCTACAAAAAAATCTTGCAGGTGGAGTAGGCTTATTAATGTGACTTTCTAGCTTTTTAAATAATTAAGCTCTTTTTTCCTAGCCTCCAGATGGGCTTTTTCCAGATTAATATTATAATAGTCGGCAATCCTTATAATAGAATAAAGGATATCTGCCAGCTCATCAGCAATTTGTTTTTTGGAAGTTTTATAATAAGCCTCTTTACTTCTTCTTTTTTAAATTCATTTATAACTTTTCTAGTAGTTTCTGTTAGTTCCTGAAAGCTGAGCTTTTTAGTCATTAGCTCGTTTTTTGATTACTTTATAAGTATCTTTTATATTTTTAACGCTTTTTAATAGTTGAGAAAGCAGTTTTTCTTTTTGAATGTTTCTTTCTTTGGAACTTATCAGAGCCTGACGGACTTTTTTCTTTTCATACCAGATAGGCCCTTTTTTATTGGGGTCATTAGCATATCTTGGAATTATGTGCCAGTGAAGATGTTCGTTTGTATTACCCAGCAGTTCGTAGTTTAGCTTGTTAGGTTTAAAGGCACACCAGACACATTGGGCAACTTCTGCCATTTCTTGCAGGTATTTATTACGTATATTAGGAGATAAAAAATGAAGCTCGGAAACATGCTTCTTGCAGGAAAACAAGGTATAGCCAGGGTATTTTTCACTTCCCGGAAGAATAACATAACCCGTTTTTAACTCAGCAACGTATTCAGGGTTTTTCCCCTTTTTGATTAGCTTTATTCTCTGGCAGACAAAGCAATTATTAGGTTTACTCATCAATCCAGCTTTTGCTTAAATCTTCTTGATAGGCAACATGGAGCCATTTATCTTTAGAAACTACCCCACCTAAAGTTATACCACTAGCTAAAGAATTCATCAAAGATGAAGTCAATATATTATTCTCTGGAGGGAACGAAGCGATTAAATCAAAGAAGCTTGAGGCGAGCCCATAGATATTCATGTTTCTCAAGTATTCTTGTTCACTTTTTTCCCCTTAGACTGGGCCATATCAACTTTGCAACTTTGCCTTTTTCAACAATCCCTAGGGCATGAGTATCTGCCTCTTTTATATCTGGCGAGAAAGTTAAAGTGATTGGTAAGCCAGTTGATAAATTTGTCTCAAAAGCCAGAAGATAGGTTGCTGAGGGGACAATTACATCACCAGGTATTCCTATAAAAAAAGGTCCTTCAATGAAATTCCTAAAATTATTATAGGCTTCATAAGTTCCCTTACCTTCGTCATATAAATAGGTAGCTTCTAAATTCTTCGATTTGTTTCTTTCTGTAAAATTCTTAACATCTTCTGCTCGGTGTGATAAAGCCACTTTTAAAGAGACTGATCCAAAGGCTTTAATAAGCTCTTCCATTATATACTGTAAGATAGGCATGTCATCTATAGGCAGTAAACACTTTTGCTTTTTCTCACAAAGTCTTCCCATTCTTTCGCCTTTTCCACCGGCTAAAACGATGGCTTCAACTTCTTTGCTTTTCATATTTTGTTTGGCACTTCATTAAGTAGAAAACTTACTATAAATAAAAACTGCCCAAGAGGCAGTTTTCAAAGTAGTTTCTGCTTAAAAAACAGCTCTATCTTACAATAAAAACCTTGATTTATCAATGAATGTTAGATGTGCAGAAAAAGCTAACCCAAAGAAGCTACCAGAAGGTCTTGCAGGTGGTGGGGAGGGAGTAAGAGCTCCCAGCTCTTACAAATACTTGAATTCTTTTTTTACTCTTTCGGCTAAAAAGACTTTCATTAACGATTGGTAGGGAACATCTCTTTTGTTGGCGAGAGTTTTTAGAGAAGCTAATAATGATTCAGGTAGTCTAATAGTGATAGGTTTAGTTGATGGTTTTAGTTCAGAGAGGTCAAGTTTTACTGGTTCAAATTGATCAAGATAATCAGTAGCCTCATGAGTAGCCCAGAACTTTCTTTCTTCATCTTCATTTTTAAATCTTGGAATAGTTTTTATTTTTTTATCTTTTTTCATAGAACTTCCTTTCTTTTCGACTCATGTCTCTTGCCGAAATTATTCTAATTTTTTTATTTCTAAGAGTAAAAGCGATAAATAGCTTTCTCTCTTTATTTGTTTTACCAAAAGCTATAAATCTATTTTCTTTTTGTGAATGCTTGCTATCATAAAAAGTTTTCAACGGTTTATTAAAAAATATTTGTTCACATTCCTGCCATTTAACTTGATGTTTTCCCCAATTTTTATCTTTATTTCCCTTGTCCCAATCAAACTTTATTGGCTTAACCTTAGCAAGAACCCCAGTCATTTGTAAATAATGATACAATACAAAAATTTATCTGTCAAGAGCAAGTTTTTATAATCTAGGTCTTTCCTTTCCGCTCATTAAAAAATTCTCTAAGGTAGGTTTTTAAGAAGTTGTGTCTTTTTTTAGCAAGTTCTTTTAAGCAAACGACCCAAAGAAGCTACCAAAAACCCTTCAGGTGGTGGGGAGAGAGTGAGAGAGGAATTTCTGGTTGACAAAATATTTATTTTGATGTACACTATGTACATATGAAGAATTTAGTTACTTTTAATGCTACTGAAGCGAGGCAAAATTTCTTTCGACTTTTAAGGTTAGTGGAAAAAGGAGATGAGGCGGTTATTGTTAAGCAAGATCAAGATTTAAGATTTAGACTTACTGTTGAACCACAAGCAAAACCCTCTACTAAAAAACTTTTATTAAAAGAGATCAGTAAAATTGGCCTAAAAAGTAAATCTTTAAAGAAAATGAAGGATGTTTTTACTTCCCGTTATGATTTATGAAGTTTGTCTATCTGGATACAAATATTTTTATCTACCTGGCTGATAAGAATTCTTTGTACAGTCTAGCCTGTGTTGAATTAATAGAGCAATGTCAGAAAAGAGGAATAATCGTAGGTACTTCGGTAGAAACTTTTCAAGAAATTCTTCATTATTCAAAAAACGTTGGTCAGTTGATGGCAGGAATTAAGCTTTGCAAGAAAGTAAAGGATTTAGTGGATGAAATTTTGGTAGTTGATGAAAAGGTTATTAACAAATATTTGCAGTTGGCTGGCAAGTATAAAAATGTAAAAAGTAGAGACCTTATTCACTTAGCGGTAAGCATAAAATATAAGGCTGAACTGATAATAACCTACGACAAAGAATTTAAGAGATTTAAAGAGATAAAGACGCTCAATCCTAAAGAAGTTATAAGGAAATTTAATTAAGATAACTCCGGGTATTTCTTCGGCAATCTTTTCATAAGCAGGGAAGGAAATTCCCCAACCATCCTTTTTACCGAAAAAGATTCCCTCCTAGTTTAAGCAAAACTCTTTTATTTTTTAATGTTTTTATGAACAAAAAGGCAATTTTTATTGTTCCCTTATAGTTGTAAACTCTTTATACTTGAGCTTGCAAATAAGAATAGCGTGCAATACCCCGATTATTCAGATGCACGGCATGGCTGAATAAGCATATTTGCCGTGCAATCTAGAATAAAAGGGGTATATAATATAAAACATGACCCAGCCAATAGACCAGCTTATAAAAATTCGCAAAAACAGACTGCAGGCAATAGTTGATATGGGAATTGACCCTTTTCCGGCAAAAGCCAAAAGAAAGCAAACAATTGCTCAAGCCCGGAGACTAAAGGGAAAAGTAGCAGTGGCAGGGAGAGTTTGTTCTATAAGGGGCCATGGTGCTTTATTTTTTCTTGATTTGGAGGATTCTAGTGGACGAATACAAGTAGCAGCCAGGAAAGATAAGCTTGATAAGGCTGTTTTTAGACTTGTTAAGAAGCTGAATGTGGGAGATTTTTTGTCAGTTTCAGGGAGAGTTTTTAAGACAAAGACGGGCGAGATTACAATTGAAACTGGAGAGATACAATTGCTGGCAAAATCTTTGCGCCCTCTGCCTGACAGCTGGTATGGCTTGAAAGATGTGGAGGAGCGCTACCGGCACCGCTATTTGGATATGCTTCTAAACCCAAAGGTTAAAGAAAAGATTATTCTTCGCAACAGTGTTATTCAAGCGATGCGCACTTTTTTGATTAAAGAGGGTTTCCTTGAGGTGGAAACGCCAATTTTGGAAGTAAATGCCTCCGGTGCCTTGGCAAATCCCTTTATAACCCATAGCAAGGCTTATGATATGGATTTGTATTTGCGAATTTGTATGGGAGAGTTGTGGCAGAAGAAACTGATGATTGCCGGTTTTGAGAAAACATTCGAGATCGGAAGGGCCTTTAGGAACGAAGGTGTAAGCAGAGAGCATAATCCGGAATTTACAATGATGGAATATTATTGGGCTTACGCAGATTACCAAATGAACATGGAGCTGCAAGAAAGACTGATTGCCTATATTGTTAAAGAAGCGATTGGCAGTTATAGACTAAGGCTTGATAGCAAGGAGATCGATTTTAAACCTCCATTCAAAAGAAAGAAATTTAGAGAGGCTATTTTGGAAAAAACCGGGCTTGATATTGATGCTTATGAGCAGATTAAAGATTTAAAAAAGGCAATGAGGGATTATGGTTTTTCTTATGAAGAAAAATGGGGAAAGGGACATCTGGTTGATGAATTTTATAAAGAATATGTCCGTTCGGATATTGACGGACCTTTATTTTTGACGCATCATCCCAAAGATTTGAAACCTTTAGCTAAGGAGGATCCCAGCCATCCAGGCTATACACAAAGCTTTCAGCTGATTGTTAATGGTTTTGAACTGTCAAATAATTATTCCGAGTTAAATGATCCGGTTGACCAGCGAAGGCGGTTTGAAAAACAACAGAAGCTTAGGAGACTGGGGGATGATGAAACTATGAACAGCGATGAAGAGTTTATCGAAGCTTTAGAGTATGGTATGCCACCGGTTACCGGCACCGGGCTTGGAATTGATAGACTGGTAGCCCTTCTTACTGGCTCTCATAGCATTCGAGAAGTTATTGCTTTTCCTCTCATGAAGCCGCAAGAAAAGATAAAAATAGAGTAGAATTTTTATTCTTTTTTAAAGCCGATTTTTGCTTAAAACTTCTTTGATTTTTACTTTTCTCTTGTCACTCTTTCTTTGATTTGTTTTGATCCACTTATTGCTAGTTGACAAACTATTGGTAGCGTTTTAGATTAATTAGGTGCACTAGGTGTAGTGCTTTAAAAAATTCCAAATACCAAACCCTAAATGACGATAGTCAAAAGTCAAAAATTAAGAATTAAAAGTTTTAAAGTATATTTTTGTTTTTTTAGTTAATACTGCAACTTTTAACTTTGGATTTGGAGTGTTTGGAATTTTTTATCATTGGTTATTTTGTCATTTAGATACTAGTTAGAAATTAGAAATTAGATATTAGAAATTTTAGTTATGCGTTGTCCTTATTGTACTAGCGAGCAGACTTCTGTTTTAGAATCTCGGGACTGCGAAGAAGGCAGTGTGATTAGAAGGCGTCGAGAGTGCGGCAAGTGCGGCAAGCGGTTTACTACTTACGAGAGGACGGAAAATATTGATCTGAAGGTAGTTAAGAAGGATGGTAAAAAGGAAGATTTTGATCGGGAGAAAATCAAAAAAGGAATAAAAAAAGCTTGTGAGAAAAGGCCGGTTGAAGAAGAACAGATGGAGAGAGCAATTGACGATATTGAACTAAGGCTGCTAAATCGCCAGTCAACAGAAATTTCTTCTTCGGATATTGGCCGGATGGTTTTGACAAGATTAAAAAGGCTGGATAAAGTTGCCTATATTCGTTTTGCCAGTGTTTTTTTAGAGTTTGAAAGCGTTGAGGAGTTTAAAAAAGAAATAGAGGAAATAGAATGAAATCAGTAATTAAAAAAATCAAAAAACGTGATGGGCGGATTGTGCCTTTTCGACCTTCCAAGATAGAAAGAGCTATTTGGCAGGCGGCCAAAGCGGCTGGTGGCAAGGATAGAAAAAGGGCGAAAAAATTAACTCACTTGGTAGTTTCAGAACTGGAGAAACGTTTTAATAAGACTTTGATTCCTGAAGTTGAACAAGTTCAGGATATTGTTGAGAAAACTTTATTAAAAAAAGGCCATGAGAAAACCTACAAGGCTTATACTTTATACAGGGACCTTCATGGTAAATTAAGAAACATTAGCTCTTTGGTGGACTCTGATGAGTTAATTGAGAAGTACCTGGATAAAGATGATTGGCGGGTCAAAGAAAATGCCAATATGACCTACTCTCTACAAGGATTAAATAATCATGTGGCCTCGATTATTGCCTCTAATTTTTGGCTTAATAAAATTTACCCTAGGCCTATTCGCAAAGCTCATCTTTATGGAGATCTGCACATTCACGATTTGGCTTCATTGAGTCCTTATTGCACAGGCTGGGATTTAAAAGACTTGCTCGTTCGCGGGTTTGGAGGCGTTCCCGGCAAGGTCAACTCTGCTCCTCCGAAACACTTTTCTACCGCTTTAGGCCAGCTGGTTAATTTCTTTTATACCCTTCAAGGGGAAGTTGCCGGTGCTGTTGCAGTGGCCAATTTTGACACTTACTTGGCTCCTTTTATTTACTATGACAAGCTGTCTTACAAAGAAGTAAAACAAGCAATGCAGGAGTTTGTTTACAATATGAATGTTCCTACTCGAGTCGGTTTTCAGACTCCTTTCACTAATGTAACGATGGATCTAAAACCGACAGGGATTGTGGCCAAGGAAGCGGTTATTATTGGCGGCAAGCCGCAGAAAACTCACTATAAAGATTTTCAGAAAGAAATTGATTTGTTTAATAAAGCCTTTGCCGAGGTAATGAGTGCCGGCGATGCTCAAGGGAGGGTTTTTACTTTCCCCATTCCCACTTATTCAGTAACCAAAAACTTTGATTGGGACAGTCCGGTTTTGGAGCCGATTTTTGAGATGACCAGAAAGTATGGCGTTCCTTACTTTTGTAATTTTGTTAACTCTGATATGAAGCCGGACGACATTCGTTCAATGTGCTGTCGATTAAAATTGGATAACAGAGTTTTAAGAAAAAGAGGCGGCCTTTTTGCCGCCAATCCTCTAACGGGTTCGATTGGGGTGGCGACGATTAATCTGCCGCGGATTGGTTATCTTGCCAAAAACAAAAGAGACTTTTTCAGCCGGCTTAGAGAAATGATGGATTTGGCTAAGGAATCTTTATTGATAAAAAGAGAAACGGTAGAAGATTTTACCACGAAAGGCCTTTACCCTTATTGTAAATATTACTTGTCTGATATTAAAAAGCGGACAGGAAAGTATTGGCGCAACCATTTTAATACGATTGGTTTGATTGGCATGAATGAGGCTTTGGCTAATTTTATTAATTGTTCGATTGCCGATAATAAAGGAAAGCAATTTGCTCTTGAAATAATGGATTTTATGCGGGCTCGGCTTTTAAAATACCAAAAAGAGACAAGCGAGCTTTTTAATTTGGAAGCGACACCAGGAGAAGGAACTTCTTATCGTTTTGCCAAAATTGATAAGGAAAAATTTAGAGATATTATTACTGCCGGCCCTCCTCCCTTTTATACTAATTCTACTCATTTGCCGGTTAATTTTACTTCCGATATTTTTGAAGCTTTGGACAATCAAGATGAACTGCAGTGCAAATACACCGGCGGGACAGTTTTTCATGGTTTTTTAGGCGAGTCTTTACCAAATAGCAAAACTGTTGAGAAATTAGTTAGAAAAATTGCCCAAAGATATCATTTGCCCTATTTTACTTTAACGCCGACTTTCTCTATTTGTCCTAAACATGGTTATTTGAAAGGTGAGCACCAGTATTGCCCGAAGTGCAAAAAAGAAGGAAAGAAAACAAAGTGCGAAGTTTACTCCCGGGTTGTTGGCTATCTTCGGCCGGTTAACCAGTGGAATCCGGGAAAAGAAGCGGAGTTTGAGAAGAGGAAGAGTTACAAGATGAATAATCAAATAACCAAATAATCAAATTTCAAATCAATTTCAAATTATTGAATATCAAGTAATTTGTAATATAGCTCTTTAAAAACAAAATGGCGGGTTTTTCAAAACCTATAGTATTCGTCATTAGAAATTAGCGGTTAAGAGGCCTCTGAGGTGGCCGAAGGACTCCTCAGATGGTGGAGGAAAAAAGATAGCTAATTTCTGTTGGCGTTGTTTATATTTCTGATTTTCCCTTGTCATTCCGCACTTGATGCGGAATCTATAAAAATAAAACTTATCTGTATAGATTCCTGCTTTCGCAGGAATGACAAAGGTGACATTTTGTTTTAACATTGCTGTATTTAGCTATTTGTTTATTGATTTGATTATTTGGAATTTGTGGCATTTGATTATTAATTGTGTTGCTTGGAGGACTGCAAAAAACCACCCTCATAGATTACCCCGGTAAAATTGCCTGTACTGTCTTTACCGTTGGTTGTAATTTCCGTTGCCCTTTTTGTCACAATAAAGACTTGCTTTCCCTTGAGCTTTTCAAAAAGTCAGGAATTAAACAGATTAGAAAAAAGGATTTTTTTGATTTTTTAAAAAAACGGAAGAAAATTTTAGAGGGGGTTTGTATAACTGGAGGGGAGCCGACTATTTGGCCGGATTTACCGGAATTTATCAAAAAAATCAAAAGCTTGGATTATGCGGTGAAATTGGATACAAATGGGAGTAGGCCGGAAGTGCTAGAAGGGTTGATTAAAAAGGAGTTGATTGATTATGTGGCGATGGATATTAAAGGGCCTTTGAGTAAGGAATATTTAAAGATAGTTGGATTACGTTCGGATAGAAAGCTAGCAACACTGAGGACACTGAACCTTAGCAACACTGAGGACACTGAAAATTCTCGATTTCTTTCAGGCAATTCAGTGCTTCAGTGTTGCGAAAAAAGCATCCGGATTATCTTAAAATCCGGTTTAGATTATGAGTTTCGGACGACAGTAGTGCCAGGATTGCATAACAAAGAAAGTTTATTGAGGTTAGCAAGACAATTAAGTTCTCTAGCTACCAGCTACCAGCTACCAGCTACCAGTTTTAAGTGGGTTTTGCAGCAATTTCGACCAAAAAACTGCCTTGACCCTGAATTTAGTAAAGTTGAGCCTTATTCTGAGAAGAAAATAAAGGATATTTTAAAATCACTCCAGGAAATTCTTCCGGGAACAAAATTAAGAGGAGTGGAATAGAAGAGTTTTAGGAAAGCTCTTTTGCTGTTCTTAGCTGTTGTGATATCATCTTCTTAATGAGTGATTCTCGGCAATTGCAAGATCAACAGCCAACACCTTCGGGACAGAGTGATGGAACTTTAGGCTTACAAGTATCTTCTGGGGGGGAAAGCAAAGAAGCCTTGAAGAGGAAGCCAGGAGAGAAAGTTCCTGTAGTTGAAGTGAGAGAACCGGAAGTTGCCAAAGAAGTTGAAGGCTGGGTAGAAAAATTAGAAAAAGGCGAGGATACCCAACTGCCCAAGCCAGTTGTTGATGATTATGGCCAGGTTTTAGTTCAAGCAGCCGTTACTCAAAAACCAAAGATAGTTTTGCCTTTGGATGTTAATCAAGTAACTAGTGGTTTAGGCCAAAAGGTGGGCAACTCGATTCGTTGGCTGGCTGAATGGTGTGTTAGGCTTTTAAAAATGTGGCCAGGAAGAGTGAGGTATAAGAAGTAAATTTCTAATTTCTAATTCCTAATTTTTAACTAATGACCAAGCACCAAGAACCAATGACCAAAATTGGACATTAGAAATTAGGAATTTTTAAACCGTGGATCAATTTACTACCTTAATCAACGCTGCTGAATATTTTCTGGCTTTGCTGGTTATAGCTATTGCTGGTCTTGCCGGTCTTGCCGGTCTTGTTTATTTGTTTTTTTTATGGCTGAAGATAAAAGATCGGGAGACAAAGTCTTTAGAATCGGTTTTGTTGCAAGTTGCTTTACCTAGAGAGAACGAGATTAAAATAGACGTTGCTGAGCAAATGTTTGCTTCGCTGGCTTCGTTAAGAAAAAGTAAAGGCTTGCTTTTTTCCAAAGGACAGCCACATCTTTCTTTTGAAATAGTTGCCCGCAGAGAAGACATTCGTTTTTACATTTGTCTTCCTAAAGAGCTTGCCGATTTGGTAGAAAAACAAATTTATGGGGCTTATCCGGGAGCAGAAGTAAAAACTGTTGATGAATATAATATCTATTCTCAAGAAGGAGAAATAGCTTTTACTCAACTGAGAACAACCGCTGGTGCTTATAATCCTATTAAGACTTATAAAGATTTACCAACCGATCCTTTATCTTCGCTTACTTCAGCTTTGGCCAAAATGCAGCAAAGCGAGGGAGCGGCTATTCAAATAATTGTTGTTCCTGCTGGAAGAGGCTGGCAGAAGGAAGGCAAGGCTTGGATTTCCAAAACTAAAAAAGCAGAGGCTGATCCAGAGAAGGCAAAATACAATGTTGATGCCAAGGTTTATGAAGCGGTGGAAAATAAGTGTTCCAAGCCGGGATTTGAAGTTACTATAAGAATAGTAGTTTCTTCGGCAACCAAAGAGCAGGCAAAGATTCACTTGGATAATATTGTCGGTGTTTTTTCTCAATTTAACTCAGATTTGAATAAATTTACTCAAGGTAAAAGCTGGTTGAAGAAATTTTTTATGATTGATTTTATCTATCGTTATCAGCCGATTTTTGGTTCAAAGGCAATTCTTTCCTCCGAGGAGCTGGCGACAATTTTTCACCTTCCCAATAAAAGCGTAGAAACTCCTCATATTTATTGGTTGGCTGCCAAAAAAGCACCGGCACCGGCTCAAATCCCTAAGCAAGGACTTTTTTTGGGAATAAGCAGCTACAGAGGGATAAGAAGGCCTGTTTATATTTCCGATAAAGACAGGCAACGTCATATTTATATTATTGGGAAAACCGGCACCGGCAAATCCGAACTTTTAACAGAGATGATTCTTCAGGATATCCGGGCCGGTAAAGGAGTTTGTTTTATTGACCCCCATGATACGATAGAGAAAATCTTGGAGATGATTCCCCCAGAAAGAGCAGAAGATGTGATCTATTTTGACCCTTCAGATGCTGAAAGACCAATGGGGTTAAATATGTTGGAAGCAAAGACAGAGGATCAAAAGCATTTTGTAGTAACTTCGATTATCAATCTTATGTACAAACTTTATGATCCTCACAAGACAGGCATTATTGGTCCGCGCTTTGAGCATTCCATTAGAAATGCGATGTTGACAGTTATGAGCGAACCGGGGGCGACTTTTGTAGAAATTGTTCGCTGTTTAACAGACAGCCGTTATGTCAAAGAGCTGCTTCCTAAAGTAAAAGATCCGGTGGTCAGACGCTACTGGACCGATCAAATAGCGCAGACAGCAGACTTTCATAAATCAGAAGTATTGGACTACATTGTTTCCAAGTTCGGCCGTTTTGTCACCAATAAAATGATGAGAAACATTATTGGTCAGAGCAAGTCTGCTTTTGATTTTAGAAAAGTGATGGATCAAGGAAAGATTTTATTGATCAATTTGGCTAAGGGAAGAATTGGTGAGGAAAATTCTTCTTTTTTCGGTTTGATTTTGGTTCCCAAAATTTTGATTGCCGCTATGAGCCGCCAGGATGTTGCCGAAGCGGCTCGGCGCGATTTTTATTTGTATGTTGATGAGTTTCAGAATTTTGCTACTCCCGACTTTGCTCAGATTTTATCCGAGGCGCGAAAATATCACCTTAATTTGTGTGTGGCTAACCAGTTTATTGGTCAAATTGAAGAGGAAGTAAAAAATGCCGTTTTTGGCAATGTGGGAACATTGGCTTGCTTTCGGGTGGGAGTGACTGATGCTAATTATCTTCAGCATGAATTCCAGCCGACTTTCAGCGAGATAGACCTTATAAATGTGGAACGTTTTAATGTTTTTATAAAAACAATTGTTGAAAATGAGCCGGTTCCTCCTTTTTCTATGGATTTAACTAAAGATATGGCCAAGATCGAAAAAATGCGCAATCCGAAAATGGCTAAAATGATAAAACAGCTCTCTCGTCTAAAATATGGCAAAGATAGGAATATTATTGAAGCGGAGATTGCTCAACGGGCGAAATTATAACTAGAGTTTTAGAGTTAGAGAGTTTTAGAGTGTTAGGAAAAAACGAAAGCAAAACTAAAACTCTAACTATCTAAAACTCTAAAACTCTTTCCTCTCTGGTTGTTTTTGAGAAGAGAATGTGGTAAAAGAAAAGGTGTAGTATGAAGAAGTTAACGGTTGATTCCAGTAAATGCATTGGTTGCGGCACATGTGTTGCTTTGGCGCAGAAGTCTTTTAAAATGGCCGATAATAGTAAGGCCCAGCCAATAAATCCGCCGAGAGATGATAAAGAGGTTGTTCAGAATGCGATTGATTCTTGTCCGGTAGCCGCTATTTCTTGGAAGGAAGAGTAGGGAATTTTATGGAAAATAAAATTGTTTTTCCGGTAATAATCCTTCTTTTGATTGGTTCCTTTTTTGTTGGCAGTTTATGGACAAGGGTAAATTATCTCCAGAAAGAAGGAAATCCAGACTCCAGTCCTGCAGAAAATGAACAAAAGACACCTTTAGTAGAACAGGCAAAAATCCTGGGAGTTCAGGATTTTGCCAAAATTACTCAGGGCGGGGCGGCTGTTAAAGGAGACGAGAATGCGCCGGTGGTTATAGTTGAGTTTTCTGAATATCTTTGTCCTTTTTGCGGCGAGTATGTTGGAGTTGATATTATTCCCACCCATCCAATTGATGAAGGCAAGACTTATCAGAAAATTATGGATAACTTTGTCGCTACCGGCAAGGTTCGTTATATTTTTAGAGATTTTCCTGTTCATGGCGAGCCGGCAGCAAGGCGGGCAGTTGCTGCCCGTTGTGCTGGCGAACAAGGAAAATATTGGCAGTATCACGACCTTTTATTTGAGAAACAAAATGAAGAAGTAGAGGAGAGCCAAGAAAATACGATTTTTACCCAATGGGCAGTTTCTTTGGGACTGAACGGTGAGGAGTTTGCCTCTTGTCTGCAAAAAGAAGAGCATAGAAGCCAAGTGGCAGCCGATTATAATTTAGGAATGGAGATTGCCAGAGCTGCTTGGGATGCTGGCCTTATTGATAAAAGCCGAGTGCCTCAAAGAGAAATGGCTTCTTTAGGAACGCCAACATTTTTTATTAACGGACACCAAGTAATCGGCGCCCAATCTTATGAGGTTTTTGAGAAGATAATTGAGGAAGAACTTAAGAAATAGTTAGCTTCTTTTTGTCTTTTTTTCTCCTTGACAGAGAGCTTTCTAGAGTAAATAATTTAAGTATAAAGTTGAGTTAGAATGTTATACTTGTTACTCTTCGAGCGAATCCCGAGCAGAGTCGAGGGAGTAGTCGAGAAGTTTTCTCTGCTAGAGTTCTCGACTTCGCCCCGCACCGTCTGGTGCAGAGCTTCGCTCGAACAATAAAAACTAACTGGCTTGAATTTCGTAATCCACCGTCCGAAGAATCCTTCGACAAGCTCAGGACACCTCGGAGGTGTTTTAATCGTAAAATTGCGAGACTTTAGTAATTAGCGATTACAGACAATGAAAATTTTTCAATTATTGCATAGTTGCATAGTTTTTTTATTTTGCAGCTATGCAGCTATGCAGCTATGCAGCTATGCGTCTCCTTCTCTTGTTTTTGCCCAAAGAGGTTTGCCTTTACCGGTTGTTTCCCCTAGCCTTTCTCCTTTGCCGGCCTCTCCTTCGGCCGAGGCAACCGAGTCGGCCAAAGAGGCAACTCCTTCTTCAATTGTGGAGAAAGTAATTGAGAAAAAGTCGGATATTACTGAGCCGACTTCTCCGACAAAAGGCAAACTGGAGAGTTATTTGGCGGAACAAAAGCTAGCCCCCTTAAGTGTAGCTAATTTTTTAAAGCATGCTATAAGAGAAGCAGTTAAAGAGGGCGTTCCGGCTAACACTGTGGTTTTGGTTTTGCTTTTTCCTTTGATCGCCGCAATTATTGCCTCAGTTCGCCATATCATTGGCTTGCGCGGTTTTGGGATTTTTACCCCAGCGATGATCTCCGTTGCTTTTTTGGCGACAGGGATTATTGCCGGCCTTATCCTTTTTGGGACGATTTTGGTGGTCGCTACTCTTTCAAGAGTTATTTTACGCCGACTTCACCTGCAGTATTTACCGCGAATGGCTTTGCTTCTTTGGTTTGTTTGTCTGGGAGTGCTGGCGGTAATGTTTTTTTCTCCTTTTATTTCCCAGCCTAATTTAACGGTAGTTACGATTTTTCCTATTTTGATTATGATTTTGCTGGCAGAGAATTTTATCCGTGTTCAGCTGGGAGAAAATATGCGTGAGGCTATAAAAGTAACAACAGAGACAATTTTAATTGCCCTTTTTTGTTATTTTGTGATGGACTTGCCGGCTTTACAAAGATTTGTTTTGCTTAATCCGGAGCTGACAGTGATAGCGATTGCCATTTATGATATTTTTATGGGGAAGTATGTTGGCTTGCGTTTAATGGAGTATTGGCGATTTCGACAGGTTATTAAAAATGGCTAATGTTTCTTCGATTTTGGGCCTTAATGCCCGTAATCATCTTTTTCAAGCAAGGTATAACAAGAAGAAGGCAAAAGATATTGCCAATTCCAAGCTGGCTACCAAGGAATTTTTAAACAAATATGAGATTCCCGCTCCAACTCTTCATGGAGTTTTTTCTAAACCTTCTGATGTGCCCAAATTTGACTGGGGGAAGTTAAAAGACAATTTTGTTATTAAACCGGCCGAGGGCTACGGTGGCCAAGGAATTTTAATTATTAAGGAAAGAGTTTCCGGCGATGAGTTTATGACTATTAATAGGAGTAAAGTAGGAATTGATGATTTGAAACTTCATGTTTTGGACATTTTGGAAGGACATTATTCTCCCAGGGATTTGCCGGGAACTGCTTTTATTGAAGAGAGGATTGCTACTCATCCGGTTTTTCGCCGTTATTCTTATCAGGGCACGCCGGATATTCGCCTTTTGCTTTTTAACCGTATTCCGGTAATGGCAATGCTGAGACTGCCGACAGCCGAGTCCAATGGTAAGGCCAATCTCCACCAAGGAGCGGTTGGTTTGGGAATAGATATGGCAACCGGCAAGACTACCCATGGGGTTTGGTATGATAGAATAGTTCGTTTAATTCCCGGCAAAAACCGTCGAGCTGAAGGACTTCAAATCCCTTCTTGGGAAGAGTTGTTGTTGATGGCAGTGAAAATCCAGCAGGCTTTCAAGGGCAAGCTGGAATATCTGGCTATTGACTTTTTTGTTGATCAAGAAAAAGGCCCTTTGGTGGTTGAGCTGACTTGCAAACCGGGTTTGAGCATCCAAATTGCCAACCTTCGCGGTTTGCGCCGGCGCTTGGAAAGGGTTGAAGGTTTGGAAGTGGACACACCGGAAAAAGGGGTAAGGATTGCCAAGGATCTTTTTGGAGAAAGGCGAAGAAAAAGAAGAAGAGATGAACTGAAAGTTTTTGAAACGGTTAAGGTTTTAGGACCGGGAAGGAAAAAGACAGAAGTGGAAACAAAGATTGACAGCGGTGCTTTTCGCACCTCAATAGATAGAAGTTTAGCTAAAAAATTAGGGCTCTTAAAGAAGAAAAACATTTTGTTTACTACTCATTTTGAGTCCGCTTTGGGCAAGCAAAACCGGCCGGTAGTTGGACTTACCTTTTGGTTGGGCGGGAAAAAGCTGGTTACCACCGCTTCGGTGGCCAAAAGAGAGAAGTTGAGGAGAAAGCTAATCGTTGGCAGAAGAGACCTGAAAGGGTATATAATAAGGCCTTGATGCAAGAAGTTAGTTTTTTTGATTTTAAAATAGCCAATTTAAAATCTTTAGAGGAAGCTAAAGAGATTGATTTAGGCAGATTTGATCTAGTTAATGTTTGCTCCCATCTGGATTTTGGCTTCTGGCGACCCCAAAAAATTATCTGGCGACTGAAACTGGATAATCCTGACCCTTTTTCCTATATTCTCTCCAAGAAAGAAAGGAAGAAGATAAGAAAACTGCTTAAAAAGGCGGACTTTAAGGTTGAGATAAAAATTCCTTTAGAACAAGATTTATTTTTAAAATGGCTTGAAATTTATAAGAAAGTAATTGGCCAAAAAAAAAGAGGGGTTGTAAAAATTGATGGAAGTTGGCTGGCAGAGAAAAAGGAGAAAAAACAATTGACTGGAGGAATTTTTGTTTTTAAAAATGATAAGTTGAAAGGCGCTAGTTTGTTTGTTGAGCCAGAAGATGAAAAAAGATGTTTTTCTTTTGCCTATTCCGCTTATGGGACAGAGGGTGGTGATTATCACTCCTATCGTTCTTTAGTAGAGTATTATTTTATTAGAAAAGGCATTGAAGAAGGGTGTAAGTTTTTAGGGCATGGTAAAGATACCAACCTTTATGGCATGCACTTATCAACTGGTCTTTTTGAGTTTAAGAGCCGCTATGGCTACAAACCAAATCCATATAAGGATAAAGAAACGCCGTTTGTAACTACTTTTTTTATAAACAGAGAGAAATTTTTTAAGGAAGCTCTTTTTGTTTATTTTAAAAACAGAAAACCTCGCTTAGCTCTTTTGACAGACAAACCGAAAGAGAAAATTTTTCTCCAGAGATTTACCCATGCCGGGCTGCCGATTGACATCTTTGAGTTTTTAGAGACTTGCAGAAAAGTAAAGGAGAATTTAAGGGACGATTTATGATAAAAAAAGAAGAATCCGTCTCTGAAAGACAGTCAAAAGTTATTTAAGAGATATATGGAATCATGATGAACAATTTAAAACTTAGTGTTTTAAGTAGAAATAGAGATAAAGATAATTATGAAGAGCGTCAATTATTTTTGGCCGCCAAAAGGAACGGTTTATCTTTCGAGAAGGTGTGTATTGGCACTATAAGTGATTTGGAAGAGATTGTAGAAAAATTAGGCGATATTGTTATAGCAAGAACAACTGGGCTGGACTTGATATCTAAAAATATTTTTCTCAAAATGGTTTCAGAAGAAAAGCTCTTGGTTAACAATTTTTATTTAGACTTTCCTTTTATTTCTTATAAAAACTTTCAACAGTATTTTTTATCGATAAATTCGGATATAAGAACTATTCCCGCATTTGAATTTGCAACAAAAGTAGGTTTAAAAAAATGTATAGATGATAACAAAGAACTTACCTTTCCTATTATTATGAAGCCTAAAAAAGGAGCTCGGGGAGAAAATATTCACCTTTTAGAGAGAAGGGAAGATCCTTATAGTCTCGCAGATGATTTATCTAGTTATATTTTTCAAAATTTTATTCACAATAGGGGGGATTATAGGGTTTTTGTAGTTGGAGGAAGGGCAGTGGCCTTTATGAGGAGAGTAGCTAAAAAGGGCACTTATTTGAATAATTATTCTAAAGGGGGACGAATTTATAAAGTGAAAGATAAGAATGTCATAAAGAGACTTTCAGATATTGCCACAAACGTTGCTGCTGTTTTTAAACTTACAATTGCAGGAATTGATATTCTTGAGGATCTCAATGGCAATTTGTACTTCATGGAATTAAACACGATTCCTCAATGGAGAGGGATAGAAAAGATTAATCCGGATATCAATGTAGCCGACGAAATAGTAAGGTTATCCATTAATTTGTATGAACGGAGAAAAGATAAAAGTATAAATGATATTTTCAGAAGAGTAAAAAGATATTATGATGATAATTATCCTCATTTATATCATAAGAAATTTCATTATTCTTCTAGACAATATCTGTGGACAGGCTCTAAAAGAGAAAAGCAGAGATTAGAGAGACTAAAGAAGGAATATGCGGGAGAAACAGAGAAAGAACGGGATAAATTGATCTCGGAATCTTTAGAAACAGACCTTCTTTCCCGGAATTATAAAGCAAAACAGATAAGACAAAGCTTCTTTAAAAAATATAAAAAATTAAGAAATTTTATTATGGCGTTGTTTAAAGTTCTGCTTGCTGAAACTATCTATAATGTAGATCTAAGAGATAGTGTATCAAAATTTATTTCCAGCCAGGAATTAATTAAACTGTATAATGACTTATATAAAGATAGGGAGGCAATTGCTTCACTTTCCACAGACGCTATTAATTATTTTTATCTTACTCGTAATTATTTTAGAAATAACTTGAAAGATTTTGGAATACAACTTGATCCTCACTACTTTTTGGAGATTGCCCAAAAGAATTATGAAGGCAAACCAAAGGAGTATTTAGAGTTGCAAATTTATCTTCTAACACATTGTATAATCGGAGAGTCGAGGTTCTATGCGAAGCTTGTTGACAATAAGTTTTATAAGAGAATGCTTGTCTTTTTAGAGAGCCTGATTTCAAAAAATTTTCCTTTTGTTCGCTTAGATAACAAATTTGAATTTTTAGTCTGTTGTCAGCTCTGCAACTATAAGCCTGGCGTTGTGAGAGATTGGATTTATCAGGAAGCCCAGGGTTCTTATTCAAAGCTTGGTGATTATCTTGTTGATAGGCTTTTTTCAGGTGATGGCAAAAAGGACACTTTTATTTATTCAGAACACCGTAATGTTTTATTTTTGATGTCTCTCCAGAAATTTATGTTGAGCTAATGTGGCCGAAGCGATTGTTGATTATTTGGTTAGGACAGCTAAATTTTAGCAGACAAAAGCCATTGGTAAAGAGGCAATATTTCTATTTTAAGACCCTCTTGTGTTATTTCTTCTTTTTGGTTCTCAGTCAAAATAAGCCCTTTTTTTAGATTAAATTTTTTCAAAGCCTCTTTTAAGCCTTTTATCTCTCTTTGTCTATTGTCATAATCTAGAGCTTGGCAGACTTGGATTGCCCCAACGATTTTAGACTTCTCTTTTAATAAAAAATCACATTCTTTTTTATCTTTGTAATAGAAGACTTCTTTCCTTCTTCTTTTTAATTCTAAAAATGCGAGATTTTCCAGCAAATGGCCTCTGTTTTCGGAAAACTTAAAGGCAACAACATTGACCAAACCGTTGTCTATTAGATAACTCTTTTTAGGATTAACTACCTGTTCTTTTAAAGAATAAGAAAATTTACTCACAAAAAAGAAGACAAAAATTTCCTGCAGATAATGTTGGTAGGCAACCAGAGTTTTTTTGCTTACTGGCGTCTGGGCTTTTACCCATTTTAAGAAGGAGTTTAGACTAAATAAGCTGGCTACATTAGTAGTTAAAAAGTTCATTAGAAACTTTAGAACAAGAGTATTTTCTATCTTAAATCTCTCAATCAGGTCTTTAAAGTAAATGGTAGAAAAATACTCGGAGAGGATTTCTTTTTTGGTTTCTGGCTCCAAAACTACTTCTGGAAAGCCGCCAAATTTGAGATACTCTTCAAAGCTTTTTTTGACAGTAAAGCGTTTTTTGCTTAAAGGAAGAGTATTAAGATTGTAGTCTATTTCTTTTGCCTTTAAAAATTCTGAAAAAGAAAAGGGAAAAAGGAAGAAAGTTAGAGTTCTCCCTCTAAGCTGGGTGGCTATTTCTCGGCTTAAAAGTTTTGAAGAAGAGCCAGTTAGAAATATCTTAAGTCTTTTCGTCTCATAGATTCTTCTTACGAACAACTCCCATTCTTTTGCTTGTTGAATTTCATCGAGAAATATGAAGGTTTCTTTTTCTTTTTGCTCAGGATAAAGTTCGAAATAAGCTTCAAGTAGAGCTTCAAAGTCAGAAATCTCGAAAGGGAAGATACGTTCATCTTCAAAATTGAAATACAGAACTTTTTTTCTATCTTTAATTTTTTTTATTAGCTGATAGAAATAATAGGTTTTTCCTACCCTTCTTGGGCCAACCAAAGTAATAATTTTATTTACTTTTTTAGGCAAAACAAATTCTTCTCTTTCTATCAACGAAGGTAAGGGGGTTTCATAGAATTCAATAAGAATTTTTTTAAAAATATCTTTTTTATTCATACTTTAAGGAAACCACTTTTGCCGCTTTCTGGTTTCCTATAGGAAACCACTATTAGTCTAAGTGAAAAGAGAGTTGTTGTCAAGGGAGCTTATTTATAGAATTTTTCAAAAATCTCCAAAAATTGTTTTGGTTTTATAATCAAGGTCTTTTTGAACTTTTTTAAGACAAGCAAGTCTCTATCGCCAGTGATAATAAAGTCCGCTTTTGCTTCCCAAGCCAGTTCTAAAAAAATATTGTCTTTTTTGTCACGAGTAATATTTAGCTTTTTCTGTGGCAGAAAGCGGATTGTTTTAAATTCTAAAATAGAAATTAAGTTCTCAATTAAAGAGTTGCTTACTTTGAATTTTTTTAGCTTGGAAAGAAGTTCAAATTCTGTTTCCGGAGAAGTGACCAGCTCTATTTTTGACTCTTTTACTAATCTTAGAACTTTTTCCGGATTGCCGCCCCACAGGATTCCAGAAACGAAGACATTAGTGTCTATGACCACTTTATGCTTTATCAATGATTTCATAGACTTTTTCTTCTGACAATTTTTTTAAGTTAATCTTTTTCTTTTTAGCCCATTTTTTAAACTCTTTTTTTCCTTTCTTTAAAAGCTGTTCAAAGCGAAGTTTCCACATTTTTTCTTTTTTTTCTTCACCAACAAGATAATCCCTATAAGGGATTAAAACCACCTCGGGAAGACTATCGCGGACAATAACTACTTTTTTTCTTTTACTAGCGACCGAGGAGACAATTTTGCTTAGGTTATTCCTTGCTTGGGTGATATTTATTATCTGTTGCATACAAGAGACATTGTATGTGACATTAATTTAAATGTCAAGTTTTATTATTAAAGACACCGACGATCGTCGGTCTAGATGATAATTCTAAGGGGTGAATTAAGAAAGAAAAAAGTTTAAATCTTTTCAAATTCGTCCAAATTTCTCTAAGAGTTTTCTTTGTTCTCGGGTGAGTTTTTCTGGAATTTGGACAATGATTTTAATGTATTGATCGCCTTTGTAAGAAGATCTCGGGCGAGAGATTCCTTTACTCCGAAGGCGAATCAAGGTGCCCGGCTGAGTGCCCGGCCTTATTTTTATTTTTACATTGCCTTCAATTGTTGGCACTTGCGTTTCTCCACCTAAAGCAGCTAGGGTGAAAGGAATTCTTTTTTCTACCAAAACATCAAAACCTTCTCTTTTGAAAGTCTCGTCAGCTAAAACATCAATAGAAACATAAAAGTTGGAAAATCTAATTCTGGTGCCATCATCAACGCCGGCCGGGATTTTTATTTTTTTCTCTTTCCCTTGATGGATAATTGTTTTCTCACAACCTTTGACCGCTTCCATAAAAGAAATCTTTAGGCTGTAGCGAGGAATTCTTTGTCTTTGACGAAAAGGAGTTCCGCCGCCAAAAAAAGACTCAAATATCTCAAAAGGATCGGAGAAACCGCCGAAGTCAAAACCCAAATCTTCAAAAGGCGAGCCACCACCGGAGGTTGTATAGGTATAGGTAAATGGGCCTTGTTTGTAGGTTCGGCTACCCGGTCCTCCTTCAAAGCCGCCAAAGCCACCGGCTCCGAAAGCAGCATGGCCAAATTGATCATAAGCTTGCTTCTTTTTTGGATTAGATAAGACTTCGTAGGCTTGGTTTATTTCTTTGAACTTTTTTTCCGCCTCTTGGGATTTGTTTTTGTCCGGATGCCACTTTAAAGCCAGCTTTCTGTAAGCTTGTTTGATTTCGGATGTTGAAGCATTTTTGGAAACGCCTAAAATATCGTAATAGTCTCTTTTTGTAGCCACGTTCCCTCACTTTTATTCGGTCAAATTAAAAATTAAAAATGAAAAATTAAAAATTTTTTAATATAGCTCTTTAAAAACAAAATGGCGGGTTTTTAAAAGCTGTTTTTTATTCTCCTTGTCATTCCTGACCTGATAAGGAATCTATAAAAATAAAACTTATCTGTATAGATTCCTGCCTTCGCAGGAATGACAAAGGTGACATTTTGTTTTAACATTGCTATAGAAAGAAATTAATTCTTAAAGGCCCTCCTCCAAGGAGGGCCCTCTTAAATTTTAAATTTTGAGTTGCAATTTTACATTTTGCTTTTTAAATTTTGAATTTATTCTACTACCTCTCCCTCTTCTGCCTTTCCTTTGTCCTCCCTATCTTTTTCTTTTTTCTTTTTCTTTTTTTTGTCTTTTTGCTGGCTGCTGGCTGCTGGCTGCTGGCTTTGCGCTTGATACATCTTCTCTCCTATTTTCTGCAGTTTTTCAGATAAATCTTTGTTTGCCTGATTAACGTTTTCTTTAGTAACATCATCTTTTTTGGTAAGCTCTCTGACCTTTTTTATTTCTTCCTCTATTTCTTTTTTTTCGCTGTCAGAGACCTTGTCACCAGCGTCTTTGAGCGTTTTTTCAGCGACAAAGCAAAGATTGTCTGCTTGATTTTTAGCTTCAATTAGCTCTTTTTGACTTTTGTCCTCCTCGGCGTGTTTTTCCGCCTCTTTGGTCATTTTTTCCACCTCTTCTTTTTCTAAACCGGTGGACCCTTGGATAGTAATTTTTTGTTCTTTGCTGGTTGCCTTGTCTTTGGCAGTGACATTCAAGATGCCATTGGCATCAATGTCAAAAGTAACCTCAATTTGAGGAACACCCCTTGGGGCCGGTGGGATACCGTCTAGGATGAAACGTCCCAGAGACTTGTTATCTGCTGACATTGGTCTTTCCCCTTGAAGAACATGGACTTCAACTTGAGTTTGGTTGTCAGCAGCAGTGGAAAAGACTTGGGATTTGGAAGCAGGGATGGTAGTGTTGCGCTCAATCATCGGCGTTGCCACTCCTCCCAAAGTTTCAATAGATAGAGTCAAAGGAGTGACATCCAAAAGAAGGACGTCTTTGACATCACCGGCCAGGACTCCGCCTTGGATAGCCGCCCCGACAGCAACTACCTCGTCGGGATTAACGCTTCTGTTTGGCTCTTTACCAAAGAACTTTTTCACTTCTTGGTAAATTTTCGGAACTCTTGTCATTCCGCCAACCATAATGATCTCATCAATATCTTTAGTTTGTAGTTTGGCGTCTTTAAGACAGTCTTTGACCGGCTTTATTGATTTTTCAATCAAATCACTGACAAGTTCTTCCAGCTTGGCTCGGGTTAGCTTCATTGTTAAATGAAGTGGCCCTTGATTACCTTGGGTGATAAATGGTTGGTTTATCTCTGTTTGCTGAGATGAGGAAAGCTCGATTTTTGCTTTTTCGGCAGCATCGCGAATTCGTTGCAAAGCCTGAGGGTCAGCTCTTAAATCAATGCCATGTTCTTTTTTGAACTCTTCAGCAATATAATCGGTGATTTCTTTGTCAAAATCATCGCCTCCCAAGTGAGTATCGCCATTTGTTGCTTTAACTTCGTAAACTCCCTCTCCCAGCTCCAAGATGGAAATATCAAAAGTTCCTCCTCCCAAATCATAAACGGCGATTGTTTTTGCTCCTTTTTTCTCTAACCCATAGGCCAGCGAGGCGGCGGTAGGTTCGTTAATAATTCTTTTAACCTTGAGTCCGGCTATCTCTCCGGCTTCTTTGGTGGCGCTTCGCTGGCTGTCGTCAAAATAAGCAGGGACAGTGATGACAGCATCGGTTACTTTTTCCCCTAAATAACTTTCGGCATCAGATTTTGCTTTTTGCAATATTTTGGCAGAAATCTCTTGCGGGGTGTAAGTTTTTCCTTCCACCTCAATGCAAGCAAGGCCTTTTTTACCGGCAACAATTTTATAAGGAAGCCATTTTTTATCTTTTTGAACAGAACTATCTTTAAACCTTTTTCCCATAAGCCGCTTAATACTAAAAATGGTATTTTGGGGATTGAGAACCATTTGTCTTTTGGCGACATCACCAACGAGATTTTTTGTTGGTTCTACAACTGAAGGGATAACATTGCGGCCTTCGGTCGAGTGAATAACTTTTGGTTTGCCGCCTTCCATAACAGCGACACAAGAATTGGTTGTTCCTAAATCAATACCGATTATTTTACTCATGCTGACCTCCTTTTACCCTTAATTTGTAATTTCAATTTGAAATTTGTCATTTGTCATTTGCAATTTTATTTTTCCCTACCACCACTCTAGCAACCCGTAGCACTTTATCTTTAAACATATATCCTTTTTCCAGCACTCCCAGCACTTTTCCTTTTTTTCCTTTTTTAACATCAATACACTCCATTATTGTAGTGTCAAACTCACTTCCTTTTTGAATATTAATGTCATTTAAGCCTTCTGTCTGCAGAATTTTTTTAAACTCGTTAAGAATTAGTTTTAACCCTTCATCTTTTAAAGAAAGGACTGCTTTTTCTAAGTTTTCCAAGACAGAAAGTAATTTTAAGAGAAGTTCTTTGTTGGCAAACTCGATCCAGTCCTTTTTTTGCGCTTCTGTTTTTTTCTCTAAATTTTGGTAGTCAGCCAGAGCTCTCTTCCATTTTTCTGTTAACTGTTGGTTTTGTTCTTCCAATTCTTTTATTCTTTTTTTATTTTTTTTAGCTTTGGGCTTTTTCATATTACCAATTTTTAAGAGCGTTGTTAATTAAATCGCCAAAATATCTAACAGTTGGTATTACCCACGGATAGTCCAGTCGTGAAGGACCAAAAACACCAATAGAGCCGCTTATTACAGGCGACCTGAATTCTGTATAGACCAATCCACAAGGAGAGAGATATTCTAAGCCTAACTCTTCTCCTACCAACACATGAAGCGGTCCTTCGTCAACGGCCTTTTTGAATATTTGCTGGATAATTGAGAAGTCTTCAATTATTGACAGAACGGTTTTGGTTACTTCAATATCAAGAAATTCCGGCATATCCAAGATATTAGCGTAGCCGGCATGGAAAACATCACCTTTTTCCGTTGCCGCTACAGCCAAAGTGGAAGTCTTTTTTGCCAGCAGTTGAGCAGCTTTGGAAAGAAGTCTGTTTAATTCATGTCTTTGATCCCAAATTTTCTCTTTCAGGGTAACTTCGTCGGTGACTGTTAGCTGTTTTTCTTCCATTAGCTGTTTAATATACAATTTTAAAGCAGCAGGAGTAGGTGAGCGACCAGCAGAGGTATGTGGTTGATAGAGAAGATCTTTTTTTTCCAACTGGACCATCTCGTTTCTTATTGTAGCTGGCGAAATACCGAGATTATATTTTTTGTCCAAAGTATCGCTGCCGACAGGCTTTCCGGTTTGGATATGCTCCTCGGTTATGATTTTTAATATTTTTAATTGCCTGGGGCTTAAGTCAGTCATAAGAGATAAATATTTATTTTTTATTTTTACTTAGCACTATCTTAACAAGAGTGCTAAAATTTGTCAAGAGAGAAGAATTACATCTTTTCCAAAGACTTAATTCCTAAAAGAAAAAGGCCATTTTTGAGAATTTGGGCACTAGCAGCGGTTAAAAGAAGCCTTAGTTTTTTTTGTTCTTTGTTGGGGCCTAAAATAGGATGTTTATTATAAAAGGTGTTGTATTTTTGTGCTAGTTCGTAAAGAAAATGGCAGATAAGATTGGGGCTGTAATTTTGCCCTGCTTCCAAAACTGTTTCGGGAAACCGATAAAGCCAGCGGAGAATGGCTGATTCCTCAGAATTTATTGTTCGAGCATAGTCGAGAACACATCCAACAGATTTAGTCCGAGCTTCTCGACTCCCCCGCAAGATGCGGGATCGCTCGAAGAATAAACCTCTTTTTTCTTTTTCTCTTGCCTTTCTCAAAACACTTTTACAGCGAGCATAAGTGTATTGTAGATACGGTCCGGAATTGCCTTCGAGGGAAATTGATTCTTTAAAATCAAAAACCAAGTCCTGGCCGGGACTGACTTTTAAAAATGAGTATTTAACAGCGCCAATCGCTATTTTTTCAGCCACTTCTTCTGAAGTTTTGGGAAAAGCTTTTTTAATCTTTCCTCTAGCCTTGTCAAGCAATCCCTCACCAGTTATCACTGTTCCCAACCGAGAACTCATCTTCCCTTTTTTCAATCTTACCCATCCATAAACTAGGTGAAACTGTTTGTCCTTATATTTTTCTGGCTCAAGTAGTTCTTCTACTTTAAAAGTGACTTTGAAAAAACTAGTCTGTTCCGGACCGACTACATGGATATTCTTTTCTAGCTGTCCGAACTTGGAGAATTCCAATTGAGCCAATTTTAATTCTTTGCCTTCATAAGTGGGTAGCCCTAAAGAGTTAACAAAAACTCGGGTGTCCAAACCGAAAGAGCTGCCATCAAAAACAATTGCCCCTTTACTCTTTTTTAAAACTCCTTTTTTCAAAGCTTGGTGGGCCAAATCAACTCCCTCTAAACACTCACTTTCATAAAAACGGCGGTTATATTTGGTATAAACACGCTTGTAGATTCTTTCAAAATAATCCAAACTCCATTGCCTGGTTTCTTTCCAGAGTTGATAAATCTCGTTTAATTTTTCCTTTTTCCCTTTGACAAATTGGAGATAGTCGGTAGAACCAGGAAAAACTCCTTTTTCCTGCTGGAATTTTTGAGCGGCAGCGTAAATTAGAAAATTAATATCTTTTATTTCCCCCTTTGATTTTTTATCTTCTTCATACTCCTTGTTTCCCATAACATAAGCCCAACCCAAAACCTTCATTTTTATTGAAGGATCTGCATTTTCTATAGGATGTCCATGTTTTGTCTTGAAACCTTCATGATCAGTTTTTTTAATATACCCATAGAGGCATTTGGCAATATGCAATCCCACATCACCCTGATAATTAGTTCTAATAATCTCAAAACCACTAGCTTCAAGAATCCGAGCGATTGCCTCACCCAAACTAATATTCCGCAAGTGACCAATATGGAACTGTTTGTGGGTATTCGGATGGGCATACTCAACCATCACTTTCTTATTCTTACCAGTCTTTGGTCTTCCATATTCCTCTCCTTTTTTTAGCACTCGCTGAAGCTCTTTGATAAACCATTCATTTTTTATTGATATATTAACAAAACCAGGTTTAACAGCCTGGATTTTATAGCTATATTGTTTTATTGTTATATTGTTTTTTAGTTCTTTAACAATCTCTTCAGCTAGTTCCATGGGGGTTTTTGATTTGACACGATCGCTAAACTTTTTTAGAGCGATCGTGTCATCCTGAGCGCGCCTGATTCGATGTGACGAATCAGGCAGTCGAAGAATCTCTCCTTTAAGCTTTAATGCCACATTCGTGGCATAATCCCCAAATTCCTCATTCTCCGGATGCTCCAAGTGAACCTCTTCAGGCTTCAAGGACAGTCCTTGTAATCTGTTAACCGCCTCAGCAATTGCTTTTTGAAGCTGGTATTGAAGAAAGTCTTCTGGTAAATTAATTTGCAATTTCATCTTTAGTTCCTCATTGTTAAAACCATCTTAAGGTCTTTGCCATAAAGTCGGTTTTTCGAGCCTCCTTTTATAAAAATTAATTATTATGATTTTACCAACTTTAAAAAAGGAGTGAAAGACAATTAATCTTATCATCTGCCTTTTTAAATTCAAATATCTTAAGATGTGGTACGAAGAGGAAGATTGTTAAGAAAAGAGCTTTCTTTTAAGACTATTCGTGTTTTAGGCTTTTTGTTAGACTGAAAAAGTGAAAGTTGTTGCTGATCTTCATCTTCATTCAAGATATTCCCGGGCGGTTTCCCAAAAGATGGATCTTGGTAATTTGGCTTATTGGGCTAGTCTTAAAGGAATAGATCTTTTGGGAACGGCCGATTTTACCCATCCTTTATGGTTGCGGGAACTTAAAAGCGGACTTGAAGAGATGGCTGAGGGAATTTATAGTTTAAAGGATTCTTTTCTACAAGGACAGTCCTTGAAACTTTCAAGGACTGTCCTTAAAAAGATAAAGTTTGTTTTAACTACGGAGATAAGCTCGATTTATTCTCAAGGAGGGAAAGCAAGGAGGATACACAACCTTCTGTTTGCTCCTGATTTTGATACTGTTAGAAGAATTATCCAAAAATTGAAAAGTAATGGTGTTAATTTGATGGCTGATGGGCGACCGATGATTGGTTTATCTTCAAAGCAGCTCTGTGAATTAGTTTGGTCCGTTAATGAAGAAGTATTGCTAGTGCCTGCTCATGTTTGGACTCCTTGGTATTCTCTTTACGGATCAAAATCCGGCTTTGATTCTATAAAGGAATGTTATGGTGAATTTAGTGATCGGATTTATGCTATTGAGACAGGTTTGAGCAGCGACCCAGCGATGAATTGGCGGATTGAGGAATTAAATAAGCGTTCGATCGTTTCTTTTAGCGATGCTCATTCTGCTAGCAAGCTGGGCAGAGAAGCAACGGTTTTCAAGCGAAAAGCGAAAAGCGAAAAGCGAAAAGCCATAGATAATTTTAATTTTCAAGATTTAGCTGGAGCTATTAGACAAGATGAAAATTCTGACTGGGAGGTTGCTTACACAATCGAGTTTTACCCTCAAGAGGGCAAATACCATTGGACTGGTCACCGGAAATGCGGCGTTGTTCACTCGCCTGAGCAAACCGCCAAAAAAGGCTCTCTTTGTCCTGTTTGCGGTAGGAATTTGACTGTTGGGGTGATGCATAGAGTGGAAGACTTAGCCAAAGGGAGAAAGATCAAGGTGGAAATAAAGACTAATAAGAGCGGCACCAAAGGGAACTATTGTCTTAGTCAATCTAATCGGCCGCCCTTTGTTACTTTGGTTCCCCTTTTGGAAATCATAGCTGAAAGTTTAGGGATGAGTTCAGTAGGCAAAAAAGTCTTAGGCCAATATTTTTTGTTAACGGAGAAACTCGGAAGAGAGTTGACAATTTTGCTTAGCACTCCTCTTGGGGATATTGAGAAAATTGCTGGTTCTCGGTTGGCAGAAGGAATAGGGAAAGTGAGAAGAAGAGAAATTGTTATCAATCCCGGCTATGATGGCCTTTTTGGAGAAGTAAAAATTTGGGGAGAAAAAAGGAAAGAGGATCTTGTCAAAGAACAAATGAGTCTGCTTTAATATTATTTATAGACCTGCCTTTATTAAGTTATGGCGGGTAAGGAGGGAGGTGAAAATGCCAAATAAAAAACTTGCCTATGGGCTAGAAAGAAATACCGCCGCCGCTTTGGCTTATATAGGAATTTGGATTAGTGGGTTGATCTTTTTTCTAATCGAAAAGGAAGATAAGTTTGTCCGCTTTCATGCCCTTCAATCAATAGTTGTTTTTGGAGGGCTGACAATAGCAATGATAGTTCCTGTTCTTGGTTGGGCTCTAGCTCCTCTTATTTGGGTGCTTGGTTTTGTTCTATGGCTGGTTTGTATAGTTAAGGCTTATCAAGGAGAAAGATTTTTTGTTCCTTTTGTTGGCCGTTTTGTGGAGAAGAAACTAAAAGACATGTAAACCTTTTCCTTTATTGAAATAGAGATGGTTTTGTGTTATATATGGCTTTGGAATGCCTAAAATATTGTTGGTTATTTTTCTTCTTTTTTCTGCTCTGATTTTAGCTGGCTGTAGCCTTCCTTTTGGTAAAGGAAAAAAAGCAGCTCTTCAGATAACTTCTAGTCCTAAAACAACGGTTTTTTTAGATGGTGAGCACTTGGGAGCGACTCCTTTTTTTGACGAAAAAATAAAACCGGGCGAATATACAATTAAGCTTGTTCCCGAAGCAAGTGGCCAACAAGTGCTCTCTTGGGAAGGCAGAGTGGAGCTGGTTGCCGGAGTTCTAACAGTGATTAGTCGAGATTTAGGAGAAACAGAGGAGACTTCAAGCGGCTATGTTTTGTCCTTGGAGCGTAAAACTGACAAGGAAAGCGCCAGTATAGCAGTGGTGACTGACCCTGACGGGGCAGTTGTTTCTTTAGATGGGGAGCCAAAGGGTTTTGCTCCTTTAAGCATTGATGATTTGCAGGAAGGTGAAAACATTTTAGCTATTTCTTCTCCCGGATTTGTAGAGAAGACAATAAAAGCTAAAACAATCAAAGGGTATAAATTGATTGCCAGTATTCAATTGGCAAAGATGTTTGAAGAAGAGGAAGAGGAGGAGGAGGAAGCAAGTCCTTCGGCCGAAATTGAGGAAGAAGAGGTTTCTTCTTCACCAAGTCCCCGCTCAAGTCCCAGAACGGAGACTTCTACAGAAGACGATGAAATGGAAAGACCATATGTGAAGATCAAAGAAACAGGAACCGGCTGGTTGAATGTGCGCACAGAGCCTTCTACGGCCGGCAAAGAAGAAACAATTATTACCAAAATCTACCCGGGGGAGGTTTATAGGTTTATTGAGTCAAACAGCAGTGGTTGGTATAAAATTGAGCATGAAGAAGGAGAATCTGGCTGGATTTCCGGCAAATACGCAGAGCTTTATAAGTAAGGCTTATCAAAACAGGTGCAAAAGAAAATAAATTTTGGGTTAAAGAAAATTTTAATCTGGTTTTTGGTTTATTATGTAATAGGCTTTATTGTCTTAAATGTTCTGAGTTTTTTAAGACACATTAGTCCAGAAGCAGACATAATTAGCTTAACAAAGGGAGTTTTTTATAGCAGAATCTCCGAGTTTGAATTTTGGAAGACAATATTGACGTGGCCTCTTTTTTTAGTTAGATTTTTCTTATTTACTTATCAATGCTTAAGCGGTGGTCCTTGCGAGTAAGTTTTATAAGGGGATGAATGCCAATAATTAATTGGATAAAAAGGAACATTTTTTTATCTCTGAAAGTAAGTTTAACTAGTCTAAAAATACAGTTTGTTTTTATTCCCTTATATTTTATTTTTCAACTTGCTGTTTATCTTTATTTTAAGAACTCTCTTTCTCAAAATGGCTTTTGGGTGATTTTTATTCCGATGTTTGCTACTCTACTTCTTGCACTAATTTATCTTATTCCTAAGAGGAATAATCCAAACTACCAAATTTATTATTTGTTTCATCTTTCAAAAACATCAAGAATTATTATTTTGTTTGGCATACTGCTTTTAATATTTTTATATTTCTATGCCCAATGCCGAGATTATGGTTTGACTATAGGAATTAATTGTTTCCAAAAAATCCTTCAGCGTTGATCTTTACGCCTTCGATCTTTTTTAATCTTTTGTCAAAAGAATAGACTTTTGGATAATCTCCTTTTATTGCTAAAGCACAAAGATAAGCATCAACAAAAGAAATATTATAATTGCGATAAATGTCAATCGCTTTTTTTAAAACAGCCCTGTTTAATTTAAATTTTTCAAAAGAGAGAATGCCTTCTAACTTTTCAATTACCTCATCTTTTTTTACTTTATAAAAGGAAAGCAATACCCAGACAATCTCTGTGAGAATAAAATCAGGAATTTCTAGCTCTTCTTTTTTTGCTTTTTTGAATAAATTTTCAATTTTTTCTGCCTGAGAGGGACTGTCTTTAGTCAGAAATCTAATAATAATATTAGTGTCCAGCAGCTTTGTTTTCTTTTTCATACTTTTTAGCAATGAATTTTTCTAGAGTTTTATCTACTCTTTTATCGGAGTATTTTTTTCTTGTTTTTATACTTCCTTTAAGAGATAAAAAATTGACTGCTGGTTTTACGATTACTTCTTTTTTTCTTTTCAAAAAAGCTATCCGGTCAGAGGGAGAAAGACCAAGAAATTCCCTGATTTCTACAGGGATTGTTGCCTGCCCTTTTTGGGTAAGAGTAGAAATATAAGGCATAGTAAGGAAATTATAGATACATTCTTACTTTTTGTCAAGAGGTATTACTTTTCAAAATAGCATTTTCAATCTTGGTAAGGATGTACATTTTAACCGATAGAGTTCAGCAAGATTGTTCTTAAATGTAGATCATCAAAATTGTTAAAGCTAACCAGAGGAAGCAAGTGATAATGAGAGGCTTATCCGATAAAATGATTTTTTCCGGTGAGTCGCCCTGACCTTTTTGATAAAGTAACTGCAGATAGCGCATTACTCCATAGATAGCCAAAGGAACAGTTATCATTAACCACTTTTGGGCAATTAGAGTTTTCGGTAAATTGGCCATTATTGAAAGGAATTTGCCTTTTTCTGCTGCTGTTGGCTGGGAAAAAGTAAAAAGAGCATAGGTTAACCAGCTTGAGGTGGCAAACATAGAAATATAAAGGTCAAGCAGATTTTCCGGATAGGAAAGCAGAGAGCGGCGGTGTTTGGCGGCAACTTTTTTTAAAGCAATTAATTCCCATCGGCGTTTTCCTACGGCCAGAAATAAAGAGAAAGAAGTAACACAAAGAAGAAGCCAAACACCTATGTGAGCATTGACGGCAACTGCCCCTGCCCAAACACGTAAAATAAAACCGCTGGCAATAAACAGAACATCCAAAATGGCAACGTTTTTAAAATAGAAACTGTAGGCAATATGGAGAATAAAATATAAAAAGCAAATTAAAAAGAAGAAGAAAGAAAGGTTGCTAGCCAGAAATAAAGAGAGAAAAAAACCACAGGTGATAGTAAAAAAGGCAATTGGAGGAGGCAGTTTGCCTGAAGCCAAAGGACGGCTTTTTTTAAAAGGATGGAATTTGTCTTGGGAGACATCCAAAAGATCATTAAATATATAAATAGTTGAGGTTACTAAACAAAAGATGAAAAAAGCAGCCATAGAGAGAAGGAGTTTCTCGGGAATAAAAAGCCATCCAGAAAAAGCAATACCTACAAAAAGGCTAAGATTTTTGAGCCACTGTTTTGGTCGAGCGGAGATAAAAATCAGCTTGAAAATTTCAGCCATAGAAAAAATGCTCCCAGCAAACCTATTATTATACTGATTGTATAAAGTTTTGCCAGAGAACTCAAATGAAGGGCGAGAATTCCCAGAACCAAAGTGACCAGCCAATAAAAAATAGCGATTTTTATTTTACTCCATCCAAGGTGGAGTAATTTATGGTGCAGGTGTTGGGCGTCTCCCCAGACTGGCGAGTGGCCGGCTAGTAGGCGGCGGGTAATAGCAAAGAGAGCATCAGCAATAGGGATTCCCAAAACCATAACGGCTGTTCCTACTTTGGTAGTTGCTAGGATTGATAAAACAGCGAGCATAAAACCCCCAATTATCCCTCCTCCATAACCAGGCATTATTTTTTGGGGATAGAAGTTGAAAGGAAGAAAGCCGGCATAAGCACCAGCAGTAATAAAAGCGAGGATGGCTACTGGCCATTGAGTAATATCGGCGGAAAAGCGAAGACTTAAAAAACCAATTGTTAAGCAGGCAATAACTATAATTCCTGGTAGTTGTCCGTCAACTCCCTTTGACCAGTTTATAAAATTCATGCAGGCTAAAATCCAAAAAAGAGCAAAAAGATCACTTAAAATCCAGATTTGCCTAGTTTTTCCAAAAAGAAAAATAGGGATTTGTGGTTGGTTTAAATGGATAATGCCATTGAAAGGATTGGTTATAAAAGGAATACCGATACCGCCGGCAACTACACAAAGAACGCTTAAAAAACCAAGCAAAAGCCGCAGATAAGGATTAAGATCAAAAATGTCATCCAAAAAGCCAGTTATCATCAAAATGCAAGCACCTAGAAGGATAGCTATAAGGTGTTTGTCAAAAGGCAGAAGGAAACTAGCGGCCAGAAAGATTGAGAGAAAGATAATAATTCCCCCTCCTCTAGGGACTGGATATTTGTGAACGACCTTAGGATGTTTTTTTCTTTGAGGGTCATCTAGCCAGCCAAACTTTTTGTATGTAAAAATAATGATAGGAGTGATAACTCCGGCAAAAATAAAAGAAATCAAAAAAGCACTGATTAATTGGATAAAGTTCACTATTAAAGACTTGCTTTTTCTATAAAGTTGTTAAAGATAAGATTTTGAAAAAAGCAACACTCAAAAGTAAAGCAATTAAAAAGTTAACAGAAACAAAAATTTTTGACAACAGTTTTTCTCTTTCAAAAAAGGCGGTTCCAATGCAGAGATTTACTGGCGTTAATATTAACAGAAGGGCCGGTATAAGAAAAAGCTTCTTCTTGGCAACCAGTTGGTCTTCTCCCCAAGGGCGGGTATAGAGAAGCGGAATTTGTGGGGGGATGTTTTTCCAAAGAAAGAGAAGAGTTGTGGTTTGCAGAACAATTAATACAAAAACTATTTTTATGTTCCAGAAAAAAAGATCGTCTTGAAGAATAAAGTTAAATTTTTTTTGTAAAAACAAGTTTGCAAGTTTCATATTTTTTTATAGACGGAGGCTCCTTGCTCTTCGGCTATTTTACAATAATTTTCTTTTATTATTTTTTCAAGCTCAACAAAAGATTTTTTCTCAGTAATAATTATTAAGGAAGGTTTTTTTTCTTTTATCGCTTTAATTGTTTCTTTTTGACCGTCAAAGTCGGATATATGATAGGCAACAGTATAGCGGCCGGGAGGGAGACGTTCGGTCATTGCATAAAGATAAGGCTCATTACCCCAGATGAAGATATAATCCCAGTCGTCAGTGAAGACTTTGATGAGATGGGCTAGTTTGTAGGTTCGGTTAACGCGCCAATCGAAAAAAGAAAAATATTTTTCTTTATCCTTTTGTCCAACTGTGAACTGGTAGAAATTTTGATAGTATTTTAATACGGGGTAGCGCCAAAATTGGTAATAAAAAAAGGAAAAGACCAAAATAAAGAGAACAAAAAGAGTAAATGTCTTTTCGCCCCTTTTTTTTCCAAAAAGAAAAAGGAGAAGAATGCTTAAAGGGGGAATAATTTGGATTAAATAATGTGGATATGGACGGCCGGATAGAAGAGCAGCAAAAAGGGCAAAAATAAACCAAAGGATGATAAAAAGAAACTTTTTTGTCAACTTTTTTTTATAAACAAAGAGAGAAATGAGAACAATTGAAAAGAGGAGAAATCTTTGGGTAAAACCTGAAGAAAGAGAAATAAGTGCTTTATCTCCTTTATTTCCCCAAGAAGAGAGATAACCAACATTTTGTATAAAAGCGGCTTTCCAATATTGAAGAAGAGCTCCTTTTTGCCAGTAATAGAGAAAGCTCAGAGCTGGAAGAGCGATAAAGCCAAAAAGAAGAAAAGAGCAATTGAGAAATTGAGAAATTGAGAAATTGAGAAAAATCGTTAGACCTTTTTTTAATTTAGAACCTGTCTTATAAACCTTACCCTTAAAGGATAAGTCAAAAAACAACAGAAAGGTCAAAGCCGCCAAAAAAGAAAAAACGGCTGGTGCTTTAAAAAGAAAGGCAAGACTAAACAAAACTCCTGACAAAAAATAATTTTTAATTTTGAATTGCGACTTTACATTTATTAACAATAGCATTGCCGCTGTAGTCGGCATGATCATAAAAATTTCTCCGTTGGGAATATTGCTTTCAAGGATTAAAGGGAGAACAACAAAAGCTAAAGAGGAGACTAAAGCAGGAAGAGTCTTTCTTAAGATTTTTCGGGACAACAAGTAGATCAAATAAATATTTACCAGGTTCCACCAAAGGAGAATAAAACGAAACCAAAACTGATGGGTGCTCAAAGCAGCTATTAGATAAAGCAAAGGGGGTTTGTTATCATGAATATCTCGGTAAAAGGTTAAGCCTTTTCTTAAAGCTGCTCCTAAAGTAAGATAAATTCCTTCATCTCCATACCAATAAGGTTCAAAGAGAGAAGGCAGGCGAAGAAGAAGAGCAAAGATAAGAATAGCGATTAAGCCTTTGGGGAGTTTTGAGAATAAATGGGACATATAGCAATGTTAAAACAAAATGTCACCTTTGTCATTCTGAACTTGATTCAGAATCTATAGAAATAATTCAGCTTTAATATTTTTATAGATTCCCGATCTTGAAGCGCTTTCGCTTTCAGGTCGAGAATGACAAATGAGAAATAAAAAAGAGAAGGTTTTAAAAACCCGCCATTTTGTTTTTAAAGGGCTATAGTAAAATTCAAATTACAAATGTCAAATCAAAAATTATTTTTCTTTCTTGTTATGAATTTTGACTTTTGAATTTTAAATTTGCCGCTCCATCCACAAAAAATAAAGACCGTCGATTTTTTTTACAGAACTAGTTTGGAAATTTTCAATTTTAACATCATTTGGCTGATCACTGGTAATTATTCCTATTCTCTCTAAATTTTCTGCAAGAGAATAAATAACATCACTTTCATCCATTAAAGCAGTTCCCACATAGAAAGGCAGTGGGCCACCAGGGGAATAGATGGGGGCAGGAATATCATAATATTTTGCTTCCCAAAGGTGATGGGCTTTGCCGTTATAGTTGATTATTAAAAAAGGAGTTTGAGATGGAGTGTTGAGCTTTATGTATTCGGCCATTTGGCGAAAAGGTTTTTTAGTCGGCTGAAAAAAATAGCGGATATCAAAGTAGCCCCAGAGGCAAATGAGAAAAGCAATAAAAACAAGAGAAATTTTTCTTCTCTGAGAAGCTAGTAGAAGAATTAAACCAGGGATTACATAAAGCAGGTAGCGGTCATAAAAGATAGAGGATTTAATATGGGAGATAATGAAAGTTAAAATTACTGGCAGGGTAAGCCAAAGAGAAATTAGAGACTCTTTGTTTTTTGTGCTTTTGCCAAAAAAGGGCCAGCGGCGTAAAGCGAGAATTATTAAAGCAAGGTATGAAACTATTTTTTTACAATCAGCGCTTTGCCCAAGAGCAAGGAAGCTTTGCCAAAGTTCATTTATAGATTTTAAAGTTGGTTTTGCCAGCCAAAAACCGCTTTGGACTAATGAGCTTTGGTAATACAATGGATAAAGCCAGGGAAGATAAAGGATAAATATAAAAAAATAAGGAAGGAATCTGTTTAATCTTTTTTTTGGTTTTTTAACAAACTCTTTGAAAACCCAGAGAAATTGGAGAAAGATAGCAAAAATAGAAAAGTGATGGGAGTATAAAGCGGCAGTTGCAGAGAGAACATAAAGAATCCAGTTTTCGGTTATAAAAAAATAGAAGCTCAGAGTGGTGGTAAAAGCTAGGATGGCATACATTCTTCCTTCGAAAGCATAAGAGAAAAGGAAAGGATTAGTAGCTGTCAGTAAAGCAGCAATAAGGGCTGTTTTTTTGCCCCAAAGGTATTTTGCCAAAAGAAAGATAGTAAGAACTGTGCCGATAAAAAAAGAGAAAGAAAGTGCTCTTATGGCTATTTCCGAAGTGCCGAAAAGCCTCATCCAAGCATGGCAACAGAAATAATAAAGAGGGGGAGAGGTGTCTTTGGAGACAATTTTAACAATGTCAAGGAGGTTTTTTTGGCTCAAGACAGCAGCAAAACCCTCATCTCCCCAAAGGCTGGCGGTAAACTGGTTTTTGAAAAAGTCAATCACAATTAAAGTTTAGCAGGAGAGGAGTTTTTCTTCAATATTATTTCCTTCTGGCTTTTCACTTTTCAGGGGAAACTTTTTCCGTTACCCGATAGTCAATATATTTGCCGAGCATGAGCCTGGTATGGGCGTCTATTCCGGGCAAGGCGCTGAAAAGAAAACCAACAACAGGTAAGAGAATAAATTCAAGAGGAGAAAGAAGTCTGCGAATTAAAGAAACCGACTTTGGTCTTTTTGGCCGCTGGCGCCAATCGATAATTATTATCATAAGCAGAGAGATTAAAGAGCAAGTGAGAATAGCGGAGGAAACTTGAGGAAGAGTTTTGCCCAGGATTGTGCGACTGAAGTCTTTGTTTAACAGAGGAGGCAGGGCGGCACCAATAGTGATGGCAAACCAGTTGACCGGCCATAGAAAATGGTCCTCCAAAACCTTAAGAACTCTGAGGGTTTTTTGCCAGAAATTGATATCTTTGTTTGTTAACCAATTCCAAATAATATAGGCGTCGTCGGAAGCTCCCCAAGCCCAACGTTTAACTTGTTCATATTGGTTAAGAAAAGTTTTCCAGAATCTCGTTGATTCTGCGGCATCCTCGAAAACTGGCAAAAAAATCGGTTCGACTTCCACTTTTCCCTTGAGAGCAAAAAAACTTTTGAAAAAGAGGCGATAGTCTTCAGGAATAACGTCAGTGTCCCAAAAATCAATTTTAATAATCATCGCAAGAGAAGTAGAGTAGGTGGAGAAATTTATTAACCTGTCTTTGCGCATGAGTAAGCCCATATGGACGACAGAAGAAGTGGTATTAAAAACTCTAGTAATCATTGGCACTTTCCAGATGTTATTGTAAAAGTTAACTGCTGGTTGGAAGATTTTGAAGTATCTTTTGGGATCATCGAGAAATTTGAAGGTTAGACAAGCCAAATAGTGGTGATGAAGGACAGCGTCGGCATCCTCGCTGGTAATTGTAATATAGGCAGGATCGAGTTTTTTTTCATCAACCAATTTTTTTTTGACAAACTTTGCCGCCCAGGAGGTATTTGAGGACTTACCTTTGACTTCGTCTTTAATGTCTGGATGGAAAGTAGTGTAAAAAAAGCCGAATTTTTTGGCAAACTGTTTAGTTAAGGTTTTTGCTTTCTTTTCTACTGGCTTACCTTCTCTTTTTTCGAAAGAGATAACGACGCAGATTTTTTCCAGAGGGTAAGTTTGTTTGATTAAGCCTTCCAGAGTTCTCCGTAGAGTATGTAGTGGTTCTTTGTAGGTAGGGATTATAATAATATGGTGGACTTTCTGCCAGTCGGGAAAGATTTTAACATCGCCGAGCCAGTCAAATTTCTGGTATGCTTTGATTTTAAACTGGGCCAAAAGAGCCAAAAAGGCAATAGAGGTAGAGCGGTAAAACCAGTAAACATCAAAGGCGATAATATAATAAGCAACAACTGAAGGGATAACCAAAGACCCCCAGAAAGGAAAGAGAATTAAAGACCAGGAGAAGGCTCCTGGCAGGATCTCCAGCATTCGGTGAATAGTCTTTTGGTGTTTGTAAAGGAATGATAGAAGCATTACTCTTTACCTAAATAACATTTTCGCATTTTTTGTTGTTTGTGTCGCTACTTTTTTAAAAGAAGCCTTTTTAATTTTACCAATAAACTAACTCTTCAAATCTCTTCACTGAAGTCATAAATCCATTATACCTTAACCTTCTGAGCCTTTGAACTTTTTAAACTTATGAAACTTTTATTTGTTAATCAGAAAAAAGAATTTATTTTAATCGCGGAAAGAGGGGTTTTTTTGGTGCTTTTATTTTGTCAGCAGTGAAAATTTTTTCTATTTTTTCCGCTGTTTCCGGTAAAAATGGTTTTAACAAAAGAGCGATTTCCAAGATTCCCTTAATTGGTTTCTGTAAAATTTTTTCTAAATCTTTTTTTTCTTTTTCCCAAGGTTTTGTTTTATCTATATATTTATCTAAATTCCTAACTTTTTCCCAAAGCCAATTTAAACATTCATTGAACTTGTAATTTTTAAATAAGCGATTATATTTTTTATAATTTTGAATTTTAAATTTTAATTTGTAATTTGTCATTTGAAATTTTGAATTTTCTGCAAGCTTAGCTACTCTTTGGACTAAATTGCCTAGCCCATTTGCCAAATCGGCATTATAGACTTCTTTAAAGTGCTCGATAGTAAAATCGCCATCTGTAAAAGGAGGAATTTCTTTAAGGAGATAATAGCGAACAGCATCAGTGGCATATTTATCTACCAAATCAAAAGGATTAACAACATTTCCTAAGGATTTGCTCATTTTTTGCCCTGCTGAAGTAATAAAACCGTGGATTAAGATTTGTTTTGAGTTTGGCAAGCCGGCAGAAATTAACATTGCTTGCCACATAGCTGACTGTTGCCGCAGATTATCTTTGCCGGCCAGTTGTATTCCCGGCCACCAGCTTTTATATTCTTTAATTCTTTCTGGCCAGCCAAGAGCAGAAATATAATTAACCAGAGCATCAAACCAAACATAGATAACCTGTTTAGGATCACCCGGAACTTTGATCCCCCAGGGCATTTTGCTTTTAAGACGGGAGATACTAAAGTCTTGCAAACCTTCAGTAACAAAGTTTTTAATTTCTTTCAAGCGATTTTTTGGGACGACAAAATTAGGATTTTTCTCATAAAGTTCTAAGAGAGCTTTTTTATACTTTGAAAATCTAAAAAAGTAATTTTCCTCTTCAATTATTTCTAGCTCTTTATTAGGGTGAATTGGACATTTGCCGTCAATTAGCTCAGAGTCAGTTTTCTCCAGTTCGCAACCAACACAGTATTTAGCTTTATATTTTGCTTTATAAATATCGCCATTTTTGTAACATCTTTTCCAAAATTCTTGAGCGGCTTTTTTATGGTGATCATCGGTAGTTCTGATAAAGTTGTTATAGCTTAAGTTTAGACCTTTCTTCAATTTAGAAAATTTAGCTGCGTATTTATCAACATAATCCTTGAGTTGTTTTTTTTCTTCTAAAGCTTTTTGGTAGATTTTGAGTCCATGCTCATCAGTTCCGGTGTTGAAAAACACTTCCTCACCACAGAGACGATGGTATCTAGCTAATAAATCGGCTTGGATTATTTCCAGGGCAAAACCGATGTGTGGTTCTGCGTTCACATAGGGAAGGGTAGTTGTTATATAAAATTTCTTTCTCATATGGCTAATTATAGCAAAAAATAAAGCTTTTGTACTAATGTTGGAACCGGCAAGACTTAAAAGCAGAAGTGATAAGACTCACTGAATTTTCTTAAATTCCCCGTAAGCATCTTTTCTGTGTTGGACGTGATGTTTAGAATATATAAATTCATTACATTTATTATTACATAATAGTTGACATTTTATTGTTTGTATGCTAATTTATTAGCGATGCCTGTTCAACCAGTAAATATTATTCCTATTACTCAAGCCAGAGGAAAACTTGGTATTCTGGCAGAAAAAACCAAAGGAGAGAATTATATAATTCTTACTAAAAGTGGCAGTCCAAAAGCGGCCTTAGTTAATCTTGACTATCTAAATAAACTACAAGAAGATGTAGGAAAAATTTACAGAAAAACTTTTATTGATCCTTCTCTTCTTCCTCTTACGCGAGAATTTACTAAAAAAGAACTCGAAGAATGGCAAAAAGAAGATGAGCTTTAAGATGAAAAAGCTTTTTGTTGACTCTAGTGTTTTTTTTATGGCGGTCAACTCTCCAACTGGTGGTTCAGCAAAACTTTTTACTCTCAAAAATATTAAACTTGTTACCTCTTTTTTAGTATTAACAGAAGTAGAAAGGAATGTTAGGAAAAAACTGCAAAATTATCATTTGGAAAGATTCTTTATGCTTGTTGCTAAAATAAAAATTCTCCCCCAGAGACCCAAAGAAACTCTTATTCAAAAAGCCAGAAAAGTCATCGTAGCCAAAGATGCTGTTATTTTGGCCGAAGCAAAACAAGCAAAAACTAGCTTCCTGGTCACTCTTGATAGGAAACATTTTTTTACTGACAAAGCTAAAGATTTTCTAAAGCCACAAAAAATCGCTACCCCAAAAATGATTTTAGAAAAGATAAGATAGTACTGTGCAAATTATTCCCACGATTTAAGCGCCGATATTAAAAAAACAAGAGAAAAAAGGAGTGACCTTGCTGTTAATTTTTTAGTATAATGGACAATGGAAGGGCCAGTAGCTCAGGGGTTAGAGCACTACTCTTATAAAGTAGGGGTCGATGGTTCAAATCCATCCTGGCCCACTTGCCAGCTATCTTATTTTTTATTAAAAATTTGAAAAGGAGGAGATAGTTATGTTTTCTTTAAAAGATAAAAAAGCTTTGGTGACCGGTTCCTCAAGAGGTATTGGCAGAGGAATAGCTCTGGCTCTGGCCAAGCAAGGAGCCAGCATAGCCGTTAATTATCGATCAAGTGATAAAGAGGCAAAAGAACTTGTTTCTAAGATAGAGAAATTAGGTAGTGAGGTGATGGCTGTTCAGGCAGATGTTTCTCAAAAAGAAGATGTTGATAAAATGGTTAAAAGAGTTATTGAAAAATTTGGAAATATTGACATTTTGGTTAATAATGCCGGTGTTGTTGGCTTTAAGCCCTTTGATAAGATGAGTGAGGAGGATTGGGATAAGGTTTTGGATGTTAATCTTAAAGGTCAGTTTCTTTGCGCTCGGGCAGTTGTTCCTTTTATGGAAGAGCAGGACAAAGGAAAGATAATTAATATTGCCTCTATTGCCTCCGGCGGTGTGGGGGTGGGTTTTTTAAACCTGGCCCATTATTGTGCTTCCAAAGGCGGAGTGGTTGCTTTGACAGAAGAGCTGGCTTTGGAGCTTTCCCCAAAAGGAATTAATGTTAATGCTATCGCCCCAGGAGTGATTGACACGGATATGACAGAAAGTTTTAAAAAAGATCCAGAAAGGTTGAAGGCAGTTTTAGCAAGAATTCCTAAGGGAAGGATGGGTAAACCCGAGGAGATTGGAGCGATGGCTGTCTTTTTAGCTTCTGATGAGGCGGACTATTGCACAGGAGCAGTTTTTTATGTTGACGGAGGTTGGTTAGCCGGCTAAGGTCCTTAAGAAATTTATTGACTTGTTGGCTCGAAAATTCCAATATTAGCCAGAGGTTCACCATTGGTCAGATAGACGGTTTTTTTTATCTTAAAGCAGGGCAATGATTGGCTGGCAGGAGCAACATAAAGAATATTTTCTGAAAGATCAGTTTCTTTTATGTCTTTGAAATAATATTTTCCATAGTGGTTTTCGTTGCTAAAAATACTGCCCGAGATTGTCCCCCCTTGACTAAGGTATTTTGCCGGTGGATATTTTTGGTAAAAAAGGAAATAAATCCAAGGTTGATCAAGCCGAGTAGAGACAATAATTTTATCAAAGCTGGCTTCTTCTTTGTCAACTTTCTTTACTAGGTCTTTCATCCCATTCCCCCAAAGGTTAACAACTGCTGTTTTTCCATGAATAAAGTAATAATGGAGATAATTAGACAAGGAAAAAGCCAAGATTAAAAACATAATAGTTAGAATTGCTGTTTTTAGTAATTTTTTTTGCTTGTTTGTATTTTTTAAGACCTTTGCAAGGCCCAGGCTGGTTAGAAAGATTAAAGGGTAGCTATTGATCAAAATTCGCCGATCAAATGGGGGCAGAATTGTTATTGCTCCGGGGATAAAGCCAAGGCAGAGCCAGGCGAGGATTAGATAAAATATTTTTTTCTTTGCAGCCAAAATAATAAGGCCAATAAGAATTAAGGGTACTTGCCAGAGATATAAAAGCCTTGTTTGTGAAATTTGAGTCTGTTCCTGGCCAAAAAGTATCTGAGGACTGATTACATGCAGATAGCCACCAATTAGTTGGTTTAGAGGGACTAGTCGTCTGTTGTGGATGATTTTTGCCAGCTTATTTCCTTTTTCTAGATCTTCAAGATAGAAGACTGCTTGTTTTATTTTTTCTTCTTGGTTGGAGAAGACACTGATTCCATACTGTCGAGAAAGAATGTTTCCTGAGAAATAAAGATTTAGATAAGGTAAAGCCATCAGCAAAAAAAGGAAAATGCCTGAAAGGAGAAATTTATAGGATTTACGTAATTCCAAAGAGGATTTTTCATCTTTGACAGGCTCAAATTCAGGATGGCGGGGACTAAGAAGAATTTGATAAACGATCAAAAAGCCCCCAAAAAGGACCACCCAGAGTTTGCTGGCATAATAGGTCCAGAAAGCCAAGCCAAAGGTAAAAGCAGACAAAATATAAAGAGGTTTTTTATCTTTGGCTTTTAGAAATAGCCAGACTCCCAAGAGAGAGAGGAAAAAAGCGGTGTTTACTTCAAGGGCAATTCGGCTGTATTGGATCAACCAGGGAGAAATGGTAGCTAAGAAGGCAGATAGAAGAGAAACTTGGTTGTTTTCAGTTAGCTTTTTGGTTAGCAGGAAAAAAAGAGGAATGATTGCTAAGCCCAAGATAGCCGAAGGTAGTCTTATAGCCAGTTCATTTAAACCAAAGACTTTGATAAAAGGAACTAGTAAATAGACAAAGACTGGGTTTTTATGGTCGTTAAAGGATTGGAAAAGTAAAGGAAAAGATTTTCCAAATTCGTCCTTGCCGGTTTTTAAGATAGAGTAAGCGTTGTAGCCAAAAGCGACTTCATCAGCACTCAAACTACTGGGGATTACACTCAACAGATAAAATCTTAGAAAAAATCCAAGAATACAGATAAGGGTGAGCAGGAAAAAGATCTGATTTTTTTTAGACATGGGCGCTGCTAGTTTTTTAAGCTCTCTTTATTTTATAATAACATTGTGCAGATTATCCCTACCATTTTAACTGCCGATAAAAAGAGAGCAAAAGAAAAGTTGGAAAAATTTAAAGGGATTTTTGATTGGGTGCAGTTGGATATTATTGATGGGATTTTTGCAGATAACAAGACTTTGCTTCCTAGCCAATTTGCTAACTTACCTTTTATTTCCTTTTTTAATTTCGATGTTCACTTAATGGTTGACGATCCGATTAGTTTTTTAGCAGAATGTCAAAAGATAAGAACCAAGAGGGTAACAGGACAAATTGAAAGGATGTCTGATCAAGAGGGATTTGTAAAAGCAGTAAGAACAATGATGAATAGAGTTAAAGTTGGTTTAGCAGTCGACTTAGATACCTCTCTTGAGAGACTGGATAGCAGTCTTTTACCAAAATTGGATGTGGTTTTGCTAATGACGGTTAAAGCTGGTTGGGGTGGACAGAGATTTCAAGAGCAAATTTTACAAAAAGCCCAAAAATTAACTAAAATAAAGAAGGAAGAGAATTTAGATTTTAAAATAGCAGTTGATGGAGGAGTAAGGCCGAAAAATGTAAAAAAAGCCTGTAATGCTGGGGTAGAGATTTTTTATGTTGGCAGTTTTTTAGCAGAAAACCCTAAAAAAAGATTGGAAGAATTTAAAAAGGCAGCTAGCTGAATGTCTAAATCAAAATGAAAAAATGAAAAACTAAATATTAAAAACACATACCTAAAAACGCAAATATTAGTTTCGTTTACGTCAATCGGTTACGGTGACGAAGCTCGTTTCGGTAACGTCTAGCGGTGAAGGTAATTTTTAATCTTAATACGTAACCACAACCGCTAAACGATACGGGCAGCATAACCTTAACCCTAACCGTTAGACGTTTTATCATATTTAAGCTTGTGTTTTTGGTTTTATTAATAACTAGAAATGATATCCAAAATTAACCGATTAAAGGAGATTGCCAGAGACATCCGTATCGACATAGTCAAAATGATAGCTGAGGCCGGTTCTGGACATCCGGCTGGCTCTTTAGGGGTTGTTGATATTTTAGTCGCTCTTTACTTTAATGTATTAAAGCATAATTTTAAAGATCCTTTTTGGGAAGAGCGTGATCGTTTTTTGCTTTCTGCCGGCCATCTTTGTCCGGCTCTGTATGCTGTTTTAGCCCAAGCTGGCTATTTTTCCAAAAAGGAACTTTTAACTCTAAGAAAGCTGGGAGCTCGGTTGCGGGGACATTCACACCGCAATAGTCCGCCAGGAGTGGAGATCTCTGCCGGTTCTTTGGGGCAGGGTTTATCGATTGCTTGTGGCATGGCTGCCGCTGCTAAGCTAGACAAAAAAAATTATAGAGTTGTTTGTTTGACTTCTGATGGTGAACATAATGAAGGCCAGGTTTGGGAGGCAGCGATGTTTGCTAGTAAATATAAATTGAACAATTTAGTGAATATTATTGACAGAAATTTTATCCAAATTGATGGCAAGACAGAAAAAATTATGCCTCTTTTATCATTAAAGAAGAAATATCGATCTTTTGGCTGGCGGGTTTTTCAAATTGACGGTCATGATCTTGAAAAAGTAATAATTGCTTTCAAAAGAGCTTTTAGAGTAAAAAAAAGACCGTCGGTCATTATTGCCAAAACAACACCAGGCAAGGGAGTTTGTTTTATGGAAGGAAAATGGCAGTGGCACGGCAGAGCGCCTGATAAAGAAGAGATAAGAATGGCAATTAAAGAATTAAAATGGTAGATTTTCGCAATTTTCGCGTCTAGAAGGGAGGTGAGAAATATAAATGGCTAAAGTAAGCAAGACTAACTGTCCTTTTTGTGGCCACCCTATTCTTAAAAAGCTAGTGGAGTTTTACTGTCTTGTTTGGGGAATAATTGGAGTGATTTTTTTAATTGGCATGCTTTGGGGAGCGATTCGATTTAGAACTTGGGAAAAAAAAGGTTTTTTCAAAGGAATGGAACAGTCGCCACAGCAGCCTAGAGTGGAAGAAAGAATTCAGAGGCGATGATAGTAAAAAAGAGGAAGAGATTATAGAGGTCAGGGCGGGAATCGCACCCACGTAACTGGTTTTGCAGACCAGTGCATAAACTTCTCTGCCACCTGACCTTGGGATATTTTAGCAAAAATTAACTGGGATTTCTATAAAGGGGGTGTTTTTTACTTTTTTCCATTTTTAATTCTCCTTCTTTCTGTTTCGATAATCATTTTTACTAACTTGACCGTTTTTTCAATTTTGTTTTCTTCATTGACAACTAAATAATCAAAACCTTCAAACTGCTCTACTTCCCATGCGGCTACTTGCAATCGCTGGTCAATTGATTTTTGCAATTCCTTTCTCCTTTTCATTCTTTTCCCTAGAATTTTAAATGAAGGAGCGCTTAAATAAACCAAAACAGCTTCAGGAATTTCTCTTTTGACCGATTTTGCTCCGCGAACATCGACTCGGAGCAAGACATCGACACCTTTTTTAATATTTTTCAAGACCTCATTCTTGGGAGTTCCATAGAAATTATTTAAATATTTCTCCCATTCTAAAAAAAAGTTCTGATTTATTTTCTTCTTGAACTCTTCTTTAGAGATAAAATGATAGTCTTTACCTTCTTTTTCATTGGCTCTTTTTTCTCTTGTTGTACAGGTAACAATCTTGCCAAAGCCGAACTTCTGTCTTAACCCATCAACAGTTGTATCTTTGCCAGCACCGGCTGGACCAGAGATCACTGTTAGAACACCTCTCTTTTTTTGATTTTCTATTTCTAAATCTAGTTTTGTCCGTGGGCGGATTAGGTTTAAAATAGACATAGGCTTTGATAAACTAGCAAATTCTATTATACTTTAAATTATGATTAATGGAAAGGTTGTTTGGCAAATCTTTAGTAAGAGGAGAGGTTTTAAAAAAGGCAAAACAAAAAAGTTTCATCTCGGGAAAGTTTTTTTGGGATTAATGACGGTTTTATGCCTCTTTTTTGTTCTCTTTCTTTTCAAAGACCTTCCCTCACCAAAAAAACTTTCTTCCAGCAACTTCCCTGTCTCTACCAAGATTTATGATCGGAATAGCCAGCTTTTATACGAGATTTATGCTGAGCAAAACAGAACTCCAATAGGATTAGAAGAAATTCCTGAGGTAGTCAAGCAAGCGACGATTGCTATTGAAGATAAAGATTTTTATAAACATGGTCCTTTGGATTTTAGAGGAATGACAAGGGCTTTAATTAATATCCTTTTTAAACGCAACCTTCAAGGCGGTTCTACTATTACCCAACAATTGGTCAAAGTTGTTCTTCTATCACCAGAAAGGACTCTCAGGAGAAAACTGCGTGAGGCTTTTTTGGCTACTCTTACTGAAATTATTTATTCTAAAGAGCAAATCCTAGAGATGTATATTAATAGTGTTCCTTATGGGGGAACTGCTTATGGGGTAGAGCAAGCGGCAAAAAAATATTTTGACAAGTCGGCCAAAGACTTGAATTTAGCTGAAGCTGCTCTTTTGGCCGGACTGCCGGCCAGCCCAACCCGATTCTCTCCTTTTGGAGCTAATCCCCAGCTGGCGAAACAAAGACAGACTCAAGTTCTTAAAAGAATGGTTGAAGATGGTTATATTACCAAAGAGCAGGCGGAAAGAGCGGCCGGTCAGGAATTGAACTACGCTGTTGAAAAAATAGATATTTACGCTCCCCACTTTGTTATGTATGTTAAGGAAATTTTGGTTGAACGTTATGGCCAACAGTTGGTTGAACAAGGGGGCTTACGGGTTAAAACAACTTTAGATTTAAATATCCAAGAATTTGCTCAAAATGTAGTTGCTACCCAAACAGCCAAATTAAAAGATTATCAAGTTTCCAATGGAGCTGCCTTGGTTGGCAAACCGAAAACCGGAGAAATTTTGGCGATGGTCGGCTCAAGAAACTATTTTGATGAGGAGATTGACGGCAATGTCAACTTAACCACCAGTTTACGCCAGCCAGGCTCTTCAATAAAACCAGTTAATTATGCCGCCGGCTTGGCAAACGGCTATACAGCAGCAGATATGTTTTTGGATGTTCCTACCTGCTTTGCTGTTGGTGGACAACCCTTATATTGCCCCAAAAACTATGACAATCAATTCCATGGACCGAGTCAAATGCGTTTTGCTTTAGGAAACTCTTATAATGTTCCCGCTGTCAAAATGCTTGCTTTAAATGGGGTGGAGACAATGATTGCTACTGCCTCGGCGATGGGTATTACCGGCTGGAAAGATCCTTCCAATTACGGCTTATCTTTAACCTTGGGGGGTGGTGAAGTAACTATGACGCAAATGGTGACTGCTTTTGGTTGTTTTGCCAATAAAGGAAAAAGGATTGATCTCTATCCTATTTTGGAAGTCAAAGATTATAAAGGAAATGTCTTGGAAAGCTATGATCCGGAAAACAATCCGCCTACCGGGGAGAAAGTTCTCCCTCCGGGGGTAGCTTACATAATTTCTCATATTTTGCTAGATAATAATGCCCGAACCGCCGCTTTTGGTGACAACTCTCAGCTAGTAATTGCCAACCACGCTGTTTCTGTTAAAACAGGCACGACTGATGACTTGAAGGATAACTGGACTATTGGTTTTACTCCTTCTTTTTTGGTCGCCAGCTGGGTAGGCAATAATGACAGTTCTCCAATGAATCCTTATTTAGTTTCTGGGGTAACTGGTGCGGCTCCTATTTGGAATAAAATAATGAGTTTTGTTTTGAAAGATCAGCCAGATGAGTGGCCGGTTAAACCTGCCACTGTTGAAGGAAGACAGATCTGCAATTTTATAACTTCGGCTGATCTTGAAGAACAAAAGGAAGAATGCCAACCACGTTTTGAATATTTCCTTGAGGGAACCAAGCCTCGACATATCATTGAAAAAAAGAAAATCTGGATTGACAAGACTACCGGCCGTCCTCCAGAGCCAGGAAAAACTGATAATTTGGAAGAACAAGAACACATTGTTGCTTCTGATGGCCTGCTTAAAGATTATTGTCTCTCTTGTCCTCACGAAGGAGAAGAAGCAACGGTAGTAGATATACAAAGCCTAAAATAAAATGAGTATTTAATAAGTATAAAGGAGAGTGTATAATATGTTTCTATGGCTTTCAAGCTCGATGTCAATAAAGACCTTGCTATATTGTCTTTCCAAGGAAAAAAGCTTCTTTCTTTATCTATTTCCAAGAAAGTTCCCGCTGAAGATGTTTCCTCTTTTGTTTTTAAAAATGGCACTTTCAAAACAACTAGGAGTCACGGCAAAATAATTAAAGCTACCTCTATTAAACAAGGATGGAAAATTTCTTATATAGGAAGGCCTGGGTGGAGAAATTGGTGGCTTCGTTTTAAGCCCAGCAGTCTTATCTTTCCTACAAGAGAGGGGGAATATATCTCTAATGTCAGAAAATTACTCCCTTATCAAACTTACAAACTTTCTTATCCGGGAACTGCCTCCAGTAAATGTGTCCTTGTTTTTACCCAACAAGGAGGAGGTTTTCTTATTGGGGCAAAACCCTCACTTAATTGGGCAATGTTATCATTGACCAGAATTGAGGAAAAAGACTTCATTCTTAACTTTTTGCAACAAGAGGAAAACATCTACTTATTTCCCTTTAGTCAGAAATGGGAGACAGCTGTTAGGAAATTTAGAAATTTATTTTTGTCTAGCCAGCCTAAAAAAGCCTTCCATAAGATATTAAACCAGCCGCGGTTTTTCTTACAGATGGGGGTGAGAGACTTCTTTGGTAAAAGTTATCTTAAAGGATTTTCCGACCTTTTTCCTTTAATTAAGCTCTTTAGAGAGAAGCTTGGAGAGGGAAACTTTGTCCATCTTTTTGGCACTAATGCGGCTGGTTTCGACCGAATGTTCCCGGATTTTTCTATTGATCCAAAATTGGGAGGAAAAGCTGGTCTTCGCCGCTTGATAAACAAAGTCCATTCTCTTGGTCTTTATGCCAGCCACCATTTTACTCCTCGAATTGCTGATATTCACTGGATTGATAAACACCCAGACTACAAAGAGGCAGTTGTCACTAATTATAAAGGAAATCCCTGGGTGGAGTTTTATAAAAACAATGTTTATTTTGTAATGGATCCCAATCACGAGAAATGGCAAAATCATTGCCTTAAAGTAATCGAATACCTAAAGAGTATTGGTTTTGATTATGTTCAGCTTGATCAAATTGCCTATCAGCGCAATCTTCCCACCAAAGAAGGTGGTTTTGGCCCAGGCTATCAGAAATTGATTGACCTAACAGCTAAAAAAGGGATTAAATTCTGGGTAGAAGGAGTTTCTGATATTTATAAACTTCCATCTGATTGTTATTTCCAGATTTTGCCAAGAGATCGGATAGAGATGTGGGAAACTGGTGAGAACCGACGCGGTTATCCCTATGGAACACCTTTTACTCTTTTTTACCGTCAGCTTATGCCGAAAATTCCTGTTTCTTATCAGATAGCAACAGAGAAATATAAAAGCAACATTGTTGGTAAAAGACTAGAAATAGCTAAAAAAATAAAAGCTAATATTTACGAGCTTGAGCTTGGCTTTGTTGACAAAACCTACAATCTTCGTTTAAAAAAGACTTTAGAAGAAATTAAAAAATTTAGCAAAAATGCTAGAAAAAAGTAACATCGGCATTGTCCATTATCGAATCGGGAAGACTGACGGAGTTTCGCTGGAGATAATGAAGCGGAAAAGGCTACTTAAAGAAATGGGTTATGAAGTTAGACTTATTGCCGGACCAAGGCAAATAGGGGCCGATTATGTTATCTGCGAACTTGAATTCGACCTTCCAGAGATTGTCAAGATAAAAGAGAATGCTTTTTTCCAATTTAAAAATTATGCCTCTGAGAAAAAACTACTTGAGGACATTTACAGAGTTTCTGACATTATCGAAAAAAAATTTTTGCAAATTCAGCAAAAAGAAAATTTTGATTATCTCTTCCTGCACAACATTTTCAGTCACGGACGGCACATTTCCGCTGCCCGCTCTTTTTATAACATTGCCCAAGAAACAAATATCAAAATCATTGCCGTCAATCACGATTTTTATTGGGTTGGTTCATACAAAGACCTTTATAAACCGCAAACAAAGCTAGTCAAAAAATATCTGGCAAAATATGTTCCTCCAGAACTTCCGCAAATAAGACATGTCACCATAAATAGCATCAACAGAAAGGCTCTATTAGAAAGAATTGGCAGAAAATCACTAATTATTCCTGACACTTTTGACTTTAAACAAAAAAAATGGACAAAAGACAGCTACAACCAAGACTTTTTGAAAAAAATCGGCGTTAAAGAAAATGACCTTTTTGTTCTACAGGCAACGAGGATTTCTGCCAGAAAAGGAATTGAGCTGGCCATTGACTTTGTCAAACAGCTAGCCAGACAAAAAGAGAAACTCATTGGTAAAACTCTTTACAATGGTAAAAAAATTAGCAAAGACTCAGAAATTGTTCTGGTTCTTGCTGGTTATACAGAAAAAGACTCCCTAGATTATAAAAGGAAACTCCAAGAGAAAATTAAAAAAGGAGGAATAAAAACCAAGTTTATTTCTCGTTTGATTGATGCCAGGCGCAGGAAAGAAAATGGCAAGAAAATATATTCCTTGTGGGATGCTTATGTTTTTGCTGACTTGGTTACTTTCCCGAGCTGGTGGGAAGGCTGGGGCAATCAATTTATTGAGACAATTTTTGCTAAAAAACCAGTTGTTGTTTTTGAATATCCGGTCTTTAAAGCTGACATTAAGAAAGAAGGCTACAAAGTAATCTCCTTGGGAAACAAATTAGAGAAAAAAGATAAAAAAGGACTTGTGAAACTAAGCACTAACAAAACCAAAAAAGCAGCCAAGGAAGCAATCTCTCTTTTAATAGACTCTCAAACAAAGAAGCTGCTGCAAAGCAATTTTAACATAGGAAAAATGTATCACTCTGAAGCTACTCTTAAGAAACTACTCCAAGAAATTCTCTAATTTCACTGATTTAGTCTATTAAACTACTTTACCTTTTATTTCTTTACAAAACAGGCTAAATATGATAAAATGCCACCTATGACTTTCAAGAGAAAAGGAGAAAAGTTGTTAACTCCAAAATTGCCAAAAAACCCAATTTTTTGGGTTTTCTTTTTAATGGAGCAAATTGGCAGGTTAACTTATAAAGGCTGCTTTCTGGTCTTGAAAACTGCCTTGCTTGCCTTAGATAAAATTACTAAGTCTGCTTTGAAAGTTTTCTACAAAGCAAGACTTGTTTCTCAAAAGCTCTCACTATTCAGTAATAAACTAGTTCAATCAATTAAATCAGTAAAAGCGGCCGTAAAATACCGCCTCTGGCTTATTGGTCAAGAAAAGAGAAAAAAAGAGGCCCTCCTGGCTAAAAAAACCAGATTCAAAATCAGCTTACCCAAGCTAAGAATTCCTAGAGTTCAAATTCCTAAAATACCAGTTCCTAGAATTGCTTTTCCTAAAGTACCGGCAATTGCTTTTTCTTGTCTTGCTTTTTTACTTTTGACTTTTTATTTTTTAATCTTAAAAGACTTGCCCAGCCCCAACCGTTTAACTACCAAGGAGCAGGTTGTCTCTACTAAAATTTACGATAGAAGTGGCCAGCTGCTTTATACCCTCTATAACGGTAATCAAAACAGAACACTTATCAGCCTTAATGGTGTGCCTGAATATTTAAAAGAGGCTACCATTGCTATTGAAGACAAGGATTTTTATTATCACCAAGGATTTTCTATTAGAGGAATTATCCGGGCAATTCAAAGAAATGTTTTTAAACATTCTATTGAAGGGGGCTCTACAATCACTCAACAGTTGGTTAAGAATGCCCTGCTTTCTCCGGAAAAAACTCTTATTAGGAAAGTAAAGGAGTTTGTTTTGGCTTTGGAGGTGGAGCTACTTTTTACTAAGGATGAGATCTTGCAAATGTATTTTAATGAAATTCCCTACGGAGGAACTGCTTATGGAGCTGAGGCGGCTGCCAAAACTTATTTTGGCAAATCAGCTAAAGATTTAACATTAGCTGAGGCTGCTCTTTTAGCAGGATTGCCGGCTGCTCCTACTCGCTTTTCTCCTTTTGGGGCTAACCCCCAGCTGGCTTTTGAACGCCAGGAGCAGGTTTTGCAAAGAATGATTGAGGAAAAGTACATAACTGAAGAAGAAAGAGAGCAGGCTTTGAAACAAAAGATCGTTTTTGCTCCCCAAAGGACAGATATTAAGGCTCCTCACTTTGTTATGTATGTTAAAGACTTGTTGGTTAAAAAATATGGACAGAGAATTGTTGAGGAAGGGGGGTTGGAGGTAATTACTTCTTTGGACTTAGAAACTCAGAAAATGGCAGAAGAGATGGTAAAACAAGAAGTTGGAAAACTGGAAAAACTACATGTTACTAATGGGGCGGCTCTAGTTACCGATCCTGAAACAGGAGAAATTTTAGCAATGGTTGGCTCTAAAGATTATTTTGATGCCGTAAATGACGGTAACGTTAATGTTACAACCCGTCTGCGCCAGCCAGGATCAACAATAAAAGTCGTTAATTATACTGTTGCTTTACAAAATGGTTATACTGCCGCCAGTATTATTTCCGATACACCGGTTGCCTATCAAATAAGTGGCAGTCCGATCTATGCACCGGTTAATTATGACAATCGTTTTCATGGAAATGTCACTCTGCGTACCGCTCTTGCTTGTTCTTATAATGTGCCGGCTGTTAAAGTTTTGGCTAGCTATGGAATAGGAAAAATGGTTCAAATGGGACAGGATATGGGTATTACGACTTGGGAAGATTCCAGCCGTTTTGGTTTATCTCTGACTTTAGGAGGAGGAGAGGTAAAAATGACCGATTTGGCAGTTGTTTATGGGACGCTAGCGAATATGGGTAAAAAAGTAGAGCTTCAGTCAATTTTAAAAGTAGTTGATTACAAAGGGAAAGTTCTAGAAAACTATTACTCTTTTGATGAAGACCCCAAGAACGGCGTGCAAGCAAAAGAAGAACAGACAGGGAAGCAGGTTATTTCTCCTGAGATAGCTTATGTTCTTTCTGATGTTCTTTCTGATAATAAGGCACGGACACCGGCCTTTGGTCCGAGATCTGATTTAGTGATTCCCAACAACCAAGTAGCTGTTAAAACAGGAACAACCAATGATAAAAGAGATAACTGGACTATTGGTTATACTTCCGATTATCTGGTCGCTGTTTGGGTAGGAAATAACGATAATAGTCCAATGAGTGCTGTTGCTTCCGGAGTAACTGGCGCTTCGCCTATTTGGAATAACATTATGAAAAACCTTCTTGCTGACAAACTTTCTCACCAGTTTAGCAAGCCTCAGGAACTTAAGGCAGTTGAAGTTTGTTCTTTAAACGGTCTGCTTCCTTGTGAAGGGTGTCCGACAAAAGTGGAATATTTCATTCCCGGAACAGAGCCGAAAGTTCACTGTGTGATGAAGAAGGAAAAAGAGGAGGAAGAGAAGAAAGAAGAAGATAAAAAAAAGGATAAACTTTTGGAAGGGATTTCTACAGGTGAAGAATGATCTTATCTTCAGTGTTTTCAGGAAATTCAAATTTCTCAGTGTTGCTCAAACTCCCAAACCAATTTGGCAATCTTGGGGATAACCTCTAAGGCTTCATTTTCCGCCGCTTCTCGGGAGAGAATACATAAAACAAAAGGATGTTTTCCAAAGATAATACCGCAATCATTATAAATCCGCTCTCCTGAGCCGATTTTGTGGGCTATTTTTATATTCTCAGGAATGCCGGCAGGGATCCGGTCTTCAAAATCAGTTTCTGTTAAGTTAGAAAAAAATGCTTTTTTATATTTTTCTGTTTTTAAAATTTTATCTTTGTAGGTCATTACAAAAAGACTTCCTGCCTCTTTTGGAGTTGTTTTGTTTTCTTCAATGGAAGTTTTTTTTAAGCCTAGATCCTTGATAAACCTTTTCAGGTTGCTAAAACCTAAAATTTTCCCTAAAACATGAGCAGCAGTATTGTCACTTTTCTTGCCGGAAAGCTCTAAAAGCTCTTTGTAGGTATAAACTTTACCCGGTTCCTCATATTGCATAATACCTGTCCCATAGTTTTGGATATCTTCTTTTTTTAACTCATATTTATCTGATAAGGAAAAGCTGTCTTTTTCTAACTCTTTATAAAAGGAAAGCATTATAGGCACTTTATTTACAGAAGCGGCGGTAGAGACTTTTCTCTCATTTAGCCCATATTCTTTGTTTGATGTTAAAGAGTAAACATAGATTCCGTATTCTCCTTTAAGGTTTTTTAGCCAATCGCTAATTTTTCCTATTAACTCCTTTTCTGTTTGCGGATTGTCATTTTTTTCTTGAGCTTTAAAATTGGGAATCAAAGGGGAAACGATTTCAAAAGTTGCCGGCTTGAGAAAAGTTTCCAAGTTTTGACCTAATTTATCTTTGAACCAAAAAAAAGCGATCGCTAGGATTGTTAATAAGAAAATTAAAGAAACCAGTTTTCTTTGAGAAGAAGGTTTTTTAAATTTTGATGGAGGATCTGAAGACTGAGAAAAAAAATCCCGGTTTAGTTTTCTCATCCCTTTTTTATTTTTTCCCCAATTAATAGAATTTCTTCAACCAACCTGCAAGCATAACCCCATTCGTTATCATACCAAGCAACAACCTTTACTAAATTTTTATTCAGAACGGAAGTTAGAGACAGGTCAACAATTGCGGAAAAACTGCTTCCTTTAATATCACTGGAGACTAGCGGTTTGTGAGTGACTCCCAAAATTCCTTTTAGATTTTCCGAAGCCGCTTTCTTAAAAACCAGATTAACTTTTTCTTTGCTGGTTCCCTTTCTGGTATCAAAAACAAAGTCGGTTAAGGAGCCAAGAGCTACCGGCACGCGGATAGCAATACCATCAAACTTTCCCTTTAACGGAGGATAAACCTTGGCTGTTGCTTTGGCCGCACCAGTAGTAGTGGGAACGATATTTGCCGCTGCCGCTCGGGCGCGGCGCAGATCCTTATGTGATCCGTCAAGCAGTTGTTGATCAGAAGTGTAAGCATGGATTGTTGTCAAGAAAGCTTTTTTTATTCCAAAGGCTTCATCCATCACTTTTGCTATTGGGGCAACGCAGTTGGTAGTGCAAGAAGCACAAGAAATAATTGGTTGACTGTCAATTTGTTTTTCATTAACTCCAATGATAAACATGGGAATATTGCCCTCCTTGGGTGGAGCAGAAAGGAGGACTTTTTTAACTGTTTCTCGCAAGTGGAGTTTAACCTCTTTTTCTTTACGAAAGACACCGGTTGACTCTATTACTATTTCTGTTTGATAAGTTCCCCAGGGGATTTTGCCCGGATCTCTTTCTCCTAAAATAGGGATTTTTAGGCCGTCAACTACAATTTTATTTCCTTCTGTTTTTACTTTGCCAGAGTATTTGCCATAGCTGCTGTCATAGGTGAAGAGGTGGCCCCATCCGCTAGCGTCCATCCGACCAGAAGTATTAATAGCTACCGGTAGAATCTTTTCTTTATATTTTTGCAGGATGACTCTTAGAGCCAACCGACCAATCCGTCCAAAACCATTGATACCGACTCTAACCATTTTGGTTACGTTAATCGGTCAAGGTGACGAAGCCCGTATCGTTTAGCGTCAGTGGGTTAGGCGAGGAATCAAATAACCAACCGCTAAAACGTCACCGAAACGAGCAGCGTAACCGTTACCGTTAAACGTTCTACCTATAATTTCCCTTCAAATTTTTTTATTTTTTCCAATCTCCTTTTATGTCTTTCTTTATTGCTAAATTTTGTTTGTAGGAATCTCCTGATTATCTCTTTCATTTGCCCAAAAGAAGTAAAATCAGCTGCTAAGACCAAGATGTTAGCATTATTGTGCTCTCTTGCTTTTTTGGCTTGCAGTTTATTTAAACAAAGAGCCGCTTTTGCCCCTTTCACTTTATTGGCGGCAATAGTCATTCCAATGCCGCTGCGGCAAATTAAAACTCCTTTATTTTTTGGATCCAAAGAGACTTTTTTCGCCAGAGCAAAAGCATAATCCGGATAGTCATCACGACTATCAAATTTTTTTGGTCCTAAGTCAGCAATTTTAAAACTCTCATTTTCCAGAAATTGGATAATTTTCTTTTTAAGGGTAAAGCCAGCATGATCAGTAGCAATAAAGATCACTTTTTTTTCTTCTCTCCTTTTTTAAGACTCGATTCATAAAAATCAATGTGGCCTAATCTTTTAGCAAAATTCTCCTCAAAATCTTCGATTATTTTTAAAACCTGTTTGGGATTATTGGCAATTTTTAAAATTTTTTCCTCCTCGCCTCTCATAAACATATTTTTCTTTACGCAAGCGACTATTTCTTTCCAAAAGTCCCCATAGAGGATAAAAGGTTTGTGGTGTCCAAAATAAAGCCTTGCTAAACACCAAGCAGTGGCAAATTCGGACAAAGTCCCGGTACCGCCTTTAAAGATTATATAGACATCACCGTGCTCTAGCAGTTTAAACATCCTTTCAATATAATTACCGGTTTTTATTTCTTCTGTAGTTATATTGGCAAGATAGCGGCCTTCAAAGCCGGGCGCATCTTTAGGGTAGAAAGTAACTGCCAAAGTTTCTCCACCGCCGGCAGTTGCTCCTTTGGTAGAAGCATCCATTACTCCGGGCCCACCGCCATTAACAATGACGAAACCTTTTTTGCCCAAAAGCTTGGCTACCTTAAAGGCTTCTTTGTAGAGTTTTCCTTTTTCTTTAGCCTCGGAATAGCCAAAAAAAGCGATATGTTTAATTAAGCGCATTAAGGAAAATTTAACACTTAATAGGAAAAAAAGCAATCGGGGGTGTGGCCATCCAGATTCCCCGCACAACTCCTGCCTGAAAAAGGGCTTACAGCCTCTACTTTCAGGCGCGTCGTATGCGGGGCAGGTGAACCTCTGTGCTCTCGGCCAGAATCGAACTGACATCGCCCCGTCCGGAGCGGGGTACTCTATCCATTAAGCTACGAGAGCAAGGCAGTAATTTATGTAAAGTTGCGGAGGGTAGAGGACTCGAACCTCTAAGGACTTGCGCCCGCCGATTTTCGAAACCGGTGCATTGCCATTCTGCCAACCCTCCAGAAGAAAATTCCAAATAATAAATCCTAAATTCCAAACAAATCCAAATATCTAAATTCAAAATTCAAAACGTTTCGGTCATTTGGACATTTGAATTTTAGTATTATTTCGAATTTCGATATTCGAATTTCGGATTTTATCCTCTTGTGCGCCCAGGAGGAATTGAACCTCCAGTCTTTGGGTCCGCAACCCAATGTTTTATCCGTTAAACTATGAGCGCTTATAGTGTGAATTTTACCATAAAAAGGGAAAATTATTCTGATTCCAGGGGAACTTTTTTTTGAAGCCAAGCACTGGCTTTGTCAATAATAGTTTTTTCCGGTTTCTCGAAAACCAAGTATTTCTCTAAAGCATTTTTAATATCTTTCTTTTTTTGGCTGCCTAACAAGAGCATTAAACGTCTAGGAAAAGCTAAGCCGGTTTCTATATTTAAAATTTTATTTCCCCATTTTTCGGTAAACCAGAACCGGCCCAGGCCATTCCAGTCATAACGCTTGCCGCCGGTAAAAACCCCCCTGGTAGTGATTTTGTGTTCTTCTTCCTGAGGAGGAACACTGGCCAAAACATAAGAAACAAAACCGAGGGAAATAATCACTCCAATAAGAAGCCATTCTTTTAGAAAAAGTAAGATAACAATCAATAAAAAAGCAATTGCTCCAATAGTAGTATAATATTCCCTGTTTCTTTTTTTGAAAGCTCGGGCCGGCGCTTTCCAAACAAGCAAATCACGCAAAGGTTCTTTGAAGACTGTTACTGGCTGGGGAGATTGATTTTCGGTTTTTTTTACTGTCGGCATAAGTCTTATTTTTTATCCAAATCCATTTTACCAGGAATTATTTTTTTGGCAAACACTGATGAGCTAGGAAACTTTCGCATTGAGGACAACTGCAACTGCCACTTCTACTAAAGGAAAAACAGTTAGGATTTTGTTCACAGCTTTGTTTGTCGAGACTTTGGCAACCAAAAGAATCAGCAATACAGCGACAGTCTTTTTGAGAAAAAATATATCCAGACGCACAAGGAGTTTCCGAACCACTGGGTTGACTCTCAACTGCTGTTTCCGGATCTTTAACGGACTGTGGGCTTATATTAAAGCTGGAAAGAATTTGATTAAAGAGCTTTTCTTCTTCTTTGGGGGAGATTATACCGGGAAGACTTAGGTATTTTTCATAATCCAAAACTATCGGTTTAAACTCGGTGATAAAAGAGCGGGTAAGCACTAAAGTCTTTTGGGAATCTAAAGGAAAGAAATAGCTATAGCGCCCACAGCCCTCAACGCCCTGGGTAAGACGATAGCCGTTTAATGAACCAACAACAAACTCATCTATAAAATTGGGTTGGATTTTAAGCTCATTGTCTGAAAGAAAATTATCTGACAGATAATTACCCTCGGTAGTAATAACCGCCTCTTTTAAATTTTTCCTAAAAAACTCAATGCTAACTTCAAAATCGACTAACTTTTTCAAAGGAACGGTATTATCTCGAAACTCACAGGGGTCAGGATGCTCATAGTCAATCGAGTGGCTGAGAATGACTTTACTTTCCTTTTCAGCGATACTAACGACCTCTGCCGGATATCTAAAGTCAAGCCCTTGCTCGTTTTGATAAGTCTCCCAGTCACTAGGGACTTTGCTTCTGGGTGAAGCTTCAGGTTCTAAACTGACTTCAGACTCTAGACTAGGTTTAGGCTGAAAAGTTGGTTGGGGGGAAGAGGCTAGTCTAAGAGGGAATTGAGAATAATTTTGCCAGAGATACATCACCGCCATTCCTAGAAAAAAAGACAAAATAATTCCTAGAGGAACAACTTGAAAACCTTTGATTTCCATTAATTTAAAAGTAACACATTCAAGAAAATAATTCTATTTCTTCCTGATAAAAGCAGAGCTTGTCTAATCGATAAGTGCCATTTAAAAAAATAAGAGCTTTTTGGAACATAAATCTATTTATTTTGTCAGAGGGTTTTTTAAAGATATAAAAGATAAAATCCTAGCTAAATCAGATTATTAAGTAAATTTTGAGCATTGGATCTAGCTTCTTTATATGCATCTCCAGAAAATACAGGCAGATTAGCAATTATTGTCAAAATTTGTTTATTTTGTTGGACATCTGGATTTTCTAATAAAGAGCTAGCCAGAGAAGGTTGAATATATGAAGAAAGACCTTTTGCAATTTTTAGAAGAGTTTCATTTGGCGTACTAGGATCCTTTGCCAATAGAGGTAAAAATGCGTATTGATAAACCCAATCATCTTTGGATTTAAGTTTGTTAAAAAAAATATCAGTAAAAAGGTAATTATCGGTTGAATCAAAATCATACATTTGCATATCCTTTATATCAAAATCGTCATAGTTATTAATAGAGATCCAAGCAATTTTATTGTTATGTTTTATACCTGTGGCTTTACTATAAAAACAACCAGAAGGACAATCTTGAGGTTCCCCATAACTGACTTGGAATACTTGTAAATCTTCTTCAGGAATCTCCAGCAAAATATTTATTCCTTGTTGTTTTGGAAAATTAAAACCGTTTACAAAAGATTCTATATTAGATTCAATTGTTTTTTTAGGAGGTTGGTCTGGTGTTTTTATCTGTTGAACACAACCCGCCATCAATACAATTCCTAAAACTGCTGATACAAATAAAATTTTCTGATTCATAATTTTAATTAAATTTAGTTATTATTTAAATATATCGATAATCTCAACTTGAATCAAAATCAAGGCGGGCGTAGGGCAAATTGCATTTAACGTTTCAGCGAATACAAACTCTTTCATTGTTACAATCGTATTATACAACAATCAAGAAATTTGGGTGAGGAATGAGCCGAATTCCGAACCCTATACACTGTGTTAGATGACCCGAGGACAGAATGGTTCAAAAAATCTTCCGAAAGCGCAGCGTCCCCTGAGCGGAGCGAAGAGTCGAGGGTCGGTGAACTACGGAGAAACCCAAGTACATTTATTATTTATACATTTTGCTTCTCCGAAAGGCATAGTGCAAGCTTGCCTAGTTAAGCTTGGAAGCTTAACACAGGTCTCAAGATATTCTTTGCTTCCAAAGAAAGATCGTATAAAAACTGACTTTATTCTACTTATTTTTAAGCGATTATACAAACTGAAATTGTGCGGCGTCCAGGACATACTATACACTTTATGCGCTTTGGTTATGAGGAGTATGTCCGTAGGGTAGTAGAATTAAGGGGTTCTAGTTTGAGCGCGAAGGAGGTGAAGAAAAAGTATGGAAACTGGACCCCGTATTGATTACAAAGCATTAAGAAGGATTAATCCAGAGGCAGCCAGAAGAGCAGTTCTTGAATATTTAAAAACTAACGGAGCTAATATCGCCGGCGCCGCCAGAGTCTTTGGGGTCAATAGAACCGTAGTCTACGATATCTTAAAAAAGCAGAAAGAAGGCAATCTGAAAGATAGATCAAGAAGGCCAAAAAGTTGCCCCAACAAGACACCAGATAAGATTGAAGACAAAGTTGTTGAAGCCAAAAACAAGACAAGATTAGGGCCTGAGAGATTATCAAAGTATCTTAGAAAGCACGAGAAGCTTAATGTTCCCTATGGGACTATTAGGCATATCTTGAGAAGAAACAGGGACAAGCTAACTTATCAAATCAGAAGCAAAAAGAGAAGAAAAGAAAAAAGACAATTTGTAGACTGGTATTCTGCCAAGCCATTTGAAATTGTCCAGGTAGATCTGAAATTTATTCGGGATCAAAAGGCACTGACCAAAGAGCAAATTATCCATCTTGACCGTTTTGATATCCCCAACTACCAGTGGGGCGCCCTGGATGTTAATTCTCGCTTTAAGCTGATCGCCTACTCAAGAGAAAAAACCTGGACCAATGGGCTTTGTTTCTACCTTTGGGTGATCTCGTGGCTGCGCTCCCATGGGGTCACCTGTGAGATTGTCTTCACCGTTGATAATGGAGAAGAATTTGGTGGTAAATCATGGATGAAGATCAAAGAGTTAAGAAAACTCATCGCCGGCTTTGGCTGCCACCTTATCCAAAACCACAAAGGTCATCCTGAGGAAAATGCTCATCTTGAAAGAAGCCACCGGACAGATGACGACGAGTTTTACATCTCCAGGGTTTTCAAAATCAAAAGTGATGAGGATCTGCTAGATGAGGCCTTGGGTTACATCTACTATTACAACAATCTTAGAGAGCACTCGTCGCTTAATGATAAAACGCCATTTGCATATTTGAAGGCGCAAATGCCGGAGATTGATGATACAATACGTTATGTACAGCCGTTCCTACTTGACTCTGTGGCTGTAAAGCTAGGATCCTGGAGTGGATACAATGTCCTGGCACATCACCAAATTCAAAAAATAAAACGTGGGCTGAAGATCAAGAATTACAGTTCAAAATTGTGATAGAAATGAGAAAAATTCCACTTTTGAAAGGTAAAAATTCCGATTTGAAGTCAAAATTGGCTGGCGAGTGTTGGCGCAAAGCGCCCCATTTTCCAACTGGCGGTGTATTTACGAAAAAGTTCGAACGGAATTCTCTGGCGGCGGCTGAAAACTCCGCGCGCCAGCCGCCACCAGCTTACCCGCCTTCGGCGGGCTGACCTCCCGTTTCTAACAATTTCAAGTTTTTCTAGCCAGCTTCGCTGGCTTTGCTCGGCTCTGCCGAGCTTGGCGGCAAATTCTTATCTATATTTAAAAACTCTAAAATATTCTTGTCAATAAAATCAGGATATTCTTCCAGTATGTTATCAAGCGACTTCTCTTTTAGTGCCGCATAAACACTTACAGGCCCCTTGTTTTGATCACTAATATTGAGCACTGTTTCTAGTTTTTTCTTGTTGTGGTGAATTTTAGTCAAGTCTCCTACTTCCTTAAAGATTTTGTGATTGTTTGTGTACTGTGCTTTTTCACCGGGGCCCAGACTTTGATAGCTTTGATTTTCATCATTCCCAGCGTTTGTAATATTCAAACTCTTGTCATCTAAATCCCAATCGTGAATTACGAAAAAAGGAATATCAAATCTTTTGCACAACTGAACAACAGTAACAATAGGCTCTTTTCCCCAAACAGATATTATGGCAATATTGTCCAATCCAAAGTTTACCTCATCAACAAAAGCCGTTTTATATGCTAGCAAGTCATCTGGGCCCTCAACAATTAATACTTTACTAGCAAAAATTATATTGCCTAAGTTGGGTTCAAGTGTCCGTAAATATTTTGAAAAATCATCAGGATTTTTGACTTCGAATCTATCTATTCTCTCTGGGTACTTTATTTTGGGACTTTTTTTGTAAACAATTTTTGTTTTTAGATAGTTTTCATTTTTAAGCTTAATAATACTTTGCGGCTTAAAGATATTTACAAACTTCTTGGAGTGGGTTGTGTAAATAACTTGATTTTTTTCAGCCAAATTACAAAGAACATTGTAAAAATATTCCTGGAAGTGCTCGTGTAAAAAAGTTTCTGGTTCTTCAATTATAAAAATGTTTCCACCTTCGTCATCAGCGTTCAAAATAGCCCTGAATAAGGCTATAACAAACAAAGATGAAAATCCTTTCCCCATTTGATCAATTGGGAGTTTCGGTTTCTGTGGGTTGTCAGTAATATAAAATGTGAGGTTATCAAAAAATGAATCTGCCGTTGGGAACCCAAACTTAAGAGAAATATCATCATTTTCAATTTCTAGTTGCTTCTTAATAACTTCCTCCATGCTAGAGATTAAATCGTCAAAATTATCAGTAGATAATACAAAATCCTCCAAGTATTGCATCGCGTTATCAAAAACCTGTTTTCTCGGCTTTCCAATATGTGCTTTAACCACACCATTTCTTCGTGGCATTATATTTGTATCTGCTTCAAAATTTGCCTTTATTTCCCCCATCACCTTACCAAGTAATGTATACCTGTTTATTTTAAGCTGACTTTGTATAAATGCGGTGTCAATAAAATAAGCGGGAACCTTTGATCTCCATTTCCATACCTGCTCAGCTCCTTGCTTCTGCGTCTCGTTTAGTATTTCTCTCTCTTCTTCAGAGTATTCTTTCTTTTTAGATCGTCTTATCGAACGAGGATTAAATATTTGTTTCCCGTCTTCATCGCAAAAATAATGGCTTACATTAAGAACTCCATCGTCATATTCAATTTTCAGCTGAAAAACAGGCATTTCTTTTACTTGGTTATATGCATCAGAACTTTTCAGTGGATTATTAACTATTGCTTCCGCCAAGATAGGATGATCTGATTTCTTGAGATAAAAATCGTTAAAGGAAAAGGTGTGACGCGAAAAAGAACGTGCCCCTAAACACATTGCAAGCACATCTATAAAATTTGATTTTCCCGAATTATTATGGCCAATTACTGAAAATGGAGTCCGTAAGTCTGGTAATTGTATTTCAATACCAGTTGAATCAAACGAGCGATAATTTTTAATAGTAATCTTGTTTATTCGCATAGATAAACTAGTAACCTAAAGCAAGCTGGTCAAGCATATCAGGTCCTTTTTCCTGACCAACCTCTTGATAAATCTCGAGAATTTCTTCGTATGCTCCCCCTCCGCCCACTAGATCCCAAAACTCCTTCCCAAGTAAAACTTCATCCTCAAGATCCATATAATTGACTACAAAGCTGTGTCTATAAGTTTCTTTTTCAATACCATAAGGATTATAAGCTGAAGCATAAAATGCTTTTGCTTTAGGATATTTTTTGTAAGTAATGCCATGAATTTGTAATAATCTACCCGTGGCTTCTAAACATTGGCCTTTGTTTGGTTTTGGACTTTTGATTTCAATAAAAAGTTCTGTGCCGTCTTTTTTAACAATATATAAGTCGGCAATGCTAGTTCTCTCTATGGTTTCATCGTCTCCGGCGAGTTTAACAATCTCTTCGACAAATTCAGGATAACTTGATTTCATGCCGCCATTACCGATTTTACTGGTAATTTGCTCAATCCGCTTAATTGCCTTTAGGGAAATCTGACCTGTAACTCGACAACCTCTTTCTGCGTGTTTATGGTTATCAAGAGCAATTAATCGAGCACACTCTTCAAAAGTCGTTCCAAGTTTTGTAGAAAACGACCTTTCAAACTCAGTTATTGTTAATAATCCATCCGGTAATAGAGACTCATGAAAAGGCTTTAACCTTCCTTTCTTTGACTCTTTGCGTAGAGGTCTCAATTGTTTGGGATCAAATCCACTTTCGGTATGCTCATCTATCATTCCTTGAATAAAACCCTCAAGGTAACCCTTAATTTTTTGTCTTGTGTCTTTTGTAATCATGTTTTCCTCCAAATTAAAACACTTTCATAAAAGGCGCCGTTACGTCTTCCAGTACGACGGTTTACGTGACGGTCTACTTTCCCTATCTCCTCAAAACCAACCTTAGCAGGATCATAAAGACCATATTTATCATTAATAACAATGGCCATAATTGCATCACCGGCCATAAAATCTCTAGTGTGCAATAAAACCTCATTTATGCCTTTGATATAATCCTCTTTCGCCTCATCCGATTTTCCATTTTTTGCAGGGCCAATCTCTTTGTCCTCATTATTTTCTAAACCGAATAGTTCATAAGCGTATCTGTGTTGTTCATGATAGTCAATTAAACCAAGATAAGGTGGTGAGGTAAATACCATCTCAATTTTTTTAGGTAAATCAACTTTTCTTGAGTCTTCATGAAGCACCTGTACATCGGCATCCGATCTTATTGCATTGTATTCCTTGATTCGCCTAAGTGTGTCCCGAGTGTAATGGTTTAAAAATTTATAGGCTTCTTGAACAGGAGTACAGGTGCGTCCATGCTTATAGCATTCATATGGACCAATTTGTGGCTCTTTAGGAAAGTCTAGATCATAGTGCTTTACCAGCCTAGCAGAACGTGCTGAACGGGAAAGGATAATTTTCAGTAAATCTTGATATGTATAATCTTGAATCAACCTTCTATAACAAAGTAGTTCTTTCCTTGCGCGGTCCGCATACCAATTGTTAAGAAATTCATTATCTGTTTTGAATAGTTTATTAACTTTTTCATCGTTGCAAAACTCTTTTTTGTACTTTGTCAGTCGTTTCAGGATATCATGTAATTCTTTCTCTAAAATTTCTAGATCGTACTTATCTGTTTTAACTTTAGACAAAAGCACATTAAATACGGAAATATCAGTGCCTACAGAATTTATACCTAAAGCATTAGCTTCAACCAAGGTCGTCCCAGAACCCACAAAAGGGTCATAAACTAGTTTAGGCTTAAATTTTCTTAGAAAAATCTCTACAAGTTGGGGTATAAATTTCCCCATATATGGATGTAATCTGTGGACATGCTTGGTTCTCTTCTTTTCAGGTAAATCTCTTTCTCTCCAGTTCAAATTAAGTGAGTTCAAATCAGTGTCTGGATCTACGCTTGTAAAATCCGTAAGAGGATCTTCGTTGTATTGTTTAGCTATTTTTTTAGCTACTTTATTGTCGTACATAGTTTTTTTATTTCACTAAATTATCTATAGTTATATCAAGTCCTTCAGCAATTTTCGTAATCGTATTTAAAGAAGGATTTTGAATAACATCACTCTCTATTTTAGCAAGTGTAGTGTAGGGAAGATCAGCTTTTTTGGACAAAGCGTCTTGCGTTAAATCTTTCTTTTTACGCCAAGATTTTATCTTCGCTCCAATGGTTTCTTTATCTTTTTTCATTTTCTTTTCTTCAATAATATGTTAGTATAGTGTTGATGGCACAAATCAATTATCACTCTTATACTACCATGTATCTTAATTCTTTACAATCTTTCTTTAAGAAAAATCCCTCTTTTGGCCAAAATAAAGTTCGAGCCAATATTTTTTCAGGTTCTTTGGCAGTTTTTAGAAACGGGAGGTCAGCCCGCCGAAGGCGGGTAAGCTGGCGGCGGCTGGCGCGCGGAGTTTTCAGCCGCCGCCAGAGAATTCCGTTCGAACTTTTTCGTAAATACACCGCCAAGTGGAAGTTGGCTCACGCGCAGCACACGCTCGCCAGCCTTTTTGGGCTGAAAATCGGAATTTTTTATCTTTGTCCCGCAAAGCGAGACGCCAAAAGCGGGATTTTTTAAAACATTAATCAAAAACTATGAAATATTTTATCTACGCTAGAAAATCAACCGAAAGTGAGGATAGACAAAAACTTTCTATCTCTGCTCAGCTTGCTGAGCTAAAAGAATTTGCCGCCAAAGAAAAACTTGAAATTGTCGCTTCCTTTCAGGAAGCAAAAACTGCCAAAGAACCTGGGCGAGCACAGTTCGCCAAAATGATAAAACAAATCAAGGAAGGAAAAGCAGAAGGAATTTTAGCTTGGCATCCGGACAGATTAGCAAGAAATTCAATTGACGGTGGAAGAATTGTTTATCTAGTGGATACCGGGAAACTGAAAGATTTAAAGTTTCCTACCTTTTGGTTTGATAATACTCCGCAAGGAAAGTTTATGCTGAACATTGCCTTTGGTCAAAGCAAATATTATGTTGACAATCTAAGCCAAAACATTAAGCGCGGGATCAGACAAAAACTTCGCAAAGGACTTTGGCCTTCTTTTGCGCCAATCGGCTATCTAAACAACAGAAAAACTAAAGGGATTAATATTGATAAAGAAAAAGCACCGTTGATAAGGAAAGCTTTTCAACTTTACTCTGACGGTGAACATACCTTTAAGACCGTGGCTAAATTTTTAGAAAAAGAAGGCCTGCGAAGTTACAAAGGCAATGTTCTTTCAGTTTCCTGTGCCCGACGGATGCTCAGAAACCCGATTTATTATGGTGCAATCTGCTGGAAAAACGAAATTTACCAGGGAATTCACGAGCCAATTATTTCCAAGAAACTTTTTGATAAAGTCCAGCGAGTAATGAACGAGCGAGGCAAGAAAAAGAGAAAGCGCCAGCACGATTACGCTTTTACCGGATTTATGAAATGCGGCACTTGCGGCTACTCAATTACCGCCGAAAAACAAAAAGGACATATTTACTACCGCTGCACCAAAAAGGGCGGTAATTGTCCTGAAAAATACTTGCGGGAAGGAGGCTTAGTTGGTCAGTTAGAAAAGATTATTCAAAAAGTTTCTTTGTCCAAGGATTGGACAGAAAAAATGCTTGTTGAGATAAACAAGGAAAAAGCTGAAAATCAAGAAATACTTGAGCCCAATATTAAAAAGCTGGAAGACCAAAAGCAAGCATTTAATAAAAAACTTGACCGGCTTTTAGATTTACAGCTTGAGGGCGGTTTATCTGTTGAAAATTACAAACAAAAGAAAAACAAATTAATGGACCAAAAGCTAACTACCGAGGAAAAAATCCAAGAAATAAAAGAGAAAGGAAATAATTGGCTCGAACCGATGAGAGAGTTTATCTTAGCCAGCTGCCAAGCTAAAAAATTGCTTGAAAAGGAAAATAATGAAGAAATCTTATCATTCTTTAAAAATATTGGCTCGAACTTTATTTTGAAAGATAAAAAATTCCGATTTTCAGCCCAAAAAGGCTGGCGAGCGTGTGCTGCGCGCGAGCCAACTTCCACTTGGCGGAGGAGGTGGGATTCGAACCCACGGGTCCCAAAAAGGGACATGGTTTAGCAAACCATTGCCATTGGCCTCTAGGCGACTCCTCCTTGTTTAATACTATTATAGCTGCTTTTTCTTGAAAAATCACCTTTTGAGGAATAAAATCCAAAGATATGAACTACCAATTCAAAAACATTGTTGTTGCCGGCACTTTTGACCACTTACACAAAGGCCATCAAAAACTTCTTCTTACTGCTTGCCAGTCGGCAAAAGAGGTCTTTTGCGGCTTAACTGTCCAAGAAATGAGCAGAAATAAAGTTTTGGGAAACATGGTTCAATCATATAATATAAGAGAAAGGTTTCTTGAAGCATTTATTAAATGGAGAAAAATAAAAAGCAAAGTCAATATCTGTCCAATCTTTAATCCTTTTGGTCCAACTCTTGAAAAAAAAGAGTTTGAGGCAATAATTGCTACCAAAGAGACTGAGAAAACAGTTGACCTCCTTAATAAAATTCGTAGAGAAAAAGAACTTTCTTCTCTTAAGAAAATTATTTTAGGGTTAGTTTCTGCCAAAGACCACAAAAAACTTTCCTCAACAAGAATAAGGCTAGGGGAGGTCAATCGCGAAGGTTTGGTTTTTGAACAAATTTTTAAAAACAGAAATTTAGCTTTACCTTTTTCCCAAAGAAAACACTTTAAAAAACCCCTAGGACAGCTTCTAAAAAGCAATACTAATAATCTATCCTGGCTGGCTTTGGTAGCCAAAGAGGAAATTAAAAAGAAGCCAACACCAATGATTATAACTGTTGGTGATATTGTTACCCAAGGATTCTTGCGGGCAAAAACCCCTTTTTCTCTGGCAGTAATTGACTATCGCAGTCGGCGGCAATCTGTTTATCCGGGTTTTCATAAAGAACTAATTGAAGCCAGTCCTTTGATGGAAACTGCTGTCAATGATCCAGGAACCCTTTCTTCATCAGTGATTAAAAAGATCAAACAGCTAATGCCAAAAATTATTTTTCAGCAAAAAAGAGCTGTTTTGGAGATTAAAGGGGAAGAAGACTTGACTGTTTTACCATTGGTTTTGCTTTCTCCCCTAGAAACTTTTATTTTTTATGGCCAACCAGATAAGGGAATAGTAAAAGTCAGGGTAACAGAAAAAATAAAAAATAAAACCTACAGCCTTCTTAATAAGTTTAGAGCTTATAGTTAAGTAAAGGTTCGGACTTTAACCACAGTTGTCGTTCCAAAGGTCTTGACCGGCCGCTTTTTTTGTTTTATTTTAAAAAAAGGAGGTAGCTCTATGAAAATAAAAAAGGTTTTTATCTTAATGTTTTTAGTCTGTGTTCCTTTGTTAGCCGGTTGTCAAAAAAAGACTTCTGAACTAGAGAAAAGAGAGCCAGAACCAAAAGAAAGGACTGAGAATATAAACCTCAAAACTTATACAAACAGCCAGCTTGGTCTCCAATTCAAGCACCCAGAGGAGACAACCGTTTATGACTGTTCTTATACGATAAAGTTGAGCTATCAGCAGTATCTTGATTCTATTTGCCAAGAAGGACCAAAGGAAACAATTCCTCCTATTGATATCCTGCAGCTGGCCGGCGATCTGGAAAGTTCTATGAAATGGCAAGAGAACCAGTTAGACATTGTCTCCAAAGAGGATACTACTGTTGCCGGCAAGCCAGCTGTAAGAATGGTTGGTACCTGGATCTCAGGCGGTATGAGACCGGAGCTTAAGGATACAAAATGTGAGGTTGTATTTGTGGACGCTGGCGCAAAAGCCTATTCAGTTGATCTTAGTTATTTGGATGTTGAAAAGGAAGGTGAAAGTCAGGAAAAATACAAAACTGCTTTTGATCAAATAGTTGAAAGTTTAGAATTTACTAATTAATTAGAGGAGAAAACAATGAAAAAAACAATTCTGTTTGTTGGCAGTTTAGTGGCGACAAGCCTAATTTTGTCTGGCTGTTTTAAAAAGCTACCAACAGAAGAACAAAAGAGTAAACAGCCAACCGGAGCGACTAGCGAGACTGCCAACTGGCAGGTCTACGATAACCGAGAATATGGATTCCAAATAAAATATCCTTCTGGCTGGCAATTTGATATTGATAGAGTGGAAGGGCCCAAAATGGAAGAAGTAATTAAATTGTCAGCTAGTTTTTCAGATGGAGTTCATAAGGTTACCAGCGGCATGGGAGATATCACCGCTCTAGCTGGTCTTCAAATCACCAAAGGAACATTAGAGGAATATCAGGAAGTCCACAACTCTCCAGTTGAAGGAACAGTAGAAGAAACAACTATTAGTGGTTATCCGGCCACTAAGGAAAAAAGAGGCTTTGGTGACGAGACTGCTTATATGTTTGAGCATCCGGAGGGAAAATATAGAGTTACTTTAACAGACTATACAGAGAGATTCAGTGATGTTTTAAATGACCAAGAAAGACTAGAGATGAGAGAAATTATTGATAAGATTTTTTCTACTTTTGATTTTGTTGATTGAGCGATGTTTTTAAAATGAAAGAGGTATTTTGTTTTGATGTTGGCATTTTAACTTGCCAGAGTTAAGCCCCAAATAAATCTGGCGCCATTCCTTTTTAAAACTCCGGCGCATTCACGCAGAGTGGATCCTGTTGTCCAAACATCGTCGAAAAGAATAATGGGTGAATGAGTGATGGATAAATGGGTGAATTGTTCATTGATTTTAAAGGCGTCTTTAATGTTTTTCTGCCGTTCTTTCTTTTTTAGCTCCGTTTGGGGAGTAGTATTTTTTACTCTTTTAAGCATATTTGGCACAAAATTAATTCCTAAATTTTCAGCAATCATTTTTCCTAACAACTCCGACTGATTAAAGCCTCGCCAGCGCTTTCTTGAGAGATGGAGGGGAACAGGGATAAATAGGCTGCTGTCTTGGAGATTTTGAGAAAAAATTTTACTAAAAACAATGTCTTCGCCAAGGCAGCTTAAAAAAAGCTCTATCAATTCTTGGCTAACATCAAAAACAAAACGGTATTTTAATTTCTTAAGAATTTTTTTTAAGAGTCCTGAGTAGCTGAAAATCGAAGTCAGACCATCAAGGGTGTATCTTTTTTGACAAATTGGGTGGGTTTTCCCTCCAATAGCAGGCTTTCCACAAACCGGACATCTCCTTTCTTGGTTTATTTTAATTTTGTTAAGACAATGGTTGCAAAGGTATTCTCCCCATTGCCCACAACCAAAGCAAGTTTTGGGAAAAAGAAAATCTTTTAGAAAAGCGCCCATTTTAGCTTACCCTTCATTTTATAGTCATTTTATGGTAAAATACAGTTTGTTGGGGATGAATTGACTCGACGGAAAGTTTGTTCTTTGAAATCTGCAAGCCTCCTTTGGATACCAGGAGAAAAACAGATCCAAAAAATAACTGTCAATTCTTTAAGACAGACAGCAACTTCTTTACTTGCTAAGGCTGCGGACTTTGTCTTTGGTCCTAGCAATGAAGTTGCTCCAGCATACGCTTTGGCGTAAATTTACCTGCCTTCAGGCAGGGCTGCATTCTAAAAAGTCTTTCCTAGGGGATTTTTTAGGGTGACAACTCACTTAGGACACCAGATCTGACTTGGCCGAATCAGGTTGGAGATTTTTAGGCCAAAAACAAAGTGAAAAAGAGTTGTTCCTTTCTCTCACTTTGCAAACAAAGGAAATAAGCTTGTAGGTTGATTTTAAAAAACCTTTTCGGACAGGAGCTCATTACTCCTCATCTCCACCGCATAAAGTCGATTAAGCAAAAGAGATAAAAATAAAATGGCACCAGAATTTGACCTAAAGCCTCTCAGTGACGAACAATTAATGAAAATAAGCGAAAAAGGTCAAGAAGGCGCAGGCTATAGATAAGGTCAATAGAAATTACTCATTGTCATTCCGGACCTGCCTGCCGGTCTTGCCTGTCGGCAGACAGGCAGGCAGGCTTGATCCGGAATCTATACAAATAAAACTATTTTTATAGATCCTGAATCAAGTTCAGGATGACAAGGAAGAGTCAAACTCTAATGGCGTTATCTATAGAGAGAATTTTACAAGAGGAGTAGATTTAATCGCTTGGATTAAAAGTGCTATATCCGTTACTCTTTGAGCGGATTCGCCGGTTGGCGGAGGAGTCGAAAAGTTTTTTCTGCTGGAGTTCTCGACTTTACTCGAACAATAAAAACTGACTGGCTTGAATTCTGAAATTCACATTTTTATATAGCTGTTGAAGAAGCCTCTCCAAATAAAGGCGGTGATATTCATCCCGCCGCTGCTAAGATTAACCGCTTTTTTTAGCTCATATTGACTGATTACTTCATCTAACGGTTCTTTATCTGGAATATTTCCAGTATAGTAACTCTGGAGAACAGGCAAAGCGCGACTGTTTCCTAATTGACCCAACGCCCAAATGGCATGGTTTCTTGACCTGAATCCTTGGCTCTCATCGTTAAGCTGGGCAATAAGAGCTTCCACACAATCACCGCCATATTGCCACTTGGCATTTTGGCAGAGATTTTTGGCTTCATAACCAATCCAGACACTGCCAATAAAGAAAAATAGCAAGACAATACTCATACTAATGGCAATCAGATAAAAAAGTTTTTCTTTGATCTTTTTAATTTTCATTTTTATCCCCCTTTTCCTCATAGGTAAAGATGTCCTCAATCATTACCTTAAATAGTTTGGCAATTTTGAAAGCCAAGCCCAAAGATGGCAAATACTTATTGTTTTCAATGGCAATGACTGTCTGGCGACTAACTCCGATCTTGCCCGCTAACTGTTCTTGGGTCAAATCGTGCATCGCTCTGAAAACTTTCAGCTTATTTTTCATTACTGCCTCCATATTTCCTGCTGAAAAAGTGATAGGAGATGGCATAAATGGCAATCAAAAATAAAGTCAGGTAGGCAAAAACCATCCCTAAAGATTCAACGTACAACCACTCTCCTTTACTGAAAATCGAAAATCCGCCTTTAGAAGGAAGCAATAAGAGAAACGCAGCAATGCCGATAGTCGGAGCAAAAATGGCATAGGTCATCCTGGCGGCTTTTTCCTGAATGGTTATTTCTCGCTCATCGGTCCTGATTTTGACTTTGGAACGCACCAGAATCATAAAGACAATGCCTGTTAGAACACCAGCAGTAGCCAGAAGGTAACTATCACGAATAACTGCTAGACCAACAATAGCGGAAACAAAAAGGGCGACAATAGCTCGAAGTTGTTTATATTGCTTTCTGTTCACACCCATAGTGTAACATATTCTTTACATTATGTCAAGTATTTATAACATAGGCCTTTATTATATTCGAAGTTTGTCTTTTTTTGACTCTCTCCCTAAAGGACTTATTCATCAGAAAAATAGAATTTAGTATTGATTTATCAAGTCTTAGAGGGTTTTATGATCTTCTTAAAATATTTCCTGCTTATGATTTTATCACAAAATAAGAGTAAAAAACTCTCTAAAAAACTTATTCTCCAAGCAAAAGATTGAATTTGATCTCAACCGTCCCTTACCGGTATAAAAAGAGCTTAGCTTTCGATATCAATGCCATGAAGTTTTTTTTAAATTGACTAATAACAACTTTGGCTTTTACAAACCAATCATTCTTTTTTTTGCTTACTGTTGATTCTATGTGAGGTGAAGAATTTGGGGTAAAACTTGGACTAGAGGTTGGAGAAAACTGGATTGTATTAGTTGGAGAAGGCTCAAGATTAGGCGTTTCTGAAACAGTGGGGGTTGGCAATATTGGTATTGTTTTTATTGGTAATAAAGTCGGCTTTGGTGAAGGATTATTAAAGTATAGAACATAATCACTTGAATCATAATTGGTGTCAAGAGAGTGGACATAAATAATTATCTGCCCAGGTTGACTAGCAAAACATTGACCAAAGACTATTCCATTATTATTACTTTTATTTGTTGGAGTAATACAGTAATCGCCTTCTCTTGGAGATTTCACCATAAATTCAGCTCTTTCTCCCTCAACTACTCTTGTATAATCCTCTGATCTAATCCAGGCCTGGACATTGACGCCTTCAGTACCGGTTACTCCTTGACTATAACTTTCAATGTAAATCCTGCCACCACCAGCTCTGACCGGAAAATAAAAGGGGATAACAAAAATTATAAAAATAAAAACAATAATTATTCTAAAAAAATTAGTTTTAAACTGTTGACTCAGGCTCATTTTGTCTATTTTAGCATAAAAGATTATTCTACCAAGCCTATTTCTCTAGTGGGGACGAGTGGGACGTACATAAGAATTATTGTCTTGGCAGCCAAAATTTAATAAAATTACTTGTTTTTGAAGTTATATTATTTATCCCATCTGGCTCGAACGATGGTATGATTTCGGACGGATAGACTGGGCAACTGAGCTTGAATACCCTGAGCTTACCAACAAGGAAGTTAACAGATTCCTCGGCTTTTAAATTAGAAACTCACCCAGAATAACCAACCCCCCAAG
>CAYPXO010000004.1:0-9363 GCA_964414895.1 uncultured Pseudomonadales bacterium
GCTATATACAGTATACTAAATAATAATTTTTGGGGGTTTAGGTCAAGTCTTAGGTTAAGTCTGAGGATACTTCTTTTTTACGAAGACGGAAATAACTGGTAGTAACAAGCAAAATTAGTAGGTTAAACAGCCAATACCAAGGGCACCATTTAGACTCAACACACTCGCAGCCCAAAATCTCATGGACAAGCTGGGAGAGCAAAGCCAGGAAAACCGGCACAAACCACCAGGCATTAATTTTCTTTTCTTTTTCTCTTTTGTTCTCCCAATGATAATAAATGATTGTTAAGGCCGCCTGGATAACCAAAGGCACCCACCAGGGATATTTCCACCAGGGACAAACAATGCCGGCTACTTCTCCTGGTCCTTCCTCTTCTTCTACACCGGCTACTTCGGCAGGAGTTTCCGGAGGAGCTTCCTCTGCAGTTACTCCCCGAACTCTAGGCAAAACAGCGCGAAAAGGAGCAAGAGCGGCCGTTAAAAGGGAGGAGTCATCTCCTCCACCGGCTCCACCACTACTATCTCCAGTGCCTGTGGTACTGCTGGTTCCTGTTGTTCCTTCACCATCAGAGGGAGAAGAGCTTGGTGCAGCCGTTGGGCTGGGAGAAGGAGAAACGCCTGGACATTCAAAGCGCAGATTAACATCAAAAGTTAATTCTCTTCCCTGATATTGATTATCGGCACCGGTATCCATTTCCGCCGTAAACTGATAAACCTTTAACAAAGAAGGACCAATGTCAGATAGACTCTGCCAGCCACCACCGCTAAGAGCACTTATCAAACCACTATAAAGAGGTGTTCCGCTTTCTTCAATATAAAGATTTATAACATCTCCTAAACCTCCTGTCTGATTATAATCGGCTAAGCTAAACATAAAAGTGCAAGTATCACTGTTGTTATTTTTAGCAGTAAGATTGTAAGTAGCACTGTAGCCAGGATAAATGTTTTGCTCATCAAAAATCGGCTCATCAGGAGAAATAGAACAAGTGCCATCACAAGTAACTGTTAAATCGGCCGCAGACGCGAAAGACGCGAACACGAAAAACAGAGACGCGAAAAGCGCGAAAAAAGAGACAAAAACTGATTTAAAAATTCTTTTCATTATATTTTTTCTACTGTCATTCCTGGCTCCGACCAGGAATCTACACAAATGATTCTGTCATTCTGAACTCGATTCAGAATCTATACAAATAAACTATTCTTATAGATCCCCGATCTTGAAGCGCTACGCTTTCAGGTCGAGGATGACGAACTCATTTCTATAGATTCCGGCTCGCCTGTTCGTTAAAAAACGAACATGCAGGCCGGAATGACAAAAGGAAGTTGGTGTTAATAAACCAAATCCTCCTCCAAACTCCTCTCGGGCATGCCCGGGCCTTGCAAAACCACCCTTATATGAATTCTATGAATACCGGTATGATAAAGACAAACACCACCAGTTGAACAACTGCCCAAAGTAATATCTGTCCGCTCAAGGCTTTCTTCTCCGCTAAGAGCAATACTACTTGGGCCAATTCCCTGGTCACCTAAATCAGAATCATAGGCTATCTCATAAACTAGGCTTTCAAAAGGAGAAACTCCCTCAACTTTAAAGCCAACTGATTTTTTGTCGCTTGCCAGCCAAAAGTCCAAAGTGGTTTCTAAAACACCTTCTTTTGGATCTGAGTGGGGATTAGTCCCCGGTGTTGGAGTCGTCAAATCTTCCCAGTCATCGGCCGAGTCGGTATCAACTCCTTTTTCTTTCCTGGCCAACGAATGACCTTCATCAACATCCATCAAAGTAAAGTAAGTTGTATCGCTTCCATAGCTCATCTCATCAACTCTGCTGTCCGATGGAGAATAAAGCTCCACTCTGTCTCCGTCATTAGACAAACCGCCACTGCCAATATCAGTTCCTAAAACAATCTTTAAAGCATCAGTTGGGATCTCCGGCGGGCTACCTGCTGTCCAATAATTCCAAGTAGTAACATTTTTGGTAACTACGGCAAACTGGCCTGATTCCAACCACAAATCACTGCTAGCTAAATCTTTCATTGTGCCATTATTATCCGTTATCTGCCAGCCATTAAGGTTAATATCATAATCGGCATTGTTATAAAGCTCGACCCACTCGTTGTTTGTTTCACCACCTTTTGTTGAGCCAACATCATAATAAACTTCGTTTATCACCAAAGTCGAGCCATTACTGGCCACATTGGACATCTCACTCCAATTAGGAGCAGCATCGCTTGCCTTTAAGGCAAACCAGTAAGGCACACCGGCCTCCAAGCCTTCAATTTCCCATCTTTCCGGCTCACCCGACTTTCTTGGAGAAGGCGGATTCGTAAATACACCCCACTCGTCAACAAATAAACTATCGTCGATCTTTGGCAGAGAATCCCAATCAGTAGTTCCGGAAATCGTTGCTTCCGAATAGCGCAAGTCATATTCAACTGCTTGTCCATTGTTTTGATTATCTGAAGGAGCCGTCCATAAAAGACTAAAAGTGCCGTCGCCATAGTCTATCACCTCTAAATTTTCCACTTTAGTCGGTGGCGTGTTATCAAGAATTACATGGACGGATTTGTGAGGAGTTTCTTCATTGCCGGCATTATCAACGCTCCAAAAACAAAGTTTTTCTTCAGCCAAAGGAGGAGTTAGAGAAAAAGGCTCATTGTAAACAACAGTGTCACCAGTGCAGTTTGGTTGATAATAGGTAACGGCCACGCCAGTGCCGCTGTCAGAAGCTTCAAGATGAAATTTAGCCTCACTGTTGACGGTTAGCTCTTTGGTGGAAACCTGGTCAATATAAACCCAGGACTGCAAAATAATATCATCATTATTGCCGGCATAAAAGATCAATGTTAACTCCGAAGGGCCGTCAATATGAGAAATATCATAGAAAAACTGTTGCCAGTCGGAACTGTTGGGAGAATCGCCCACATCAATATCTTTAGCCCAAATTTGATAGATTTCCTGGCCATTGAGAAAAACAGAAAAGCCCGGTTCATCAAAACCTTCATAGTCCTCGGAAAAAAAGTTATACCAAAAAGAAATATTTTTCGTTTCATTGGGTATCTCTTGAGAAATTGAATTGAAATAAAGATCATTGCCCGGGTCTGTTTCCCGACCGATTTTTACCATGTAACTACCATCTTTTGGTACAACTCCGTTTTCCTCGTCAACTACGGCCACATCTCCCTCCGTATCCCAATCATCAGGTTGCAAACTCACTGGGTCAAAATTTTCAAAACTAGGGTTTTTTACTTTTTCTTCTACCGACCTTGACCAACTACCGGAAACAGTCAAAACAGTATTTGGTTTTGAACGATCCAAAGTTACAAAACACCAATCGGTCGGCTCACTTTTATTACCCAAAGTGTCCACCGCCCTGACCCGATACTTATACTCTCCGTCAATATCTCTTATTGTCCCTCGGTATTCAGATTCTGTCGGCCGGGCATGATCGTCTTTGTCTTTGATATCAAACTGGTAATAAGCAATGTCTAGCTCGGGATTATCATCCCAGTCAATAGTAATTTCTCTTTGATTGGTAATGCCGCCGCAGCCAATCTCTACCCTTGTAGCCGGATCATGACCTTTCCAAATAGTCATTCCTGTCGGTTTGGAAGGAGCGTTACTGACCGTTACCGTAATCCAGTCAATAGAATCATTGGGATCTTCAGGATCAGAAACCCCCCAATCTTGATCAGGATCTTTGTTGCCCAAAGCATCTCGGGCCTCAAGTTTTATAACATAATCTCCGTCAGGAACAAGGGTAGTATCCCAAGCATAAAGAAACTCGCCTATTAAAAAATTACTTTCATTGACTACGCCAGGAAAGCCGGAAACCTGATGGCCGGTAAGGGCATCTTCGGCCACCAGCCAATACTGGTGGGGATTATCATCAGTAATAGTGCCATAAATCTCTACACTACCGGAGATAGTTTGGCCGTCAAGCGGGCTTTCTATTTTGACATAAGGCCCTGCCCAATCGGCAATCGTTTTGATTTCACTGTCCCCGCCGAGCAGACCGGAAGTAAACCAAGCGCCAGTGCCCATTAGCCGATTAAGGCCGGTTACTACTACCAAAAGGCTAATGATTATTATTTTACTGACGGAAAATATAAAAAATTTGTTTTTCATTTTCAGGACTTATACAATCACTCCTTATTGTTCGAGCGGATCCGCCAGCTGGCGGAGTAGTCGAGAACTTCTCGACTCGTCCCTCGACAGGCTCGGGACTCGCTCGAAGAATAAAGTGTGCAAGTCCTATTTTCTTAACATCAAATTTCAGTGATCTCAGTCAATTCAGTATCTCAGTGTTGCTTCTTCTTTATCCGTTTTCTCCCTTGTCCCTTTTTCTTCTCCTCTACCATCTCTTTTCTCATCTCCTCTTTCATCTTCTCTATCTCTCTCTCCGCTTTCTTTTTATAATGCTCTTTTAAATGGCCGGCCAAAGAAACAATTTCCCAAACAATCAAAACAACAGCCGGCAGGATAACGGTCAACAAAAAGCCTTTGCCCGTCTGGGCAAAAGCGGTCACAAAACCAATATAAGGAATATGCCACTGGTAAAGGCCGATAATGTTTCCCGAAGGAACGGTAAAAGCATCAATCGCATTATTGGCATCACCCTTGGTAACAAACTCGTATTTAACGATTTTCTTTTCTTTTTCCTTACCTTCATCATCGGTTAAAGTCTCGGTTTTTTCTTCTTTGAGAACATCTTCTATGCGGTGGGTGACAATAGAAACCGCCCCGCTTTGCGGGTCTTTGACTTTAAAGGTAATAATGTCCTCTTTTTTAAGGCTGTCCAGTTTGTATTTGCCGGCATAAATCAAAGAGCCAACCGGCAGAGTCGGCTCCATTGAGCCGGAGGTAACGGCAAAGAAGTTAAAGCCCATTCTGGAGAAAAAGGGTAGGCGGGTGCCAAAAGACAAAGCAGCCAAAGCCACTAAAATAACAATAAAGGCTACTTGCAAAATAGAGCTTAACCAATTTAAAAGTTTCATCTATTTAGACTATTGTTCGAGCGAAGTCGAGAACAGATTCTACAAGTTCAGTGCAGACTTCTCGACTCTCCCGGTGTAACACCGGGATCGCTCGAAGAATAAAGTGTATCAGTTCTGTTCCTTTTGCGCTTTGCGCTTTGAACTTTGCGCTTTTGTATTTATATTTGACTGTCCGAGACTTCGGACAGTCTCTGTAAACACAAAGCTTTTACCAGGTGGCACCCTCTTGTTTGGCTTCGCCAAGCAAATCATAGTGATAAGTAGCTCCCTGATAACAATCATCAGTAGTATTGCTTAACTTCAAATCAACCCTGTATAAAACATATTCGCTCGGTTCCAAAGTCCAAATAGAGGCAAAACCGTCTTCATAATAGCCGGTAACTGGACCGGAATCATATAAAGAAGTGCCAGCTTTTTCCGTCCACGGGCCGGTATTTAGCCAACCACGAACATTTTGACAACCAGGTTCGCTTTCACAATTACCAGAAACATAACGATGAACATTAACCACTGAAACCAAGTTCGCATCTGCGTCTGCACCATCAACAGGGCAACTCCCTGTTCCAAATCTTGGAGCACCATCCTGCCAAGCTCCCAAAGCAGCAGCACGGTAATTAAAAGGAATGCTTCCTTTGTTTCTTACGGCCAGATAAACACTGTAAGTGTCTCCTGGAGCGGCCACTGTCCAAGCTGGAAAAGTATTGTGTTGGCTAACTGATCCGTCCTCGTTTTGCTCTACCACTATATAACCAGTTCCTGGAGGAGTATAACTATCAGTTGCGTCAGTTGAATCCACCGCTAACAATAAAGTTCCAGTGGTAATTTGATTATCTTGGGCAGTCACCTCACTGGTAAACCAAGCTCTGGTACCTAGACCGGCTGTTGCTAAAACAACAGTTAAAACTAAAAGGCTTTTAAGAACTTTTTTAAACATTTTTATTTTTCACCTCCCTTCTTAGACGCAAAATACACTAAATAATAACGCTAAATACTAAACGCTAAATACACGAAACTGAACGCGAAATACACGAAACTGAACGCTAAATACACGAAAGTATAACACTAAATACGCGAAAGCTTTCGCGTATTTAGTGTCTAAAACTTTCGCGTCTTTCGTGTTAAAATGCGACGGCGGATATCCACTCCACCATCACAACCAAAATTCACTAATAATCCTAATTTGTAATCTGTTGCTTTTAAATAATTGAAGAGTTGAGTTTCAAAATAAGTTGGCATTTTTGGAACGGCTTTAATTTCCAAAATAATTTTATTTTTAACTATAAAATCAGGTTTATAAAATCCTACGACTTTCCCTTTATATTTAATTTTTAAAGTCTTTTCTCTGACAAAAGAGATTTCCTTTTTTTTAAATTCTTCCTCAAGAGCGTTTTGATAAATTAATTCTTTAAATCCTGCCCCTAAATTTTTATAAACTTCAAAAAGCACTCCTTGTATCTTGTACACTAAATCTTTGTAAAGCAGATCTTTCACCATTTATTTAGCCTTTTTAGCGTTTCTATTTAGCGTATTTAGCGTCCTGCGTCCTTTCGTGTCTCCCTTTCGCGTCTTCCCTTTTCGTGTTTTTTCGTGTCTCTTTTTCGCGCCTTTCGCGTCCTACATAAAAATCCCAGAAAAGCATTTTTGCTTTCTGGGCAGTTAATTAATACTTATATATAATTTTTTTACCAATGTCAACATATATTCCTCATCTTTCATTCCTTTAAGCCTGCCTGCCCGGCTCAAGGATAACCAACCTGAAATCCAAAAGCTTTCTTTCCCGTCAAGGACAGAAGGGCAGACAGGTTTGAAAGAATCAAAAAGAAACTTTTTCGACTACCTCTGTCATTCTCGACTTGAAAACAAAGTGCTTCAAGATCGGGGATCTATAAAAATCATCTATTATTCTTTATCAATAAATTCTCTACTATCTTTTCCTGTTCTGCCAGCCAATGGGCAGTTTTACCAATAAAAGTATCACTCATTGGCCCAAAGTCTTTTAAACAAAAAGCAATCACCGTTGTTGCCCCTAAAAAAAGCAGGATAAAAAAAGCAATAAAAACCGTCCGGTAGCGGACAAAAAAGCCAAAGAGAAAATCAAAAATACCAAAAGAGTTTTCTTTTTCTATTTCGGACATAAGCCATTGCCGGCTTTCTTTAAACCAGAGTTTGTCCGGCTGGACTTTTTGGCCTTTTTTAAAAATGGATTTTATTTTTTTGTCGCTGTCCATAAGTTTTGAAATACCCACTCTGTCATTGCGAGAAGTCCTGATCCGCCGACTGGCGGAGAAGGACGACAAAGCAATCTCTCTATCTGAGGCAATTCAAACGAGATTGCTTCGCTGCGCTCGCAATGACAACTAAGGTTATTTTTCCTCCACTACCTTCCTTAATTTCTTCAATGCTCGGTGCTTGATAAGTCTTACCGCCAAATTGCTCTTTTTTAAAACTTTGGCAATCTCTTTTAAATCCAGCCCTTCAATATAATAAAGAAGCAAGACCTCTTTTTCTGTATCTTTTAAATTCTCCAACAGTTCAAAGACTTTTTTTACTTCTTCTTTCTTTATTAATTCTTCTTCAACATCTTTGTCCTCTGCCTGGACTTGCTTTTGCTCCTGCCAGCTAATATGAACCTTTAAAGTGCGATAGTGGTCAATTGTCGTGTTCCTGGCAACCCGGTAAAGCCAAGCGCGAAAATTTTTAAATTTGCCTTTGTTTTTTTGCAGTTGTTTGTAGGCTTTGAGAAATATCTTTTGGGTTAGATCCTGAGCGTCCTGCTCGGAACCTACCCGGTAAAAAACAAAACGGAAAATCTCTCCTGCAAAATGGTCATACAGTTGACCAAAGGCTTGCTTTTCTCCTTTTTGCGTTAAGATAACCAGATTTTGAATTTCTTTGGGATCCATAATAGAAGACGAAAAAAACTTAATTTTGTTTCAGGGGCAGGGTTTGGTGCCACTTCCAGGCACTTTTAATAATAGTTTGTAGATCTGAATATTTTGGCTGCCAGTTAAACTCTTTTTGAAACTTAGTGGAATCAGCAACCAGATTGTCAACATCGCCGGGCCGACGAGGTCTTATTTTAACATTTAATTTTTTTCCGGCAACCTCTTCTGCCGCTTTTATTACCTCTTTATTGGAATAACCCTTGCCTGTTCCAATATTATAAATGTCTGTTTTATGTCCTTTTTCCAGAGTTTCAAGAGCTAGAATATGAGCCTTTGCCAAATCCAAAACATGAATATAATCCCTAATACAAGTGCCGTCTTTTGTTTGGTAATCATTGCCGTATAAACTAAACTCTTTTTGATCTTTTATTGCTTTTAAGATATTGGGGATTAGGTGTGTCTCCGGTTTATGATCTTCGCCTAGCCTGCCGTCCAAAGTCGCTCCGGCGGCATTAAAATAACGAAGGGAAATCGAACGAAGACTGTAAATTTTGTCATACCACTGTAAAACTTTCTCCACCATTAATTTTGATTCTCCGTAAGGATTACCCGGGTTTTTAGACTCCTCTTCTTTTATAGGCAGTCTTTTTGGCTGACCATAAACTCCGGCAGTAGAGGAAAAAACTAACTTTTTAACATTGGCTTTGAGCATCGCCCGGAAAAGGCTCAAAGAGCCACAAAAATTATTAAAAAAATATTTTCGCGGGTTTTTCATCGACTCGCCCATTTCAATATAGGCGGCAAAGTGGATGACTGCCTTGATCTTTTTCTGCCGGAGGACATTAACCAAAAACTTCCAGTCTTGAGTCTCGCCAATAACAAGCTCAAAATCTTTGACCGATTGCCGGTGGCCTTTTTCCAAAGAATCATAAATAATCGGTTCAAAGCCTGCCTTTGCTAGTTGGCGAGCAGTAATTGAACCGATGTAGCCGGCACCACCGGTGATTAGAATATTCATTTCCAGTTTCCAGTTGCCAGTTACCTGTTTCCAGTTTTGCTGACAACTTTTCTCAAAGAGACTATTAATCCTTGAAGAAGCTTACCAACCACCAATCTCTGTTCATCAAGTCTATCAAATATCTCTTTATTTATATACTTTAAATCCAAGGATAAATCGAAATAATACTCTAACTCTGCAAGGGAACCACTAGCAATATAGAGAAATTTTAAAAATTCCTTCTTCGTTTGTCTTGATTGACCCTCGACAATGTTTGCAGTCACAGAAATAGCTGACCTACGCATCTGAGAAATCAAGCTATACAACTCCTCTTTAGGAAAAGAAACAGTTAGTTTATAGACCAATAAGGTTAACTCATGACTTTCTCGCCAAACTTTCAAGCTTTTATATTTTTTCTTATTCATATTCATGCTGGCCACTGGCAACTGGTCTCTGGCTTCTGGCCACTGGCAACTGGTCTCTGGCT
>CAYPXO010000004.1:9463-61623 GCA_964414895.1 uncultured Pseudomonadales bacterium
ACTGGCAACTGGTCTCTGGCTTCTGGCCACTGGCAACTGGTCTCTGGCTTCTGGCCACTGGCAACTTCTCTAACAACTCTTTCAATCACTTGCAAGACTTTTTGTTCCCGAGGGTGGTCGTATTCCTCCACAACCTCAACATCATCCAATTTAACAATTGTCTTTAGATTATCGGAAGTGTCAAGGAATAAAATCATGCGTAATGAGTAATGGGTAATGGGTTTAAATTCTTTTTTTCAAACTTTTTATCCAATTACTAAGTTGCTTTCCTAAATTTTCATATTCGTCTGACAACTTATCAAATTCTTCTCTAGAGATATATCTTAAATCATAGACCAATAAAATATGGTAAAAAGTTTCTCCACAGGAGCCTCTGGCATTATAAAGGAAACTAATCAACTCCTTTGTGGTATTTCGATAAAACCCTTCTACAATATTAGAAGCAACAGACACAGCAGATCTTCTTATCTGCGAAGTTAACCCATATAATTCCTCTTTAGGAAATTTCTTAGTAACCTTATAAATTTCCAACACGCACTTATGGGCTATCTGCCATGCTGGAATCTCTTTGAAATTTTTATAGCTTGCCATAAATTAATGAGTAATGAGCAATAGGTAATGGATCATGGGTAATGGGTTTAATATCTATCCATCACTCATCTACTCATCATTCATCTATCCATTAACCATTATTCTCCTCTTCTTCCCTCCCATATACTCAAATCTTACATCAACTCTCTTTTTTGGCAAAATGTTTTTGATCCGCTCAGCCCATTCGATGACGACTAAATTTTTTGGGTTAGACCAAAACTCCTTTAAATCAATTGATTTTAGATCATCTTTGGAAGAAAGGCGATAGCAGTCGATGTGATATAGGAGCTGCCAGTTGCCAGTTGCCTGTTTCCAGTCTTGCTGGCTTCTGGCTGCTGGCTTCTGGCCACTGGTTGCTGGCTGCTGGCTTCTGGCTGCTGAATACTCTCTTACCAACACAAAACTTGGTGACAAGACTCGCTTTTTTATCCCCAAAGCTTTAGCTAAACCCTGGACAAAAGTGGTTTTGCCTGCTCCCAGCTCACCGTAAAGACAAAGGAGGTTGGTGGGGAGATTGCCAAGTAGTTTCTTGGCTATAGAGTGGGTTTCTTTGACTGAAGAAGATATCATGAAAATTTCTAATTTCTAAATTTAATAATCAAATGCCACAAATAATCAAATTTCAAATCAATCTCAGATTTCAAATAAACAAATAAAATATTAAATTATTTAGATATTTATTTATTGATTTGGTTATTTGCCATTTGTTTATTTGATTATTTTAAGTTTGTGTTTTTAATTTAGTTTTTATTCCCCACAAGCTCAAAAACATCCCCACCGTGTCAAACCCCACATCCATCATTCTCGCTGTTCGACCGGGGACAAAACTCTGGTGAAGCTCATCAGAAATGGCATAGAGAAAGGCAAAGATAAAAGGAAACAACCAATGCTTGACGCTTGACGCTTGACGCTTGACGCCTCTACTCATTGCCCTAAAAATAAGAAAGTAGAGGATTCCATATTCAACTATGTGCGCCGTTTTTTTCATCACAAAATCCCACCAAATAAGCTCAACCCGAGGCAGGGTAGGAATCGAGGAAAAGCCAAAAATCACCCCACACCAAACCAAAACCGGCCCCCACAAAAAAAGAAATCTTCTTGTAGTGGTGCCATTTATGGCACCAGGAATATTCAAGCTTCTCAATTTCATTTAAAAAGTATACCACAAACTTTTTTCTTATCCTTTTTAATTTTCTTATCTAATCTTCCTAACCATAAATTCTTCCTAAAAGTTTTACTATAAACGACTTGCGGGTGCAAGAGCTATATTGTAAAACTAATTTCCCCTTTTCCTTATAATCTTTAAAACCTTCGGTTTTAGGAAAGGAAAGGCGGCACCGCCAATTAGCAAAAGACCGAGGCCAGAAATAACTAGCGGAATTAAAAAAGGCGGTGGTTTATTCTCTTCTGGTTCAGCACTGGGAGTAGCACTTTCGGTTGCTCCTAAAATTTCTCCTGACAGAGTTCCTAAAACCGGCAAAGGAAGACTGGGTAAAAGACTGCTTTGTTTGACTGAATTTGATTTTACCGAAGCTTTGGCAATAAGGTTGCCGGAAACCTGAGAAACCGGAGAAGGGGAATTGGCTGAATCTTTATCATCTTCACTATCCTCACTGTCATCTTCTCCATTACTATCTTCCCCTTCTTCTCCAACCAAACAGCTACTGTTTCCTGATCCAGGAGTCTGATTTGTCTGACACCACGAACCACCAAGTCTGGACCAAGAATGTTCTGAGTCGCAGGTAGTATAAGAATAACTATCAACTTCTGCTTCTGGATTGAATAATCTTACGGTATCTCCGCCAGAGTTATTCAAAAAACTGTTCATTTCTATTTTGTAAAAACTTTTTGCTCCGATATTACAAGAAAACTCTTGCTTCTTGGAATCAGTCGAATCTCTAATAAACCAATTATCCAACTGAACTTGAGAATCATTAGCATTATAAATCTCTACCCATTCCGGTGAACTGCAAGCAGAAAATTCAGAAAGAGAAATATTGGAGGGGTAATTTTTTGAAGCTGGAGTAGGGGATGGAGTAGAAGAAGGGTTAGAAGAAAACTGACTATATACAACTGAAACAAACTCTGTATTATCAGTTGCACTACAACCTTCTGTTAAACGGTGTGCTCTTAAATAATACTCACCAGGTTTTTCCTCCCCATTCATTTTTACCTTGATAATTATCTGTCCAGTTACAGTCGGGTCACCTAATTTATAGTAATTAGTGCAGTTACTAAGTGATCCTATCTCTACCCATTCATTCCTATCATTCTCCATCTTTCCGAAATAACTTGGATGAGTGTTACTCTCTGTAAAGGCAACACGAAAATAAGAAGCTCTACTTGGTAAATCGCTTAAATCTAAAGTGACTTCAACAATATCCTCTGGTGAACTAATCTCTGATTTATTGACGCTGCTTATAGAAAAAGCCGAACTTTCTGAAGAAAAGAGAAAAAAGCAGTAAATTAAAAAAAACGCGCACTTAAGTGCGCGGATAAAAAAACTGGGCAGGTTGGTTTGGGCAGCCATCTTTGTTAAATTTCCTTTTATCTTTTATTTTCCTCCTCTTTTTATCCTATCATTCTCTTTATTTATTGTCATGTCAAAAAAATTTCTTTTTTCATCCTAATCATAGCACAAAAAAACACACAAATTGCATTTTTATGATAAAATATTTTTAATAAAATGAGGCTAGGCCAAGAAACACCAATGTCACAAATAACTAATCCTTCTCCTGGGCCTTTTGAAAGTGGAGTTTCTCACGCTGACATTGAGGAGCTCGCCGAACTAAGAGAAACTGCCAGAGAAAAGTTAGAAGATTTATCTCCAGATTCCCTACAAGCTCAAGAAATTGAAGAAGCATTAACAGAGCTAGAAAGGACCTTTTTTGCTGCTGATCATTATGACGGCAGTCATCAGTGTGGAGATAGAAAGCTTATAAGAAGAAGAAAAATTATCTAATCAATAATAATTGACATGCAAGTAGTAGGTGTCGTGGCCGCCTTCTTTGTGGGTGACCCGGACATAGCGAAGCGTACCGCCGCCGCAGGCAATGCTACCCCGATATAATGTTCCTTCTTTAACTGCTTTAATTACCAAATCATCGGAAACCATATCAAGTCCGGTGTGTGGCCCGCCGCCATAAGCACCAGTCTTTGCATAGCCGGTCATTCCATACCCTTGAGTGATTATTGGCTTGCCATTGATCGGCCAATCCCATGAACCGGAAAAAGAAAAAGTGCTGTCACATTCCGGCCACCAACCACACAAATCCCAATCAACATCAACCGATTTTAGATAACCAGCCGGGTCATTGTGAGCCCCATCCTTAACTACTTCAAAATGAAGATGAGTGCCGGTCGAACAAGCGGAAACACCGGAAATAATAGAAGCAATCCGCTCTCCTGCTCCCACCTCGCCAACCTCAGTTTCCTCACCTTTGCCGGCAATAATCGACTGGATCGCTTCCATTTCCGCTCTGGCGGCGGCCAACAACCCCTGAAACTTTTTCTCATCATTTTTAGTTACCTTCAATAAGTCTTGTTTGCTTTGCTTTTGCTGAGCCAAAGTCGCCTCTTGGACTTGAAGAGTCTTTCTCAACTCCTCCATTTCCTCCTGTTTTTCTTCTTTCAAGTCCTTTTGTTCATCATAATTCTGTCTTTGTTCCTCCATAGTAAAAAGAATTTGACGGTCGTGGGCTTGGGCCACCTTTAGATACTTAACCTTGGTAAAAAAAGAAGAAAAGCTATGAGAAGAAAGAAGCAAAGAAAAAGGCTGAACATGAGAATTTTTATAAGTTGCTCCAATTCTGGAAGACAAAATTTTGGAAATCTCGTTTAAAGTTTTATTTAAATGGCCAATTTTAACAGAAAGTTTATCAATCTCTTCCTCAAGCAATTTAATTTCTTTTTCCGTTTTGGCAATCTGCGTTTCTGTAAGAATTATCTTATTGTTTAAATAAGAAATTGTTGAGGCAAGGGTTTGTTGCTGTCCCTGAAGTTCTCCAATCTTTTGACTGTATTCTTCAATCTTTTCCTGAATTTCTTTTAGCTTGTCTGAATTATCATCGGCAAAAACAGTAAATTGAAAAGAAAGAAAAATTAGTGTTAAAAGGATTAAAAAAATCTTTTTAAATTTCATGCTAAGCTGAATTAGAAAATTTATATCTGTTATTTAAAAATCTTCCTTGTCATTCCTGGCCTACCTGCCGGCAGGCAGGCTCCGATCAGAGCCTGCCCCGCACTTGATACGGGGAATCTATACTAGTAAATTTATTTGTATAGATTCTGAATCAAGTTCAGAATGACAGAAGTAATTCAAGTTAATTATCCTTTCGAGGAGTCCTTCGGCCACCTCGGAGGTGTCTTAATGTCAACTTCTAATCGGGGAGGAAGCGGTGTACTCCCAAAAGGGAAGCAAACATACCCAGCAGGCTGCCTACCAAAATCTCCACCCCTAAAACTTGGGCCAAGAAAACATAAGAAACAGGCAAAAGAGGAACATCTGCTAACCATTCAACCAAAAACGGCGTCGAATAAAAAAGAAGGCAGGCGGCAGACAAAAATCCAAAAAAGGCTCCTAAAAATCCATAAATTATCCCCTCTAGTAAAAAAGGTCCGGCAATAAAACCAAAACCGGCCCCCAGCAAACGCATAATTTCGATCTCTTTTTTTTTGGCCAAAATTTTGAGACTAACTATTAAAAGTAAAATAAGAACAGACTGAACGGTTAAATAACCAATAAGAGAAAAACCAACAAGACGCAGGTTTTTCACCCAAACACCCAGTGTTCTGACAACACTTTCATAAAAAACCACATCTGTTATTTTAGGCTGAGCGGCCAAAATTTCCTTCAGTTCAGCTAAAGACTCTATTTTTTTAGCAGAGATCTCAATCGAAGGAGGAAGAATTTTGTAATCAACCAGTTCCAAAAGCAAAGGATCATCTTTATTTTTCTCTTTATAAATCGCCTCCGCTTCTTTGGTAGAAACATACTTAAATGAGTCCAGCTTGCCGGTTGCCTGGAGCTTGTTTTTAATAGCGGCAATTTCCTCGGCAGTTAAATCCTCCCCTTTTTCAAAAAAAGCAATCACTTGAGGAGCAGATTCAAAATGGGTCAAAATTCTGTGAACACCAAGGAAAATAAAGGTAAAAACCGTCGCTGCAAAAAAAGTCAAAGAAAGAATCATCACTGCCGCTAGTGCCTGATAAGGAGTGCGGCGGATTTGGATTATGGATTTTTTAAAAACACCTGCCAATTCATCTGTCATTCCTGGCTTGACCAGGAATCTATAAAAATGACGCTCTGCGTCATCCTGATGAAAATCAGAATCTACATCTGTATAGATTCCGCATCAAGTGCGGAATGACACGGTAGAAAATTTACTTCTTATACTTCCCTTTCTTTTTATCACTAACAACTCTCCCTTTTTCTAAGCAAATAACTCTCTGTTCTAAAGAATCTACAATCTCAAAATTGTGAGTTGCCACAATCAAAGTAACTCCTTGTTTATTTATTTCCTGCATAAGATTAATAATCTGCCAGGAAGTTTTAGGATCAAGGTTGCCGGTTGGTTCATCGGCAAATAAAACTTCAGGTCCGGAAACCAGAGATCGAGCCAAAGCAACTCTTTGCAGTTCTCCGCCGGCTAACTGACGAGGAAACAAATCGCTCTTTTTGGGCAAATCAACCAGTTTTAGTACTTCTTTAACTTTTTTCTCTATCTCCTCTTTATTCTTGCCGGCTATCTCCAGAGAAAGAGCAATATTCTCAAAAACCGTTCTGTCATCCAAAAGTTTGAAGTCCTGAAAAACTGCCCCAATGCGGCGGCGCAAACCGGAAAGTTTGCCTCCCTTTAAATCGGTAATATCCTCTCCTTTTAAAAGGATCTTGCCTTTTGTTGGCAAAAGCTCTCTTAGCAACATCCGCAAAAGAGTAGTCTTGCCCGCTCCTGAAGGGCCGGTGATAAAAACAAACTCTCCTTTATCTATAATCAAATCAACTTCCTCAATAGCAACAGTCTCGTTAGTAAATTTCTTGGTAACTCTGTCAAATTTGATCACAATTTAAAACTATAGGACTTTAGTGAATAGTAATTTTATCAAGATTGTAAGAAATAATGATTAGTGATTAGTCCTTTTTGATTAATCACTATAATCTTACATTCCTACAATAATCTTACATTCCTACAATCCTAGATTCTTACTCCAACACTTTCAACTTCCCCACATCCATTAACCAGCCGCCTTTCTGAGCGGCAAAAGTCTGTCCCCAAACTTTTACTTTTCGGCCAACAAATTTATCCAGCTCAACAATCGAAGAAGTCAAGTAAACATTCCGTGCTTCGCCGCCTTCCCTTACCAAATGATGTGATCCTTCCCCATCAATTCCCCCCTGTTCCAACCTACCTTCGGCCGAGTCTTTAAAACTTTCCTCATCAACCACTCCAACTATTACTCCTGCTTTTATCTCTTCTTCACTTACCTCTCTTTGAACAGGGCCTTCTTTCATTTGCCTAGAAAGAAAATAACCAGAACCTATCCCCAGCAAAACCATCAAGCCAGCCACCAAAAATATTTTTTTTTGAGAAATTTTCTTTTCCATCATAAAAATCACCTCCTTCCCATTTTAAACACTTTTCCCCTCTAAGTTCAAGCCTTTAAGTTCGGCATTGACAAAACCATCAAGCCGGCCGTCCAGCACCGCTTGGGCATCTTTTTCTTCCCAACCCGTCCTCAAGTCCTTAACCAATTTATAAGGCTGAAGCACATAAGAGCGGATTTGGTTGCCCCAGCCGGCAACCTTGTATTCACCCTTTATTTCTTGTTTTTTTTCTTCCCGCTCTTTTTCTTCTAACTGCCATAGCTTCCCCTGCAAAATCTGCATAGCAATTTTGCGATTTTGCTCCTGGTATCTTTGACTTTGGCTTTCTACTACTATGCCACTAGGAATATGTTTTATGCGCACTGCTGTGGAGACTTTATTAACATTCTGTCCCCCATGACCAGAAGAGCGAAAAAAATCGACTTCCAGATCTTTAGGAGAAATGATTACTTCTTCTTTCTCCTTTTCAAAAATAGGCATCACTTCTACCCGGGCAAAAGAAGTTTGACGAAGATTGTTGGCATTAAAAGGAGAAAGTCTCACCAAACGGTGAGTGCCAGCTTCTCTTTTTAAGAATCCATAAGCAAGCCTTCCCTTGACAAAAAAAGTAACACTCTTAAAGCCTGCTTCCTCGCCTTCCCTTTGATCAACCATCTCAAATTTCCAATTTTTCTTTTGGATAAACTGCACATACATTCGTTTGAGCATTGCTGTCCAATCGCAAGCCTCTGTCCCTCCTTGACCGGCATGAATCGACAAAATAGCATCATTTTCATCATAAGGCCCGGACAAAAATGTCACTAATTCAAGCTTCTCCAAAGATTCTTTGAGCTTCTCTGCTTGTTTTTTAATAAACTCCAAATCTTGTCTATCTTTATCCTCGGTTATTTCCAAAAGTTCTTTTAAAGAATCAAGGCTTTCCTTTATTTTTTCACTTCCTTCTATTTCTTCTTTCAAACCGCCTAACTTTTTTAAGAGACCTCTGGCTTCTTCTTTATTTTTCCACAGATCCTTCCTTGCTGTTTCTTTTTCCAAAGAGGCAATCTTTTTTTTCTTTTCCTCAATAGACAACTTTTTCATTAGGAAATCAATCCTTTTTTCTAATTTATCAACTAATTCTTTTATGTCTGCTTTCATAAGTTGTTTCTTATAAATTCCCGCAGCTCGTTCCAATCACCACTCTTTGGCTGCCAAACCCACAAACCATCAACCAAATATCCCGGATAAACCAAAATTGCTTCCTGGTCGTTTTTATCATAAGAACTGGGTATTGATAAAGAACTCATCTGTAAATTTCGCCAGGGGGTTGCCATCAGCATTGAAAGAACTTCTTCATCCTCTAAGTTAGTCTCCATTTTTTCCTGCCAAAATTTATAAAGCCTACCCATTAGCTTTGCATCTTTCATCAATTGAGGGCTTTTTAGCTTATTAATTAAACCATTGATCAACTGCATCTGGCGGGCTGAACGAGCTAAATCACTGCCCTGTTTGAGATCCTCACTCAAACGGGAGCGAATAAACTGCAAAGCTTCCTCTCCATTAAAATAACGCTCGCCTTTTTCAAATTTTACAGAAATATACTTCGGTTCTCCTTCTTGAGAAGCCTCAAGATAAGAAGGATTAGGATAAAAATCATCCTGAAAGCTTTGCTTAACATTAATCCGTACCCCCCCTATTAAATCAATTAATTCCGGCAGGTTTTTGTAATCCAATATCAAAGAAAATTCAATTGGCTGGTCAATAACCAAAGAAGCCTGCTCTCTTAAAAACTCGACCCCTGTCGTCTCTTCCTTTAGCTGACCATAAAAATATAAAGCATTAACTTTTGTTTTCAATGGTTCTATCCAAAGATCCCGAGGAAGAGGGATAAAAACTAAGGAGGCTTTTCTGGTATCAAGCGAGGCAAAAACAATTGTGTCTGTTAATAAAGTCTGTTCCAACTGGTCATCCCTTTTATCCAAACCAACAATCAAAAAATTCACTCGCTTCTCGGCAAACAAATCTCTCATTTCATAAGCTGCAGTTAATTTGTATCTAACCTCATTAATGGTTAAACCAGAGCTTTCAAGAAAGTCTCGTGTATAAGTTGTTAAAACAACCGCCAGCGTAACCACTGGTATCAATACCACTAAAGGCAAAGCCAATAAAATATAATATCTAATTTTCATCTTCTTCCTCTTTTAACAATTCCAACAGCTGTCTATAAATCTCTTTTCTTATCTCTTTTTTGATTGTCTTTAGTTGTTTCTGTGGTAGATCTTTTAAATTTTTAGTTGTTTGCTTGCTAATTCTTGTTACTTCTTTGTTTAAATCACTAAAGAGTTTACTTTTTTCTAATTCCTCTTTAATTACTTGAGATAAATCATTTGATTCACTTTCTCCTAAAACTTTTCCTAATTGATCATCTAACTCTTTTCCTTTAACAAAAAGCTCTTTCTTTGTCTGCCCAACAACACTTTCCAGAGTAGTATCTTTCCTCTCCAAATAATATCTTTCCCATAAAAAACGGCCAGCAACAAAGCCAGCAGCCAAAAGTCCTAAAATAGTCAAAAAACGAAAAAGACCTCTCACGCCCTTATTTTATCAGAATTGAAAATGTTGTAGTGACAGAACTTAATTATCTCCTTTTGTAGACATGCGAGTGGGGACCAATATCGATAAAGACAACAACATTCTTCTTCCTTTCAAAAACAAAAAGAATCCTTACATTTCCAGTAATGGAAAATGACCAGATGTTTTTGCTGATTTTATGAGTTTTTAAACTGGACTGAAAACAATTCTTTTGAAAAAGCTGTGTTTTCCGATAAACCTTTTTTTGTAACGAAGGAGTTAATCTCTTAAAAAGCCTACCAAACTTTGGCGTATATTCTATTTTATCAACTTTCAAAACCGGCATCTTTAAATAAAAACTCTATTGGTTTTAATTTTCTCTCTTTTTTAGCTTTTAGATAATCCTTATAGGCTAGATCAATCTCTTTCAATTCTTCATTCTTAAGCGAAGTTGCAAGGAGATTCCTTTTCGCTCTTATAAAATCACCAATTAATATTTTAATAAAAGTAGCCAAAGGTAAATCATAATCGGCGGCTACCTCTTTTATTTTATCTTTAAAACTGGGAACTACTCGAATTTGGATAGTAGTATAGGACATTTTATCTCCTTATATGCAAAATACTACACTTTTGCACTATTTTTGTCAAGGGTCGAATGATTCTTCATTCCCACTTTTTAATCCTCAAGTCCTTAATCATCTCAAAATGTTTAAAATTGGCCGTAACTAAAATAAGATTTAAGATCATCAAGGATCAACAAAACAGTCAAATTAGCTTAAGAAACTTAGTAAAGTTAGTCTTTTCCATGTTTCAAATTTTTAAGACTTTTAAACTTTGTCAACTCATCAATAACATCATTATTTAAGCTCTAAGGTTGCTTTGACCATATTTCTATAGATATTCATAACAATTTCTTCTTTATTAGGATATTTATAGTTAGCAACTATCTCAATTAATCCATCTTTTTTATTTATAAACCACGTATATCTACCACCATCAGAATTTTTTTCTTTAAAAACAGTAATTATATTTCCTGCACCAAAAACAGTCTTTTCTTCATCAATTCCACCTAGCTTGGCTCTTTTACTTAATTCTCTGAAATCGTTGTCAATAGTCTCCAATCCAGCTGTGTTTATACTTGAGTTTACACTGATTGTCTGACCATCTTCCGTTTTGTAAAAATAAACAGAAGAAATTCCATTCTCCTGTTTATTTTCAGAAGGCTTCCAATCAGACGGATATTTAATCGAGTATCCACCCTTTTCATCGGTAAAAACTTTCCAATCGTCGGTGGAGGTCGAGTTTGAATAACTACAGTCGTTTCTGTCAATACCATCAAGTGAGTATGCTACCGGGGTACATGTTCCTTTCTTTATAATATCAACAGTGCAATTCATAACTGTATCTGGCTCAATTCCATGAGCTTGTAAACATGCTTCAGTAATATAAAAATCTAGATCAAGCAATTCCTTATTTGGCTTAAACCATTCCTGTTTTATTGCTTTTGGATTATCAAATTCAAAAAAGTAACTTACTTTAAAGCTTTTTACGCCAGGAAAGTCTTTTTGTCTAAATTCTTCAACAGAGGATATTTTACAAACACCCTTATAAATATCGTACTCACAAACTCCACCTACCAAACCCTTCTTTATTTGATTTTCAGTCTTACTTTTTAAGAAAGAAGGTAAATAATTACTTAACCTCTCTTTTAAAGAATTGATAATAACTGGTTGACCCAGGTTAAATTCCCTATAATTTTCTTTATAGGAAAGATAAAAATATAATCCTATAAATAGAACTACTAGCAGGATTAGAAATTGAAGAATTCTTTTAAAAATTTCCTTCATAATTTATCCATACTTTGGATAACAGCACTTTTTGTATTTCTTGCCAGACCCACATGGGCAGGGATCGTTGCGGCCAGGCCGCTTACTGGAGGTAACTGGTTTGATTCTCGAAGAAGGCCTACTGGCTGCTGGCGACTGGCTGCTGGCGACTTTTTCCTGTCTCATCAAATCCGCAGCCACATCCTGCTTGCCCAAAACAATATTAGCTGGCATCACTCCTGTGGCTTGTCTAATCGGCTGGACTCGGAAAACCTGACGGTTTACTTCATAATCAATATTGCCTAGTAGCCGCTCAAACATTGAATAAGCCTCTTTTTTGTATTCCACCAAAGGATCAAGCTGGGCATAACCGCGAAGGCCAATTCCTTCTCGCAAGTCATCAATAGCATCCAAGTGATCCATCCAAAGCCGATCAATGGTAGAAAGAGTGATAAAGCGCTCCAGTCGGCGCATCACTTTTTCTTCCAACTGCTTTTCTTTGGCTTCATAAGTCTGCCTAACAATTTGCTGAAGTCTTTTGACTATTTTTTCTTTATCATTAAGCTCTTGTAATTCTTTTTTTATTCTTTTTTGGGAGTCCTTGTCAAAAGGAACAAGACTGGCAAACTCAAGGATTATTTTTTGATATTCAATTTTTTCAAAACCTTCCGGGGCAAAAGCGGCTACTAAATCCGCCACCTCTTCATTTAGTTTGGCAAGAATCTTCTCTTTTAGATTATCAGATTTGTGGAGAATCTCTTTTCTACGGGCATAGATAATCTCTCTCTGTTTGTTCATCACATCATCATATTCAACAACATGTTTTCTGGCATCAAAATGAAAACTCTCTACTTTGGTCTGCGCTTGTTGAATTGACCGGGAAACCATTGAATGCTCCAAGGGAATATTTTCCGGCATTTTGAAAACAGTCATTAACTTTTGGATTTGCTCGCCGCCAAAAAGACGCATAATATCATCATCCAAAGAAACAAAAAAACGGGAAGAGCCGGGATCGCCCTGGCGGCCAGCTCGGCCGCGAAGCTGATTGTCAATCCGCCGCGATTCGTGTCTTTCGGTACCAATAACATGGAGCCCGCCAAGCTCGACTACTTTATCATGACCTCTCTGCCATTCTTCAAATTCTTTACTTTTGACTTTACTTGGTGGCTCACCACCAAGGATAATATCCACTCCTCTGCCGGCCATATTGGTAGCAACAGTTACCGCCCCTACCCGACCGGCCTCGGCAATAATCATTGCTTCTTTCTCGTGGTTTTTAGCATTAAGAACATTATGAGGAATGCCTTTGCGGCGCAAGAATTGATCAATAATCTCGTTCTTCTCAATAGAAGTCGTTCCTACTAAAACCGGTCTGCCCTTTTTATGCATCTTGCCAATTTCTTCTACTACTGCCGCATATTTAGCCCGGATTGTCTTGTAAACAACATCATTATGGTCACGCCTTACCATCGGTCTGTTAGTAGGAACGACAACTACCTCCAAATCATAAATTTCTTTAAATTCCTGGGCTTCTGTTTCCGCTGTCCCTGTCATTCCGGCCAGTTTTTCATACAGACGAAAATAATTTTGAAAAGAAATTGTTGCCAAAGTTCGAGACTCCTGCTGAATTTTTACTCCTTCTTTAGCTTCAACCGCCTGATGGAGACCTTCCGACCAACGACGGCCATACATAAGGCGGCCGGTAAACTCATCAACAATAACTACCTTGTTGTCTTTGACTACATAATCGGTATCTCTCTTAAAGAGAGTGCTCGCTTTAAGGGCATTCTCAATATGATGAAGTGTATCAAAATCTTTCTCATATAAATTATCAACGCCGAGCTTCTTCTCTACTTTTAAAACACCATGCTCTGTCAAGTTAGCTGTTTTTAACTTTTCATCAATAACAAAATCGGTATCAGTACTCAGTTGCTTAACAAGAGCAGCGAATTTAAGATACTTGTCTGTCGGCTCGGTATCCGGAGCAGAGATAATAAGAGGAGTTCTTGCTTCATCAATCAAAATAGAATCAACTTCATCGACGATAGCAAAATGATGTTCTCGCTGAACGCAACTCTTAAGATCGGTCACCATATTATCCCGTAGATAATCGAAGCCAAACTCATTGTTGGTACCATAGGTAATATCTATTTTGTAGGCTTCTTTTCTGGAAACCGGACGGAGGTGAGCCAGTCTTTTGTCGGAAACGCTTTTGTCCAAATAATCCTTATCCAACAAGTAAGCTTTATCATGAACAATACAGCCAATACCAAGACCGCAAAGCTCCAAAGCCACTCCATACCACCCAGTATCTCTCCTGGCCAAATAATCATTAACGGTAACAATATGAACTCCTTTTCCAGTTAAGGCATTTAAATAAGCGGCAATTGCCGCGGACAATGTTTTGCCTTCACCGGTTTTCTGCTCGGCTACCCGTCCCTGGTGTAAAGCAATAGCGGCCACAAGCTGAACATCAAAAGCCCGCTCACCAACCGTTCTTTTGATTGCTTCACGAACAAGAGCAAAAGCCTCGGGTAAAAGATCGTCTAAAGTTTCTCCTTTATCCAACCTCACTTTAAACTCCGCTGTCTTACCAGCAAGCTCATCTTTCTTTAGAGCTTCCATCTTCTTCTCTAAAGAATTGATCTGCTCAACAATAGGCTTGAGTGAATCGAGATATTTTTGGTTGGAATCAAAGATTTTGGAAAAAAATTTAAACATAAATCCAGAATCCAGGATTGTAGGAGTGTAAGATTGTAATGATTAGTCAAAAAGGACTAATCACTAATCACTGTTTCTTACAATCTTGATGAAATCACTATTCACTAAAATCTTAATAAAATTATTTTAGCCTGAAATGGAAAATTATTGAAGAAGGAAAATTACCTGCATATCACTAACAAATTGGCCACTGTTCGGGCTAATTTAACCTCCGTAAATACTTTTTCTACTTTTTTAACAAACTCCTCGGCCCTTTTTTTATGTTTTCCCCAAAATAGCCGATTAAAAATAACTATACCATCTTTGCCAATAGCTCTCTTTAAATTTTTCAAAAAAGTTAAACTTTCTGCTTTTTGGGGTATTTTTTCCCCTAAATAAAGATCGACAAGAATGAGGTTAAAGAGTTGCCAGCGGCCAGCGGCCAGCGGCCAGCGGCCAGAATGTTTACTCCTCTTATTGGCAACTGGCAACTGGCAACTGGCAACATATTCTATTGCCTCTCCACAAATAATCTTCAAATTGGGAATTTGGTCCAAGTTGAAATATTTCTTACCTAATTTAATAACTACCGGATCAATTTCTACCCCAATAATCTTTGCCTTTGGCCATTTGTTTGATACCAACTTTGCCGCTGTCCCACACCCCAACCCCAAAATCAAAACTCTGGCAACTGGCAACTGGCTGCTGGCAACTATCTTAATTCCTTTCCTCCAAATATTTGCTACCACTCCACCGGACTGAAGCAACCCGCCGGCACTCATTCGCGGAGAACCAAAGAGAGTATAAACAGTTACTTCGCCGTTAATGGAAGAGCTAGCTTTTTCAAGGACTTTATAGAACAATTCATCTTTTGTGTCATCCTGAACGGAGTGAAGGATCTAGCGATCCGGCGCAGAGCCGGAGAGCGTAAATTTGTGCGGCCTTCGGCCTAGATTCTTCGGTCGCTTCGCTCCCTCAGAATGACATCACCAGAGCCTTTAATCACTTCCTTCCCCACATACTTCTGAAGCACTTTGGGAACCCTCACCCACCCTTCTTTAGTCTGGCAATTTTCCAAAATAGCAATTAAGACTCTGGGGGAGGCAATCGCTGTGTTGTTCAACATATGGACATATTTTTTTTCTCCCTTTTTGGTCTTATATTTAATATTGGCCCGCCGAGACTGAAAGTCACCCATAATTGAATCGGACATTGTCTCGCCATATTTTTCCCTTCCCGGCATCCATGTTTCAATATCATATTTTTTAACTTGGGGCTCACCCATATCACCGGTGCACATCAACATCACCCGATAGGGCAGTTCTAAATTTTGCAAAATCTCCTCAGCATTGGTCAGTAGCTTCTCATGCCAGCTTTTTGACTCTTGCCAATCATTTTTACACAAAACTACTTGTTCTATTTTTAAAAATTCATGAATCCTGTAAATTCCCCGCGTATCTTTGCCATAATTGCCAATCTCTCTGCGAAAACAGGGAGAAAAACCAACATATCTTACCGGCAAATCACTCTCTTTCAAGATTTCATCGCTGTGATAAGAAACCAAAGGAACTTCGGCTGTTCCTGCCAGCCAGCGCTTATCTCTAGCTTGCTCATCAGTCAAAGTTTCAAAAGCCTCTTTTTTGCCCCAGGGAAAGTGGCCGGTGTTAACAAAACAAAACTCTTTGTTTAAAATAGGAGGGACAATGGGAGTAAAACCTTTTTCTATTAACTTTTGTAAGGCATAAAACATCACTCCTAAATGCAAAAGTACTGCTTCGTTCTTTAGAAAATAGCCGCGAAAGCCGGCAATCTTTGCTCCCCTTTCAAAATCAATCAGATCTAGTTTTTTCCCTAATTGGATATGATCTTTTATGGGAAAATTAAACTTAGGTATCTTGCCCCATTTTTTAACTACCAGATTGTCTTTTTCTTCTTTTCCTGCCGGCACTTCCTCAAAAGGAACACTGGGAATCTTAAGAATTAAATTTTGATATTTTGCCTCTATTTCTCTTAACTGAGGCGAAAGGTTTGACAAAAGCTCTTTAAACTTTTTTCCCTTTTTAATTGTCTCCTTTCCTGGTTTGCCTTTTATTTTTTCTTCAAATTTGTTTTTCTCTGTCCTTATTTCCTGAACTTTATTAATTAAGGCTGTTCTTTTTCTGTCAATTGCCAAAAGTTTATCCACTACAAGAGGATCAAGATTTTTATCTTGGCAGGCCTTTTTGACTTTTTCTGGATTGTCTCTTATAACCTGAATATCGAGCATATTGCTATCCTATCCTATCCACAATTTTCTCCTTTTTAACAATCTTTTCTGCTTCGGTGATAAATTCGATTGTTAAAGGTAAATAATCAAGTGCTTGCGCTTGCTTGGGAGAAAACCAGCCAAACTCGGCTGTTTCCGGATCGCCAATTTTTGGTGTCTGGCCGCCAATATCAATAAGATAGGTTAAGAGCAAAACCTGCACTGTTTTGCCATTTCTGCCATAGCCGTCATAAACATGAGTTTTAACAATTGGATAAGGATATAAGATCCGTGCCGAAAGCCGCAGTTCTTCCTCCATTTCTCTAGCCAAAGCTTGCTCAATTGTTTCCCCAAATTCAAACCCACCTCCCGGCAACTGCCACTTTCTATCAATCCGTGGGTTGGCCGGCTCGTGTCTTTTGGTCAGCAAATACTGCCCTTTTTTATTAATTGCTAACCCCAAAACGCCGATAAAAATCTTTTTTTGCATAAATAGAATAAGATTGTAAAAAATAATGATTAGTGATTAATCCTTTTTGACTAATCACTACATTTTTGACTAATCACTACATTCCTACATTCCTACAAGCCTAACTCCTTAGCAATACCCTGCATTGCCCTTAAGCCAATCTCTACAAACTCCTTCAAAGGAATCCCTAACTTTTCCTGGCAAAGCCTGATATCTTCTCTCCGAGTACCGGCAGCAAAGGAAGGCTGTTTAAACTTTTTCATCACTGATTTTACTTTGACTGACGAAAGTTTTTTGTCTGGTCGGACCAGGGCAGTCGCTACAATTAAACCAGTCAAGGAGTCACAAATAAACAAAGACCAATCCATCTTGTTTCTTGGTTCAAAGTCGGAGTTTATATTGTAGCAATGAGCCTTGATCGCTTGATAAATAGACTCTGGCAAATCCACACCCTCATCTATTAAAATTTCCACTGACCTCTCTCCATGTTTCTCGTAATCCTTGCCTAAATTTTGCTCATAATCAATATCATGTAATAAACCTGCCATCGCCCAAATATCTTCATCAAAATTCTCTTTACTTTTGAGCTTTGAGCTTTGAGCTTTGAGCTTTCTTGCGAGCGATCTCATAATCGCTTCGCAAGCAATCATGTGCTTGACAGTATTTTCTGTCTTTATATATTTTCTCAAAAGATTTAGAGCCTGTTGTCTTTTTATCATCATTTAGGAGTGCAAAAATTAAGTGATTAGTGAATAGTCTTTTTTTGACTAATCACTACAACCTTACACTCTTAAAATCTTAACTTATAAAGGATTCGGAATGTCGATAAATTTAATTTTTAGCTTTGGAAATTTCTTTTTTAAAACCTCCCCTAAAGCCAAAACGCCAAATTTTTCACTATTATAATGGCCAAGGTAAATAAAGTGGATGCCGGCTTCTTTGACTAAAGCTTCGGTTGATTCGGCAGGCTCACCAGTCAAATAAGCATCCAGTTTTTTCTCTATTGCCTCTTTAATAAGATACTGTCCCCCGCCGGAAACAACAGCGATTTTGCCAATCATTCTTGGCCCATAAGAAAAAATTTTAGGCTTAGTTTTTAAAAGCTTCTTTATCCGAGAACTAAGCTCTTCTAAGCTAATCTTTGGCTGAAACTTCCCTTCAAATCCCCAATTTAATTTTTCCAAATTACCAAACTCTTTTCCCTTCCTTGCTCCCAAAAGCTTAATAATCTGGGCACTATTACCCAGCTTCGGATGCCTATCCAAAAAAAGATGATATCCAAGTAAACTAATATCATTGTCAAAAAGAATTTTTAATCTTGACTTCATTACTTCTCCAATTACTCGCTCGTCTTTGCTCCAAAAAAGGCCATGATGGACAATAATCACATCCGCTTTCCACTCGGCTGCTTTGTTGAAAAGCTCTAAATTGGCAGAAACTCCCAAAACAATCCTTTTGATATTTTCTTTACCGACTACTTGAAGTCCGTTTGGTCCACAAGGATCCTTGCCTTTTTCATAACTCAAAGCTTTATTGATAAAAGCAACCAATTTATCTCTTTTAATCATTGTTCTTTTGTTTCTTTTAAAGTCTTTACAAGTTTCAAATTTACTTTCTTAACCATTTTCTCATCTGCTGTTATAAGGATAGCTTCATTAATTTTGGCGGTTGCCACATACGAAGCATCATAAATCGAGAGACCAAATTTCTGTGCATAAAAATTAGCTTTAGATAATAAATGTAAATCAGCTTCTTCACTTTCCAACTGTAAAGAAAAAATCTTATCTATCACCTCTAAAACATCATTGGGAGTACTTTTGCTCTTTGTTTTAATCACATTGACTATTTCAAAAAAGAAAATCTGAGGAACAATCACTCTTATCTTCCCTCTCTTTGTTTCACTTAAAATTCTTCGGGCAATATCACTGTTTTTTTCTTGGGGGAAAAACCACTTTAAAGCTATTGAGGCATCCAAAACAAATTTCTCCATAATTTAATTCTCTCTCCTCATTTCTCTTAATGCTTTAACAGAATCGAAATTAGGATTTTGACGAGATAGTTTTTCTCCAAGCTGCCTTAGCTCAGCCATAAATTTATCTACTTCATCAGGCTCAAGTATTTGTCCTTTGATAGGTACCATTTTAACAACTAATTTTCCTCTGTCTGAAATCAACATTTCCCGTCCTCTCTTAACCAACATTAAGATATTAGCTAAATTCTCCCTTAACTGAGTTTTGGTAATAACCTGCTTTGTATCAATCAACATAAAGCCCCCTGTCTTAAAATTAATATATAACTTAATATTAAACTTAACTTACAACTTTGTCAAGAGAAAAAAATAGCAAATTTATTTATAAAGTTCCAAGTGGTTTGTAAGTGACTTTAAATCTTCACTATTCCCTTATTTAAGAATACTGTATCTAAAAACCCGCCTGGCGGCGGGTTTTTAACAGTTCATTTCTCAACGAATTTCTAAAATATGATAAACAATCTTGCCCGCCGGGGCTACTACTTCTACTTTATCACCAACTCTTCTGCCAAGCAAAGCCTTACCCAAAGGGGAAGAATGGGAAATCTTTTTATTAACTGGATCGGCTTCCCATTCTCCCACTACATTAAAAACATTCTTCTTGCCGTTTACATTAACAGAAACCCTACTACCTAAAACAACAGCTGTCTTTTTACCTCTTTTTTCTTCTTTTATTACTTTAGCTTTGGTCAAAATTTCTTCCAACTCGGCAATTCTTCCCTCAATAAAAGAAAGTTCTTCTCGAGCATTGCTGTATTCGGTATTTTCCGATAAATCACCAAAGTCCCTGGCTCTGGCTACTCTTTTAACCAAGTTTGGCTGTTTTTTTTCAATTAAATCTTTCAGCTCTTTTTTCAAGCCTTCTAAGCCTTTTTTTGTTAAATAAACTTGCTGGTTCTTTTTATCTTGATTTGTCACAACTTCACCGCATTGAGGTTAAAAAAAATAACCCAACCTACGGGGAAACCATAATAATAACACTGAAAAATAAATTTGATGCCTTTTTGGGGCAGGAAACAAAGGCCATTTTAATAAAAACAGGCCAGAAGGTCAATATGCATTTGGTATGTATTTAGGAAAGGGTGCCGCTAGCGGGAATCGAACCCGCCTTTCTACCTTGAGAGGGTAGTGTCCTAGCCGATAGACGATAGCGGCCCAGAAAACAATTTTACTAAATTTTGAAAAATTTAGCCAGAAGCAGACCTCTCTAAACAAATCCTTTTTTATCTAATTATCTATTACTCCTACTCTAATTGACCCACGATCGTGTCATTCTTTGAGTAGGATATAAACTGTGGGGAATTTAATTCTTATCAGCTAGTTTTTTAATATCTTTTTTTGCAACTTTTTTGCTTCACCTAAAAAAAACCTCTCCACTTCGCCCCAATCTACCCTCCCCAAAAACCTAGGCATGTCTTTAGCATCTAAGATATCAGTACAGGCCTTGGCTAGTTCTTCATTTGAAATGTTTACATCAAACTTCAACCGATATTGTCTTTTAAGTGTTTTAAGATCGCTTGACTGCTTTTTAATTACTGCAAATAAGTCGTAATAATCTCTAGCTCTATTTCGCGTAATTATTGCTTGAACTTTATTAATGGCGATATCTTCAATGCTTGAAATCCTCAGTCTGTCTTTTTTAAAAAAAGTTCCAAAATGGGCAAATGGAAAATAGGCAAAATCAATCTTGACTACCTCATCAGAAAAATTAAAAAAGAAGCTATGTTGTCCTCTCAAAACCCGATATTCTGTTTCCGAAACCAAAAGCCTCTTTCCTGTTTTTTTCACCCATGCCAAAACGAGGTTCTCATCAAACGGTTTTTCACTGAAAAAATCTAGATCTTCTGAAAGCCGATGCTGAAGATAAAACTCAGACAAGGCAGTTCCGCCAGTTAAATAGAATTTACTTATAATCTCTTGACTTTTGGACGCTTCTGCCAGAAGACGTCTCTGGTTGGAAGTGAGTATACTTTTCCCCATAATAAATATTCATACAAACGCCGATTACTAGGATCTATTTTTCTTTTAATTTGAGGCCAATACTTTTCAAGCTCTTTTTTACTAAGCTTTTGGCCTTTTAAACCATAATCAATTAATTGTCTTAATTCCCAAATCCTCTTTTCTTTTGAATTCTTGAATTTAGCAACATCAGTTGACCAGTTGTACATATAGTTCTTTAAAAACAAAATGGCGGGTTTTTAAAACCTTCTCTTTTTTATTTCTCATTTGTCATTCTCGACCTGAAAGCGAAAGCGCTTCAAGATCGGGAATCTATAAAAATATTAAAGCTGAATTATTTGTATAGATTCTGAATCAAGTTCAGAATGACAAAGGTGGCATTTTGTTTTAACATTGCTATAGGACAATATTATCATAAAATGAACTAAATATCAAAATTAAATATCAGCTTTAAATACTGATTTATCAATATCTTTTATTTTTTTAAAGGAATTTTTTGCCATTATGACAATCTTAGCAAAAAACAATTTCTCTCTTCTTAGAGTTAAAAAGAAGGCTAAGCTTGTCTAACAAATCAAGTCTACCTAACAGAGGAACAATATCGCTTTTAATAAAATGAGAGCGCAAGATTAATTCTTCTTTTCCCAACATAATTCTGATCTTAGCAGGATAGCCAAAAATTCCTTTCCTCTCGATACCACCAATTTTTGTTCTTTTCGAGGGATCAATCTTCGTCTTAAAAACTTTAGAAAGGTAGAAAGGTAAAGTAGTTGTATCTGCGCCAGTATCAACTAAGAACTTATAATTTTCCCAACCCACGATAGTCAAAACTTTTATCCTGATAAGAGGATCAAAAACAACCCCGAAGTCAATTTTTTTATACTGATAAGAAAATTTTATAACTGTAGACACTTACTAACCCAGGTTTTTCTAATTTTCCAAAAACTACCTCTGTAGTTTCTCGTCCTTTTCTTATAACTTTTTCTCTAAGTTTTTCATACTGTCTATCTGCCGCCACTACTTTATCTTCGCTCAGAGTCAAAGCTACCCATTGATTAGGATATTTTTTGGCTAGATTTTGGTAAGATAAAGTTTTTTTCTTCACAATATTTAAAGTTTATACTATAAAGTCTTTAAAAACAAGAATCACCCAAACATTAGAATCTCTGGTTTGAAGATAAGAAGAATTCCGATTATCAACATCAAACCACCACCAACAAGGCGGGAAAAACGAGCGTATTTGCTTTCAATGCAAACAGCATGCAGAGTTGTCATCGCTACAAAAAAGACCAATAAATCATCAAGCATAAAAATAAAAATATAAAAAAGAAGATAAGCATAATATTGCCAGGCAGGCAAGTTAGTCAAAGTCAAGATTTGGGTATAGACTGCCGGTAGGCCGGCCGAACAAACAAGCTCCACCAGATTAACGGCAAAAGCAAGAAGAACAATCCCTACTAAAGCCACTAAAAACTCTTTTTTTTGAGTAATCTCTTCTAACTTCTGAAAAATCCTTTTTCTTCTTTCTCCGCCGGTTACCTTGCAAGCCGCCTCCTTATTGACAAAATAGTCACGCAGATTGTATCCGCCGGCTACTAGAGCAACTAAACCAATAACAATCCTTACCCAAAAAACAAAACCCAAAAAAAGGAAAAAATTAAGCCAGGCAGACATAAAAAGAAAGTAAACAAAGCTTGAAGCAACAATAAAAGTTGTTCCTAAAACCCACATACGCCTTTTGTCTTTCATTCCTAAAAGAAGACTTATTAAAAAGAGAAGCACCCACATAGCGCAAGGATTAAAACCGTCAAGTAAAGCAATAACAAAAGTCAAAACCGGCAAAGAAAGGCTTTTGGTTTTCATTTCCCCAAACAGAGGCAAGCTTACTGTTTCCGGAATAGTTTTGTTTTCCTCCGGCGGCGGATTTGGGGTAACCGAGGTAATCAAGCTTCCTACTAAATCAGGACAGCCATTTTCCAAAGCGCACCTGACCGACTCTTCAATTGTCTTACCAGTAGTTTCTTCTGTATGAAAACCTATAAAATACTGAGGACCAACCACGGTAAAAGGAATACCAGAAACGTCAACCTTAAACTCGCTGCCCACTTTTTCCAGAAGTTCTATATTTTCTCTGCTGGAAGTTATCTCAAAATCTAAAACTTTAAGTTGTTCATATTTTTGCTCTAACTTTTTTAGAAAAACCTTCTCTTCTCCACAATGAGGACAACCTTGGCCCCAGAAAAAATAAATATAAACAGGGTCTTGGGCGGCAAAAACCAGAGGAGCAAAGAAAAACAGAAAAAATAAAATAAAGAAAATCCAAGACTTGAAACAATTCATATTTAATACTAATTGAAAAATTTTTCAAAGTTTATATAATTAGTAAGCATATGGTAATTTCTCTTGCCGCCGAGCCGGTTTTGCAAATCTTTGGTCTTACCCTTACTAATTCTTTTTTGACCTCTATTATTCTTAGTTTATTTCTCGTCGGTCTTAGTTTATATTTTTCTTGCAAAAAAATCCAGCTCGTCCCCAAGCCGACAAGCCTACAAAACTTTTTGGAAACAATCATTGAAGGCTTACTCTCTTTGTTTCAAACAGCCGCCGGAGAGAAAACAAAAAAGTTCTTTCCTTTGGCAGCGACTTTTTTTATTTTTATAATTTTAGGCAATTGGGTTGGTTTGCTACCGGGAGTCGGCTCCATCGGCGTCTGGCAAATCCATGAAGGAGAAAAAGCTTTAATTCCTCTATTTCGCGGAGCAACTGCCGATCTGAATACCACTTTAGCCCTAGCGCTTGTTTCCGTCGGTTCTTTGCAGTTTTTCGGCCTTAAGACACTGGGGGCCGCTTACCTCAAAAAGTTTTTCAATCTGAGCAATCCTATCAATTTCTTTGTTGGCATCTTAGAAACTGTTTCCGAATTTGCCAAAATGATTTCTTTTGCCTTTAGGCTTTTTGGTAATATCTTCGCCGGCGAGGTCTTGCTAACGGTTATAAGTTTTCTTGTCCCTTTCATTGCTCCCTTGCCATTTTTGGGCTTGGAGCTTTTTGTCGGCATTGTGCAAGCAGTTGTTTTTGTTATGCTAACTTTGGTATTTTTAAGGGTGGCCACTACCAGCCACCACTAGAAGTCTAATAATTAGAATTTTAGGACTGTAGAGAATAGTCAAGAAGCTTAATCACTATCTCTTAAAATCCTACAATCATAAATTAAGGAGGTGAATTATGACAGAAACAGTTTCTGGAATGGATATAAAATCAATCAGTGTTGCTTTAACTATCGCTGTTGGCGCAATCGCCCCAGCGTTGGCTATCGGAAGAATTGGAGCCAAGGGCCTGGAGGCAATTGGCAGAAACCCAGAAGCATCTGATAAAGTGCAAACGGCAATGATTTTGTCGATTGCTTTTGCCGAGGCAGTTGCTATTTATGCTTTAGTTATCGCTTTAGTTCTTAAATTTACTTAATACTTATGCCATTGCGCCTTCCCGATAAATATCGGGAGGAAGCAATCTTAAAAGATTATTTCAGATTGCTTCGCTTATCCCTCGACAAAGCTCGCAGGATTCGCTCGCAATGACAAGCATACAGCTATGTTAGATAAAATCGGTATTAACCCACTCTACCTTATAGGCCAAATTGTTAATTTTGCTATTCTTTTTTTTGTTTTTTCTAAGTTTTTGTTTAAACCAATCCTGGCAGTTTTGGAAAAGAGAAGTAAGAAAATCCAAGAAGGATTAAAAACAGCAGAAGAAAATATAAAAGAAAAAGAAAAGCTGGAAGAGCTTAAAAAAGAAGAAGTCGCCAAAGCAAAAAAACAGGCAGCAGAAATTCTAAGCCAAGCTAAAAAAGAAGCCGAGGAGAAAAAGCAAGAAATTCTAAGCCAAGCTAAAAAAGAAGCCGAGGAGAAAAAGCAAGAGGAATACAAACTATTTAAAGAACAGCTTAAAAAAGAAGAAAAAAAACTAGAGGAAAAAATTGGTGAATTAACCGTCCGGTTAAGCAAAAAATTGCTGGAAAAAACTTTAAACAAACCTCTTCAAGAAAAAATTTTTGCTGCTCAACTTAAAAGACTAAGAAAAATAAAAGCCGACTAAAATGCAGACAGCAACTATTATTTCTCCCTATCATCTGGACCAAAAACAGATAATAGAAGTTGAAAAACAACTCCTTGTTATTTTTGGCAAAAAAGAAAAAATAAAAATAACTAATAAAAAGGTAGATAAAAAAATCCTCGGCGGCTTTATCGTTAAAATTAAAGATAAAGTCATTGATCTTTCCCTGCAAGGTTATTTTGACAAAACTTTTGTTCGCCCTGACTTTCAACCAAAGATTGAAGAAACCGGAAAAATCCTAAAAGTTGCCGATGGGGTAGTGATTGCTTCCGGACTGTCTAGTATCCAATATCAAGAAATCGTTAAATTTGATCAAAAAACTTTTGGACTGGCTTTTAACCTGGAGAAAAACAAGGTAGGCATTATCGTGCTTGGATCTTATCGTCATCTTCGGGCCGGTGGCAAAGTCAGCAGGAGTGGCGAAATATTACAAATTGGCGTTTCTGAAGATCTGCTTGGCAGAGTTGTTGACCCTTTGGGCAAGCCTTTGGACGGCAAACCCCCATTTAAAACCAACCAGTCTTGCCCGCTTGAAAAAATCGCTCCTTCAGTTGTTTATCGAAAATCTGTTGATACTCCTCTGCAAACCGGCATCAAAGCAATTGACGCAATAATTCCTATCGGACGAGGCCAAAGGGAGCTTATTATTGGTGATCGGGCTACCGGCAAATCCTCAATTCCCTTAACAACAATCATTAATCAAAAAGGTAAAAATGTTGTCTGTATATATGTGGCCATCGGGCAAAAACGTTCTTTTATTGCCCGGACAATCGCCACTTTAAAAAAATTCGCTGCCATGGAACATACAATTTTTGTGGCCGCTTCGGCTTCTGACCCAGCCTCCTTGCAATATCTTGCCCCTTATGCCGGCTGTGCTATTGGCGAGTATTTTGCCCAAAAGGGCCAAGATGCTTTAGTCATCTATGACGACCTCTCCAAACATGCTTGGGCTTATCGAGAGATTTCCCTTCTTTTAAAAAGGCCCTCAGGGCGAGAAGCTTATCCGGGAGACATTTTCTATCTTCATTCACGCCTGCTGGAAAGAGCCTGTAAATACGATCCTAAGTATGGCGGCGGCTCTTTGACTGCTCTGCCAATTATTGAGACTCAAGCTGGTGATCTTTCCGCCTATATTCCTACCAATGTAATTTCTATTACCGATGGCCAAATATATCTGGAGTCAGACCTTTTTTATGCCGGCACCAGACCGGCTGTCAATATCGGACTTTCTGTTTCTCGTGTCGGGGGAGCAGCCCAAGCCAAAGCAATGAAAAAAGTAGCCGGCAAGTTACGTTTAGAAATGGCCGCTTACAGAGAACTGGCTGCCTTTGCTCAATTTTCCTCAGACTTAGATGCGGCAACCAAAGCTCAACTTGACCGAGGAATAAGAATTACAGAAATTTTAAAACAAGGCTGGGAAGAACCTTATTCACTAACAGAACAAATTTTAGTTATTTGGGCAATCACCAACAATTATTTTGACAAAATAAAAGTAGAAAAAATTAAAGAGGCGGAAAAAGCTTTCTTGGAATTTGCCCGAAAAGAAAAAAAAGGTTTATTGAAAACGATCAGTAAAAAAGGCGACCTTGACGAAAAAATAGAAAAAGAGTTAAAAGAAACGCTCGAAAGTTTCATAAAAACTTTAGGAGAAGAGTTTATTGAACAAAAACAAGAAAGCGAAAAAAGTGGACAAGAAAAAAGCAACACTGAAAAGACTGAATTAGCAAAAGCTCGTCATTCTGAACTTGTTTCAGAATCTAGCTAAATCGTTATTGTTATAGATTCCGGATTCCCAGCACCATTCGGTGCGGGACAGGCAAGTCCGGAATGACAAATAAGGTGGCCAATACCCGAAAAATCAAAAGAAGAATCAAAACAGCTAGAAACATCAACCAAATTACCAAAGCTATGGAAATGGTTGCTGCTTCTAAAATGAGACATTCCCAAAGTCAAGCTTTATCCTCTCGCCCTTATACTGAAAGTCTAAGGAAAGTCCTTTTCTCTCTCTTGGCCAGCAGGAGCAAAATAGACCATCCTCTTATGAAAGAAAGTAAAAGTTCAAAAACTGCTATTATCCTTGTTTCTACTAATAAAGGGCTTTGTGGAGGACTAAATACTAATCATTTTCGTTATCTTCTAGATTTTGCTTCCCAATTTGATCCGGAAAAATTGGAGTTTTTAGTTGTTGGCAGAAAAGGAGAAGAGTTTCTAGTTAAAAGCCAGTTTAATATCATTGCCGACTTTCCTCAAATAAAAGAAAAAATCAGCTTTGAACAAAGCCTCTCCCTTTCTCATTTCATCATTAAGCACTTTTTAGAAAAAAAAATAGGAAAAGCTTTTATGAGTTTTAGCGATTTTGTCTCTACTCTCTCACAGAAACCAAAAATTGTCCAAATCTTGCCAGTCAGCCTAAAAGATATCAGCCAGCAGCTAGGACTACTGGAGAAAACAGAAAAAGAGAGCTTTCTCAATAAAGAATATCTAATTGAGCCAGGAGTAAAAGAAATTTCTGACTGGCTACTTCCTTATTTTATAGAATTGGAAGTTTATCATTATTTGCTGGAGGCCAAAGCAGCTGAGCATTCGGCAAGAATGGTAGCGATGAAAAACGCTTCCGAAAATGCCGAGGAAATATTAAATGAGCTTACCATGGAGTTTAACAAAGCAAGACAAGCGCAAATTACTACCCAAATTGCCGAAGTAGCGACAGCGGCGCTTAGTATTCAGGAATAAAGAATAAATGTGCGAGTCTCGAAATTACCACCTCTTGTCATCCCGCACCTGCTTGCCGGCAGGCAGGCTCGATGCGGGATCTATACAGATAATTTACTGATATGGATTCCCGATCTTGAAGCGCTTTTGCTTTCAAGTCGAGAATAACAAAGGATTGAATTGACAGGTAAAGGAATTTCGAGATTCACAATAAATAAAAAATCATGAAACAAAACACCGGCACTATCTCCCAAATAATCGGCCCAGTTGTAGATGTGGCCTTTGAACAAAAATTGCCAAAGATCTACAACGCTTTGGTTGTTAAAAAAGGCAAAGAAAAATTGATCCTGGAAGTGGAACAGCAGCTTGACCAAAATCAAGTCCGCTGTGTCGCTATGGGCCCGACAGAAGGCTTTATGAGAGGAATGCAAGTCCTTGATAGTCAAAACCCTATCAAAGTCCCTGTCGGCAAAGAAACTCTTGGCAGGCTTTTTAATGTTTTGGGGGAACCGATTGATAAAGCCGGCAAGCTGAGTGCCCAAAAATTTCAACCAATTCATAAAAAAGCCCCTTCTTTAAAGGAACAAGAAACAAGTCCTCAAATGCTGGAAACCGGTCTCAAAGTCATTGACCTTATTACTCCTTTTTGTAAAGGCGGAAAAGTAGCCGCCTTTGGCGGCGCCGGAGTAGGAAAAACGGTAATCATTATGGAAATGATCCGCAATATTGCTATGGAACACAAAGGCCACTCAGTTTTTGGCGGTGTTGGAGAAAGAACAAGAGAAGGAAATGACCTTTACAATGAAATGAAAGAAACCGGTGTTTTAAAAAACACCGTCATGGTTTTTGGGCAAATGAATGAGCCTCCAGGAGCAAGGCTTCGAGTCGGCCTTACCGCTTTGACCATGGCTGAGTACTTCCGCGATATTAAAGGCGAGGATGTCCTACTTTTTATTGACAACATCTTCCGTTTTTCCCAAGCCGGCAGCGAAGTCTCTGCGCTTTTGGGCCGAATTCCCTCAGCCGTTGGTTATCAACCAACGCTTGCTTCAGAAATGGGAGCCCTACAGGAAAGAATTACCTCTACTTACAAGGGTTCAATCACCTCTGTTCAAGCAGTTTATGTGCCCGCTGACGATTATACTGATCCTGCACCGGCAACTACTTTTGCTCATCTTGATTCAACAATATCCCTGGAGCGCTCTTTGGCAGAACAAGCTCTTTATCCAGCAGTTGATCCCCTTGCTTCCTCTTCTAAAATTTTAAATCCGGAAGTCGTTGGTAGGAAACACTATCAAGTAGCCAGAGAAGTGCAAAAAGTCCTTCAACGCTATAAAGATCTTCAGGATATTATTGCCATTTTAGGAATTGATGAGCTTTCTGATAAGGACAAGCTAACAGTGGCCCGAGCAAGGAAAATCCAGCGCTTTTTAACCCAGCCAATGTTTGTGGCCGAAGCTTTCACTGGTAGAAAAGGAAAATATGTAAAAATTGAAGATACTATCAAAGGTTTTGAGGAAATCCTGCAAGGTAAACACGATAGTTTGCCGGAACAAGCCTTTTATATGGTCGGAGCAATAGAAGAAGCAGTAGAAAAGGGCAAAAGTTTGCAAAGCAAATGAAAACAGAAGAAAAAAAGATTCTTCACTTAAAAATTGTCACCCCGGAAGGAATTATCCACTCCTGCAAAGCACAAATGGTTGTTGCTCCGGCGGTTTTAGGGACCGTCGGTATTTTGCCAAATCACATTCCTCTTTTCACCAAACTCAATTTAGGAGAAGTTAAGATAAAAACTGACCAAAAAGAGGAATTTTTTGCCATCAATGGCGGCTTTATGGATGTCAATTCTCAAGGAGAAATAACAATCCTTACCGACTCTGCCCAAAGAAGTGAAGAAATTGACGAACAAGAGGCAATCAAAGCTAAAGAAAGAGCACAAGAACTCTTGGCCGAAAGAGAAAAAATCTCAGAAAAAGAATTTACTCTAGCCGAGGCTTCATTTAAAAAAGCCCTACTGGAATTAAAGATTGCCAAGAAAAGGAAAGAAAGAAAAATAAAGCTATGAACTCAGAAAATGACTCCTCGACAATCCTTTCCTACTCCCCTAGAAAAAACTTTCTTATTCCTCTTATCATTCTTGTAATCACTGGCTTTGTCATTTTGTTTTTTCCGCTTTGGTATCGCTTTTGTCTAAATCTGGTCATCTTAGGGTATTATGGCTTTAAAGAAATGCGCCTAGGAACAGTCTTTTTTGCAGTCGTTCTACGAATTATTCTCTACCCTTTAGGGAGATTGAAAAAAAGATTTGATAAAAGGATCAAAAAAGCTAAAGAAGAATTTAAGGAGAAAATAAAGCCAATTAGTCATCCTTTGCAAAAAGACAAATATAAAAGAAAATGGCTGGCCAGCCATCAGTGGGTGGTTTGCTTTGACTGGTTTTACTTTTGTTTTTGGTCAATGAACGCTTTTGCTGTTGGCTGGCTGTTCTTGCAACCTTTTACCCTGGACAGATTAGAAAAAGAGCTCTTTTTTTCTTTTCTTTTGCCTCAATTTCCTCTTAACACCACCAGCTTTATACCGATCGCCGGCATGGTTGACTTAACAAAAGTTAATATGACATTAAACTTAATGTCCGCTATTGGCGCCGGTTTAGTTGGCTTAGTAGAGGTAATAATTAACAAAAAACAGGGGAAAAAAGAACTTTTAATGTATCTTATCCTTTTCCCTCTGGGAGCCTACTTTATTACTATCTGGGTTCCCTCAGGTTTTGAATTTTCTTTAGCGATATTTGAAATTCTTACTATCCTCATAATTCTTATTGAAAAAATTTTTGAGTCCAAGGTTTTTAAATTTTTCTTTGTCCGGGAAAAGAAAGAACTACACTAATCCAAGCTGTTATTTAAAGCCCATTGCTGGCATAACTATTATCAGCTTACGGAAAATCAGAGATTTAAAGAGATAGAAACCAAAACTGCTAAAAAAAGATGACGGAACGAAAACTAGACCCTAAAAGATTCCCAGTTTGGGTAGTTCAAAATGCCACTTTGCGTTTTAAACTCAACGAAATTTTTGAAACTGGAGATTTGGGATTAGAAAATGTAAAACTAAAAAATTCAAAAAAGATAGATGACCCTAGCAGAACAGCAATAGCGGTATTGGATAAAATGAAATGTGTTGATAGAGTAGGAACTGAGTCGACAGGAGGATCAGTTTTGTTCGTAAGGAGAGCTGCCGATTGTAATTCTTGTCATTATCATAAATCTGGTACGAGAGGCTGTATAATCCGTCTTAACCAATAAGCAGAAACTCCGGAATCCGCGTTCAAATCTTTCTCTCTTGTATAAATTCTTTTATTTTTCTGCTATACTGGAAATGGCATAAGCGAAAAGCGCGCAAGTTGCGGAAGTTGCGAAAAATGCGATGTAATCTTTGCAATTTACGCAGTTTGCGCAATTTAGGCAATTTTTACTAATATCATATGGCTTTTGAAGAGTTTGTTGTTTCTTTCTTTGTTGACGAAGTAGTTGGCGGTTTTTTTATTTCTGTTCCACCTGGTCATGTCGCTTGTATTTATGACCGCGGCTACGGAGTTTTGAAAAAAACCTGGGGCCCGGGTTTGCATTTAAAAATTCCTTTTTGGCAAGTGGCCAAGCTCTTCAATGCCCAAACTTTAGAATACAATGTAAGAGAAGGATTTGACTTTTCCAACAAAGAGTCTTTGGGAGACAAACCGATCAATGCTACAACAAGAGATAAAAAACTGATCCAAGCAGAAGGTTCAGTCTTAGTGCGTTTGGATAAAACAAAAGCGCCGGAAATTTGGGAAAACATTGGCGAGAATTTTATTTCTAAAGTAATAAGGCCGCTTTCCAGAAGCCGCATCCGCTCAATTCTTTCAGAAGTCACTCTTGACCAAATCACCAGCTTCCAGCCGCAAATCGAAAAAAAGATTCAAGAAGAGTTAAATAAAGCTTTTAACCCCAAAGGTTTGATCTGTGAGGGATTTTTACTTTCTGAAGTCAAATACTTAGGAGATCCAAGCACTCCAAAAGATGATAGGGTTATTCTCAAAGGAACAAAAAAGGAAAACTAAACTTAGACTATAACTTTATTAAAAACCTGACTTAAGCTTTCTATAAAATTAATTTTTACCTCTTTTTTTACTTTTTTAGGAATTTCCTGGAGATCCTTTTTGTTTTTTTTCGGCAGTAAGACTTTTTTTAAACCGGCTCTATGGGCAGCTAGGATTTTTTCTTTAACTCCTCCTATTTCCAAAACTTTACCCCTTAAGGTTATTTCTCCAGTCATCCCAATATCTTTCTTGACTTTTTTTCCTGTCAAGGCAGAAAACAGGGCACTAGCAATAGCCACTCCTGCCGAAGGTCCGTCTTTAGGAACCGCTCCTTCAGGAACATGAATATGAACATCTTTTTTATAAAAATCATTATCAAGTTTGAATTTTTTCCAGTTGCTTCGCAAGTAAGAAATAGCCGCTTTACAAGACTCCTTCATCACATCGCCCAAATGACCTGTCAGGACAATTTTTCCTTTGCCCGGCATTAAGGCAACTTCTATAAACAAGATATCCCCTCCTGTTTGCGTCCAAGCCAAACCTGTAGAAACGCCGACCTCATCTTTTTTTTCTGCCATTGTTTGAAAAAATTTTACCGGCCCCAAAAACTTGGACAAGTTAACTGAACTTACTTCTTTCTTTGGCTTTTTGTGTTCAGCAATTTTTCTGGCAATTTTTCTGGCAATTTTAGTTAACTCTCTTTCCAGATTTCTTACCCCTGCCTCTCGAGTGTAACGTTGGATAATTTTGCTTAAAGTTTTATCTTTTATGGCGATCTCTTCTGGCTTTAGACCACAGCTTTTAAGCACTTTTTTTATTAAATATTTTTTGGCAATAGCAAATTTCTCATATTCTGTATAGCCGGAAAAGCGGATAATCTCCAGCCTGTCTTTTAAAGCCGGGGGAATAGTATCCAGCACATTAGCAGTAGTAATAAACATTACTTGGGAGAGATCAAAAGGGACCTCCAGATAATGATCGGAAAACTCTTTGTTTTGTTCCGGATCCAACGCTTCCAGTAAGGCGGCCGAGGGGTCACCACGGAAATCATTACCAACCTTATCAATTTCATCAAGCATAAAAACCGGATTTTTAACACCGGCATCTTTTATTCCCTGAATAATTCTCCCCGGCAAAGCACCAACATAGGTTCTTCGATGACCTCTAATTTCTGCCTCATCTCTGATTCCTCCCAAAGACATTTTGAGAAACTCTCTGCCTAAAGCTCTGGCAATAGATCTTCCCATAGAAGTTTTTCCTACTCCTGGCGGGCCGACAAAGCACAGAATAGTTCCATTGCCTTGCTCCTCTTCCTTTTTCCTCTTTCTTTTTTTAAGTTGCATAACTGCCAAGTGTTCCAAAACCCTTTCCTTAATTTTTTTTAAACCGTAATGATCGGTAGAGAGGACAGCAGCAGCATTCTTTAAAGAAACATTGTTTGCGGATTGCTTTGACCAAGGCATCTCCACTAACCATTCCAAATAAGCGCGGATATAACCAGCCTCAGGATTAAAAGTATGCATCTTTAAAAGTTTTTCCAGCTCTTTTTTGGCTTTTTTGCTAACCTCCGGAGGCATAGCCGCTTTTTTTATCTTCTTTTTCCATTCCAGGCTTTCTTTACTTTCTTTCTTTTTTTCTCCCAACTCTTTTTTGATTGTCTTCATTCTTTCTCTTAAAATTGCTTTCTTCATTGAGCTGTCAAATTTCTTTTGTGTTTTGGAAGCGATCGTCTGCTCTATCTCCAAAATCTTAATTTCTTTGCTAAGAAACTCAACAATCTTCTCTAACCTTGCCCTAACATTGATCGTTTCTAAAAGTTCTTGTTTTTGAGCTGAGTTAATATCTAAACTGGAGGCAATTTGGTCAGCCAGCTCATTGGGAGAAACACCGGACATCAGTTTCATAAAGAATAAAAAATCAACTCCTTTACCTAAATTAACTGCTCTTTTAAATTGAGCAGTTAAGTGTTTGCACAAAGCGGTTACTTTATCGGATTTTTCCAGTATTTCTCCAATTTGGCTAATTTCTACCTGTAGAAATGAATCTTTTTCCTCTAAGGACTCAACTTGTACTCTTGCCAGCCCTCTAACCAAAACATTTATCTCAGAGTCTGTTTTTAGAATGTGCTTTATTTGACACAAAGTTCCTAGGCGATAGATGTCTTTTAAGGCTGGCTTGTTGACTTTTTTGTCTTTTTGGGAAACCAGACACAAAAGCTTGTTTGAATGAAAAGCGGCTTTAACGCCGGCAACTGACAGCGACCGGCCAAAACCCAATACTGTCTCTGTATGAGGAAAAATCACTCCCTCTCTTAAAGTTGCCAAAGGGATTTTTACCTTTCTTTCTTGGTCTTTTTTGAGATTGTCTAAAATAATTGCCATAGCTTTTAGCAGTTTAACAAAAAGAGTGCTAATAGTCAATCAGTAAATTAATCGTGGATCACTACTCTTGTACCTGAGTAGTTTTCTGAAGGCCGAGCAGAGTTTTGACTGGAACCAACTGGGGGTGAAGTCCATTCAAAAAGCCGGCAAGCATCAGAAGTGCGCATATTAACACAACCGTGGCTCATTGGATGACCAAAGTTGTTATGCCAATAAGTGCCGTGCAAACCATAACCTTCGTAAAAATATTGAGTGCAGGGAACATTGGGTAGGTAATAGTAAGTTCCTTTGGCTTGGGAACCGCCACTCATTTTAGTATAACGTAATTTTATCCAAATACGGAAGGTGCCAGTCGGAGTCGCCCCCCAAAGACCGGAGGAAATTGGCACTTGCATAAAAAGCCGGCCATCAGGCTCAAAAGCGCTTAAAGTTTGACTGGAAAGGTTAACGTCAACCCATTTTTCTCCGGCAGTTGCCGCCAAAACTGATGGATTGGTTGGTTTTGTCGCCAAAACAGGCGTTCTTGGAGGTTCTACTTTTGCGTTATGGAAATAAGCCCAGGTTTCACCCGGGGAAAAACTCCCATCTGTCACTGTGGGACTAAGACTAAACTTATCAAAAAAAGGAACAAAGCTAACTAGACCAGCAAAAAGAAAACTAAAACCAACAATAACCAAGGGAAAATAAAAAATGACAGTAAGGTTTTTAAAGACTCGTTGCATAAAAAAATCCTAGCACATTCTTATGTCGAATTGCAAAAAGCGCTTGCCAGCTCTAAGAGAGTTTTTTCCGGATTAGAGGCCTTGATTACTGCCGAAGCAATCAGAACTCCTTTACACCCCAATTGTAAGCTTTGTTTTACATCAGATTTTTGATTAATACCAGCGCCAACTAAAGGACTAGCATTTTGAATCACTCCAAGAAAATCTTTGATTTTTTTTCTGCCTTCTTTTAAAGTACTCATTGCTACCTTGCCACCAATTAAGCTCGGTTCTTCAATGCCAATATAGTCAGGCTTCAGTCGGTCAGCTTTAACAGCAAGTTTTATATTATCTACCAAGACCATCGTTTGCAAACTATTTTCCTTTGCTAAAGAAATCGTCTTTTTAAGATCGGAAAAAGCTATTTGGTGCTCGGCGTGATTAAGAAGGCTTCCCCAAGCCCCGTGATTTTTTGCACAACTGGCGGTAACAAAACCGGTTGTTTTTTCTTGTTTGACCGAATCAAGATGTTGAACCCAAACTGGTCCTTTTAAGGTTTTAGCGACAAAATAAAGGTCAGCAATACCAACGCAAGGCACAATAGGAATTCCTGTTTTTCCAGCTATTTTTTCACAAATTTGAGCCAAGGCAAGTGCTCTGTTGGCAGAGACTTGTTGATAGTTTTTAAAATTAACAAAAATCATAGTTTAGCCTGCAAGTATTTCCAAATTTCTTCTCTTTGGCCCTCATAACCCAAAGCCCAAAAAGCAAGTCCTTTTAGGTATAACTGCTGGGTTAGCTCTGTTTTAATGGCGATTGATTTCAGGTTGTCAAAATAAATCTGCTTTATTGCCCAACCGTCTTGATAAACAATCCAGGGAGAGTAAGCAACCTCGTCCCAGTTGACGGTTAAGTTTTTTTCCTCAATTAGATTCATTACCCGCTCATAGCTGGCAGTTACCCCGCTTTGGGGGTAAGCAGCGCTTCTGGGTTCTTCACTTACTGTTTGCCATTCATAGCCATATAAAGGAATTCCCAAAACCAGTTTCTGATTATCTATTTTATCAAAGGAGTCACGCAGAGCGCGAGCAATTGACAGCTCTTTTTCGCTTTCTCCTTTAATTGGGGCAACCGGGCCGGCTTGATCAGAACTTCTCTGAGTAAAATCATAAGCCATCATTATTATCTGGTCAGCAATATTGCCTAACTCTTTCAGTTTATAAGGCTTATCTTCTATAAAAGCCTTGGGGTAAATATCTACTGAAAGGATAAAAGCAGGATTTTCCTTAAGCAGTCTTATTTTTAAAAGCAGCAAAAATCGGTTAAACTTATCGCCAAAGTCTTTGATGTTTTCTTCTCCGGGAAAGTATTCAAAATCAACATCAACCCCGTCGAAACTATTTTCCTTTACGACTTCTGCCACCTCGGATATCAATTTTTCTCTGGCTACCGGATTGGAAACAATCTCATCGGCTACCTGGGAATCAAAACAAATAAGACTAAAAAGAACTTTTTTCTTTTTCTCTCTCGCTTCTTTAAAAACTTTTCTTAATTTATTACTTTCCTGTAGTTTATACCAACCTGGTTCTGTTTCCATCTCCTCTTCTTTTATTATTTTTCCTTTTTCATTGACTGTTAAGCCAAAATAAATCAATTGATCAATAACATCAAAGTTCACTTCTGTCTCTTCTTTGAGATTCCAATAGGGCAGGAAACCAATTACTTGGGCTTTTTTCCTAAAAAGACTCAAACCTTCCTTGTCAGATAAAGGAGAAAGGAAAGAAAAATCCGGCTTTATTAAATACCAAATAAAAAATCCTAAGATTATAGCTAATGAGCAAGCCAACAACCACCAAAATTTTCTTATAAAAGGAATTATTCTTTTAGACTTTTCAAGCACGACTAACATATTCTCCTGTTTCTGTATTAATTATTATCTTCTCCCCCTTTTTGATAAAGAGAGGAACCTTTAACCTGCAACCTGTTTCTAAAACAACTTCTTTGTCCGCCGAAGAAACCCGATCGCCTTTTACTCCTTCTTCTGCTTTGATTACTTTCAAGCTTACCTTTATAGGAATCGAGAGAGTAATTGGTCTATCTTGAAAAAATATTACTTGACAGTGGCTACCTTCTTTTAAAAAATTGCCCAAATTGCCAACAAGTTTTTCATCCAAATCAAATTGGCCAAAGGTTTGCTGGTCCATAAAATAAATGCCATTTTTATCTTTATAGAGATATTGGGCTTTTCTGACTTCTATTTGGGCCTCTTTAACTTGTTCCTCAGAATTAAGAGTCTGTTTAATAACCCTGCCTGTTTTCAGATTTTTAAGTTTAAGTCGAGAGTGTCCTCTGCCTCTACCCAGATTAAAAAATTCTTTTGCCAGAACTTGATAAGGTTCTTTTTTGAAAATAATTACCATTCCTTTTGTAAGATTGCCTGCTTTTACCACAATTCCCTTATTATTTAGTATATATAGTATATATAGTATACTAAATAATAACTAAGTCAAAAAAATTAAGACTAAGAATGCCAACAAGACTCGATAAGCAACAAAGATGTCCAAAGAGTGACAAGAGAGATATTTTAGCAGGAACTTTATTGTTAAGAAACCGGAGATTGCGGCACAAATAATGCCGATTAGAAAAAAAAGAAGCTCATTGACAAGGAAGCCTCTGCTGGCAAAGCTGCCGAGAACATCAAGGAGTTTTTTTCCTCCCGCTCCCAAAACAATTGGGCCGGAGAGCAAAAAAGCAAACTCAGCGGCCGACTTTCGTTTAAAAGAAAGAAACATTCCAGAAGAAATAGTTACTCCTGAGCGAGAAATTCCTGGGATAAGAGCCAGGCTTTGAGAAAAACCGATAAAAATAGCAGAAAGAAGATTGACTTTTTCTAATTTTTTTTTTCTTTTTCCCAACCTCTCTGCTGAAAAAATTATTAAACTGCCAAAAAGAAGAGCAAAAGCAACTATTTTTGGCTGGCGAAAAACAGTTTCTATTTTTTGCTCTAAAAAAAGACCAATAATTGCTGCCGGAATAGTCCCTGCCAATAAATAAAACCAAAGTTTCTCCTTTTTATAGATTCCCGCTTTCGCGGGAATGACAGAGAAATCAAAAATTTTTTCTATATCTTTGCAAAAAGAGCTTAGAATCTCCCCCCATTTCTTTCTAAAAAACCAAAAAACAGACAAGGCTGTTCCCAAATGAATGGCGGCATCAAAGCTAAGGCCAAACTTTTCCTGAGAGATTCCCAAAAGATGCTCTCCTAAAACTAGGTGACCGGTTGAAGAAATCGGCAAGAATTCAGTCAAACCCTGCAAAACTCCCAAAAAAGCGGCTTTTAAAAGCTGGGTAAACATATTTATTATCTTAATCTCTGGGGGTCAAAAAGAAAAGAAGGAGTTCACATTTTTACTATAACTCACTTGCACCCGCAACTCGTTTATAGTAAAACTAAATTCTCTTTCAGGCTAAAATAGCCTAAATAGTTTTACCATGCTTTACTTGCGGGTGCGGAAAAGTATGGTAATTTCTATACCAAAGGTAGGTTTTTTTTAAGCCTTTTTTTAGGTTGGTTTGCGGCCGCCAGGACAAAAACTTCCCTGCTTTAGTAATATCTGCCTGAGAATGTAGAATGTCTCCCTGTCTTTTTATTTGATAAACAATCTCAGAATTTTTTCCGCCAAGTTGATTGATTTCATTAGCCAGAGCGTTGATTGTTGTTTTTTCTCCTGTGCCAACATTAAAAATTGCCTTTTTTGGTTTCTTCCGCCAAGTGGCAAGCAGGGCTAAGACTACATCTTTTACAAAAACAAAATCTCTTGTCTGTTTACCTGTACCGTAAATAACAATATTTCTTTTTTTAACAACCCTCTCCATAAACTTGGAAATTACCCCACTGTAAGGACTAGCTGGATTTTGGCGTGGGCCATAAACATTAAAAAAACGCAGACTAAAGGCAGAGAAATTTTTATTGTTTTGCAAAGAAATAAACTTTGTTGATAAAAATTTTGACTCTCCATAAGGAGAAAGCTGACTGCCCTTCTGAGCATATTTTTCTTTAATCGGGAGCCTTTTTTCATTACCATATTCTGCGGCCGAGCCGGCAAAAGCAACGCCTTTAAGTTCGTATTTTTTTCCCAAAGAAACCAGCTTTTTTGTTGCCTGGAAATTAGTAGTAAAAGTTTCTTTTCTATGCTTGATTGACCAAGGAGCACTGACAACTGCCGCCAAATGAAAACAAAAATCCAGATTTTCGTTTTCCTGGAATATCTTTTCAAGAAGAGAATAGTTAGTAATCGATCCCTTATAAAAGATAAGTTTTTCTGCTAGTCGATATTTACCAATAGAAGAACTTCTGTTTAAATTTTTAACTTTTGGCCAGTTTTTTTTATCTATTAAAAACTTAAGGTTTTTTATAAAACCGGAGCTTAAATTGTCAATAATGATAATAAAATGGCCTTTTTTGTGCAAAGCTTCTATCAAATGACTGCCGATAAAGCCTGCCCCGCCGGTAACAAGAACTTTTCCCATAACTTTCATTTTAACATAGGTTGTTTATTTTCTTACCCTGTAAAGTTTTTTGTAATAGCCATCTAAGTCATAGGCTGAGTAATCTTGAATACAGTCAAGAAAAAATGTGCTATAATTGGAGTGTATCCAAATTATCTCAAAGCGATAAGAGGAGATAGTAATGGACATTCTAAGAGAAACTCATGCACGATTAATAAAAGAAAAGCCTTTGCTGTATAATCGCCAGTTTTATGACAATTTTTCTATGGATCAGAGATTTGTGGGAGTAGTCGGAGCAAGAGGAGTAGGGAAAACAACATTTCTTTTGCACTATCTAAGAGAAAATTATCTTCATTCTGATCAGGCTTTATATGTCTCAGCCGACCATCTTTATTTTTCGGAACACACCTTGATTGGTTTGGTTGATCAATTTGTAAAGGAATATAACGGTAAATTTTTATGTATTGACGAAATCCATAAATACAAAGACTGGAATCAGGAGCTAAAAAACATCTATGATTCCTACCCGAAGCTGAAGATAATATTTTCCGGAAGTTCAAGCATTGATTTGGTAAAAGGTAGATATGATTTGTCGCGAAGAGTGTTTTTAAAAACAATGTATGGTTTTTCATTTCGAGAGTTTCTGGAAATAAAACAGCAAAAATCTTTCCCTGTTATAGGTCTTAAAGACTTAGTTGACAGAAACAGTTTTTTTTCTAAAAAACTGATGGCTATTCCTAAATTGCTGGGATTCCTCAAGGAGTATTGGAAAAAAGGCTATTATCCTAGCTGGTTAGAAATTACTGATAACGAAGCCTATTACGACAGCTTGCTTAGTATTATAGACAAAATTATATTTGAAGATATTACCAGCTTTTATTCTCTCAAAAGCAAGAATCTGGAAACACTAAAAAAAATTATCTACTTTTTTGCTACCTCGCAGCCAGGAAGTCTTAATATTAATAAGCTGGCCAGAAGTTTAAGTAGAGATCATTCAACCATTGCCGACTATATCCAAATTTTACGGGATACAGGACTTTTGAGATTTTTGTTGATTGATAAACATGGTCATGCTTTGGTGAGAAATGCAGAAAAAATTTATTTAGACAACCCAAATCTACTTTATACTATAAACAAAACGGTGGGGAAAAAGGTGTTGCTTGGAAATATCAGAGAATTGTTTGTTATTAGTCATCTGCAAAATTCAAAACAAGTAGTTTGCTGGACAAAAAAAGGAGACATTAGGGTTGGTGATTATACTTTTGAAATTGGAGGCAAGGGGAAGTCGGAAAAACAAATAGGTGAAGTAAAAGACAGTTATTTGGTCAAGGACAATCTTCTGATTGGAGGTAAAAAAACTATTCCTTTGTATTTGTTTGGCTTTTTGTATTGATCTAATTTATCTAACCTAATCTGCTTTACAAAAGTAGAAATTACTTATTGGTAAAAAACCTTCTTGGCGACTTCGTTCAGGTTACCAATCTACAAAAGTAGAAATTACTTATTGGTAAAAAACGGGTAGCTTCTATTGTAGCGAAGTTGATATCTACAAAAGTAGAAATTACTTATTGGTAAAAAACGAGCAATGTGTCAAAAGGGCAGACTAATCTACAAAAGTAGAAATTACTTATTGGTAAAAAACTGTCTGTTTCTTGATAACACAAGAAAAAGATGCAATTGGAAACATGAATTTTTCCAAGACTTTTTGGCTATCAAGAAACAGACTTTTATTTGATTTAAAAAGAAAAATTAGCATTTTTCTATAGAAAATTAAGGCTTAGGTTTTACCAACAATCCAATTTCTACCTTTAACTATGTTTTGTTAAAGAGCTTATTTATTCTAAATATATCACATCTTTTTCTTCATGACTAGCGCTTCCGTATTTTTTGATCTTTTTTATACACGAAGCGCAGAGGTAAAAAATCAGAATACTGTCGGTTTTATCAAATTTTTGGGCGTATTTTTTGTCAATTTCCGCCAAGATCAACCTTAAAACGCGTTGACTATTTTTAATCCTGTAAACAGAATATTGAATCTTTTCTCCAAATTGTTTTATGAATTTGGAAAATTTTGCTCTTTTGCGATCAGAACTAAAATCATAAGAAACTATAAACATAAATCAAAGTAAAAACCAGGATATTTGGCCGGATTAAGCAAATGATAATAAAAAGTAATCAAATATTGATAGATTTCCTTACGACAGTTCATTAAAGTTTGGGCAAATAACTTAGTGTATTTTTTATTGATTGCTTTGTCTCTTTTCAATAGATATCTGCCTTTTTTAAACATAAAGTCTCTTTTTTTAATTTGTTTTAGATGATAGGCTTTGATCAACTGTTTGTCTATAATTGGCCTTAAAGGCTCCATTAAATCACAACTTAAAGATTTCCTTTCAAAAAATAATTGATGGTAAAAGCCTTTATAAGTATCAAATCCAAACAAACGCAAAATTGCATCTACCCAGTTAAAGAGAAAAGTATAACCAATATCCAGTAGAAAATTAGGGATGTCTTCTTTGGTCTGTGGGCTGCGGCGATACCAGTCTAAATCGGCAAAAACAGTTTTGAAATACTGACTGGCATAGACACCCTCCCATCCTAAAATTTGTTTTATATTTTTGGCGCTTTTAATTCTTGCTATTATGTCATAATCAGCTAGGCGATTTTTACTGTAATTACTTACTAATTTTCTTTGATTGGCAACTTTGTTACTAACAATCAACTTTGCCAAACGCAAATTTTCCCCTTCCGGCATTTGATATTGGATTTTTCTTATTTGGTAGTTGCCTTCCGCTTGCGAGTTAATGGCGCTGTATACCTGAAAAGAACGATTCAAAAGAAAAATAGAAATACCGTATTTTTGCGCCTCTCTGATTAGATTAGTAGTTAAGGTGGTATCGCCGATAATAAAAACGCAAAATACCAAATGGCAAGAGACTTGATTGGTAAATTTATTATTTCGATAAAGACGAATATTACTATTACCAAGTTTTAAATCATGAGGATCTTTTCCCAGATGGGAAATAAAAATAATTTTCTTTTCGTTAAAGTCTGGCAAGCTCAACATGAACCATAACCGCACAAAATCCGATAGATGCACTGTCGGCATTTGGCGGGATTAATTTTTTTATTCCAAGTTTCAACTGAAAAATTACGCATTTTTTCAACCACTTGTCTAAATTCAATGATTTCCTGATCATTTGGGGGTAAAAAATCATAATTTTTATTATCGGATAAAGAATGAACCCGAAGTTTTAAAACTTTGTAACCTCTTTCCTGTAAGCCAAAATATTGAGCATAAAGCTGATAGCGATAGCCGTCAAAAATAATTTTTACTCTTTGTTTTCTTTCGATTAACATCTTTTGGTTGCAGTCAAAAAGATCAATTTTGCCGATTAAACCAAATTGAGAAGAAACAATTGTTAATCCCTGTAAGATATCTTTTTTCGAAGAATATTTTTGCTGTTCTATTTTTTCATGAGCTATTTTACCTATGGCTTGGGGAGTGTCGTGGTATAAATGTTGGTGAAAGGAATTATAAATCTCGTGTAGATAAATGGAGTATGGGCAGAAGATAAAATCATTGATTTTGGAAATCTGAATCAGATTATCCATTCATCATAGTCTTTTCTGGGCAAGAAATTTCTCATAGTCCTCATCCCATTCTGTATTGGAGATAAAAAGATTGGGATATCGTCTAAATTTTCTTTCTTCATCTATCTGGTTATTTTTTTCACTTTTCTTTTTCAATAAATAAAAAAATATTTCTTTTTTACTGTTATCATTCTTTTTAATTTTATCAATGCTTAAAGTAAATTCTTTAACTTTAATTGATTTGTCTGATTTGTTTTTTGGTAAATTTTCTATTCCCCATTTATTTTTCCATTCTTCTAAATCTTTATAATGTCCTTTAATTTTATTTATGGCAATAATCCCTTTTAAGGCTATATGATAAGCTCCGTTGGCGTCCCCATTCCATTTTTTATTTTGGAATCCATTATCATTATCAGAATGAAAATGACATTTAGGGCAATGCAGAAAATCTTGATCTTTTCCACTTTCTTCGATTTGCCTTGTTTCTTCATTCCATTTACGATTTTTCTTTTGCGAGTTCCTAATTCGTAAAATCAAGTTAAAAAGCTTTTCAAATTCCTGCCAAAATTTAAAATTTTGCGTTTTAATTTGGGCGTTTATATCACCATTTTTATTAATACCATGGTTTTTAAATAATTTATTTATTTCTTCGGTTACATTTTCTATGGTTTTCATTTTTTTCTTGTCATTATCCCATAAAATTCTTTTAACATCAGAAAAAACTTCTTCTTTAAATTTTTCTTTTTCAGTTTGATAATCATAAGCAATAATATATTTCCCATCCTTAAACTCAATGCTCAATTCTTTTAGGTATTTATTTATTTTATCTGGTCGTCTAAATCCACACTGCGGACAGATAGCGGAAGTGTAGTCTGGGTTTACATAAAGAACAATTCCTGTTTGGCTTTTAATATTAGTGAAAGTTTTTATTTTAGGGGTAAGTTGCAGAGCTTTTAGGTAGTTTCCTCTTTTTTTATCCACTAAAAAATTAAGTTTTTGCGCTAATTGCAGTTCTAACTTTTGATAGACTTGTCTTTCGATTTTTTGTCTGGTTCTTTTAAAACCTTGATTTAGATTTTCCAAAACAATAATCGGCACTAAACCTTCATCAATGCTTTGCCAGATTTTCTCGCAAAGGATATTCACTACTTGAGAAATGTATCCGTTTTTGGTGTTTTTGATCTGTTCTATTACCTGCCATGATTGTCTGGCTTTAAGTCTTTCAATTTCTTTTTTCTCTAAGATGTTGAGATAATTTTTGCCATCTTTTTCTATTTTCTTCTCAATGATATTTCCATTTTTGTCGCAATAAATATTTTCTTCTTTAATAATTTCTCCCTTACAATTTTTTCTTTGAATATAATTAAGGCTTTTTAGCTCTTTGATGTTTCTCTTTGTATCGATTATCGAATAATAAATCAAGTTTTTCTCGCCTCGATCAATACCGATAATGCGGAATTTATTTAAGTCTGTTTTAGAAATTATTTCTTCGTTTAATTTATCGTTAACTTGTTTTTCGCCTTTGTTTGAAAAATTTTGCACGATCGGTAAGTGCAAAAAATACTTATCTTCTTTATATCTTGGACTCCGATATTTACTCTTTGTTTTTTCCAGTTTTTCCCAATCTTCTTTTTTGGTTCTTGGACGATAAAAAACTTTTGCGCCGCCGCTTAGCTTAAACACTACACCATCGGAGTTATTAAAATTCTTAGGATCAAAAAGAAGCTTAAAAAAAAATGTATGCAAGTTTTCTTTTCCTTTGGTTTTTCCCGGTTTGAATTTTTCTCCCCATCTTAATTCTCGTTTTGCTTCACCTTGCTGGTTTTCGTCAACTACCTCTTTAAGTTTTTTTCCGATTTCTTCATCAAGTTCAAAATCTTTGTTGTATATTTGGAAAAGGTATAGATGTTTTTCTTTTTTCCCTATTTGAAACTTTAATTTTTCAACATATTTCTTTGAAACTTCTTTGTTAAAGCTCAAACTGTAAGGATTTAGGGAGTTGAAGTCTGTAATTAAGTCGGAAAGTTTTTCATACGACTTTGAAGTTAGCAGTTTTATATTTGGAAAAATCCCCTCTTGAGTTTTTAGACATTCTTTAATTTTAAATATCATTTCTTTATCTGAAAGGTTTGTTTTATCGTCGCTATATTTAGTTCTGTATTTAGAGTTATAATTAGTTCTGTATTTAGAGTTATAAATTGTCCCTGAAACAACCATATATTTGAGCTGTTTATACGCCATTTTTTTATATGCTCCGGATGATAAATCATTAATTTGTGCCCCATATTTAAATTCGTTAAACAATTGGCAATCATCTGTAATGCCGAGAAAATATTTATCGTCCTTCTTGAATATAAAACCTGAGAATTGAGCACCGTTACCGCCTTTTTCTTTATATTCTTCGCTCCAACCGCCTAGCAAATTAGACTTTTCAAAATAAAGTTCAATTTTATCCGTAATAAATGGTTTTTTGGAAATAAAATTTCTTAAAGCATTGTAGTAGTTAAAAATATTACATTTTTCTTCATTTGTTTCCCTATCTCCATCTAAATATTTATCAACAAGTTCATAAAATTTTGTATCTTTCCTATTTGGAAAATATTTTTTACCTTCAACAATTTTTGCACCCTTACGATTGGAAAAATAATTAGTCATGCGGTAAATTGCCAGTGAACTTTCCGCTAAATTTCTGATAATCTCAATTTGATTTTTATTATTTCTTTCATATTTTTGTTTTGGCATTTCTTCATATTTCTTTTTAGTTTCCTCATATTCTTTTTTTGCTTTATCAAACTCAAATTTAAAAACATGTAAAAAATTTTGCCACTTTTTTCCTTGTTGGAATTCCTCCAATTTTATTCCATATTTTTCTTCAGATTCTTTTATATTTTCAAGAAATTTTGGTTTAAGAAGATTTTTGAATTCTTCGTTATTCTCAGCTTCGAAAGCATTTTTTAATAAATTTAAATCAATAAAATCAGACAGCTTTTTATTGATTTTTTCTAAAATTTTTTCACCTAAGAAATTCCATGATCGAAACCATTTGGAAGAAATAGTTTCAACAGCTCTTTTAGAAAAATACACTTGGTCAAGATTTAATTCGATTCTTTGGTTATCGATATTTATCTTTTGGTTTAAAAAAGCATTTATTATTTGATCGGAAGTTCGTATTTTACTATCGCTATGTTTAATAAATTCTTTAATTCTTTCAAAAATATTTTCTTTATCTATTTCTATAAAATCTGAACATTTTTTTACCTTACCATGAATTTGCTTATAAAGTTTTTGAAAGATTTTTATCTTTTTCCGTTCCTTTTTGTTTGTAATAGTTTGTCCAAATTCATTAATATCTTTATTTAGTTTTTTGATCAAATAATTATATTTATCAATTCCTTCCTGTAAAAAATATTGGTTATACATATTTGGTTTAAATAACAATTCTTCCCAATTGTAATTATTCTTTTTAAATTCTTCTGACCAACTTTCATTCTCTAATTTCTTCTCTCTCAAATATTCCGGCCAGCCTATACTGAAGTTTTGAGTTAAATTTTTATATTTATCCATTATCTCTTCAAAAACTCTTAAATTATCAAAAAATCTAGGCATATTGTCATCAACAATTCTTGTCGCTACCTGTCCAGTTTTGCCCTCGGCTTTGTAAAAATTTTTTCGATTTTCAAAAAAATCGGCAAGGTTAGTAGTAAAACCTCTGAAATTATTAAAAACTTCCTTCAATTTTCTTTTTTTACTACTTCCGTTCTTATTGAAAAACAATTTTGGTATTTCAACATCTTCTCCTAATTCATTTTTAAATTCCTTAAATACTAGTCCGTCTTTTGTTCTTGTCCCAATTAGCTCCTTTCCAAAAAGTATACCGGAGACAGTATTCTTATTTTTATTCTTATTTTTGTCAACTTTTACCCAATATTGACCAGTTTCCTTGCTCTTAGCATTACCATACTCTGTAAATTTTTCCGCTATTTTCTTTCTTAAATCTTTCTTGTCCTCAAAACGTTCAAAATTATTCAAACCTCCGTCACTTTTGTTGTTTTCATTTTTTTGACCTTCTTTTGAATCCTTACTTTTTGAGATTTCATAATATTTTTGAAAATCAAATCGGCAATCTTTCAGCGAATCCTCTATAAAATCCCGATGTAATAAATCAGAATAATATTTAATGATCTCCCTGTTTTCTTTTCTATATTTATCGTTGGAAAATTGACTATCCAATTCTAAATCGAGGTGTTTTTTTGTTTTGGGATGAGGTTTCAACTCAAATCGCAAGGTTTTAGAGAGTTCGTAAAGGTGAGTGAATTTATCAAAAGACATAAGTCTTTTTTATTCTAACATAAATTGAGAGTGATTTTTCCAACAACAAACACCCCGAGTTCTCTCGGGGTGTTGTTCTACTTGTGTTTTTGGCGCTACTTACTTATCAGAGTTTGGTCCACCAAAGCCCGGCCCGCCAAAACCCGGCTTTCGCCCGCCGCCTAAAAGCATTGGCAAAAGGCTGGAGTCAATACCATTTTCTTCTGCCCAAGCCTTCATCTCTTCTCTATGAGCTTGCATTTTTTCTTTTCTCTCCTCTCTTTCCTCAGTTGTAAGGTTTTTAAATTCTCCACGATTAGCCTGGCGATTGGTTTTCATCTCTTCATGTTTGTTCAAAATTGCCTGTTTCTGCTCCTCGGTAATTTCGCCTTCCACCACTGCTTGATTGAGTCTTTCTTCAAAATGAGCTTGCATTTGCCCTTGTTTTTCTTCCCGGGCTTCATCAAAAACTGCCTTGACTTCATCTTCATTAAGCCCAAAACGCTCCACCAGTTTTTGAATAATAGGTGGGTAATTGCCTTCAAATTGGGCATCAACCATCTTTACTACAGACAACCCTAGACCAATCACCCCAAAAGTAATAGCAAAAATCACCACTAAATTTTTAATTTTAAATTTTAAATTTTGCATTTTCTATCTCACCTCCTTTCTTGCCCGCCTGAATTTCTGGCAGCGATACCGATTAATGATCGTGTGAGCGCGCCATGAAAATTTGGTGGGTCTGTTTCAAATTATCAACAAACCCTATACTATCTAATTAATCTGAGAAAACGCTTAGAGGAAAAATTAAATCTGTATCTTGGAGAAAAGATAGCTGGCAAGCAACAGCAAAATCCCGCCGACACTTCCTAATACTAAAATATCTGTGATCAAACCAAAGTGGACTGTGCCTAACAAAACCTGCCGCAAGCCGTCAACTCCATAAGTTAAAGGGTTAACTTTGGAGATCATTTGCAAAACCTTAGGTGAATTTTGCAAAGGAAATAAGGCGCCTGAAAGAAAAAAAGTAGGCATCACCAAAAAATTCATAATCAACTGAAAACCATGGAAATCTTGCAGAGTTGAGGCAATCGCCGTTCCCAAAGCAGTGTATAAAAGAGAAATAAAAAACATCACTCCTATCGCTACCGGCAGTAAAATTATGTTTTTTGGGCTAAAACCTATCAGTAAAGACAATAAAAAAACAACAATGCCTTGTAGAGTGGCAATTGTTGTCCCACCCAAGGTCCTGCCGATTATGATCTCCAAACGAGAAACCGGTGCCACCAAAGTCTCTTTTAAAAAACCAAACTCTCTGTCCCAAATTAACTCCACGCCGGAAAAAACCGCCAAAAATAAAATTGCCTGAGCAATTACTCCTGGAGCCAAAAAATCAATATAGCTACCGCCGCCGGCTTTTTCAAAGATCGGCCCCATGCCAAACCCCAAAGCAACCAAAAATAAAATTGGTTGACCCAAAGAACCGATAATTCTTGATTTGGAACGCCAATAACGTTTTAGTTGTCTTAACCAAAGAATATAAACAACAGACATAATAATATAGTGACTGGGACATAAATCCAGCCTTATGTCATTGCGAGGAGTGAAGCGACGAAGCAATCTCTTTCTTTATGAATCCTTTATGAGATTGCCACGCTCACAAGTTCGCTCGCAATGACAAGAAGAATGACTATGTTCCACCCCCAATAATATAATAGTAGTGTTAAAACAAAATGTCACCTTTGTCATTCCTGCGGAGGCAGGAATCTATACAAATAAATTTACTTCTTTCCAAACTTTCCTTTTCTAAACATTCTCATTTTGTCTAAACTACTAGCTTCTTCCTCACGAATAGCTCTTCCTGTTAAGGCGATAAAAGCCTCCTCTAAGGAACTTGCTCCGGTCTCATTTTTAAGATCATTAACTGTTCCCTGGGCAACAATCCTACCGTGATCAATAATGGCAATCTTCTGGGCCATATGCTCTGCTTCTTCCATATAATGAGTGGTGAAAAAAATGGTTGTTTGGTGTTTTTGATTCAATCTTTTAATATAATGCCAAATTTTATTTCTCGTTTGCGGGTCAAGACCGAGAGTGGGTTCATCAAGAAAAAAAATCTTTGGATGATGAAGAAGGCCTCGGGCAATCTCTAACCTCCGCTTCATTCCCCCGGAGAAAGTTTTTACTAAACTATCTTTTCTATCCCATAACTCTACTATTTTTAAAAGGCCTTTTATTCGTTTTTTTCTTATTTCTTTAGGTATTTTATACAAAACTCCATGAAATTCCATATTCTCATTTGCTGTTAGCTCATCGTCCAAACTTTGGTCTTGAAAAACAATTCCAAAAGACTTTCTTACTTCATCTTGATTAGATAAGGGATCAAAGCCATTGATCTTAACCCTGCCGCTAGTTGGCATAAGAAGAGTGGTCAACATTTTTATGGTTGTTGTCTTCCCCGCTCCATTGGGACCCAAAAAAGCAAAAATTTCTCCTTTTCTGACACCAAAAGAAATATTATTAACCGCTACAAAGCCATTAAATTTCTTGGTTAAATTATTAACTTGAATAATATTTTTATTTGCCTTATCCATTTAAGAATACTTCAGAGGAAATTTTATAGTAAAAGTAGTTCCCTTGCCAACTTTGCTTTTTACTTCTACAAAGCCTCTGTGTAGATCAATAATTTTTTTGGCAACAGACAACCCCAAACCAAAACCAGACACTTTATTTGAGCGAGATTGATCTGCTCGATAAAAGCGGTCAAAAACATGAAGGATGTCTTCTTTGGCAATCCCGATACCATTGTCTTTAATCTCTAAAATTGCCTCTTTTTTATCAACGCCGGCAGTAATACTAATTATACCACCTTTGGGCGTATATTTAACTGCATTATCCAAAAAAATAACCACCATTTCCTGCAGGCTTTCTTTATTACCCCAAACAATCTGCTTTCTAACTTTGATTTTTATGTCAATATTTTTTTTATTGGCCAAAGGTGAAATTTTTCGAGAGGCGTTCTTAATTACTTTACCAATGTCAACAGTCTCAAAAACAAGTTTTTGGCCATTGTCTTGTAAATTAGCTAAGCTTAAAAGTTTATCTGCTAAAGATTGTAAGCTATCAATATCTTCCAGATTGCTTTTTATTATTTTCTTAAACTTTGCGGCTGAGCTTTTTTTCTCCCTTAAAGCAACCTCCATTGAAGTCTTTAGGGCAGTCAGAGGGGTGCGCAATTCATGGCTGGCATCAGCCACAAAGCGCTTTTGTTCTTCCATTACCATAGCAATTGGTCTTAAGGTTTTACCGGCAAGAAAATATCCAGACAGGGCAGAGACTCCCAAAATAACGCCGTTAAGTATCAACAAATTGAAAATTATTCTTTTTTTGGCAAACTCAAGGTCTTCAGTAAATAAAAAAGACGGTGACACTTCTCTTAATCTTGGAGGTAGATTTTCAAAGCGGTCCGGAAAACGTCCGGGCAAAACAATACCCAATTCTTCTGCTCTAAGTCTCAATTCTGCCTGGTGATAACCTCTTTTTAATTCTCCTGCCATGCCTGCATAAATCACCACGCTAAAAGAAACACTTACAAGCATAATAATTAAAAGATACCAGCCGGTTAGTTTAATACGAGCGGAATGGAACATATAGCAATGTTAAAACAAAATGTCACCTTTGTCATTCTGAACTTGATTCAGAATCTATACAAATAATTCAGCTTTAATATTTTTATAGATTCCCGATCTTGAAGCGCTTTCGCTTTCAGGTCGAGAATGACAAATGAGAAATAAAAAAGAGAAAGTTTTAAAAACCCGCCATTTTGTTTTTAAAGGGCTATATATTAAAAATTTCTAATTTCTAATGTCTAATTTCTAATTAAATCCCAATATTCCAATCTCCAATTTCTAAAAATTTATTTAGTCATTAGGTTAATTCTCAACGATCTTATACCCGAATCCCCTTACTGTTTGAATCAGCTTTGGTTTATCCCTAAATGGTCTTTCAATCTTATTGCGCAGATAACTAATATAGACTTCGACTGTATTCTGTAGAATATCGGCGTCATAATCCCAAACATGGTTAATAATTTGATTTTTACTAACAGTTTTTCCTTTGTTTCTTAAAAGGTATTCAAGAAGAGCAAACTCTTTCTTGGTCAACTTAATCTTTTTACCGGCTCTTTTTACCTCAAAGTTTAAAGTATTCAAAACTAGATCTTCAACTGCTAAACGATTGTCTAGCGTTTGTTTTGGCCTCCGTATCAAAGCTCTGATTCTTGCTAAAAGCTCGGCAAAAGCAAAAGGTTTTACCAAATAATCATCGGCACCGGCATTCAAACCCTTAACCCGATCATCAATTTGCCCCTTTGCCGTCAATATCAAGATAGGCGTGTGGATATTTTCTTCCTTTCTTAACTTGCGGCATATTTCTATGCCGTTTATCTTCGGCAAGAGGAGATCCAGAATGACAGCATCATAATCCTCGGTCGCTGCCAAATCAAAACCATGTTCTCCGTCAAAAGCCACATCAACGGCATATGACTCCTGCTCCAAGCCTTTTTTAATGGAATTAGCTATTTTATGCTCGTCTTCTACTACCAAAATTCTCATACATTTTAGAGTGTAAGACTGTAGAATTCTAGTGAATAGTCAATATTAAAAAAAAGATTAATCACTAATCACTCTAATTTTAAAATCCTGGCTTATATTATATCAATTTCCTGAAAAATAGCTGAGAAACGTGTATTCTAAAACCAAGTGCAACCGTTAAAATGTATGTATATGACATACAAAC
>CAYPXO010000005.1:0-56738 GCA_964414895.1 uncultured Pseudomonadales bacterium
CTTGTGTGAATGTTTAACAAAAGCCAGATTAGTGACACAAGCCAGTCCTAAAACTTTTAATCCTAAAGAGCTTGCCATAATTACCTCCGGACAAATACTCATACCAGCCACATCAGCCCCTAAAATTCTTAGGGCTTTTTTATCAGCAAAGCTCTCATAATGCGGCCCCCGCATATAAGCATAAACTCCTTGCCTAAAAGGAATTTTCTCTGCCCTACAAACCTTTAAAACAATCTCTCGCAAGCCTTGATTAAAAGGTTGAGAAAGATCCTGAAAGGAAGCACCGGAAAGCGGGCTTTGTAAAAATAAATTGAGAATGTCTTTAATGACAACCAAATCTCCTATTTTATATTTTTTATTTAGACCGCCGACTGCCGAAGTTAAAACAAGCCTTTTTGTTCCTAACTTGGCAAAAACTCTTACCGGCAAAGTAACCTTATACGAAGAATAACCCTCATAAGTATGCAGCCGTCCAGCCATTAACAAAGTTCTCTTTCCTGCCAGCTTGCCAACTACTATCTTCCCCAAATGACCAGAAACACCGGCATCAACCCCAAAAACATCTTTAAAAGAAAACTGCTGGGCAACCTTAACTTTCTCAATAACTTTATTCCAGCCCGAACCCAAAACCAAAACAGTCCCGGGAAAATCCGGCACTTTTCTTTTCAAAAAATCAACGGCCCTCTTTTCTTCAACCATAAATTCAAGCTTCAATTAGTTTCTTATATTCCTTAAATCGCCTTTCTACTTCTTTTAAAAGAGCTCCCTTTTTTGGCAAAGCAATAGTTGGATCAATATATTCTCCTTTCTTAGTATAAAACCCCTTGCCATAAGCTAAACCATATCTTTTGTCTCTATCAACTACTTTCCTTTGGAGACTTTTTAAAGTTTTTCTAATTTTAAAAGAAGCCGGCTTTCGACCTTTCGGATCAAAATATAGCTTTTCTTTTGAAAGAGTTCTATCTATCCATTTCTTTTCCTGGATAATTACTTGTAAAATAGCTGGCAGCAATTTTCTTTGCCACTTCTCAAAAAATTTCTTTCCAAAATCAGTAAAAAAATCTTTCTTGTTCCATTTTAACAAGGCAAACATTCCTGCCAAATTATCAGAAAATCCCCTTAACCCCATCTTCCAATTAAGATAATCTTCTATTGAAAGATCCGGGCGCATAAAATACCATTCTTTCCCAGGATTATTGCTCGCCATTTTTCTCGCCCGTCTAATGTAGCGCCTGATTGCTTGTTCGGGCGTCTTTCCTCCAACTGAGAGTAACTTCTCCATATCATGAAGTAGTCTGCCTGGCTCTGTCAGCAAAGAAGCTATCCCTTCTTTTTTTTGGCTTGCTTGTTCAATCGCATAATCATGAAGTAAAACATCCCAAAAGAGTCTTTGTCTATCTTGAATGCTTAAACCAAACCTACCTGCTAATAAACAGACTATGGCCGCCCCGAGCTCTGCATGATGAAGATATCTTAAATTAACACTCTCTTTTGTTTCTTTTCCCTTTTTATCTATCTCTGAAACGACCACTCGGCCAATATCATGAGCAACCGCCAGCACTTCCCAAACTTCACTATTGCCAATTTCAGGCTTTCTTCTCAAAATGGCAGTCAAAATATAAAGACTGTGGACAACGCCATGAGTGGAATCAAAAAAAAATTCAATTAAACTTCTATAAACCAAAGCCTTTGTCAAACCATTTCCCAAAAGAGTCTCTTTAAATAGCTCATACCATCTGGGTAAATATTTTCTCTCTTTAGGAGTAAAATTATCTTTTATCTCTTTTAAAACCGTTCTATAACTAACCGAAGGAATAAAAACTCCTAATTCTTTAGCTTCGTTTTTTAATTCCTTATAAACCTTTAAATAATCATTGCTCTGAAAACTGCTAAGCGGCGAGGCAGTTTTAATAGAAAATTTTCCAGAATAACCTTTTTTGCTTTTCATCATTCATTACTCCCACTGAACTTGAGCTGGCGGTTTATGGCTAACATCATAAAAAACAGCATCAATCCCCTCCAAGGCTTTAATCTTTTGAGCCATTTCTTCAACTACCGGCCAAGGCAGTTTGGTAAACTCCGAGGTCATCGCGTTTTCCGAACAAAGAGGTCGCAAAACAATGCTTTCTCCACCCCGAAGACTAACTGGAATCATCACTACTGGAAATTCATAAACTTGCCCCACCAAACCATGCTTCGCCAAAGTTTGATTGGCAATATAATCTGCCATACAATGTGGCTTAAGCCTCTTCTTTGTCAAAAAGCCTTTCTTCAATCTTATCCTGCCCAATCTTTGCGGCTTTAAAAGATAAACAACATGATTAACCTCGGCTACCTTATTGGTAATTAGTGTGGAAACTTCCTCCAGGCGATCCCAGTCCTGATCTCCATTCATCAAAGAGCAAGCATAAGCAAAAGTGCGATGATCTCCTTGAACACCAACTGTCTTAACAGGCAAAACCTTAGCTTTATACTTAAATCTGCCGACAATTTTATTAACTCTTTGTTCTAGTGATTTCGTTTTTGGTAATCTGGTAGTCGGACTACATAAAGACTGAATTGCCAAGCCCGGTCCAGGAAAAGTATGACGCCAAACTATTTGCTTGGGCAAGCCCAACTGCTTGCCTACCTTTCTAACTTCATCCTTATAAAGGTTAGCCAAAGGCTCTATGACCTTACCAGCAGCTATTAGGTCCAAAACCGCCTGAACGCGATTGTGATGAGTAAAAATCTTGGCTGAATGCTTGGTTGCTCCACTTTCAATCCGATCCGGATAAAGAGTTCCTTGCCCCAACAACCATTTGTCAGGATCAACTTTCAACCGCTTAAGAACTCTATCCTGCACTTCAATAAAAACCGTGCCAATAATTTTCCGCTTTTTTTCTGGATCAGACACTCCTTTGATAGCCTGTAAAAAATCTTTACTAGCGCCAACAACAATAAAATTCTTCAATCCCAAATTTTCTAAACTTTCTTTAACTGTTTGGCTTTCTTTATAGCGCATAAAACCATTGTCAATATGAAGACCCAAAACCCGCTTCTGTCCTAAAGCCTTATTCATTAAAACAAAAGCAACTGTTGAGTCAACTCCGCCACTAATAAGCAAAAGAACATTTTTTTCTTTTACCTGTTTTTTAATTTTCTTAATCGCTTGGGTAATGAAATTTTTAGGGTTCCAATCCTTTGAACAACGGCAAATTTTGAGAGCAAAATTTCTCAGCATCTTTACTCCTTGGCGAGTATGGCTTACTTCAGGATGAAATTGAAAACCGTAAATTTTGCGCCGCTGATGGGCAATCGCTGCTGTCGGACAATCGGCAGTCAAACCAATAACTTTAAATCCTGGAGGTAGCTTTACTATTGAATCACCATGGCTCATCCAAACGGTTTCTTCTTCAGCTAAACCACGAAAAATACCCTTCCTATTAATAATTTTTAATTTTGCCTTTCCATATTCCCTTGTTTTTCCACTTTTAACTTCCCCTCCCAAAGCATGAGCAATAAGCTGATGACCATAGCAAAGACCCAAAATCGGCACTCCCAGAGAAAAAATTTTTTTATCATAATTGGGGGCACTTTGCTCATAAACAACCGCCGGCCCGCCAGAAAGAATAATCCCTTCGGCTTTTTTAAAATTTTCGGCTTTTGTTTCCGAAGAAAAAATTTCCGAATAAACCCCCAAGGAACGAATTTGTTTGGCTAAAAGATGAGTATATTGGCTACCAAAATCAAGAATGGCAATCATAAACACCTCCTGGTCAAAACCTCAATTTTAAATAATAATCTACTTGCTCTTCTGGCAAGCCGATTTTCAAAAATCTTTTTTTTATCTCCGACTTACTCCTGCCTAATTTTAACCATTTCTGGCCGATATTGGCAATTGACTCTCTTATCTCATGAGGAAAAATAATCCAGGTTTTGGTCTGGCAAAGATAAAAATCAGGTTTGTAAACTGACCAAGGCTTGTAAAAAAGAGCTGCCGCTGTAATCTTTGAGGCGCCAGCCATTTGTAAATAACTTTTGCTAAAAGGCAAGCTTTTCCCACTGTCAACCACATCATCAAAAAGCAGCACTTTTTCTCCCTTTACCGCCACCGGCAAAGACTGCAACAAAACCGGCTCTTTTCTTGTTTTGAAAACATCGCCATAAAACTCCAGTTGAATGCTGGCAATTTTTTCTATCGCCAACAGATCGAGCATGTTTCGCGCCCAAGTCCAGCCGCCTTTAGCCAAAGTCACCAAACGATCAAAACTCTTTTTTGAGGCAATAATTTTCTTAGCCAGCAGGTAACAATACTCACCCATTTCTTCCCATGAAGGAGCCAGATAAGAAACCTTATCACCACTAAATTTTACTCCTTTGAATTTTAAGATTTTATCTCCCTTTATAATTTGGTTCTTCTTTGAGCATCATCACTCCGTGAGGATGGCTTTCGGCCAAAGAAGCCTGGCTAATTTTTAAAAATTTGGCTTTTTTATAAAGCTGGTTAAGATTTCCCGCCCCTAAAAAGCCCATACCTGACCGTAACCCTCCTGCCAGTTGTTCTAAAACCTCAGCCACCGGCCCCTTATAAGGAACCGCTCCCTCTATTCCCTGAGAAACTTTATTTACTGAGCCTCTTTTATAACTGTAGCGATTGCCGGTTTTTCCCTCAGAAAGAGCAGAAACTGATCCCATCGCTCGGTAATGTTTATATTTTCTACCTTTAATCTTAATCAACTTTCCCGGCGCTTCCAGGCAGCCGGCAAAAAGACTACCGGCACAAACAGCGACTGCGCCCGTTGCTAAGGCCTTAACAACCTCTCCAGAGTGTTTTATACCTCCGTCGGCAATAATTCCCACTTTACATTTTTTGGCAGCGGCTACTGTTTCAAAAAGGGCTGTCATCTGCGGCACTCCTACTCCAGCAACAATTCTAGTGGTGCAAATAGTGCCGTTACCCACTCCCACTTTTATTGCCTCAACTCCAACCTTGGCCAAATGTTTTACGCCTTCACTCGTGGCCACATTACCTCCAATAATTTCCTGGCCAGAGAACTGTCTTCTCAAAGCCAAAATCGTCTCAATGACATTTTTGGAATCGCCATGAGAAACATCAACCGCCAAAGCATCTACACCGGCCTTAATTAAAGCTTTACCTCTTCTGACTGCCTCTTTACCGGCACCAATAGCAGCAATTGTCTGTAAAAATCTCCTCTTGTCAACCGTCGCCTTGCTTGTTTTTCCTTTGTTCTTTTTAACTTTTTTAACTTGATTGACTTCGTAATCAATTGAACAATTGCGATGGATAATCCCAATCGCTCCTGCCTGGGCCATCGCCACCGCCATTTGCCACTCGGTTACTGTATCCATGTGGATAGAAATTATGGGAATTTTTAGTTTTATCCTGGGAGTCAACTGAGTGGAAATATCCACTTCGCCCGGCAGGATAGTTGAATATTGAGGAATTAATAATAAATCGTCAAAAGTAAGAGCCTCTTGGATATTCATATTTCGCTTGTATAGATAAGGTCATTAGAATCTAACTTTACCCTGTCATCCTGAACCCTGAAATTGTCATTCTGAACTCAGCTCAGAATCTCTTCAGGCCAAGTTTGATTCAGAACCTATAAAAATAGTTCTATTGACGCTACCTATATAAATTCCTTATTAATAAAACTATTTTCAAAAGCAATCTTATTGGCTTTTAAAAGCTGTTTTTTGGTCATTATTTTGCTTTTATACAAAAACTCCATTTCTTTTAAAAGATCGGTTTTCAATAATTCCGGCCCGTCAGTATTAATACAAAACCTTACCTTTGCCTTGACAAAAGTTCTCATTATTTTTCTATATTCGTGGATACTTCCAACTACTCCTGTTTTAAGATTTGAAGTTGGGCAAATGGCCAACACTATGTCTCTCTCTCTTAAAACCTTCAATAGCTTTTTACTATAGGCCGCTTTTATTCCGTGAATTACTCGATGGGGGGAAAGACAATCAATCACTTCTCTCATCTCTTTACTGCTACCTTCCTCTCCGGCATGAACAGACAAGCCCAAACCAGCCTCGGCTGCTTTCTCATACAAAGAGCGGTAACTATCATAAGAAAACTTTTTATTTCTAGGCCCGGCCAAATCGATACCAACTATTCCTCTTTTTTGATATTTGATTGCTTTTTGGACAATAATCTTATTTTCCTTAAAAGAAAATCGCCGGTCAAGAAAAAGAACAAGACCGGCTTTGAGTGGATATTCCAAAAGAGCCCTATCCATTCCCCTTAAGGCAGCCATAATTATGTGGTCCAAATCTTGTTCCCCCTCTCGGTTACGAAGCATCGGATTAAAACTGACCTCTAAAAGGGTAATATTGCAATTTCTATAAGCGCCGGAAATAATTTCGTAAATTGAACGCTCAATTGCCTGCGGACTTGACTGAATAAGCTCTGTCCAGTAAAAAAGTTTATGGTAATCGCTCCAGTTTATTTTATCTTTGGAAATGGTAATTAAGTCAACAAACTGCCAGAAATCCTTGGTTGGCAGGCGGATTCCTTGACTATGGGCAATGCTCCACATGATGGCCGGATCAACAGCACCACCAACATGGACATGAAGTTCGGCTAATTCTGCCTTTCCAAAAAGATTATTCTTCATTGCAACTTAAACTAATTAAAGCAATCTACAAAGCTCCCTTATCTATTAATCCAATCCTTTGTCATTCTCGACTTGAAAGCGAAAGCGCTTCAAGATCGGGAATCTATAGCAGTAAATTGTCTCTATAAATCTCCATCAAAAATAAAAACGGCCGCAAATGGCCGTTGTCTTTTTAAAAACAATTTTTGGTTAAAAAAATAAGCTGGCTTCCCAACCATAATTAAATCTACAACAACTGCGCAGAAACTGTCAAGAAGAGAAAACGTATCTATTCAGTTTTCCCCAATGAGATTTTGTCATTGCGATCCCGCAGAATGCGGGAGAAGCAATCTCTCAGACCTGCCTGCCTGTCCGGTCTTGCCTGCCGGCAGACAGGCAGGCAGGGATCGCCACGGCTACTTCGTAGCCTCGCGATGACAAAAATCTCCTTGCTAAAAATGTCAAATTTGACCCACGGCCGTGGGGGAAAAATGACAGTCTAGAAAACCTTCCTTTTTCTCAAAATCGTTATGACTTCTTTATGAACTTCTTGGCGACTTTTCAACTTGCCTTTCTTATCCAGACAGTTAATCATTACCCAGTGCAAGTATTTTTTAGCCAGCTGGCAATAAAGCTGAAACACTTTCCTTTGATACTTTAAACCTTCCTCAATATCTTTCTTCTTTCCTTTTTTGTATCTTTTCGCTTTTTGCAAAATCAGTTTATCACTGATCTCCGGCAAAACATAAAGAAAAAGAAGAATATCTTCCTTGGGCATTTTGTGCTGTTTGTATTCCATATCATAAATCCAGTTAATAAACCTTCTTCTTTCCTTTGGCAAGAGTTTCGCCCCCTGATGAGCCAAACTCGAGGTCACATATCTGTCAGCGACCACTATACGACCGTCATTTAGCCAATCCAAAATCTGATCTCTGGCAGTTAACCTATCCAAAGCAAAAGCCAAAGAAGAAAGGTAAGGACTGACCTCTTCTAGCTTGCCAAACTCACCACTAAGAAACCTGCCGACTGTTCGACCATGAAAGGAAGTATAGTAGCGAGGAAAGCTAATATAATTAGCTTTTATTTTTTCTCTTTTAAAATATTTCATCAGTAAATCTGTTTGTGTTGCCTTGCCAGAACCATTAGTGCCGTCAATAATAATCAACTTGCCCTTGCTTTTCTTTCGCAGACTAAAGTGTTTCAAGTTGGTCCGCAAAACAGTCGGCAAATTATCCTCATCATAGCTCTCTACATAAAGCTCCGGATGTCCCTTGACCATCATTGGCAGTTTGCCCCCATTGTCTTTATAAAAAAGGGCTAAAACCGGCTTGTTATTCTTCAAGGCATGTTCCATTAAAAAGGCCGTCCCCCAGGACGGCGCCGTTACTTCTGCAACCATCAAGTCCACTTTATCAATTGCTTTTGTCTCCCGCCTGAAAAGTTTTTCTGCCGAAAGACCATCACCAATCTTAAGTCGAGGATCAGCCACATATTCAGAAATCACCTGATGTCCCTGCTTTTTAATCTCTTTAACAATTTTCTGATAAAGAGGCAAAAGTTTTCTTGTAAGACTAACTGCTGCTCCAAAATAAACCTTCATCATTTCTTAAGTATACAAAAAATTCATTTACTAGCAAATATAAAACCAAAAACTTTCTAGGCCTAATTTTTCCAGGTAAGCGGGAATTCTTTCCTGAGCCATAAATAAAGGCAGGAAAAAATAAATTATAATTTTTATCGGATTGGCGCTGTCTTTTTATAAAGCCAGAATTTTGAGTTCTTAAAATTCCTACCCCTCCATCTTCATGTCCATTTGATTATCGGCCAGCTAGTTGAGAGCATCCCTGGCCGCACTAAATCATTACACTCTCCACACATTGGCGCATAATATGGGTTAATTGCCTCAACCAAACCAGAGAGATCGCCCATTATCGGACAAACATAATAGTTCCTACCATCAATTTCTACCTTCCAGTAATGGCCTTTTGTCACCACACTAATATTCGCCAGCCCGCCACAGCCAACACATCTTGAATACCTTCGATTAATCAAAACTTTCCCTGGTTCCTGCTTCGCCCATTCGGTTAAGGCCGGTGTTGGCTCCCATGGCTCGCCTGAAGAAAAACGATCTACTCCTGTCAAAACTAGCTTTATTCCTTTTTTTTCTAAAACTTTTGCCATCAAAACCAGCTCTTGGCCAAAATCATTACTCTTTATCGCTTGTTTAAAATCATCCCAAAATTTTTCTGGTACACCAGCCGCTTCTAATGCAGCCTCTACGTCTTGCATTATTTGTGACAAATAATCATCTCTAGAAAACAACAACAAACCTGCTTCTTCCAAAGCCGCCAATTTGAAATCTCCCTCTCTATTGGTAATCTTACTATTCACAAATCGCAAAAAATCCAAAAGTCCTTCTCAAGATTAATCTCAAAAGCCTTAGTCACTACTCTGTTAAACACTTTTGATTTTCCTGAACGCATCGCTCCGGTTAAAAAAACCACAGAAGTTCCCTCTTGTAAAGCAGAAACAATTAAATCGGTTGACTGACCAATACCTGGTTCTGTCCTTAAACCATCAAGTCTTTCAAAATCAACAGCTACACATTTTTGTTCTCCTATCGTCAAAAGAAATCCTATCTCTCCTTCTCTTCCCAATATCTCTGCTTCCTGAACCTGCATAAGTAAGTCTGTTAAGACAGAAAGTTCTGTCCCATGCTGGAAAGGGCCAACAAATGAACCGATAGCTAGAGTCTCGCGTTTAGCCAAACTCATAATCCAAAATAACGCCTAAAATTATTTCAAAATTCCTCAACTGTTATCCCGCACCTGCCTACCGGTCTTGCCTGTCGGCAGACAGGCAAGCAGGCTTGACACGGGATCTATATAAATTTGAATTTTGAAATAGGCTTTTTAAATCGTCCCAAAAAAAATAGCCCTAAAAAAACCTGTCACCAAAACAGACAGGACAAATAAAGTTTCTTATTATTCAGTATACAAATATTTGACTGGGGCATAATCATTCTTCTTGTCATTGCGAGGCGCCAAAGGCGCCGTGGCAATCTCATGAGATTGCTTCGCTTCGTCCTCGACAAAACTTGGACTTCGCTCGCAATGACATAAGGTTGGATTATGTCCCGCCCATACAAATATATACTAAATAATAACTCTTCAACAAAACAACTTCTCTACATCATAAACTTTTCTCAAACTAATATCAGCCAGTTTTGACTTTCCCCAAACCAAACAAGTCCTCATCCCTATTTTTTTAGCCGGCACAAGGTCGGTTTTCTCCCGATCGCCGATAAACAAATGCTTCTCCGGTTTTAAAGCCGTATAATCCAAAATCGCTCTAAAAGGAAACAAGTCCGGTTTGAATCTGCCAAACATTTCTGCATTAGTAAAAATTTTTTCAAATATCTCCAAAGACAAACCCAATTTTTTGAGTTTTTTTATAGTTGGCGGGCCAGCCCCATTGGTGTCAATAATGTGCCTTAGGCCTTCAAGTCCTTTAAACATTTCCGCTAAACGCTCGTCTTTTTTTAGATATTTAAGCTGAATCTTACTATACCATTCTCCAGCCAAAACATACTCTCTATCCACTCCAAGAGCAATCAAGCTTTTAATACTACTGCCAAGCGTATGATAATTTTTCCAAAATAGCTTCTCCGCTTTCTGCCAAGACAAGCCTCTCGCCTTGACTACAAGCTCAATTACATTTTTATGGATTTCACTTTTAATCTCCGGAAGTTCTTTATACAAAGTGCCATCAAAATCCCAAACCAGAACTTTTATTTGAGAAAGCCATTTTGGCTTTGTTAATCTATAGGCCATTTAATCTCTCTTTTATTTTATTTATCAAGCCATTAACATGATTGCTGTTCTCCACAAAATTATTCTTCTGGGCATCAACAAACAAAACTCTATCCTTGGGCTGGCTTCTAACCCAAACTTTATTAAGATCATCCAAGGTTTTAAGATAAGAAAACTGAGGATTTTTATTAACACTTTCTGGTCTTTTTTTAATCCTTCTTATTAAAGTCTTGATAGGAACTCTCAAATAAACAATTAAATCTGGTTTTGGCAGTTGGCGGATAAAAGAAGAATAAATCTTGGTATAAAGAGTAAATTCAGCTTCGTCCATATTACCCAAAACAAACTGGGCCTTGGCATAAGACAAAACATCTTGATAAATAATCGTATCTTGAACAACGCTTCTTTTTTTTAATATCTTTCTGGTTTCCAGCATTTGAACGATTTTTTCCATCAGATAAAAGGTTTGCGAATGGAAAGCCCAGCGAGCCATATCTTTATAAAAACGGGGTAAAAATTGATTTTCTCCAAATTTTTCCAATAGAAGATGAAAGCCCAGGTTTTTGGCAATCAGTTTAGCGACTGTGGTTTTACCACTTCCTATCGTTCCAGCAGTAGTCAGATAAAAACTCCTCACTTCTTCTAAAAATACTCTTTTTTAATAGGAAATTTTCGGCAGAGTTTTTTAACTTCTAGTCTCACCTTTTTCACCTCTTTTGATTTTCTGATAATTTCCTCTCTCATCTTTTTCTTCCTCTCGTAATCTAGGCTGACTTTCATCTCTTTCTTGATGCTGGCAATATCGCTAATCACTCGCCCCATAAGGCAAGCAACTAACCTCATCTCCTTCTCTTTCATTCCTCTGCTGGTCATTCCTGGTGTGCCCAGTCGTAATCCTGATGGAAAAAATGGCGGGTTAGGATCATAAGGGATAGCATTATAATTAGCAACCATTCCCGCCGCCTCTAAGGCCTCGGCCGCCAGCTTGCCGGAAACCCCCTGTGGTCTTACATCAATCAAGAGAAGATGAGTGTTGCTGCCGCCGGAACAAAGCTCAAAATCTTCTTTTTTCAACTCTCTAGCTAGAGCTTTGGCATTTTTGACAATCTGGCAGCCATATTTCCTAAAAGAGCTCTTGCTGGCCTCTTTTAGAGCAACGGCCACCCCAGCAATATTATTCTCATGCGGTCCACCCTGCAGACCGGGGAAAACAGCCCGCTCAATTTTTGTGGGCAAATCGGCATCTTTACGCAAGCCCTTTTTGGTCACCATAATTAAAGCGCCTCTTGGGCCACGCAAAGTCTTATGAGTAGTAGTGGTAATAATATGACAATAAGGAACCGGGTTAGGATAAGCTTTCGCTAAAACCAACCCAGCCACATGGGCAATATCGGCCATAAGAAAAGCACCAATTGAATCGGCCACCTGGGCAAATCTTTTAAAATCTAAAGCCAAAGGATAAGAAGTAATGCCGGCAATAATAATCTTTGGTTTTTCTTTTTTGGCTAACTTTTCCATTGCTTTGTAATCAATCAAACCATCCTTGCCCACATGATAAAAAATACTTTTGTAAAGCTTGCCGGAAAAATTAATCTTCAAACCGTGAGAAAGATGGCCTCCCTGGTCAAGCCGCAAGCCCATGATTTTATCTCCCGGCTCAAGCAGGCCAAAATAAACGGCCGAGTTGGCCGGCGCGCCGGACAAAGGCTGAACATTAACAAAAGGCACGCCAAAAGCTTTTTTCACCCGCTCCTGGCATAAAGTTTCCAGCTTATCAAAATTCTCCTGGCCTTGATAATAACGCCTGCCCGGATAGCCTTCGCAGTATTTGTCCTGTAAACAAGAACCAACAATCTGACGCACCGCCTCGGAACTATGATTTTCCGAAGGAATCATCATCAAAGTTTCTTTTTGCCTTTTCTCTTCGGCTTTTAAAAGCCTAAAAACTTGTAGATCGGTTTTTTTAAGATAGTTCATAACATTTCTCCTTTCCTTTCCAAAAACTTTTTTAATTTAAACAAACAGTCTTTAAAATCTTCAAAAATAACTTCTTTTAAGACTGCTGGATTGCCCCGAGCCATCCGAGAAACTCTACCGTCTTTTCTGTAAAGTAAAATACAAGGAACACCGTTATATCTGGCTATTTCCAATTCTGCCCCTACTCCTAAAGAAGGTTCATCTACATAAGCAATCAGCAAACAGGCATTCTTTACCAACCTAAAATCAGTAAACCAAACTTCCTGGGGAGAAATATCGGCGTTTTTCACTGGATCGGTTCTTAAATGAGGCACGTAAGGAGAAAAACCGGCCTCTTTGCAAACCTCTCCTATTTGCTCATAAAACTTTTTTACTTTCTCGGGTTCTTTTAACCTCGTTAAAGGACCGGAAATATAAATATATTTTTTTCTTTTCATTATAGTCTTCCTCTTTTTGCCCATTTTCTTTCATTCTACGTATAGCTCTTTAAAAACAAAATGGCGGGTTTTTCAAAACCTATCCCTTGTCTTCCTTTGTCATTCCACACTTGATGCGGAATCTATAAAAATAGGTCTCCAAAAATTTCTCAATAACAAATCAACCATGTAACCATCTATCCATTTAATAATCTCCTTTTATATCTTTTCTCCAAACTCTGCAAAATCTTTTTATGAAACTTCTTCTCATAATCTTTTACCAAACTTTTGATCTGACCGCAAGATACCTCTTCGTGGCAAAAAGCGGTTTGTTGACATTTAACACTAATTGCCTCGGCTAATTCCGGCAAGCCTTTCTTTTTTAAAACCTTTTTTATTGCTAAAACTTCTCCTTTACTTAAAGAAAGCAGTTGCTCCTCGACAGTTGAGCAAAGACGCAAAGGGTAATAACCGGCAATCAAATTATAAAGATCATAGCTTTGCAAAACATCAATGCGGATGCCTCGGGGAATAATAAAAACCGCATCACGCGGCTTAACCCCTAACTTAAGTAATTTTTGATAACAACCTAGCGAACCAAAAACAGACCGAAGATACTTTTTAAAAAAGTAAGGATTGTCTCGGACAGTTGGCGGAATAGAAAAAACCGAATCAATTTTATCTATTGTTCTATTGCTATATTGTTCTATTGCTATATTGTTAAATTTTGAATTTTCAATTTCAATTTTCAATTTCTTTAACAACTCGCAAGTACGATCTATGCAGTAGTATATCGATTCCACCACTTGCGGCACTGTCCGGTGACGCTTTTTGTCTCCCCAGACCCGCCAGGCAACCGAAGAGAGAGCTTTAAAATTAACTGCCAGGTTATAGTCGCGGCAAATTCTCCGCCTCATAGCCAACAGCTTTGGCCAATCTTTTAAAATTTTCTTTTTATCTTTGGCAATTTTCTTGGTCAAAGAGTTCAATCTCTTTAATTCCTGGCGCAAACCATTCGGGCTATCACAAAGAGTCATCCCTACAATGGACATCAAACCTGTAGGGGCGGGTCGTGACCCGCCCGTTTTAATTACGGGCGACCGACCGGTCGCCCCTACAAATGCCCTGACCAAATTTGAGGCTCTTGGATTTTTAAAGATATTAGGATAGGGGTAAATGTTTCGCGGGGCAACCAAACGGGTAGGGAAAAGCTGACCAACGCCCCACTTAGCAAATTGCTTCTCCAAAACTCCCAGAAGAATCCCTGCCTCCTCCGGCATCCAATCCTTTTCCAGCTCAAACTCCCGGGCAAAACCGACTACTGACTCGATAGGCAAAACCAAAATACCGGTGCCGTAAATACCGTATTGCAAAATCTTGCTCGCCTCATCTTTAGAAACACCCTTGCCCAAAAGCCAATTAAAGCAATTAATATTTTCCATTGACTGCTTTTGATAAATTTTTCTCGCTTTTTTGTTTTTCCAAATAGCCGTTGGAGAAACAATATCATCAGCTTTTGTCCCTGTCCGCCGACCGGAGGCCATCAAAGCCGAGGCAAAAACAATACCTGTCATCATCGAGTCTATAAACTTACTTGCCTCATAAGTAAAAGCCAAAACTGGGGTAGTCGCAATTGAGGCATGGCCGCGCAAAGAAGACTTTTCCAAAATAACTTTCACTTTTTTGTCCAAATCTTGCCCTTTGCTATGAGTTTCTTTTAGAAGCTGTTTGACCGATTTTCCCTTGAAAGTCAAAAGCGCTGATAGAGCAACAATTTGCTCTGGGGTTAAAACACCAGTTTTATCTTGCAGGCGAGGAATAATTCCTAAGAATTGGAGTTTAAAGTTAGCCGTCTTTATCGACATTTTGCGCTTAATGATACCATACTTTCAATATCTCCTGTTTATATTCCTTGGATTTTCCTTATCATAGTCCCATTTTAAAGTCCCCAATGTAGGGGCGGGTCGTGACCCGCCCGTTTTGATTACGGGCGACCGACCGGTCGCCCCTACAATTTGAATGATGAAATGTACATGGTTGGGCATCATTTGAAATATATCCAATACCACCTGATGGTGCTTTGGTAATGACTCCCAAATGTTTCTGACAATTTCCCCAATCCAATTTAATACCATTTTCCCATCAACAATATTACCAAACAAACATTCCTTATCTTTTGTGCAAATGGTGACAAAATACCAACCTTCCGAAGAGTAATCATAATCCCTTAAACGAATTGATTTGCGCTGGGGTAAATCTTTCAAATTCAACGTTTGTAAATGCTTAAATTGGTCATTGAAAATTGAAAATTTTCATACCTGCTCTTCTTTCTTTTTTGTCGTTACCCTCCCTCCCTGCCATTGGCCACGGTAAAGGGCAGTCTTGCCGGAAACACGGGCAAACATAAGATGAACTATGCGGGCACCTGTCTCAATCTTCACTTTGCAAGGGCCAAGATTGGCCATGCCGAAAGTCAACTCACCGGAATAGCCGGGAGCAACTTGGGCGGTGCGTAAAAAAATACCCATTCGTTGCAAGCTACTGCGAGGTTTAAAAATACCTACCAAATCAGAAGGAAGATTGATTTTTTCTATAGTTTTCACCAGATAAAAATCACCGGGGTTTATAATAACACTTTTGACTTTTGTTATCTCACAAGTTTTCCTCTCCTTCACTCCCAAATACCCCTTCCCTTTAATTCGATAAACCTCGCCGACTCGTAAATCAAAACCACAACCCTCGGGATTTTCAAGCTCCCGCTGACAAAGTCCTTCAACGAGCTTTTTTTCCTTGACTAGCCTTAGTAGTTGATCAACGCCGAGGAACATAATAAAAAGCGAAAAGCTAAAAGTGCAAAGCGAAAAACTACAACGTAAAAGTCAAAACTTTCATCAAAATTACATTAAAATTAGCTTTACGCTTTGAGTTGTAGCTTTTACTTTTTAGCTTTTACTTTTTAGCTTTATCAAATATTCCCCCTCCCTCTCCTCCCACTCTACCTCAATCTCGTCTCCCCTTCGTATCCTTCCCCCCAGCATCCCCTTGGCAATCTCATCCTCAATCTTGTCAGCAATTACTCGCTTCATTGACCGAGCGCCAAATTCCGGCGAATAACCCTCAAGAACAACTTGCTTGATTACTGCCGGCCCAAATTTTAAAATAACATCTTTTTTAGTTAAGCGCAAAGCCAATTTAGTAAGCTGCAGACGGGCAATCTGTTCTAATTCTTTCCTGCCTAGAGGCTGAAAAACAACTACTCCGTCAAAACGGTTTAAAAACTCCGGAGAAAATAAGCCCTTGCTCTGGATATATTCTATTGTTAGGCTCTGTAATTCTTGTTTATTAACCCCCGCCTGAACTTTTTCTCGGATAAACTCACCGGCCGCATTGGAAGTAGCAATAATAATAGTGTCAACGAAAGAAACCTTTCTATCCTGGAAATCAGTTAAATAGCCTTCGTCAAAAACGGTCAAGAAAATGTCTAAAAGCCGGCGGTGGGCCTTTTCCAACTCGTCAAGCAAAAAAACAGAAAAAGGGTTGTCTTTCGCTTTACTAACCAAAAGTCCTAAGCCGGCAGTTTGCGAACCGATCAACCTCTCCAAGCTCTCCTGCCTTTGATACTGACCCATGTCAAAACGGACCAGCCGCGACTCGTCTCCAAAATAAACTTGGGCTAAGGTCTTGGCTGTCTCTGTTTTCCCTACCCCTGTCGGACCTAGAAAAAGAAAAACTCCCATTGGCTTCTTGCGAGAAGAAACTTGCAACCGGGAGCGGCGCAAAGCAGAAGCCAACCGCCCAATAGCTTCTTGTTGGTTAACTACTCTTTTATGCAAACTTTCTTCTATTTTAACCAGCTTTTTTTCTTCCCCTGAAGAAATTGCTCCAACTGGCACTCCTGACTTTTCAGAAACCAGTTGATCAATATCTTTGCTCGTAATCAACTTCTTCCTTTTAATCTCTTCAAACTTGCTAATTGCCTGATCAAGTAAATCAATCGCCTTTTCCGGAAAAGGAATCTCAGTAATTAAACGATCGGAAAGCTCAATAATCTTTTCTAAAGCTTGATAGCTAACCTTTACTTTCTTCCCTTGTTCGAAATCAGGCAAAATCGCCTGGAGAATTTCCAAGGCCTGCTCTTTGCTTGGCGGCCGGACACTAATCTTTTCAAAAAGCTTTAAAAACTCCTCATTGCCAACTAAATACTTGTTAAAAGCCTCACTGCTGGCAAGAGCAATAAGCTGCAAGCGTCCGCTGGCCGCTGCTTTAGAAAAAATGCCTATCAGCTCAACCTGTCCCTCGCCGGAAGAAACAAATTTGTCTATCTCCTCAATAATCAAAATAATGTGGCCGGCTGCAATCGCCTCGGCAAGCAAAGAAGAAAGTTTTTCTTTACTCTCTTGCAAGGCAGACTTTTTAATTATCCTGTTTAACTCAAGCCTAAGGACGCGCTTGTAAGCCAACTGAGGCCTAGTCTCTCCTTGATGAACCAGCCGGGCAAACCCTAACACAATCGTCTGCTTGCCCACGCCCGGCGGACCAACGAGTAAAACATTGTTTTCTCCTTTTCTTCCCAAAACTTCTTCAATTTTACCAACCTCTTCTTCCCGACCAACCAACTGGTGAAAAAAAGGAGTCGGTTGAGTCAAATCAGTCACATATTCATCTAAGTTGGGAGTATAGCCAAAAGAAAAGCTCCAACCAATGCCCGGGCCTTTAAGCAAATTTTCTTTTTCCCAAAAACGAGCCTTTTTCTGCCTCTTTTTTTCCAGGCTTTCAAACCAGCGGGCAACTTCCAAAACATGCTCTGGTTTTATCTTTCGGTCAAATAAGAACCTCTTCTTCCCGACCAACCAACTGGTGAAAAAAAGGAGTCGGTTGAGTCAAATCAGTCACATATTCATCTAAGTTGGGAGTATAGCCAAAAGAAAAGCTCCAACCAATGCCCGGGCCTTTAAGCAAATTTTCTTTTTCCCAAAAACGAGCCTTTTTCTGCCTCTTTTTTTCCAGGCTTTCAAACCAGCGGGCAACTTCCAAAACATGCTCTGGTTTTATCTTTCGGTCAAATAAGAACTTGTTTAAAGGTTGCCAATCACGGCTGAGTTGAAAAAATAGGTCGGATAGGCGTGTAGGGGCGCGGTTTTCGCGCCCGTCATTGCGGTTTTCGCGCCCGTCAGACCAAACGGGTAAGGGAACCTCGCATGAGACGGGCGGGATGACCCCGCCCCTACGGATTGAATCCCCACCAGATGAGTCAACCAAACCATTGATCTCCTTTCCCTCAATCCCCAATCTCTCAATCACAAACCGGCCAATCGGCCGAGAAACAAGCATTAACAAAATCGCTGCCGGATCTCTGGTTTGGCTCAAAATCTTCTCCACTTCATTTTCCGATTTCCCTTTTATCCATTTATAAATCGGCCAGGACAAAAGAAAAGCAAACTGCCAGATCAGCAAAAAAGCCACTCCTAAGAAGACTAAAGCCAGCTCCGCCAGCAAGCCGATAAAAATCAGAAAACTGCGAACCAAAAAACCAATTACTCTAGAGATCAAATTAAAAGTTAATCTCTCTAAAAAGGCTTTGGGCGAGAAGCCGGTTTTTTCCAAAGAAACTACCCGCCGCCAGGGAGAAAAAAGAGTTTTTAGTAAAATTCCTATGGAGAAAAAATGCCAGCAAGCCAAAAGATAATTTTTCCAAATCTTGAGGATAAATCTATTGACGGTCTGGTAGTGCCAAAAGAAATAAGAAATCACTTAGAAGCTAAAAGCTTAAAGTGCAAAGCGAAAAACCACAACTAAAAACTTAAAACTTCTCAGCTTTAAGCTGTAGTTTTTACTTTTTAGCTTTTAGTCTTTAGCTTAAAAACATCATACAAGAAATCCTGCCTTGTGCTCAAGAAGTAAAGAAGCAAGAAAATCCTCATGTCAAAATTTTAGATCCAGCTTTTTCTTTTATCATATCTATGAATTTTCTATTCCAATTTCTCGAATCATTTGGACGTCCTGAGCGCTAAAACGGATAACTCTTTGTGAGATAGTCGCTCCTATTCCTCCTTCTTTTACCATTCTAGTCAATTTTTCTAAAGAAAGTCCTGTCAGTTCGGCAACATGCTCCAAACTAAACATGAGGTGATTTGTCCCTGCTTGTCTTTCAACCACATACCAAAGTTCCTTTCCTCCCATATCTAAAGTCAAGCAGGCCTCCGCCACGAGGCCCACTGGCATTTTGGCCAGCACTCACAGCCATAGAACTGCCTTCCTTTTCTAGTCTTTCTAATAATCACCGCTGCCCCACATTTGGGGCACTTTACTTTAGGAACTTTTTCCTTGTAATCATCCTTCCAATCGCAGTCAGGAAAACGTGAACAAGACAAAAACTTGCCAAAGCGGCCAGTGCGAATAACCACTTCTCCTTTTTTGCACTTCGGACATTTCCTGCCAGTTTTCTCTGCCTCTATCTTAACTCTTCTGGCCTTTTCCGCCACTTTTTTAAGCTTTTTTTCAAAAGGAGTATAAAACTCTTTTAAAATCGGCACCCATTTTCTCTCGCCTCTGGCGATCGCATCCAAATCCTCCTCCATTTGCGCGGTAAAAGGAATCTTTACAATCTCCGTAAATTCCTTTACCAAAAAGCGGTTGATTGCCTCGCCGATCGGCGTTGGCCAAAAACTACCCTCTTTTTTCTCTACATAATTTCTTGCTTGCAGCAAAGAAATAATCGGCGCATAAGTTGATGGCCGGCCAATACCCTTGCTTTCCAAAGTCTTAACCAAAGAAGCTTCGTTGTAGCGCGGCGGCGGGCTGGTAAAGCTCTGATTGGGCAAGACATCAACCAGTTTTAATTTGTCACCCTTATTTAGTTTGGGCAAAAACTTTTCTTTCATCCTGCCACCATAGAGCTTTAAAAAACCCTCAAAAAGAGTCCGCAGCCCAGAAGCTCTTAATAGATAAGGACCGGCTTTCACCTGCAGCCTGGTTTGAGCCAGCCGCGCTGCGGCCATCTGTGTTGCCACCGCCCGTTTCCAAATGAGAGCATACAAGCGCCTTTCATCTTTGCCGGTTGCCGGTTGCCGGTTGCCGGTTGCCAGTCGGCGAGTACTGGCTGCTGGCTGCTGGCTGCTGGCAACTACTTTAACATTCGTGGGACGAATGGCTTCATGCGCCTCTTGAGCTACTTTAGAACGAGTTTTGTAAACCCGCGGTTTTTCCTCGCAATACTCTTGCCCAAAATTATCCTTTATATATCTTCTCATCTGGTTAATCGCTCGGCTAGCTAAGGCAAAAGAGTCTGTCCGATGATAGGTAATGTAACCTTCTTCATAAAGCTTTTGCGCTAACATCATTGTTTTCTTGCCAGAAAAGCCGAAGCGATTGTGGGCTTTTTGCTGAAGAAGAGAAGTAGTAAAAGGCGGTGGTGGAGTTCTTTTCGTCTCTTTTTCCTCTATCTTATCTACGATAAAATCCTGTTTCTTTAAATCTCTCTCTATTTTCTTCACTTCTCTTTGATACTTGATACTTGATACTTGATACTTGTATTGTCCGGCAAAAAGATCCAAAATTATCCTTTTTTCATATTTCTTACCGTTTTTAGAATACAAAGAAGTAAGAAAATCAGCTTTTAGCTTGGAGCTTTTAGCTTTTAGCTTTGTTTCTATCGTCCAATATTCCTTCTTTTTAAACTTATCAATTTCCTTCTCTCTTTCCACAATCAAGCGCAGAGCAACCGACTGCACCCGGCCGGCAGACAAACCCCTCCTCACCTTTCTCCAAAGAAGTGGAGAAAGCTTATAACCAACCAAACGATCCAAAATCCTCCTAGCCTGCTGGGCATGAACCAATTTTAGATCGATTTTGCCCGGACTCTTTAAAGCCTGTTGAACTGCCGATTTAGTAATTTCATGGAAGGTAATCCTTAAGAATTGGGAATTGGGAATTGGGAATTGGGAATTTGAGCACACCACGGTAACGTGGTGTGCGATTGCTTCGCCCTCCCTGTCCGGGTCAGTCGCCAAAATAATCTGCTTGGCCTTTTTCGCTCCCTTCTTCAACTTCTCAATTACTTCCTTTTTAGCAGGAATCAAAACGTATTCCGGCTTAAAGTTATGCTTCACATCAACAGCCAGCTTCTTTTTGGGCAAATCGCGAACATGTCCCATCGAAGCCATAATATTAAACTCTTTACCTAAAAAACGGCCTAGAGTCCGTGCCTTGGTCGGCGATTCAACAATGACTAGGTTCATAATTTCTACCATACCCTTTCTGCACTTTTTTTGCAAACAAAAAATTCTCTTTCTCCATTTATCCTACTTTAACAAATTTAACAAAGCGATAATCGTCAGCTCAAACAATAATCTTATTATTTAGTATACTATATATACTAAATAATAACTTCCTATCTTTATTTTTTATCTACTTGTTAATTAATTGTTACTAACTTCCAATAAAATCCTGAAAAACCACAAAATAAACTATAAACAATATTCACCATTGCCCAAATTTTTTATCATCCCCTTTAGTTCCATTTGTGTTAAAGCCGAAGAAACTTCTGAAGCTGATGAGCCAACTTCCCGAACAACCTCATCTAAATGCTTAATGCCGCTAGTCAGTGTCTGCCAAATCTTTTCCTCTGTTTGGTTGCTAAATTTGAGTTCTTTTTTCGCTGAAAAACTATTTGATTTTAATAGTTTTAAGTTTTGCGCTGTGGTTTTGAGCTTTGAGTTTTGAGTTTTGAGATTTATTAAAATGTCTTCCCCTTTCGTCACCAATTTTGCTCCTTCTTTAATTAACCTGCTTGGACCGGCCGAAAGCTGTGAAGTAATCGGCCCAGGCACAGCAAAAACCGGCCGGCCAAGCTCCTTAGCAAAACCAGCAGTAATTAGACTTCCTGAATCTGAACTGCCTTCAACAACTACTGTTCCCAAACCTAAACCAGCCAAAGTTTTGTTTCTTGCCGGAAAATTGCCAGGTAAAGATGACAATCCCAAAGGAAATTGGCTAATAAGAGCTCCCTGTTGACAGATCTTTTCAGATAAAGCTTTGTTCTCCGGCGGGTAGATAGTATCCAAACCATGGCCGACCACTGCCAAAGTTCGGCCACCATATTTTAGCGCCGCCCGATGGGCGGCGCTGTCCACTCCCCGTGCCAAACCAGAAACCACAACTACATTATTAGCTACCAAGCTGGAAACAAGTCGCTCGGTTGCCTGCCGACCGTAGCTAGTAATTCTTCTAGTTCCCACTACAGTTATAGCTAGTGAGTCCTGAACCTTAACCTCTCCTTTTATGTAAAGCAAAAATGGCCCTCTATCAGCACTTTTCAACAATCTTGGATACTCCTTACCCTCCAAAGTAATAAATCTTATAAGACTTTTTTCTAATCGAAGCTTATACGAAGAAATACTAAACTCTTCTCTAAATTGCAAAAAACTCTCTTTTAATTTATCCGGAAAGTTGATTTCTTGCCAAATCTCTTTTTTCGCTTGCCAAGCTTTCTTGGCACTACCAAAGATTGCCAAAATCTTGGCAAACCTTTTTTTCCCAATGCCCTTAAAAACATTAAAGCCAAGCCAGTAGTCTTTTTCTTTAAGCCTCATTTATCACAAAAGTTCTTCAAAATTTTTACCATACTTCATTTGCGGGTGCGAAAAAGTACGCTAATTTCAAAGCTTTAACTTTTTAAGTTTCTGTTTATACCCTCTCATCACCACCTTTCTTTTATCTTCTGGGTGGAATAAAAGACGGTGGGCTTCAATTTTTTCTTTGGTTCGCTTGCCAGCCATATATTTGAGTTGCAACCAGCGCAAAAAATTCTCAATTAGAGAAAGGGCAAAGCTCAAAGCGCAAAGCGAAAAACTACAACTCAAAGCGCAAAACTTTTTAAAGTTTTTACTTTTACGCTGTCGCTTTACACTTTTAGCTTTTAGCTCTAAGCTTGGCAGGAAATCTTTTACCCAACTGTTTACTCCTAAAAACCTCCCATAAACTCCCCTCTCCCACAAAGGCCTCATCTGCCCCACCTCATGTGCCGTAAACAAATCTCTCTCCTTTGCCGGCACTCCCATCCCTATTTCATCAACAAACATATTGAGGCAAATTTTATCTTTGAATTTTTTATCTCTAGGCTTTCGCCGCCAACCAAGAAAATCAAAAAGAAGAGTAACTAAAAACCTTGTTGTCCATAAGGTGTTAACCTTGCAAATAACAAAAAAATCAATATCATCATCTTTATCCACATTACTAACCGCCAGCCCGCCGGAAACACCAACCAATAAAACCGAAGGGAAAATCTTTAGCCACTTTGTTCTCTTCTCCGCCAGCCTCATTTTCTCCACTGCCCATTTTTCTTTTTGCAATCGTTGCTTAACTAAGTTCTTTCTTTCGGGAAGAAAGTAAAAATTGTCCTTTTCCCCAATTCTATTCTCTTTAACTAATTTCCTTAATATTGATTTAAATTGCTCTTTTTTAGTTTTAAGTTTTGCACTGTAGTTTTGAGTTTTTAGCTTTGCGCTTTGCGCTTTAAGGAAAACCTCGTTTTCCTTAATTGGCCAATCAAAAAGATCAGCATAAGCAAGGGTTTTCAAAATAGATTGCTCTATTACTTTATGTTGCCTCATTACTATACTATTGAATAACTCCTGAATAACCACCGAATAACAATGAATTTTTATTCTCTTCTAAAACTCTAAAACACTGCCTGCCAACAGGCGGATCTCTAACTCTAAAACTCTGACTATTTCTCTTAACTACTCTACCTTGCTTCGGAACTCTTGACAAGAAGAAGAAGAAGTAAAATAGCCCCAAATTAAAAAATTTCATAGGAGGTGAAAATGGAAAGTCAAGTAATTCCAGAGCAAGAAGTTCCAAAAAAAGTTGAAGGTTATATTATCGAATCAGAGCCGGGGCAATACTTAACAAAAGAAAGATTTTGGTATAGGCATGAAGAATCTGAAGGGGAAAAACCTTATGTCCATCCTGCTGAAACCCTTGAAGATATAAGAAAGAGTGCTTCAGAATGGAAATTCAAACCTAGAGAAATATATCCCGCTACCTACAACCCCCAGACAGCGCCCAAAATAGAAGGTGAGGCAAGCGAATTTTAATTAAAAAAGCGCTAATAAAAAAGGTGCGGCCGTGTCAAAAATACTACCACTTTTTACAATATAGCCCTTGCACCCGCAAGTCGTTTATGTAAAAATAAAAGAGATCCTTCGTCTTCGACAAAGCCTGCCTGCCGGTAGGCAAGGCTCAGGTTCAGGATGACGAGGGGCGGTTTTCAAACCACCATTTCAAAATCTCTTTGGCAATTGGGCTGGCCACTTCAGAGCCCTCCCCTCCATTTTCCACCAAAACAGTTAAAACAATCTCCGGGTTTTCAATCGGCGCAAAAACCGTAAACCAAGCATGGGGCTCGGACTTTTCTCCCGGCGACTCCGCTGTTCCTGTTTTACAACCAACTTCTATCCTTTTGAAATCTGCCGAGGTGGTAGCCGGACCACCCGTGCCAAAATCAAAAAAAGGAAAGCCCGTTCCATTTTTCTCTCCTTCTTTCTGTCCCCGCAAACACGCCTGCCTCATCCCTTCTCTTACCAAAACTAAATTTTCCTCAGAAATTTCCAAAGAACGACAGCTTGAAGTACTCACTAGATCATGCGGCCGTTGGTCATAGTAAGTATCTTGTTGGCCGTTTTTAATTGCCTTAAGCAATTTTGGCAAACATAATTTCCCTTGATTGGCAATAACTGTCGTCATCATATTCACCTGTAAAGGGGTAGCCAATAAATCTCCCTGGCCAATGGCGGTAATAAAATCATCTCCCAAAAACCAACTCTCGCCCTTAACCTCTCTTTTCCAGTCTTCACTAGGCACCAGGCCCTTGGCTTCACCCGGCAAATCAATACCAACCACCTCACCAAAACCAAGCTTACCCGCCCAACTGCCCAACCTTTCTATCCCCAGTCTTTCTCCAACTCGATAAAAGAAAATATCATTAGAACGCTTGATCGCCTTAACAATATCCACCACCCCTTCTGTTCCTCCATATTGGCGATAATACCAGTTGCCAAAAACCCAATCACCTATCTTGATTTGTCCGCTATCTTCAATTATTGTATCTTTATCAATCTCCTTTTCTTGCAAACCAGCCAAAGCAGTAACAATCTTAAAGGTCGATGCTGGTGGATAAACGCCTGAAATGGCCCGATTGAACATCGGCTGGCTTTCATCATTCAAAATCTTTTGAAGTTCTTCTTGACGCTTGACGCTTGACACTTGACGCTCTTTGCTAAAAACATTCGGATCAAAGGAAGGCGTTGAGACCAAAGCCAAGATTTCTCCTGTATCCGCCAAACTGGCAACTACCGCCCCTTTTTTATCCTCCATTGCTTCAAAAACCTTTTTCTGCAACTCTAAATCAACGGTTAACTGCAAGCTCTCCCCGGCAATCGGCTCTTTTCTTCCTAAATCTCTTATCTTTTCTCCTTGAGCATCAAATTCTTCCAAAATACCACCGTCTCCTCCACGCAAAAGTAAATCATATTCCTTTTCAATCCCCATCTTGCCAATTAAGTCACCGGCAACATAAATGCAATCCTGAGGAGAAGTCTGACCAATTTTGTGAGCCTTCTCAATGCGAGCGCCGCTAACTTCCTCTAAAGCAGAAGAGTTTTCTCGCGAGTCTGATTCTGAAGGCGATATCAAAATTGCGTTAGACGACTCCTCGCAAGAGCTTAGCTCCTCCTTACTTATCTCCCCAATATAACCCAAAAGATGGGCGAAAACCGATCCATAGACATATTCTCTCCCCTCAGGCGTATTGCGCACCAAAAGCTCTCCAGTCCGATCATAAACAACGCCTCGCAAAGCAGGAATATTTTTAATTTTTATCCGATTGCCCTCTGCCAATTGGCGATAATAGTCTCCACGAACAATTTGCAGAACAAAAAGCCTGCTTATAAGAACCCCAAAACCTAGAATCAAAATAAAAAGAAAAAGTTTTTCTCTCAGATGAATAAATCCTTAGAAGTTAGAAGGTAGAAAATTGAAAAGAGAAATCTATCTTCTATCTTCTAAGTTCTACTTTCTATTCTAATTGTTTAAAAATCAGAAATTCTTAATTTTCCTCCTTCCTGCTCTCTTTCTTCAAAAAGACCTAACCGGCTAACAAACCAAAAAAGAGGCAAAGATAAAAAAGCCATTATTAATCCTTCTTTTAAGCGCCAGCCCTGCCCTTTAAGCAAACGGAAACTCAAACTTCCAAGAAAAAAAAACAAAAGCCAAAAAAATAAATTTCCAGCATGAAAGCGCTTTTTGTAAAAAATTATCAAAAAAGCGGCTGCCAGCAAAGCTAAACTGGACAAACCAAGCCGGTTGCCGGTAAATAAATCCAAAAGTATCCCGCCGGCAAAAGCAAAAACTAAACCCTCCATCTCCAACCCAGTAAAATTCAATAACAAAACAAAAATAAGCAAAAAATTAAAATCAATAATTGTTGTTTGAAGAAGAACTAAAAGAAAAACCGGAAAAACCAACCACCATTTCATAAGCCAATTCTAAATCCTAACCATCACTACTTTCAAGGCTTGATAATCAAGCAAAGACTTAACCTCTGCTTTTTTATAAAGCTTTACATCGTCTTTAAAAATTTCTTCAATTTTCCCTATAGGCAAATCTGGCGGATAAATAGCCTCTTCTCCGCTAGTAACTATTAATTGGCCATTTTCCAGCTTTACCTCTTGCAAAATTTCCTCCAAAACCAAACCGCTTGAAGAAAGGCCTCCCAAAATCCCCTTTTCTCCTGTTGGCAAAATCTTAACTTTTATCCTGCTCTCTTCGCTTACCGGCAGTAAAACTTGAGCACTATGGGGTGTTGTCTCTATTATTCTTCCTACTAAAATCTTGCTACTTAAAACCACCGCTCCCTTATAAAGCCCATCTTTTTCTCCTTTATCTATCCTCATCAAACCATCAATAACTGCCAAATTTTTAGCCAGAAGTAAAGATTCTTTTCCGTTGGTCTTGACCGCTAGACTTTCTCTCAAAGCTTTATTTTCCTCCTCCAAGCTAGCCGTCTTTGCCTCAAGAACAGCTTTCTCTCCTTCTAAAAAGTCAATTTTTGACTGCAGGATAGCCGAATTTTGAGAAGAGTCTCTCTGAGAATAAAAAGCCTTAAACGGCTTACCTATCTCCCATCTAAGAGGATTGATTAACTTTTCTGTGGTTGCCCGCAATTCTTTTAGTAAAGAAAAATAATCGGCAATCATCAATAAAATAGAAAAGCCAGCGAGGATAAAAAATAAACTTAAGTTTCTAGAAAAGGTGGTGGCTATCATCTCAACCCCCCGACTACCTTTACTCGATCCAACAATTTCTGATTTTCCAAAAGCTTGCCGCAACCACGAACAACGGCCGCCTGAGGATCGTCAACTATCCAAACAGGCATTTTTGTCTTTTCCGCTACTACCTTGTCAATTCCCGGCAAATAGGAACTCCCGCCAGCCATCACAATCCCATTTTCTAAAATATCGGCTACCAACTCGGGCGGAGTCTCCTCCAAAACCTCTCCCAAAACCACTATTATTTGCTGAACAATTGAAGCCAAAGCTTCCCTTATTTCTGTTGAAGTCAGTTTCAAAGAACGAGGCAAACCCGACTCCATGCTACGGCCGCGGACAACAAACTGTTTTTCTTTAGGCAATTTAACTACGGAGCCAATATTGATTTTGACCTCTTCGGCACTGGCAAGCCCGATGTGTAAACCGTGCTTTAATCTGACAAAATTAACTATTGCCTCATCCATTTCATCCCCGGCTGTCCGCAGGCTTCTTTGCAAAACAATTCCCCCTAGTGAGATAACTGCTATTTCCGTCGTTCCTCCTCCAATATCAACCACCAGCTGTCCTTGAGCGTCTTCAACCGGCAAGCCGGCGCCAATAGCAGCCGCCATTGGCTCCTCAACCAAAAAACAAGCTCGGGCTCCGGCAGAAAGAGCGGCATCGGCTACCGCCCGCCTTTCTACCTCAGTCACTCCGGCAGGAATACCAACTACTACTTTTGGCTTGGGAATTCTAGGAATAACTCCCGGCGATTGATGAATAAGGCGAATGTAATGCTCAAGCATCGCCAAAGTGGCATCAAAATCAGCAATCACTCCATCTTTAAGCGGCCTTATTACTTCAATCTCTTCCGGGGTTTTGCCGGCCATCCTTTTTGCCTTGCTGCCGATAGATAAAATTTTTGCCGGTTTTTTTCTGGACCGGGCCACTACCGAGGGCTCATTGATAACAACCTCTTTTCCCCTAACCCAAACTAAAGTATTGGCCGTTCCCAAATCAATTCCCAAATCATAAGAAAAAAAAGAAAATAAAAAATCAAGCATGCTTTCATTTTAGCACGGAAAAAAATTGACTAAAAGAATAAGCCAATAAAATAATTACCTACTTGACAAAAAAGCCTAAAATCCCTTTTAATGAAAGCTAATGAAAAAGAAAATTTTTCTTTTGCTTGGCTTTCTGGCTGGTTTGTTTTTTATCGCTCTTTTCTTTATTATTAAAAGAAAAGCTCCAAAAGCCCCAGAAACTTTTGTCCAGTACATAGGTGTTAGTGAGCCGGATTACAACCAGCCTTTAAATACTTACTCCCAATATAGTGACAACCTAGGCAATGTGAGAATAATTTTTTCCCAAGGGCCGAGATTTTGGACTTGTTACTATGACGAATCTGCCCCTTATCCGGGAGAGAAAAAAATCAACTGCATGTGGTCGGGAAGTCTAAGTGAATGGGGAGCAGGCATTGACTGGAAAGGCTACCAAGAACCAAACTACGACCTTGTCTTAAATACTGTTTCTCAATGGAAAAAAGCAAATGGCCATGTGGGCACCCTTATTACTCAGGGAAACAATATGTGGAGTTTTGATTGGGATGCTGAGGCTTCCTCAAAAAAAACTACCTGTGAATGGCAAGGAACTATTAGTCAATGGGCAGATACTATTGACTGGGCTACTCATTGTCAAGGCCAAAGACCAACCAGTAGTTATTTTAAGGCAATCTCTCAATATCCCAAAAATAACGCAATAAAAACAGTTATTCTTGAAGGAGACAATGATATTTGGGCTTTTACCCAAGACTCTTCAGGCAATACTGTTTGTAATGCCGCCAATGTCAGCATTGATACCTGGTGGGAAGGAACGGTTACCAATAAAGGCAGTTGCAGCAAACCTTCCAGCTGGGATACCATTTCTCAATGGGAAGGAGATGACGGTGTTCTTTTAACTGCTATTAGTCAAGGAACTTCTGTCTGGAGCTTTGAAGAAAAAACCAGTGGCAGCAGTGTCACCACTACTTGTCTTGGCCAATATAGCCTTAGCCAATGGGGAGCCGGTATTCTTTGGGGAAATCTGGATTCTGATGATGATGGCTTGCCTGATAGTGGTGATGCTTGTCCTAATCAGGCCGGACCAATCAGTAACAACGGCTGTCCCGAGGGTACTTCCCCTCAACCTTCGGCCTCAGCACTAATTTCCCCTTCTCCTTCTCCAAGCATATCCCCTTCACCAGGAATTTCTCCCTCCCCTTCTCCCTCCCCAGACTCCTCTGTTTCACCAAGCCCCTCTCCTAGTCCTAGCCCCTCCTCTTCACCCTCAACAGAGGCAGGCTTAGTATTTACCGCTTCCCTTGCTGGCTTATCCGAAGAAGGCCACCAATTGCTGGCTGCCACTCTCTATGCCGAAGGAACCGACTGGATAAGGCAGGCTATTCTTGATTATGAAGGCAACGGCTGGGTGGATATAAGTGAGCTTGACCAAAGTGAAACTTATAATTTCTTTTTAAAGATCCACCCTTCCTTTATAAGTGAAAAAGAAGTCGACCTGGCTAACCTGCCTGAGATTGTTGATTTTGGAGAGTTAAAAACAGGTGACCTTAACGCTGATAATGAAATAAATGGCCTTGACTGGTCTTGGATGAAAATGTATTTTGGAGAGGGAGGGGAAGAGTAAAATTATGACTACCAAAAAAGTCCTCTTTATCATCGCCATCTTGCTTATTTTCGCCATCCCCCTGGCTACTTTATTTGTTGGTCAAAGATTACCTAAACTGCCGGAAGTCTTTGTTCAGTATATCCATGTTGATGAGCCTGATTATGATCAATCCTTTAATACTTTCTCCCAATATATGAGCACCGAAGGACAAATTGGCATTGTTTTTTCCCAAGATACTAGCATATGGAGTTGCTATTATGACGAGTCCGCTCCTTTTAGTGGCAAAAAAACTAATTGTGTTTGGAATGGTAGTTTGGAAGATTGGTTTAACAGCGTTGACTGGGGTGGTGTTCCTCAAGAATACCTGCCGGATGTAAGCCAACCTTTCAATACTGTCTCTCAGTGGAGAAGGATTGGTGATGACGCCGGCCATGTAGGCACTGTCATTACCCAAGGAACCAATATGTGGGCTTTTGATTGGAGTCCGGAGGCCGAATATAGTGGTTTACAGACTACTTGCACTTGGTATGGCACTTTTACCGACTGGCTTAATGAAATCGACTTTACTACCAATTGCCAAGGTAAAGAACCCTCGGCTACTACCCCTATTCAGGCAATATCTCAATACGAGAACAACACCGCTTCCAAAGACACCAAAACTATTATCCTTCAAGGAAATAAAATCTGGGCTTTTACTCAAGAGCCCTCAGGAAACACTGTTTGTAATGCTGCTGAGGTTTCTCTTGATGATTGGTGGACAAATACTGTTTCCAATCATGGAACTTGTAGTCAACCCTCCTCTTGGGACACAATCGCTCAATGGAAAAAAGCCGACGACAGCCTAGAAACAACTATTACCTATCAAAACAAAATGTGGAAATTTGAAGAAAGTGACTCAGAAACTAGTTGTCTTGAGGAAAAAAGCCTAAGTGACTGGGGAAATGAGGTCGCTTGGGGCCAATTGGATACTGATGAAGATGGCGTAGCTGATGTTGTTGATGACTGCCCCAATGAGCCGGGACCGGCAAGTAACAATGGCTGTCCGCTTTCTTCCTCTCCTGCTCCCTCCACTTCTCCAACCACTTCTCCTTCTCCTGCGCCAGAAGAAGCCTTAATATTCACCGCTTCTCCCTCTGGTCTTCTGGATGAAGGCCAAAGCTTAATAGCCGCCACCTTGTATGCCGAAGGAACCGACTGGGTAAAGCAAACTATTCTGAATTATGAAGGCAAAGGCTGGGTGGATATAAGTGAGCTTGACCAAAGCGAAACTTATAATTTCTTTTTAAAAGCTCATCCATTTTTGATTGTTAAAGAAGAAGTCGACCTGGCTAACCTGCCTGAGATTGTTGATTTTGGAGAGTTAAAAACAGGTGACCTTAACGCTGATAATGAAATAAATGGCCTTGACTGGTCTTGGATGAAAATGTATTTTGGAGAAAACACCAATGAATAAAAAAGAACTTATCATTGCCATCACTCTTTCGATTATCTTGATTGCCGAGTCTATCTGGTCTCTAAATTACCTTAAAAAAGCCAAAAAAACTGGCTCAAATCTTAAACCATCTTATTCGTTTCAGCCCCCCTATTTACAAAAAACTTCCTTAGCTGAGTTACAAAAAGCCATTTTTACCCAATCGGCCAGTAAACAGAAAAAAATGCCTCCTGCCGATGGACCGCAACTTTATCTCTCTGGAGAGAAGAAAAACTTTCTCACTGGAGAGGAATTCAAAATAAAAGTTGAGCTTGATCTTAAAAACAAAAGCGTTCAAGCAATAGATGCTGTTGTTCTTTTTGACCCCACCAGGCTAACTATTAACGAGATTGCCCCTAGCATACAAAACCAGACAATAGAATATCCTCAGAACAGATTTGACAACCAAAAAGGAGAAGCAAAAATCAGTCTCATCTTTCCCCAGGAACCGCTGACAGGCGGACAAGTAGTTGTTACCGAAATTTCTTTTACTGCCTTGAAAGCGGGAAAAACCAATCTTTCTTTCGAATTTGAGCCTGGTCAAACAAACGATTGCAATGTTGTATTGTATAATGAAACCGATGACTCTTTATCTAAAGTAAAGAATTTAGAAATATCCATACAATGAAAAACTGCCCAAAATTCCTTATCTTTTTTCTCCTGCTTACTGGTTGCTACTTATTAGTCCCTTCTCCTGCTTGGGCGGCCGCTTCTCTTTCTTTTTCACCGGCAAGCAAAACTGTTGGCTTAAATGAAACTTTTTCTGTCAATGTTATTCTTAATACTGGCGGCTCAGAAACCGATGCTACTGATGCCATCATCAACTACGATAATTACAAGCTGGAGGTAGTCTCCGCCACTCTTGGCAGCCTCTACGCTAACAAACTAAGCGAAGACACCTCCACTGCCGGCAAGGTTATCTTCCGGGCGACCAGCACTTCTGATCAAAGTTACAACGGCACCGGCACTTTTGCTACCATTTCCTTTAGAACAATTGCCGAGGGAACAGCCAATGTCTATTTCCAATTTACTAGCGGCTCAACAACCGACTGCAATGTTGCCTACCAAGGCAGTGATCTTCTAGGCAGTGTTTCCAATGCCAGCTATACGGTTTCTTCTTCTAGTACCACAAGCAGTCCAGCTCCGGCCAGCAGCACTACTACAGGAACCGGTGGTACTACCTCAGCTCCTGTCAGCGGCTCAACCAGCCCAACTATTTTTCTTCTTGGGGGCGGTTTGCTTCTTGTCTTTCTTGGTGGCCTAAAAATGGCTTTCTTCAAAGGCTAAATACCTAGTTTCTAACTTTCTGAAACAAATTCTTTCAATAATATAACAACTTAATGTATACTTGCTTTTATGAACTGGCTCAAGTTTCTTAACAAAACTATTGAGTATTCATTTTACTTTCTTCTTTTTACCATTCCTTTGATTTTAACCCCGGTAAACTACGAGCTTTTTGAGTTTAATAAAATGATGCTTGCTTATACAATGACCGTTATTATCATCGGCGCTTGGATTGGCAAATGGATTATTGGTGGAAAGGTAGAAATTAAAAGAACGCCGCTGGATATTCCTATTCTAATATTCTTACTAAGCCAAGTTCTCTCTACTATTTTCTCTATTGATCGACATACTTCTATCTGGGGATATTATTCTCGCTTCCATGGGGGCTTGCTGTCAACAATAAGCTATATACTATTATACTATGCTTTTGTAAGTAATATGGCAAAGTGGCAGGTGGCAGGTGGCAGGTGGCAAATAGACAATAAAAAATCCAAAAATAAAGATAGACAATCAGCCACAAGCCACAAGCCACAAGCAATAATAAACTGTCTCTATATCCTTCTTGCCTCCGCCACCCTCGTTACCTTTTACGGCATCCTGGAGCATTTTGGCATTGATGCCGACTTTTGGGTCCAGGATGTCCGCAATCGGGTTTTTTCCACTCTGGGCCAGCCAAACTGGCTGGGAGCTTGGATTGATGCCCTAATCTTTATTCCAGTAGCAATGGCTCTCGCCATAAGCACCAAATCACAAGCACCAAATTACAAGCAAGCACCAAGCACCAAGCACCAAATTATAAAAAAATCACAAAGAGTTTGGAACTTGGGATTTGGGATTTGGGATTTGTTTGGAACTTGGGATTTGGGATTTGGGATTTATATTCTATATTCTATATTCTATATTCTATATTCCTGTTTATTATTCACCGGTTCCCGTTCCGCTTTTTTTGGCTTTTTAGCCGCAGCCGCTGTTTTTCTTTCTCTCCTTGTAATTTCCCTGAGAAGGGGTTACCCCTCACGAGGGGTAACCCCTTTTATTTTTTCCCTATCCTCACTCCTCTTCGTCATCTTTTCCTTTCTCTACGAATGGAAAAAAATTCCCAGCTTAAAATTTACCAGCCTAGGCTTGCTGGCTACTACCCTTGTTTTCCTTCAAATCAATCTAAAAAAAAGCCTTCTTAGAATCATTAATGTTCTCCTTGCCGGCGTAATTGTTATTTCTCTTTTAATAGGTACCCCAATTACCCCACCAATTGGTAAACTTATCAAAATCAAAAGTAATTTGCCAGCGACCAGCGACCAGCGACCAGCGACCAATATTCTCCCTTTAACGCCTATTATCTCCAGGTCGTCTGATATCCGCAAAGTTGTCTGGAAAGGAGCGATTGATGTTTGGCGGCATTGGCCGATTTTTGGCTCAGGGGTGGAAACTTTTGCTTATTCCTACTATAACTTCCGACCGCGAGAACATAACGATCTATCAGAATGGGACTTTTTATATAACAAAGCTCACAATGAATATCTGAACTATTTGGCTACTACTGGCATATTTGGTCTGGGAAGTTATCTCTTAATGATAGGATGGTTTTTGGTATGGAACCTGAGAGAAATTTTCAATTTTCAATTTTCAATTTTCAATCAAGCACCAAACTCCAATAAAAGAAAGTTTGAAAATTCAGACATTGAAAATTCATTGAAAACTGAAAATTGGTCATTGATCATTTCTCTTCTCGCCGGTTACTCCAGTATTCTGGTAACTAACTTCTTCGGCTTCTCCGTTGTTCCTGTCGCCCTCCTCTTTTGGCTCTTTCCGGCCTTTGTTTTTAGTCTTGCCAATGCTCTACCCGAACAAGCTGTCATTTTCGCACTGCGGCCGCAGTTCAAATTTGACAGTCGAAAAGGAAAGAAAAAACCCAAAAAACCATTCAACTCTCTAGCCATTCAACCATCAAGTTCTCTCCAATACTTCACTCTTTTTATCCTGCTGGCTGCTGGCTGCTGGCTGCTGGCTGCTTTATTCCGTCTCTGGCTGGCCGACTATAAATTCGCTCAAGGAAAAAAATATACTGCCAGCGGCTATTTGCTACCGGCTTACCAAAGCCTAACCGAAGCGGTCAATCTCAACAAAGGAGAACCTCTTTTCCACTCTTATCTTGGAGAAACAGCCGCTATGGTCGCTCTAGCCTATCACCAGCAAGACGCCAGTCTGTCAGCTCAATTAGTTGACCAGCTCAGCCAACAAGCAATCGAGCAAAGCGAAAAAACTCTAAAAATTAACTCTGTTCATCTTAACTATTATAAAAATGCTGCCAAAACCTATATTTACCTGGGACAAATAGAGCCATCTTTTACCCAAAAGGCAATAGAAATCCTAAAGACGGCCACCAGTCTTTCCCCAACCGATGCCAAACTTAGTATTAATCTCGTTCTTTTATATCAGCAAGAAGAACAACTAGACAAAGCAATAGAAGAGTTGGAAAAAACGGTAGCTCTTAAACCAAACTATACCCGCGCTCATTTAATGCTCGCCAAGCTCTATCATCAAACAAGCCAACAGCAAAAAGCAATCGATCAGTTAAATTTCATCCTCACTCAAATCCGTCCAGAACATCAAGAAGCAAAAACCTTACTTGAAAAGTGGCAAAACAATCTACAATAAACGCCTTGCGGGTGCAAGGCGTTTATTGTAAAACTTCTGCCACCCAATCCCAACCCATTCCAATCCTTGGGTTGGGAACAGACTAAACCTCAGAAAAAAAAGAGTCATTAAGTCAAAAACAAAAGAAGCCAGAGAAAAGCTATTCCCCAAGTGCCATGGGAAAGAAAAAAATTGCCCCAAAGAGAACCCATTAAATTGTGAGGATTTTTAATATTAACGGAAACTAGCAAGAAAGCAACGCCTAAAAAAACAAGCCAAAGCCGTTTTCTGCTATTTTTAACCAATTGCTGGTATAAAATTACCATCGCCGGTAGCAAAAAAACTAAATGATGCTGCCAGCAAATGCCGTTTAACAAAAGATTGGCAGTTAAAATTAACAAATAATCCTTTGCAGGGGCGCGCCGTGGCGCGACCACTCTTATAAATGTCGAAACTAGGATCAAAACTACTGACATTATATAAACAGCCATTGTCACGGGCACTTTCCCCAATAATCTAGTAATCATTGCCAAGAGCGATTGGTTATAGTAAAAACTGTTTCCAAAAGAATTAAAAAGCCTTGGCAGAGCAGTGAAAAAATAGTCTTGATAAACTGTCTTTCCAAAGAAAAAATAAGGAAAAATAAAAACCAACAATAAGCAAAAAAAGCACCAAAAAATCAGCCTAAATTTCTTTCTTAGTAAGAAAAAAGGCAGTAACAAAACTGGTGTCATTTTTAAAAGCAAACTTAAGGCCAAAAATAATCCAGATAAAAAATCTTTATTTTTAAGAAAAAAGATCAAATTTAGAGTAACAAAGAGTAAAATAAAATGGTTTATCTGCCCCATCCCAAAAGTAAATTTCACCGGAAAGGACAAAAAAGCCAAAGAAGTAAAAACAAAAAGCTCTTTTTTATTTTTAGCCAAAAGGCCAATAGAAACAAGCAGGCTTGAAAAAGAAAGCAAAGTCCAAAAAACCTGTAAAGGTAAAAGCGGCAAAAAAGACAAAAGATAAAAAACGAATAGAGCGGCCGGTGGAAAAGCCACCGGGTCAGTTGTCTTGCTATAAGGAATAATGCCGCTCCTTAAGTCCAAGCCCGACTGATAGTAAAAATCAGCCAAATCAGGCAAGACAAAGCCTCGCTGATAAACTTTCCCCAGAGAAAAAATAAGTTGAAAAAAAGAAAATAAAAAAAAGAGAATTAGTAAAAAGCCTGTTTTTTCCACTTAATAAACGTCTCTAATCATGTCTCCGGGAAGAATGAGAGCGATGGCGTCCTTCGATCCCGAGCAACAATAATCCCGAAGCTACTAACAACCGCCGATCAATTGTTGGCTCTTCGGTCACCAGCATATCATGTTTAAGAACAAAAGGATTAAAATGCTGGATTGTCCTGGCTACAACCCGACCACCAGTCTCTTCAATAACATATTCTTGAGGCCAAGGAAGAATCCGACTGAGAAAAGCCCCCCAACCGCTTTTTTCCGTCAGCCGACCAATCTCCTCACCTTCGGGATTTAAAATCCTCCAAGTGTCTTTAAAAATTGACTTGAACCACTTTCTTTGCAAAGCACCAATAGGCCTTTCAGTGGTCGGATCAGTAACTGTATAAGTTGCTCCTAAATCTAAAATATGAGAAGTTCCTATTTTTAGAATTTCTTCTTTTCTTTCCTTGTCCGGATAAACTCGAAACTTTTCTCTTAGGCGAAAAGGCTGTTGTTGCGAGTGGAGAACCAAACGGTCTCTCTTGTCATAAACATCAAAAGAACAACCACCAAAAATTCCGAGAAGATTAAATATCTTCCGCCTAAAGCGATAAAAATTGTGGCAAAAAGAGGGATGTAAACCTTCTCTTCTTTCTTCTTCCAAAGCTGGCTGATCCAACTCCACAGGAATGACTTCTTTCTCCTTTTTTCTTCTAGGCTTCCTTCTTTCTGCAACCAACCTCCTCTCGGGGATTGGCTCAAACTTAACTTCCTGCTTCCTTCTTTCTAAAAAAGGCGCTCTTTCTCCTTCCATAATCTTATCCATTCTATCATAAAACCCATCTCTCTCAATCCCGCAAAACAAACTATTTTAAAAGTGGATATATCCGTCCTTCTATTCACCAATCAGAAGCTCCTTTTATTTTTCACGACTTTTTTACCCAACTTTTCACTGGCTTAAAAGCAAGAAGCTCGTAGTTTCCCGACTTCCCAAGCAAAACCTTATTATTTATTATCTATGAGGTGGCTGGAAAGAACTGAATAGTTACCTAATTTCTTGTTTATTCCTCCAGGGAGTTTTGCTAAAATACGCTTATGAAAATTGCTATTTTAGGTGGTTCTTTTAATCCGCCCCACTGGGGGCATCTCCTGGTCGCTTATCAAGTGCTTGGTTTTACTTCTACTAATCTAGTCTGGCTAACCCCCTGTTTTCAACATACCTTCAATAAGGAGCTTGCCCCTGTAAACCAGCGGGTAGCAATGACAAAAATCCTCACTAATAGTAAAATTAAACTCTGCCTTGAGGAGGTCAAAAACAAGCTCTCTGGGAAAACTATTGAACTAATGGCTCTCCTTGAAAAAAAATATCCCCAGCATCAATTTTCTTTTATTATCGGCTCAGATAATCTGGCCAGTTTCAAAAAATGGGCTTCTTGGGAAAAACTGGTTAAAAAATGGAAATTTCTTGTCTTCCCCAGGCCAGACTTTAATCCCGGCCTGGCTAAATATGGCCTGGATAGACCACAATACCGCTTTGAGGTAATAAAAAATTCCCTTCTGGTCACTTCTGATATCTCTTCGAGCAATATTAGAGAAAGAACAAAAAAAGATATATCTATAAATAGCCTGGTACCCAAAGAGGTAAAGGAGTATATAAAGATAAATGGGATATATGTTTAGCGGTAACGAAGCCCGCCAGGTTACCGTACGGTACCTGGCCCGTATCGTCTCTCGGTTAGGGTTGCCGAAAGAAAAGAGAGGTAACCGCTAGACCTGACCGAAACGGGCAGCGTCACCGTAACCGATTAACATAACCCTCTGTATGCTAAATATCAACTCTGTCAAAGAAACAACACGCATCATCTCTTTTATCCGCTCTACCCTTAAAAAACAGGGGTTTTCCAAGCTTATCCTCGGCCTTTCTGGCGGCGTCGATTCCGCTACCTGTGCCTTCCTGGTTTCAAAAGCCATTGGCCCGGAAAACCTTTATATTCTCCTTATACCTGTTACACACCTTCATTGTCATTCCTGGCTTGACCAGGAATCTATAAAAATTTCTATAGATTCCCGATCTGGCTCGCAGCCAGTCGAGAATGACGAAGTGGACAAATTCTATCTTCCTCAAAACCAAGATATGTCTCCTGCCAGAAAAGTCATCCAAAACTTAAAAATCCCCAAGGAAAATGTTTTTGAAATCGATATTACTAAAGCAGTTAAAACCCTACTCACTTTGTCATTGCGAGGGATGCCAATCCCGAAGCAATCCCAATCAGATTGCCACGCTCCTCCCGACGAAACGTCGGGATTCGCTCGCAATGACAAGAAGGTGCAAAATCTAAATCCTCTTCTAAAAGGCAACATTATTGCCCGTACTCGGATGATTATCAGCTTTGATCTGGCCAAACGGCTCCCGGCTCTAGTCTGCGGGACAGAAAACCGCTCAGAGCACTTACTTGGCTATTTTACCCGCTTTGGCGATGAGGCTTCGGATATTGAGCCAATCCGCCACCTCTATAAAACCCAAGTCTATCAGCTGGCTAAATACCTAAAAGTTCCTCAAGAAATAATCAAAGCTACTCCTACTGCCGGCCTCTGGCCTGGCCAAACGGATGAGGGAGAATTAGGATTCACCTATAAAGAAGCTGACCCTGTACTTTATCTGTTGTTTGAGAAGAAAAAGAAACCAGAAGAAATAGTTGCCAGCAGCCAGCAGCCGGCTGCCAAGGTAAAGAGGATATTAAAGAGAGTTAAAGAGAATCTGTTTAAAAAGAAAATACCATATTCGCTTCTATAAGCTGAAGTTTTTCAAAATTTCCAATTTACAAATTTACAAACGTTTGAATCCGCCAGCTGGCGGAGAAAATTCATTGGAAATTGGAGCTTGAAAATTGAAAATTAAAGGGGTTTATTTTTTGACTGAAGAGTTGTTTTTCCCTTCTTTTTTTAACTTCCTCAGGCATTTCGTACACAACATCATTCGCCTCCAAGCTCCCTTATAAAAAACCCGTGCCCGGTGAAGATTGGGCTTAAGACGCTTTTTAACCTTTTGCGCTCGGTTAGAAAACTTTTTACTGGCTACCCCTCGGGCGTGCTTGCTGGTTGCTGCCCTTAAAGAGCCTTTAGAACAAATCTGACACTTGGCCATCTCAACTGTCATTCCAAACAGGCTTGCCTGTCGACAGGCAGGCTAACAGCATAATTTGGAATCTATACTAATAATTCCATTTATATAGATTCCGGATCAAGTCCGGAATGACATCTGAAGTTTAAAAACTTACCAACGTGAGTTATAATAGCAGAATACTATCAGAAATTAAAGTGTTAATTTCTGAAAATTCCAAATTACTAAAGTTTTGCACTTTTAAAGTAGACATCTTATTGTTCGAGTGAATCTCGAGCTTGCCTGCCATCAAGGCAGGCATTGTCGAGAGAGTAATCGAGAACTTTTACAGCTAAAGCTTCTCGACTTCGCCCCGCACCGAATGGTGCAGGGCTTTGCTCGAAGAATAACAATCGCTTTCTAAAAAATTGCAAAACTTTAGAATTAAAAATTTTTCATTTTGAATTTTCTTTCCGATCTTTTTACCAATCCTTTTTCTTTTCTTTTTTGGGCGGTTGCTCTGGTAGTTTCTGTTGATGTTCATGAGTTTGCCCACGCTTGGGTAGCCGACAAATTAGGCGACCCGACTCCTCGAGTCAACGACCGGCTAACCTTAAATCCTATCGCCCATCTTGACCCAATCGGCACCTTGGCCCTTTTGATTTTCCATATTGGCTGGGGCAAACCGGTTCCCATCGATCCTTTTAATCTCAAAGACCCCCGGCGCGATACTGCTTTAATTTCTTTGGCCGGGCCGGCCAGCAATCTCGTTTTGGCCGGCATCTTAAGTTCTCTCCTCCGTTTGCCTGGAGTAATGCAAGTTCCGATCCTGCCAACTCTGCTTCTAACAACCATTATTCTCTCTGTTGGTTTGGCAATTTTCAATCTTATCCCTGTTCCTCCTTTGGACGGCTCAAAAATTCTTTTTGGCCTTCTCCCCAGAGAAACAGCAATCGAGTGGGAAGAAAACCTAAACCAATATGGTCTTATAATTCTTATATTTTTGCTTTTTCCTTTTTTTGGCAACCAGCCGTTGATAGGTATTATTGTCTGGCCAATCATCAACTTTGTTTTGGGCATCTTACTACCTCCAGGTCTCTTTCTACCAATGGTGTGAAGAACCTACAACGGGCGCGAAAACCGCGCCCCTACAAATTCTCTTATCATAAAACTCTGAAACTCTCTAACTCTAACTATCTAAAATCTGTACCTACCCAATACTTCGGTGTTTAATTGATTAAATTTGATTCTTCCCTTCCTGGTTTGATATAGTTTCATAGATGAAGTTAAACCTGCCCATTGTAGATATTGATCCAGATAGAATTAAAAGCCTTGGTGAAGCCAAAAAAGCCATCAATCAACTTCTAAATGTTTTTGAAGCTCTAGCCTCTCAAATGCAAAAACTGATGCTGGAGAATGAAAGATTAAGGAGAGAAAACGAGAGACTAAGAAAACAGTCTAAAAGACCTCTGTTTAGAAAAAAAACAGAACCTTCTTATGATTATTCTGCCACTAAAAGAATGGAGAAAAGATTTTTAAGCTGGAAAAAATCTATAAAGAGAAAAAAGATAGAAATTGATAGTGAGGTTCAATTGAAAGAAACTGAAGAATGCCATTGTGGTTGTAAAAATTTTAAGACAATAAGAACTTGGGATAAAGTTGTTCAAGGAATAGCCATAAAAAGGAACAATACCAAATATTTAGGTAAGGATAAGAAATGTCTCTCCTGTGGGAAAATTTACCGTTCATTTATTCCTGATGAGATTAAAGATAAAGAGTTTGACAGCAATCTAACTACCTGGGTTTCAGTCTTGAAACATGACTGCCGATTCAGTGAGCTTTTAATCTATAAATTCTTAACCAGTCTGGGAATAATAATAAGCAAGGGGCAAATAAACAACATTATTCTTAAAAACAGCAACAAATTAGAAAATTCCTATTCTTATCTAAAATCCTCAGGGATAAAAAGAAGCCAATATCTCAACTCAGATGCTACTGGTTCTAAGAGAAGAAATAATAAAAAAGGTAATAGAAATAGTAATAGAAAAGTCATCAACCAGCATCTCCACTTTACTGGTCATAAATTCTTAAGTCTCTTTAAAATTACCAAGAAATACAATTCAGAAACCTTAAACAACAAAGTCTTAGGTAAAAAAGCTAAAGATAAACTCTATGTTTCTGATGATCACGGGGCTAATGGGCAAAACCTTCAAATAGATAAAAAACAACTCTGCTGGTTACATGAGATAAGACACTTTCTTAAACTTGATCCTCAAACCACAGTTAATAAGGAAAGACTAAATAAAGTAATCAATCAACTCTGGCAGTTTTACCACCAAGCCAAGAAATACAGTCGAGATCCAACTAGAAAAAAGAAAAACAGTCTCCTTAAACAATTTGAATTTATTACCAACCAAAAAACAGGGTATGACACCCTGGATAAAAGACTACTCTTTACAAGAAGAAAGGAAGAAAGATTACTTTTATTCCTTAACTACCCAGGACTACCAATCCAAAACAATCTAGCAGAAAGAGATCTAAGACCAGCCGTAATCTTAAGAAAATTAACTGGGGGAACTAAATCTAAGGCTGGAGATAGAAGTTTTGAAAGACATCTCTCAATAATACAAACAATAAGGAAACAAGGATTAAATGTCTTTGAAACTCTTCATGGTCTTTTAAACAATCAACTTAATCCCTCTGTTCTTACTGTTAAAACCACTCCTTGTATAAAACCCTTCACCTGAAGTATTGAGTGGGTACCTAAAATCTATCCTATAATACTTGACAAACTACATATTCGTGGTATAATTTGCCTTGCTTCAACAGGAACTTGTTGAAGCGGAACTTTAAAAAAGAGCCGCTTTTTTTATGGGTATAAGTGGATCATAAATCAGCAAAAGCCGGAGGGTGAGCTCCTTTATATAAACCCTGTTGAAGCAGATTATATTATTTCGCTCGCCTTCCGACTTGTGTTGATTTTAAAAAGGACTGTCCTTGCAAGCTTGCAAGGACAGTCCTTAAAAAACTCGCTCTTTGACAATTAAATAAAAGTGCAGTTTTAGTAGAGAAGCTTGGGGAATGGAAAAGTAGCGAGAGGACTTAGGTGTTTGCACCTATTTATCCATCACTCATTACTCATCATCCATTTCTCTCATATTCTCTACTAAAACGCTTAAAATACCTCCTTTTTATAGGTCTGAGAAACCCGGCGTTGTGGAATCTAAACTCCTTATAGTCAAGTTTGCAAATAAAAATAGCGTGCAATCCCCCGATTATTCAGATGCACGGCATGGCTGAATAAGCATATTCGCCGTGCAATCTAGAATAAAAGGGGTATAACTAAGTCAAGATTGCCAAAAAATCGCAGAATTATTATCATGTTAAAGTATGGTTATTGCTACCGCCGTTTCAAAAAACAATATTATCATCCGCCTTACAGAAGAACGTTGGCTGCATATAATCTATTCCCATAGAGAGATAGACCCAACAGACTTCTCCTCCATCCTTGAGGTAATTGAAAATCCGGAAATGATCTTAAAGGGTGACCGAGGAGAACTTTTGGCAACAAAAAGAAAGCCTAGAAGCAAAAAATGGTTTGTGGTAGTATACAAAGAGATCAACAAAAAAGATGGATTTATAGTCACCGCCTATCTTACTAAAAATGTGCGCTGGCTACTTAAGAGAAAAATCACATGGAGCAAACAATCGTAAAATCAGCAACATCAGCCGCCAATGATCTTGTTCAATTAGCTCGCCTAGGAGCTTCTAAACTATGGGTCGATTATGACAAAAAAGCTGATGTTTTGTATGTCAATTTTGGACGGCCGCAAAAGGCCGATGATGCCTATCAAACAGAAAACGGCATTATTCAGCGGAAGAGAAAAAACAAACTCGTCGGTCTAACAATCCTCAATGCCAGTCAACTGGCAAAGCAGTAGATCTTCCTAGATTCCAGAACGCCGGAGTTTCTCAACTAAAATACCTCCTTTCCTTTGAGTGCTTGATATGAAAATTGGGTTTAGGTTTAGGTTTGGATGCTTGTTAGGGTCTAGAAGAAGGGTTTAGTGGGATTAGTTTCTGGTTTTGAAATTAGTCCAAGACTGAGAGAGACGATAAAGTTGGCGAGCAGTAATATCATAAGCTTTAATCAATTTCTGACAGAGTTTTACATCAACTTTATGCGGATAAATATCTTTTATTTGTTCTAAACAGACTATAGTTTCATTACATTCGGCTAAGGCATCGTCAAGATATTTTTGAAAACCTCTTTTTTGATGACGCTTAGCATAGCCTTCAGCAATTAGTCTAGGAATCGCTTTACAAGCTCTTGATAATTGACTAACTAAATCATATTTCTCACAACTAGGCAACTTGGGAATAATTTTGGTCATTACTAAAATACAAGCTTTATAACTGTTCTGGTAAACTTCTAAATCTCTGAAGCTTCTGATTGGTTGGTTGACCATTAATGTTATGCTAACAGATTCTTACACCAACTTCCAAACCTCATTTCCATACTAGCATCCACACCCAAACCAATACCCCTATCCAAAAATCAAGCATTGGAAGGAAAGGAGGTGAGGCCTATCGAAAAATAAAAAGGCCAAAAGTCGTTTTTTCAAACCGCGCAGCCTCTCGGTCGGAGGCCTGCGCCAAATCAAAAGCCCAAGGAGGCTAAAAATGTTTAACGGAAAGTTCAAAAAAGTTCTGTTCGTAGTTGCGATCGTGGCCATCGCCGGCCTGTCCTTTATGGCCGGCCCGGCCCAAGTAGTCCTGGCTGAGGAGCCTGAGGAAACGTCGGAAATCACCCTTACTTTCTACGAAGATACATCCTTCAAAATCAAAGTTGTTGAGGGTGACTCCGAAGAGTTCATTAGGAGCCTGGAGGACGTGCTCGAAAGGCTCAACTGTCCAGAGGATTTGCTCAAGATCGAAGAGGACGTGCCAGCCAACCCCAGCACAACCACCATCACTGTTAAGGTGGTCAATATGGCTTCCAGGTTTTTCGATTTTGAAATCGAGGGGCAATGGCCGGATGGGCTTGACCTCCACATGGCATTGGTTCCCAAGGACAAGCTCCCTACAGTAGAAGTCCGAGAAGGTAACGCCGAGGCTTGGTTCTCGAAGGCCGGACCTGGCCGGCTTGAAATCCCGACACAAAGTGGGCAATACGCCGTGTGGGGCCGGCTCGAGAAAAATAACGAACACACCCGCGCTGATTGGCCTCTCAACAATGACGTTGGTCAGGTAACCAACAACTGGCTTAACGGAGGCCTCGACGGCCTTCATCCTGGAGTGTTAGAACTCCAGGTGCCAACCGAATAGCCCAGCGCCGAGCAATCCAGACGCCGGCCCCCGTGACGAGGCGGGCCCGACGCTAACGGATCTCCGGATCCGGTCGGGCCCGCCTGGGGGCCATCGTGGGAGCGAGCCTCCAAAAAGCAGCCCTCCCCAAGATAAGCTGCGGAGGACTCGCTCCCCAACCCAGGGGCCAAAAGCCCCGCCTCCGCTCTCGAGGTTTCACATCGGCTTATTCAGCCGCGTTTACCTCGGGATGCTTCGGCGGGCAAGCTAAAAAAGCAAAAATCGGTCCACTGGCTGGACCACCCATTTTTGCCTTGCTGGCTTAGTTTTAGTAGAGAAGTTTCTTAAGAGTCTAAATCCTTTGGACTTTTAAGAGACAAAAATAAAACTGCACTAGAAGATAGAGTTTTAGATAGTTAGAGTTTTAGAGTTTTAGGGATTAGGGGAAATTGAAAATTTGCGGTTGACAGAAGAAAAGCTTTTTGCTATAAATATAGTTGACCGAGCGGACTGCGAATCCAGGTAACCACTCCTGGTGTAACAGTTCTTTAGGTCCTTTTAAGGACTCTCGGTCTTTTTTTATATCTTTTTATAACTATATCCATAATCTCCTTCTCCTTAATAAGGAAGTCAACTTTGAGCTTTTTCTTATAAGTGAAGTAAGCTTTTTTGTGTGCTGGCGACTTTTTACCAACCGACTTAAATCTAATTTCTGGACGATAGTTTAGATGTTGATAAATAATACTTTTTATTGTCTGTTCATGGCCTGGATATTCAATATCAATAATTAAAACTGCTGGTTTTACCTTCGCTTTTCGGACAAGAACTACAAGACAACAGGCAAAAGTGCGGATGGCAAACAGTTTGGGCTTTCCCAAAGCTCTAAATATCTTCTGGATTTTTCTTTTGGTTCGCGACTTAAGACAAACACTGAAGGCAAAGTCTTTATCGGCAATAGCAATAATCGTATTTCTCTGAGTTTCTTCAATTCTGCCAGATTGGTCAATTTCCCAAGCCATAAATCCATTCTATCACCTTTTATTAACTAAGTTGGAATTTTACGCCTTGCTGGCTTAGTTTTAGTAGAGAAGTTTCTTAAGAGTCTAAATCCTTTGGACTTTTAAGAGGTAAAAAACTGCACTTTTCCCCACTCGTCATTCTAAGCTTGCCTGAGATAAAACTCAGAGATCGTTCCCCGCATTATCTGCGGGGCCAGGATAACAAATAATTTGATGGTTAAATTGTGGGAGTTTTACTCCTCCTTCATCTGTTTAAGTTGTTCTTTTAACCGCGGAATGTCTTCTTGAATGGTCTTCCAAAGAATCCCTGTATCGACTACAAAATATCCATGAATAACTTTATCTCTTGTGCCAGTAATCTCTTTCCATGGTATTTGCCGATGCTTTAGTTTAACCTCTTTAGGAAAATTCCTTGCTGCTTCTCCAATAATCTCTAAATTCCTCACGACTGCATCAATTGTTTTTTGATCTTTGTTAAAATCGTCAAAAGTCAGTCTCTGAGTATATTTTTTAATTCTCTCGATTGAATCTTTAATATCCTCAAGATAGAGAGCAAAACTTCTTTTAGACATAAACCACCTCTTTAAGAACTTCCTTTTTAATCATTGGCTTAAGAGCCCTTCTGGTTACAAGGTCAACTTTCCTTCCCAAAATCCTGCCCAAAAAATTCTCTAATTCAATAAATTTAAAAAGGCCAACTGGCTCCGATAAATCCACAAGAATATCTATATCACTGCTTTTTGTTTCTTGACCTTTTGTCACCGAACCAAAAATACCAATATTTTCTACTTTATAATTCTCCTCAAGAAAATCTGAATGTTTATCAATAAGGTTGGTAATCTCTCTCATTCTTCCATTCATAAATCAAAATATAACATAAAAGAAGCCTGCTGACAATCCAGCCAGGTTTAAAGCTTCGTTTTTCGGAATTTTTGCTTGCTGGCCTGCCTGCCGGCAGGCAGGCTTAGTTTTAGTAGAGAAGTTTCTTAAGAGTCTAAACCCTTTGGACTTTTAAGAAACAAAAACTGCACTTTTTGACATGATTTTCTCTGTGTGGTAGATTAAGACTAATGAGAAGGTCAACCGTTGAGTATGAGGTATATTCTGAATTTTTGACTAATGGAGCGGTGGCCTGGTTTTCGGCCGGAATTATTGGTCTTTTATTTCTTAAAGCAATTGGCCTAAAAGAAATCATTGCTTCAATTATCTCTTTTCTTTTTTGCCTTGTATTTTTAAAATTAGCCGCTTTTTTCAGGAAGGAGGGAAAGAAATGATAGAAAATAATATCTTGGTTGCTTACAGTATTGGAGTAATCATTAGTAGTTTAATTATTATTTATATGTATTTTCGTTTAAACAGATAAACTTATTATGATGTTCTTGGAAACTCTTATCTATATTTTGGCAGTGATCTTGGGTGGAGTTGTCCTTTATATCACCTTCTTTAAATTAAGAGCCTAATAAAAATCTGGCCTCACTCCCCATCTTTGCCTTGCTGGCCTGCCTGCCGACAGGCAGGCTTTAAGCGTTTTAGTGGAGAATATTTTTCTTAAGAGTCTAAATCACTTTGCCTGTCCGCCGAAGCATTACGAGTGCAAACACGGCTAAATCGCCGAGTGAGCAATTCGAAAGCGAAGGCGGAGACTTTTAAGAGATAAAAAACTGCACTTGAAATTAGTAGCTATAAGAGTTTTGCAGTTTTCATAAAAGAGGTCTTTATTCTTCGAGCGAAGCCAGGTACCAGACGGTACCTGGCGAAGTCGAGAAGCTTCATCTATAAAAGTTCTCGATTCCTCTCTCTCCGGCGCAGCCGGATCGAGATTCACTCGAACAATAACAGATTTATGGCCAAAAGTGCAAAACTTTAGTAGTTAGCAGTTAGTATTTAGGGATTAGAAAAACTAGAAGGAAATCAAAGAAGTTTTAGAAACTCTTCTTTAGAAATCTCTGTCTGATTAAGAATAGCGCTTAGGGTTCCTTTGGCAATTGGTTTATTGTGAATAGCAACCGAGGTATGCCGACCATCAGGATGCTTTAGCCAAAGATGACTGCCTTTGCCTTTTCTGGCAATGTAAAAGCCTGCTTTTTGGAGTGTTTTGACAACATCTTTAGGTTTAACAATAGGCAGTTTTGTCATACAAAACCAAATAACTTCCCATTTTTGGGGAAGGAGACACCAATATGAGTACTAATGACTTCTTCAGAAACATTATCAATAGGAATTTCCAAACCTTCGTCAGCAAGACATTTAAGGTGAAACTCAATTAATCCTTTGATATTCTTTAATGTTTCCTCAACATTTTCGCCATCAGCTGCCAATCCTAAAGTCGGACATCGGGCAGTAAAGCAAGCCTTACCGCTAGCGATTCTTTTGTCAGGCTCAATAATAATCCGATAATTTTTGATAGTTTTTTCGATTTTCTTTGCCATAATGGTTTTATTATAAAATTGCTTTTTTTCTTTTCAACCAGCAAACTTTTAAGAAACAGCCAACTTGGAACCTTTTGTATTTTTTAGTTTATCAATTAACCAAATCCGAGCCAAAGTTGACAAATTTATCCCATAATTTTTAGCAATTTTCTCCATTCTGTTTTTCAAAGTTGGCTGCACTCTGATAGTCAAAATCTCTTTTTTTTCACTCTCAAGATCAACTTCTAACTTAACCGGTTTTAACTCGGAAAGATAGTCGGTCACATCATGAATGTCCCAAAACTTAGCCTCTTGACGTATTGATTTGAATTTAGGAATTTTTTTAGGCATTTTAATTCTCCTTTCTATAATATTTTCTTTCTTTTTTACTCATATCTCTGGCGGTAACGAGGTAATATTTGTTATCTTTTTCTGGCGCCAAGACGACGGTCAATAATCTTTTATTCTTTGTTTTACCCAAGATTAGTAATCTCTTCTGATAACTTTTCAAGGTCTTTGTTTTTGATTTCAATACCTGGTTGACTTCTTCTGGCTTAACCTGATGTTTCTTAATATGATCAACATTCCAATCATCCCAAAGCAACTGCTTTACCCTTATCTTAATCATCAATTATAATGTATAACATTGTAATACGATTGTCAAGAAGGAAAAATAAGCTGTTAAACCTATACTAATCTTGTATAATAATTTCGATGAAGCTAACTAAGCTGCAGAGGAAAAAAATCACAACCGCCCAGAAAAACGAAATAACAGAATACTTCATCTATCAAAAACTGGCCTCTTGCGCCCGGCATGGCAAAAACCGCCGGGTCTTAAGAAAAATCGGCCAACAAGAAAAAAGGCATTATCAGTTTTGGCAAAAACTAAGTGGAGAAAAAGCCAATCCTGACAGAAAAGAAATTTTTCTTTATTCTCTTCTGGGCCGCTTTTTAGGACTCAACTTTGCCTTGCGTCTAATGGAAGCCGGCGAACAGTCAGCGCAAACTTTTTACAAAAACCTTATTAAACTTGACCCCAAAGGAGTGAAAAAAATCATCCATGAGGAGGAAAAACACGAAGAAAAACTACTCAACCTTCTTTCTCAAGAAGAGTTAGAATACACCGGTTCAGTTGTCTTGGGTTTAAATGATGCCTTGGTTGAGTTAACCGGCGTTTTGGCCGGCTTGACTTTTGCCCTGCAAAACACCAACTTGATTGTCCTAACCGGCCTGATCACCGGCATTGCCGCTTCTTTTTCCATGGCCGGCTCTGAGTATCTTTCTACCAAAGAAGAAAAGGGTAAAAATCCCCTCAAGGCCAGTCTTTACACCGGTCTTGCCTATATTTCAACCGTCTTTGTTTTAATTCTGCCCTATTTCCTCCTTGGCAATCCTCTTTTGGCTCTATCAGCAACCATTTTCTTTGCCTTAATTATTATTTTTATCTTTAACTTTTATATAGCCGTTGCCAAAGGCTTGGAGTTCAAAAAGAGGTTTTTGGAAATGGCTACCATTAGTCTCGGGGTAACTGTCTTAAATTTTATCATCGGCTCGCTGGTAAAAAAGTATTTCAAAATAGAAATCTAGATAAAAATCTAGCTCTCACTCTCTCGCTTTCAAATCCTTAAATCTCTTCCCCTCCCTCTTTCTTATTATTTAGTATACTATATATACTTTATAATAACTAAAGGTTCTTATTGTTTATAATAGAACTGTGAATGTAGGTAAAACTGTGAAGTCTAAAAAAAAAGTAAAAGGTCTGGTTTTGTTTTCCGGCGGATTGGATTCCAGTCTGGCTGCTAAGTTACTGGTTGAGCAGGGAATCAAAGTTAGCGGCTTGATTTTCCAAAGCTTTTTTTGGAATGTTAAACAGGCAGAAAAGGCCGCCAAAAAACTTGGAATTGAATACAAAATCATCAACTTCGCAAAAAAACATCTCAAAACAGTTAAAAATCCCTCTTATGGCTATGGCAAAGCGGCCAATCCTTGCCTTGACTGTCATATCTTAATGCTTAAGGAGACAAAAGAAATAATGAAAGCCAAAGGCTACAGTTTTGTCGCTACTGGTGAAGTCTTGGGTGAGCGGCCTTTTTCCCAAAACAAAAAAGCACTGGAGCTTATTGCCAAAGAATCCGGCTTGAAGAACCATTTAGTCCGCCCTTTATCTGCCCGTTTACTTTCTCCTACTCTACCAGAAAAGAAAAATTGGCTAGACAGAAAAAAACTACTGGCAATTCAGGGACGATCACGAAAAATTCAACTATCCTTAGCCAAAAAATATAAGCTTGACTTTCCCCAGCCAGCCGGCGGCTGTATTCTCACGGAAAAAGAGTTTGCTAAAAAGCTCCTTGATCTTTTTAGCCACTGGCCAGATTGCACTGGTGACGATGTAAAGCTGCTTTTTTTGGGAAGGCATTTTTGGGCGCCTACCAGTCGGCACCCGCTGGGAGCGGGCACAAGAACCAAAGATGCCCCTGGGGTATCAATTCAGACACCCCTGGAGTGCCAAAAGGCGGCAAAGATCGTTCTTGGCAAAAATCAGCAAGAAAACGAAAAACTGGAAAACTCCGCCAGAAAAGGAGATTTCTTGATAAAACCAGCAAACTTTCCTGGCCCAACCGCCCTTATTAGAGGAGAAAATATTGACAAAAAAACTTTAAAAAAAGCAAAAAAACTACTTCTTAAACACAGCAAAAAACTACCTTCCAGTAAACCATCTTTTAACCATCTAGCTATATAACTATGTAGTCATATTCCTATTTTTGACAGCATGATATAATGGCTTTGGCTGCCCTACGAAAAGACCGAAAGGGGTGAGGAATTTTTCCTCCACACCTTTTTTTTAGAGGCAACAAAGTTCTTGTAAAACCATTGTGTTTTGCCAGACAGTTGCCCACCTTGGATTCATCCGGGGAAAAACCTTGCCACCAACGGCTGATATTGTAGGGTGGCTTCTTTTTATCTCTCCTCATTTTCCCCTGCTTTCGAATCGCTGACTCTCTCTCCTTAAATTATTATAGAATGTGGCGATCGCAGCATAAAGTAATAATATTCTGGACAATGAATGAATCAGTCTTTTCCTTTTTATAACTTATTGATAAAATAATAACTATCTTAAAAACTCAAACTAAGTATTAAAATTGCCGGGGTAGCTCAGCGGCTAGAGCACTTGTTTTGTAAACAAGGGGTCGTGGGTTCGAATCCCACCTTCGGCTCCATTTAAAACCTCTCCTTGCCCCCTTGTTTTTTTATTTTTTTCTGTTTTATAATGGAAACTAATAAATAGGTTAGTCATTTGGTTTAGGTTTAGAAGCTAGTATGGAAGTAGCAAGCTTTCAAACCTAAACCCATTCCCAATCCAGAAGGGAGGTGAAAAACAAAAATGGACTCAGGAAATACACCAAAGGTTCCCAATGTGCCCGGAGTAAAGCCGGCAGGCACTACTCCCTCTCCAACTGGAAGTCAACCCAGTGGAACTCCTGCCCCTAAACCGGCAGGGTCAACACCAACACCTATTCCTCCAAGACCAGGAGCAACAACTCCCGGTTCAACAGGAGTAGGAACTCCAGGAGGAGTTAAACCAGGAATTTCTACCCCTAAGCCAGGAGGTATGCCAAGCGTTGGCCCGATCCCAAATGGACCGAAACCAGCAACACCAGCTCCAGGAGGAGACAGCCCTAAGCCGGGCATGCCATCAACTCCCAGCCCAATGGGGGGACAAACTCCCGGCGGAACTCCAGGAACAAGTAAACCCTTATAAAAACTAACTTAAAAATCCCCCGAGAATTCTTATTCTTAAGAAATCCTCGGGGGAACTCCTACTTTTAAATCTGTTATAATCAAGTGGCGTTTATTGCCGGGATGGCGGAGCAGTCAAACGCACCGGTCTGTAAAACCGGCGGTCGAAAGGCCTACCTAGGTGCAAATCCTAGTCCCGGCACAGACAGACTGTCGCGGGATGTCCGAAAGCCTGCCGGCAGGCAGGGGCTACGGAGGTTTGAATCCTTACCGCGGCACAAGTTGCGATTTGTCGGGTGCGCCGCTAGGCTCGCCCATGGTTTTTGCCAAGAAAATATTATTTTTTTATTCTTTAAAGTCAAGTCCGAGCCAATGGAAGATAAATATTGGCGTTTGGCTTTAAAGTTATTCTCTTCCCCAGCGATTTTGACTGCTAAAGCAGCCTTTTTTATAAAACTTCTATAAAGTCCGAGCCATTTGGTATTTATTGAGCTTGAACTGGCTTTGGAAAGCTTTTGTTTGATTTCTGTTTTTTGGTTAATAAGGTTGGCTTTTTTGATTAGGTAGTGTTCTTTGACTATTTCCCCTTCCAGGTGTAAATCAAGAAGTCTTTCTAGTTTGGCAGTAATCTTGAAAAGTTGTTTTTGGAGAGCTTGGCTTTGTTTTTGATAGGTTTGGTTGATTTGGTTTTCTTCTTTTTTAAGCCAAAACAAAAGCTTTTCTGCTTGTTTGTTTTTTAAAGAAACTTTTTGAATCGCTTGGTTGATTTGCTTGACCAGTTCTTTTTGAGAAGTAAAAAGTTGATTGCAGGTTTTTTGTTTTCTTTTGCCTTTTTTGGTACAGCGGTAGTAAATATAAGTTGCTGTTCTGTTGGTTCCTTTATAGTATTTGCTTTTTCTTTCTGCGGTAATAGCATAACCACACTCGCCACATTTAAAAAGATTGGTGAAGGCAAAATTATTGCCTCTTTTTTGTGGTCGGGAGCGTTTTTTAATAATACTTTGGACTTTATCAAAAAGTTTCTTGCTAACTATTGGAAGATGACTGCCTTCATAGAGTTCTTTATTGTATTTAAAAACTCCATAATAAAAAGGGTTAGCTAGCATGTTTTTAACAACATCAATAGCTAAAGGAGAATTTCCTTTGCGGTTTAAGACTTGATTTTTGGCTAAAAATAAAGAGATTTGTTCATAAGTATAGTTACCAGTGCTATAGAGTTTAAAGGCTTTTTTGATCGGTTCAAACTTTATTGGGTCTTTGATGATGTCTCTTTGTTTGGGGTCATTGAGATAACCTGGAGGAGCCCAACCAGGAAATTCTCCTCTTTTGCATTTTTGTCTTTGGGCTCTTTTGATGTTTTCCGATAAATTATCAGAGAAATACTTTGACTGACCAAAAGCAATTTGTAAGAAAAACTTACCCTGTGGAGTCGGTTCAAACCAAAAAGTAGGAAACTTTAAAGAAGTGATTATTCCTTGATCAAGAAGATAAACAATTCTGCCTCCATCAATACTGTTTCTTGCTAGCCTGTCTGGGTGCCAAGCAACAATACCAGAAACTCCTTCTTTCTCCATCTGTTCAAGCATAAGGTTAAAAACTGGTCTGCCTGGGACTTTGGCGGTTTGGCTCTCAGTGAATTGGTCAACAATGAAGAGATTTTCTTTACTGGCATACTCTTTAACTTCAATAAGTTGGTCTTGAATTGAGCGGACTTGTTTGTCTTCTTCATCTGTTGATTTGCGGGCATAGAGAAAGTATTTAATTTCTTGAAGATTTTGAGATGGTTGGCTTTGGGCAGGCATGAGTTTCTCCTTTCTTGGATAACTTGGTAACTAAAATGGCCGATTGGGTGCTAAGGAATCCAACGGATTCTGTTTCCCAAATCGGCCATTTAAAAATCCGTTGTTAACTCCTTAGCAACTTTAATATTGCATTTTAAAAAGAACGTGTCAAGTACGAGTGAAGCATGTTTGAAGAACGTTTGAAGCATGGACTGAGAGCAGGTGAGCAAATCAAAAGAGGCTTTTGGTCAGTCTTTAAATCTTAAGAGAATTAAATAAAATCGCTGGGCTCCGACCTAAAGTCGGAGTAAATAAAAAAATAATAAAAGATTATTTCTTGGTCTAGTTGACCCGCCAAACTACAAAGGAGATGAAGAAATAATCTTTTCCTCTTTGATGATTAAAATTGGCAGATTTATCAGTCAAATTTTAATCATCTTTCTTGGCAAAAACCATGGGCGCGCCTAGCGGCGCGCCCGACAAATCGCAACTTGTGCACCTTTCACAAGTATGCTCGGACTTTCTTTATCAATAAAGCTTTAGAGTGTTGATTCTGGTTGTTATTCTATCTCAAGTTGCGATAATTCGCAAACAGGTTGGCGACATGGCGAGCCCTAGGGCTTGGTCTCTGAGAGTCTAAGGGTGAACTATGAGCAAAACTGAGGGTTTAGGGATTTTAGCTATTTTTTAATATTTCTAGCATTTTTGTTAATTTTGGCTTTTTTGCCATTTTTAGGCTTTTTCTTTATTTAGGCCATTTTGAGGGTTTAGGGGTTTTGGGAGGGTTCTGGAAGGTTTCCGGGAAGACTTCCTCTGGGAAGGGTGCTGGGAAGGGGTTGTGGTAGTCATTCTAAAAGGCTATCTAGAAACCCTTGCTGGTTAGACTAATAGGAGGTATAGGAGAGATAGGTTTGAGATTTTGCTTGTTGTTGTTGCCCGCCTCTTCGCCTCCGCTAAAGCTACGGCGAACTAGGCTGGGCAAAGAAATCCTAAACTCAAACCTTGGTGCTGCTAATGATAGGCTGTTTAACTCCAAAACTAAATACTGCTAATGAAAGGCAATACTTAATCCAAATCTCATGTTGTTAGCGCTAGGCTTCCTAGTTCCGAAAGTCTGTTCTCCTCCATGAAACTTAGTGTGAGCAACCAGAAGGCTAGTCTCATCCCACACCGCTATCTTTTCTAACAAAGGCTATACTAACCCCATACCTTAATACTTGCTTCCGTAATCTCTAACCCCAACCGCTACACTACAAACCCGAATGGCTATCATTTCTAAAACCTCAAGATTAGACCGCCAAAACTTTGTTCTAAATTCCAGAGTTTTGGCGTTTTGCTAGACTTTGTTGTTGTTATTGCTCCTCCTTCATGTCCCCCGACTAACGTCGGGGGACAATTCAGGAGGAGTTGCCGCTTTACAAAAAGTTATTTTTATTTTATTTTTGCGGGGTCAGGAGGAAATCCTGATAAAGGGATATAAAAGACATGTGGGAAAATAATCTGTAGTCTTAAAGGAAGTTAAACTTTCAGTAAAAGGTCTAATTTTTCGGTTTCGTCTTGAGTAAACCGCTCTTGGAGCGGAAGAAATGAAAAATTTAATCTGAAAATGCTTTTAAAAGGTTCATATAATCCCTTTCTGTAATCCCTATAAGTTTGCCTTCCTTAATTTTTTCTAGCCATGTCCTTATCTCTCCAGCTTTTCGGCGGTGTGGCAAATATTGCCAAGCATTCTCAGGATCTTCTTTTAGTGCTCTTTGGTGCAATTGCTCGTATGTATACAATTCTCTCTCATTTTTTGTTGGGGTAATGAGTATTTTACGAGGCTTAATCTTAAATCGAAATTGTTTATAAGTAGGATCAATTGTCTGCCAATCCTCCTTTCCAACCCGAAATCTAATAATATGGTGATAATGTTTGTATCTTTCTGAAATATCTTTATCTTTTTGGGTATCCATATCAGTAGTTATGAAACGAAATAAGGCAACTTCCATACGATTACCATATTTGTTGCGCAAAACTTCCTCTATTACCCCACAGGCGATTGTACACAAGCCCGCTCCGGTGAATTCTCCCCCTCCACCTATTTTTGGATAAAAAAGACCTTGTTTCTGAGCTTTCTCCCATTCTTCATCATCCAAAATTCTTTGAAAACCACTTTTATCTTTTTTAGCAAAAGCTTCCAAGGCATCCAAAAAATCAACCTGTTTTGATCTGAACCAACGCTTTACCTCTAAAGAAGTTAATTTAGGTTCTTTCAAAGGAGGACTGTCTGTTGTTAAAGTTGAATCAAGAAATTCAGACATAAAATAAAATTTTGCTATCTAACAATTTTATTTTAGCAGAAAAGTTAATAGCCCGCACGGCGGCGAGAAAACTGGCACATTTGCTAGGAAAAAAAGCTCTTGAAATAATAAGTGAAAAAATTGATGAAGGTATAAAAAGGGTAAATTCGGAATTAAAAGTAAACAGTTTCTGGGAGATTAATTTCCACCCTCAAAGGCAAAAAGATTTTTGCATCTGGGGGTGAAACGTGATGAATATGGTAAGAAAATTGCAAGAGTGACCAAGACTGGTCAAATTGCAACTTGTCCGCCAAGCTGTTCATCACGTTCCCCCGACTGAAATCAGTCCATACTAACTCGAGCACTCCGAGGATTCCAAACTCTGACCGTCCAAAGGACGGGAATCAACGGCGATTCCCCTGTCAGAAAGAAAAGCCCTTGAATTCCAGCATTATCCTCTGCGAAGGTCAAAGTGAATACCGACAGACTTTGATCCAGCCACGGGCCAGGCCCAATGAGCTGGGTCGGAGTCATTTTGTTTCTCCCGCAGAAGAAGAAAGGATATCCCTCTAAGACTGGATGTGTCTTGCGGGTGAACTTCGCAGCAGCCCATTCCTGCATTCTTTGGCGGTATTCACCACCGCTGCCCAAATCACCCAGATATTCCTCCCTGACCTTACCCCACTTTCTTCTTAAATAACCCATTAGACAAAAAAACCTCCC
>CAYPXO010000006.1:0-53560 GCA_964414895.1 uncultured Pseudomonadales bacterium
GTACTAGTTCACTATCGGTAAGTTGTTGTATTTAGTCTTGGAGCGTGGTTACCCCAGTTTCCCACCAGAGTGACATCTCCTGTGGTACTCAGGAACTTCCTAGAGCTGTTTTTAGTTTCGCCTACAGGGCTTTCACCTTCTTTGGCGGGCCATTCCATGCCCTTCCGCTACCATTAACAATCCCATATTGGAAGCCCTACAACCGCCTCGCACGCAGCGCGAGGAACAGGATGACAGGATTATAAGATAATAGTGAATAGTCATTGTAAAATTTTGACTACTCACTACTATTCTGTCATCCTAAAATCCTATTCCTTGTGCTACGCACAAGACTTTGGACTCTTCCGCTTTCGCTCGTCGCTACTAACGGAATTGTTTCTTTTCCTCCGGGTACTAAGATATTTCAGTTCCCCGGGTGCCCCCTAATTGGCTATGTATTCACCAATTAGTCCTCTATAAAATAGAGTGGGTTTCCCCATTCGGACACCGCCGGATCAAAGGTTTTTGGCACCTCCCCGACGACTATCGCGGCCTTAAGCGTCCTTCATCGGCAACAACTTCCAAGGCATCCATTGTCTGCTTTGGCAAAAATAGTCTGTGAAGATTTTTTACCCGACTAGATTTCAGACAATAAGTCTCAATCTAGTCAAATAAATTCTATTTAATTGTTAAGGAGCCCTTCAGTCACTTCGTGACTTCAGGGTAAACTGTCTACTAATAAACAGCTTTCCTTGAAGAACGAAACCCTAAGCTTGCTCTGAGGTTCGCCTCTGGCGAACCGAAGGGTGGACCCAGGCGGTTTCGAACCGCCCACCTCTTCGTTGCAAACGAAGCACTCTACCAACTGAGCTATGGGCCCAATAAAAATTTAAAAGCCTCCCTATGGAGGCTTTCCCAAATAAAAAGTGCATTAACAACTCTTAAAAAATTGCTTGACGCCAGAGGTCCTGACTCGCAAAATAAATTGTTTTTCTTGTCTTTTTACTCATTAAATCTAGGAAATCTCCTTAAAGTAAGCTTATCTTAACAAAACTTATTTGTCCCGTCAACAGGGAAATTTAAATCACCATTGGCAGGGGCCGCAATTCTCGGTCAATAGGATTCAAAAATCAATCCTAAGCTCTCCAGTGCCAAAAATTTTCTTTTAAAAACCTTTTTTTCATACTCTCACTTGACCCCCACAAAAACCTGTCCCCAGCGTTTTTTGATTTCTTTAACACCCCTCCTGATTCTTTTGGGAAAACGCCGAGCATATTCATTGAAGCGCTTTTTCTGAAGATCAATCAAAGTCAACTCCTCGTAGTCTATAAAAGCTTTTCCTAAAGAAGCCAGATAAATTTGATCCAAAAGCGCTTTTTCCGGATAGGCAATATTAATACTACCTTCCATTTTATAGCCAAAAAAAAGCTCAGGCTTTAGCTGGGAATAAATAACTTCTGTTTCTCCCAAAATCATGGTCTTGCTTTTTTTAAGAGTGGCAAAGGTTAGACTATAAGGAATCTTGCCAATAATGCCGTAGCGAGACAAAGCGGAAACAAAAGAAAGATAAGAAGGATAATAAAGCTGGTTGGCTATTTGATCCAAATTGGTCCAGTTATCCGGCAAAATATAAACTCCTGGTTTCAATCTCAAAAGAAAGCCATCTTTAACCAAACGATGAATCAAAATCCTTAAACTATAGCGTTTTCTTCCTAGAATTTTCTCAAAATCAGCCAAAGTTAAATATTTTTTCTCAAATTGCTTTAGTTTCTCTAAAAATTCAGCTTTTATGTTCATTTTTCTCAAGCAACTCTTTTACTATCCACCAATTGCCTCTTGGTAGAAATCTTTTTAACTCTGCGCTGATAACTTTTTTATCGAATCTGCCATTAATCAAAACTTTATTTTCTTTTAACTTTTGAGCAAGCCACCACAAATCATATAAATCACGCCCCTTGACTCGTTCTTTAAAAGCTTTTTTCTTGTCTAGAAAAGCTCGTTTCTCGGTAACAACAAAGCCAGAGGTTTTTAAAGGAGTCGCCGGACTTATTAACTGCTGGAGTTTAAAATCTTTTTCCTTTTTCCACTTAACTGGTCTTTTGGAAATTTCAATTTTGAGCAAAAAAGGCTGAGCTAAGTAATCCTCTCTTACAGAAAAAAGGCTAAAATAGGTATAATACTTTTCTCTTAAATCTTTTATTTTTACAACTTTCAAATCTTCTACCCTTGCTCTTATAACTTCTTTTAGGGCTTGCCACTCAATCTTTTTAATTAGAGCAAAGTCCAAATCTTCAGAAAATCTCAAACTATGATAAGCCAGTCTCAAAGCAGTGCCTCCTTTAAAAACCAAGTACTTTCCCCATTTACTCTCCAGCAAAGTTTTTAAAAAAATCATTTCATAGTTTTCCCGCACAACATTCTCAAGAAAAGTATTTAGTTTTTTAGCTAACTGTCTTGCTGTTTCTTTGTCCATATTTCAGTTCCCACTTTATATACAAATTTGTATATTATCTTGGAACTGATTATAGAGGAAAGGTAAAATTTGTCAAGGGGTAATTTTTCTGGATTGTTTCTTTTGAAGATTAAAAAGGACTAAATCCTTAGAACCCTTACTGGCTTTTTCCAGCAATTCAACTGTCAAACCTGGCAATTTTTGATATAACTGGCGGTAATTCTCCGGCAGGAATTGATTTAAGTCTTGTTTTAGCTTTTTCTTATCAAAAGAGTGAATGCGTCTAATAATCTTGGCAATCTTGAATTTCACTCTTGGATAAAGTTTCATTTTTTTGCTGATAATTTTATTGTCGATTGTTGTATCTTTGGTCAAAAGAAACCAAACATCAAAAATATCTCTTGCTTTGCCTCTCACTAGCAAAGCCCGCAGTTTTTCTGCTAAGATTTCCTCGGCAGATAAATGAATAACCAAAGGATAAGGAGAAATTGGATAATCAAACGGTATGAGCACTCTTTCTTCTCTTGTCTGAGGCCTTTCTCTTCCAACAAAGTCAATCCGTATAGAAAGAGGTTGTTTGGAAAATTGGTGAGAAAAAGCTAGTTTGTATCGCCAAGAGTCAACTATTATCCTTTGTTTTTTTAGAACAATTTCTTCGCTTGTTTCTTTTTGTAAAACACTAAAAGTAGATTTAATGACAGAAGTGGCCTCTTTTTCTTTTAAGTTGACAGTAAAATCTAAATCTTCGGAGAATCGGAAAGAATCAAAAAGAAATCTGATTGCTGTCCCTCCTTTAAAGTAAACATCACTCGATCTTTTTTGGGAATAGAGTCCTTGCAAAAAGAGCAACTGCCAATATTCCCGCAAAATAGTAATCCTATCAATTTTCTCTTTTTTAGCCTTATCAGTAATAAAATTGTAATTAATCATATTACTCTATTATTCAATAAAAATTTTTTAAATTTGCCTTTTACTTTTCTTCTGAAATAATTCTTTATCTTTTGTTTTTTAAAAGTTCCTCCTTCAATTTCATCCAATAAATCCAAACTTCTTAATCCTTTATAGCTAAAATATAAATAATCAAACAGTGATTTTTGAGGAGAGGCAATAAGAAAATTGTCTTGTTTGACAAAATCATTAAAGTAGGATTTCTTTATTTTGGCAAACGAGTAAGTCTTTGCTCCAATCTTTATTTCCCTAGTTCTTTTGACAGTAACAGAAGTTATCCTGTAAGGAAATTGACTGATTATTCCGTAAAAAGACAAGGCTGATTCTAGAGAAATATAAGAAGGGTTATATAAAAAATTGGCAATTTCATACTCCAAAGGTTCTTTTTTAGCCAGATTAAATAAATATTTACCTTTTACTAGACTAGCAACAATCTCCTCTTTTTTTAATCGTCTTAGCAAATGCCTGAGCGTATTTTCGTTGTCAAGAGCAAAAAGATTTCTAACTTGCACAATGTCAAAAAGGTTAATATTTTTTTTCTGTAAAGTCTTAATAAAGACTGTTCTACTAACCCTTGTATTCGATTCCATATAATGTATATTATTATACATTTAAAAGCATTGTGTCAAGAGGCAAGTTTGGCAGTTGTTTCATTGTTCAGGTAAAATATAGCTACCTATGAAAGTCACACAACTCCGCCACAAACATCCAGTCTTTTATTATCACTCCTTTGAAAGCAAACTGGTTAAAAACAACCTTCAGCTCTCCTTTCTTTTTCAAACCGAGCCGGATATTTTTTTCCGGCCAGAATAGGAAATTTCGGATAATCACCACGCACCTACTAGCTCTTTAAGCATAGTAAATTGGGGCAAAAAGAAAACTATTCTTCTTTTTTTTGAGGAGTCGCCAGAGATTTTTATTAAAAATAATAACTCTCTTATCTGGATAATGATTTAAAAAACTATATAAGCTTCTTCCTATTTGAGGCTTTTTTAAACTGCCTATTTTGACTTCTAAAGCAATCTCTTCTTCTCCACTAGTAAAAACAAAGTCCACCTCTGCTCCCCCTCTCGTTCTCCAGAAATTAATTTTTTCCTGAGCCTTAAGTCTTTTAAAAAATTGCTGAAAAACAAACATCTCTCCGATTTTTCCTTTATCTGGTCTTTTTACTAGTGAAGAAAAATTATTGAGCAGAAGATTACGCAAGCCATTGTCTAAAAAATACACCTTTGGTGTTTTTCTTAACTCGGAGGTAATATTATGATGAAAGGGAGAAATCTTTTGAATAACAAAAGTTTCTTTAAGAATCTCAAGATGCTTTTTCAAAAGAAGAAAGTTTAAACCGCTATCATTACTGACTTGATTTAAATTCAAAAGATCGCCGCTTTGGGAGGCCAAAATCCGCAAAAGACTCTGATAACCTCCAACATCTTCAACCAGTAAAAGAGTCCGAATTTCTCTCTGAAGATAGGTAGAAACAACATTTTCCAAAACTTTAATTTTTACTTCTTTTTCTCTCGTTTTCACTACCTCTGGATATCCACCGAAAGTAATAAATTCTTCCCAAAAATTGGCAAATCTTCTCTCAAAAATTGATTGTTTAGGAAAAGATAATTCCTTACCAGCCATAAGATAGTTCTCTAGCCAAATTCTTTGTTTTTCAAAAGAGGAAATTAAATCTGGGGCTTTGTATTCTAAAAACTCAGCAAAATCCAAAGGAAAAAGGCGAAAATAAAAAATTCGGCCAACTAAATACTTGGCCGTAGCAAAAGTCAATTCTAAGGAGGAAGAACCAGAGATAAAAATCTTTGCTTGAGGAAAAAGATCATATAAAAGTTTTAGTTTTTTACCTCCTTCCTTTGTGTAATGAAATTCATCAAAGAAAAAATAAACTTTACCATTTTTCAACCGACTCTTAACAAACTCTGCTGGATTCTCTTCAAACTCGTTTATCAGCAAAGGATCCTCAAAATTGAAGTAAAAAATATTTCCTGGGGAAATACTATATTTAGTCTTGAGATAATCGGCAATTATCTTCAAAAGAGTTGTCTTTCCTGCTTGTCTTGGCCCCACAATAGCAAATATTTCTTTTCTCTTTAAAAGAGAAATAATCTCCTGAAACAACCTGCGTTTTATTAATTTATTTTTCATTTCTGCTTGATTAAAACTAAGACAATATTAATTGTAGTCAGGAAGCTTCAATTTGTCAAGACAGGAGTTTGAAAACTTGAAGGGGTCATTTGAAACCATTAAACTTCTTGGAATCATGTCCATAAAAAAAGACTAAATTTATGGATACTTATCAAGTCTTGTCATGTCAAGAGATAGATAAAAACCGTACCTACTTGCCATTTATCCCCGAATCTTCCTTTTGACAAACTTCATCTTTTTTGAAAAAATATATTTATGGAAATGCAAGAAATACATCCTACACTTGAAGTAAACCAATACAAGGCTTTTATAAGAGCAATTACATTAAGCGATGAACAAATTATAGATTTAGCAAAGCCAGGCCCCAAGCCAGGTGTTAAAAAAGGAGAAGAAGGTTGGCAGGCTGATCTGAATTTCCCTGATACTGAAGTTAGGAAGACGTATCAAAGACTACTTGGTCTGATGGGAGACTATAATCCTTATGCTCTAGCTACGGAGCCAAGAGGTCGTATTGGAATCGCTCTTAAGATTTTGTATCCTGACACTTCACCAACAACAAGAGAAATAATTGCTCATACTGTAGTACAACATTTAAAGAGAGTTGGTTTTGATGATCCTCGATCTCATAGGGTGGCGATTTTGCCTTTGGCAAAGAAATTAGGACCATTAGTTAAGGTTTTAGAACCAGAATCAAAGATGGCTCTTGAAGCTAAAGCTTTGGCAGATACTCAAGCAGCCGTCCAAAAAGCGAACATTGATTTAGAAGCTAAGAAGATAGAATTTGAAGCCCAACTTGAAGAATTAACGAGGGGGTTGAAGGAAGAAAGAAAGAAAAATGCCGAATTACAAAAGAATAATCAGCGATTAGAGGAAAAATTAGGAACTACTTCTGTAAAGTTGCAAAAGACAAGCGAACAATTACAAAAAGTTAAAGGAAGTCATGCTCAGGTCCAAGAAGAATTAAAGAAAACAAGACAACAATTAGAAGATTTCCAAAGACAAGAGCCAGATAGAATGAAAAGGCAAAGGTTGATATCAGAACATCTAACAGCAACAAGTAAAGGATATGAAAAGGCAGCTGAAAGACTAGCCAGTGATAGGGATAAGGAGTTAATAAAAGAAGAAGAAAAGCCTGAAGTTGAGGTCCCAGCAGAAGAAGTCGAAGCAGAAGAAGAAGCTCCGGTGCAGGAAGTAGTGATTAAAGAATTATCTGAAGAGCAAATAGAGCAAGCTTTAGGAAAACTTGAGGAGACAGATTTCTATGAGCTTTATTCAGGTGTAAGCAATTTTGTAGGAAGGATTTCTAGAAGTGAATTAAACGCTATATTCAAAAAACGAACAGCGGCAACGAGGGATATCTTACAGGAAAAAGAAACAAGAGAAAAGCTCATCCAGGAATTAACAACCGAGGGAGGTATGACTGAAACTGACTTAACTCCTATAAAATCTGATACGGAGAGTTTAACCCTTTTGTGTGAGGTGCCTTATCTTCGTGAAGTTTGGCAAGAAGCAGAAGGAAAAACTTTATTTAACAAACTGGCAAGGCTAAGAAGGGAAGTAGCGTCCCGCCTGAAAAATAAAATAAATCGGAGAGAAATTTATACTCTTCCTTTAGACGAAGTTGTTAAGTACACTTTCAACTATCTGGTTGATTTTGAAAAGGATGAAAATTTTGGAAATAAAACTCAAACAGACCTGAAAAAAGAAAAAAGGTCGTTGAGTGAAAAAAGTCCCAGAGATGCAACTCAATTATTGGAGAAAAGTTTGGGGACTTTAACTCCTGATAGGTTCGAGGAGGAATGGATGTTTGACCCGAATTTATTAGTAGATGACTTGTATGTAGAATTGGAAGGGAGGAAAGGTTTTTTAAAAGTAACAAGAGTGCTTGGAAAGGGAGCCAAAAGTCTTGTTTGTGAGGCTAAAGCAAGTGATGGTTCAGGCGAACCAGTGGCCGTAAAAATAGCTTTCCCAAGAAAGACTGGAGACCACCAACCAACTTATGGGAGTCTTATGGCAGCTTGTGAGGAGGCTTCTGTTCTTTCGAAAATGGCGCTTTACGATAAAGGCCATCATCTTCCTAAAATTCTCCATTTAACTAAGGAGGTAAAAAACGGTTTACGTCATGAGAATTGGAATTTAGAAAAAAGGAGGTTTGAGAATTATTTTCTGCTAGCTCAAGAATATATTGATACAGAGACATATCCTGGAGTGAATAAGCTTGCATCCCAATATGAAGGGCAAATGATGCCAGAACTGCTGGCTTTAGAAATCGCACGTCAATACACAGAAATGCTTACTGATCTTAAAAAAGCAGGAGTAAGCACAGTGGATCGTAAATTAGTTGATCTTCGTTGGAAAATGGGAGAAGTAGATCTTAAAAACCCTTCTGCAGTGACTCTGGAAAAATATAGGAACACAGGTCCCGATAAAAGAGGACATTTGATGGTTTGGGATTGGAATGTCGTAGAAGAGGCGACAGGGGAGGCAATACTAAATGCCATCTTTTCTATGGGAAGACACTGGCACCGCCTTTTATTAGGAGAAGAGCCATATTTTACTCCGGAAGCTTGGATTCTTGAAGAACCATTGGAGAAGAAGGAAAGCTTTCGGAAACTTTCCCGACCAGCTCAGGAATTTCTTAGGGGATTTTTTGATCCAGAAAATAGATATAAAAAGCTTGATGAGGTTAGCGCCGCCATTGAAAAGGTTTCGAGTTATTGGCAAGAAACTCCTCAGGCTCTTTGGGAAACAATAAAAAACTTGCAGAAGAAAATTGAACTTTTAACGGAACCAGAGAAAGAAGATTTGCTTAATGCGTTGAGTGTTTTAAAGTGTCAGATTGATGACTGGGGAGTAGAAAAACCAAAAGGCTTTGAGGAGGCTTTGCGCCTTCTCTCCACTGACTAAATTAGTCATAAATCTTCCTTTTTTTACACTGCAATAAACATTGCAACATACAAAACAATGTTATGTCAAGAACTTGCTAGATGAGACTCTTGAAATTAAAATATTTAAAAATTGAAGCTCATTTAATTGAAGCAGTTTGGTGCTGAAGCAGGCCTGGATATTTATCTCTCGTCCAGCCAATGAGAGCACTATTTTCTGGGCTTTCTTCAGCAAACCTCTTAGCAGTTTCTCTTAATCCATTAGCAAAATTATTTATTTTTGTCTCTGTTCCTCCCTTTGTTTCCAATATTTTCCAAAGAGGGGAAAACCAGTCAGGTTCTTCTAAGATAATTGTCAAAAAGCCTTTTGCTTTAGGACCAAAATCTGCTACAACTAAACCCTTCAAAAAAGCTTCTCTGGCCAATTCAGGTAATCCCTTACCTTCCTTAATAATAGAATCTACTTCGTCTATTGTTAATCTTACATTTTGATTTGTATTTATCTCTAATGCTGTCTTTACTCCCTTCCTAAATCCTAATAAAAAATCTCGGGCTTGTTCTGGTGACCGAACAACTCCACTTGATACTAAAATTTCCATGTCGTTTTCAAGCTCTCCTAAAACTACTTCTTTCATTCTTGTCCTGTAATCTCTAACTGAATCGCTCTGAGCCTGCTCTCCAAAATGAAAAGCCATTATCTTTTCTAACGTAGCATGAGTTAAATCAGGAATAAGCAGCTTATCTTTGTCTAATGGTACTTCTTTAGTCCCAACTTGTGCTGTTTTATCTTCAGACATTTAGTTTCCTTTTCAATTTCTTAATGACATCTAATAATCAATAAAAATTTTACTATTTTCTTTATTATAATTCTTATAACAAAATTTTCATTAAAAAACAATAAGAAACAGAAAGTGTACCATCGGTGCTAGCGAATACTTTTGGCAGTCGTTTTATTATTCAGGTAAAATATAGCTACCTATGAAAGTCACACAACTCCGCCAAAAGCATCCAGTCTTTTATTATCACTCTTTTGAAACTAAATTGGCCAAGGACAACCTCCATCTTTGTTTTGTCTTCCAAACAAAGCCGGATATTTTTTTCCGGCCAAAAGTGGTTATTGAAAATGTTAAACAAAGCCAAATTAATAAATTAGGAGGCACTTTTGACAATCTTGTTTTTCATTTAGGTTTGGCCGAAATTCCTTCTTATTGGAAAGCAACCTGTTCTCCACAGATTATCATCAAAGCCAGCTACTTGAACCAAGAACAAATCAAATTCTGGCAGAAACTATTAATAAAAGGTTTGGGGCAGTTTTTTTATGAGAATAAGGTTAATTTTACTAAAGAAGATTTTGTGGAAATTAAAACTTATTCTAAAAAGCAAGACAGCTTGCCCGCCGAAGGATCTGGCGCGGAACACGGCCGAATAGGCAGAGTGGAGCAACCAGACCCGAAGGCGGGGACCCGTTGTCCACGATACCTCATTCCTCTTGGCGGCGGCAAGGACTCAATTGTTACTTTGGAAATTCTTAAAAAAGCAGGTCTAGAAACCAATCTTTTTATTCTCAACCCCACCAAAACCACTTTTAAAATTAGCAAACTGGCTGGTTATAAAAATCCCATTATTATCCGAAGGAAAATTGACCCTCAACTACTCAAATTAAATGATAAAGGCTATCTTAATGGTCATGTGCCGATTACTGCCTATATCTCTTTTCTTAGTCTTTTGCTTGCTGCTCTAAACAACTATAATAATATCGTTTTTTCCAACGAAAGAAGTGCTGATGAAGAAAATCTTATCTGGAAAGGAGAAAAAATCAATCACCAATACTCCAAAAGTTTTCAGTTTGAAAACGACTTTCGGAACTACAGCCAAAAATACTTAACAGAAAATATCAATTACTTTTCTTTCCTGCGGCCGCTTTACGAGCTACAAATCAGCAAACAGTTCAGCCACTACCCAAAATATTTTGAAATTTTTAGAAGCTGTAATGTTGGCCAAAAAACCAACTCTTGGTGTTGTTCTTGTCCTAAATGCTTATCTGTCTATCTTCATCTTTCTGCTTTTTTGCCAAGAGAAAGGCTAATAGAAATTTTTGGTGTTGATCTTCTCTCCAAGAAAAAATTATTGTCACTTTTCCGAAAACTGCTAGGCATTAAAGGCAGTAAGCCCTTTGAATGCGTTGGCACTATTGAGGAAAACCAAGCGGCCGCCTATCTTATTATCCAAAAAGCTAAATCTCTACCTTTCCTATTACAAGCTGCCCAAAAATACTTAAAGAAAATAAACTATAATCGGGCTAAAGCCAATAAAATCTTAAATTCTTGGAGCGACAATCACAATTTGCCAGAAAACCTAAAAAAAATTCTAAGAAAAAATGCTCAAAAATCTTAAAAATAAAAAAATCCTTATTCTCGGTCTTGGTCGGGAAGGAATCTCTACTTACAAATTTTTGCGCTCGCTTTTCCCAAAAAAGACTCTCGGTTTGGCCGACAAAAAATCCCAAATCAGCCAAATCAAACCAACTAGACAAATTAAACTCCATCTTGGACCCAGCTACCTTAAAAGCCTAAAGGACTATAACCTTATTATTAAAACCCCCGGTATCCCTCCCTTTCCGGAAATTATAAAAGCGCAAAAAAAAGGCAAAATCACCTCACAGGTTAAACTTTTTTTTGAAAATTGTCCGGGAGTCATTATTGGCGTTACCGGCACTAAAGGAAAAAGCACGACGACCTCACTGATTTATCAAGTTTTAAAATCTGCCGGTTTGCCCGCCTATCTGGCGGGCAATATTGGCAAACCGGTTCTTCCGCTACTTAAAAAAGCCAATAAAAACACTATTTTTGTTTTTGAACTCTCTTCCCATCAATTAATGGATTTAGAAAAAAGTCCTCATATTGCCGTCCTTTTAAATCTTTATCCCGAACACCTGGATTATTATAAAAATTTCAAGCAATACGCCCAGGCCAAAGCCAACATTACCCGCTTCCAGACAAAAAACGACTATCTTATCTACAATGTCTCTGATCCAGAAATTGTTAAAATTGCCCAAAAAACCAAAGCCCAGAAAATTCCTTTTTCTATAGAAGAAGAGCTACAAGAGGGAATTTTTTTGAAAGATAATTTTATTATTTATAAACAACCTCATCCTATCCTAAACAGACTAAGAGAACCTCTGAAGGGGATCCTTCGCGCAGCCTGTGCGGAGCCCAGTCGAAGCGCTCAGGATGACAGTAAAGATCAAAAAGTCATTAAAACTAACCAAATCCCCCTTATGGGTAAATTTAACCTCAATAATGTCATGCCAGCCATTGCCGTTGGAAAAATCTTTGGCATCCCTAATAAAACCATCGCTCAAGCAATCAAAACCTTCAAACCTCTCCCTCACAGACTTGAGTTAGTCGGCACTTTTAAAGGAATTACTTTTTATAATGATGCCTTATCGACTATTCCCGAAGCAACAATTGCTGCCATACAAACATTAAATGAAAAAAATTTAAAAGTCGCTACCGCTATCCTCGGTGGCTTTGACCGCAAACTTAAGTTTGCTAAACTCGCCGAAGAAATTCTCAAGCAAAAAGTCAAGACCCTTATCCTTTTCCCGACCACTGGCCAAAAAATCTGGAAGTCTATTCAAAAAAATTTACCTTCTTACCCCTCTTCACCTTCTTTACCTTCTCACTTCTTCGTTAACAATATGAAAGATGCCGTCAAATTGGCTTTTGAGCACACCCCCAAAGGAAAAATTTGTCTCCTCTCAACTGCTTCGTCAAGTTTTTCTATTTTTAAAGACTATCGAGAAAAAGGAGAACTTTTTAAAAAGTATATTAAGGGAAACATATACAGATAAGCTTTATTTTTATAGATTCCGGATCAGATCCGGAATGACAGAAGTGGAATTTCCTAACTTAACTTATTTAAGTATCTCCTTTTTCACAACCAACTATTTTGGGCGCCTTGGATTTTTTTATAAATTGATAAGCAGAAGCAGCTGCTATTGCTCCTTGGGCCATGGCTGTTATTACTTGCTGCATTATTTTTGAAGCAGTAGTGATATCACCGGCAGCAAAAAGCCCTTTGATATTAGTTTCCATTCCCTCAGAAACAACTATATAATTGCTCTCATCCAGCTCTACTCCCAAAGAGCGAACCAAATCTGCTCCCGGCACGCCACCTATTTCTATAAAAACCCCATCAACCCTAAGAATACTATTACCTTTATAAGCCCTGTCCAATTCCACAGCCGCAACTTGATCTTGCTGTCTATTTTTTAATTGCTCTATTGCTATATTGTTATATTGTTTTTTTTCTTCTTCTAATTTCCTAATTTCAGCCGCCTCAGGCGCAGCGTAATTTCTCAATTCCTCAATTTCTCGAGATCCCAATATCTTTACTATATTCGTGTTGTAAATCGCCTCTCCTTTTCCCTGAGAAACCAAGTCTTCCCACTGCCGAATCCAAAAAGGCTCGGCCCGTAATTGACCTTTTCTGTAAATTAAATAAATCTTTTTGACAAATTGGCTTAAATGAACCGCCCCGGAACAAGCGGCATCCGAACCGCCAATTAAAGCAACTGTCTTGTCTTTAAAAAAAGGAGCGTCACAAGTGGTACAATAAGAAACCCCTTTACCTGTCAGCTCCTTTTCTCCGGGAATATCCAGCTTTCTTCTTTCGGTGCCGGCAGCGACAATAACTACTCTTGCTTTATATTCCTTCTCCGAGTCGGTAAATACTCGAAAATGATCTTCCTGTTTTTCTATCTTATCAACCGGGTCATAAACAACCTCTCCTCCTAAACTCTTAACATGCTCCTCAATTTTGGTCATCAGATCCAACCCAGAAAGTCCCAAAAGGCCGGGATAATTATCCACCCGGTGGGCATAACCAATCGTTCCTCCAAAGTTCTTCCCTAAAACTAAACTCTTCATTCCATATCTGGAAGCGTAAATAGAAGCGGCGCAACCGGCCGGCCCAGAACCGATGATGATAAGATCGTAAGTCATAGTTGCTTCTCCAGCATCTCCCGATACCCTTCCTCACCAACAAACCCCGCTGTTCTATCCGTCTCTTTTCCATCTTTTAAAACAACCACTGTGGGAATACTCATCACGCCAAACTTTTGGGCCAACTCCGCCTCCTCATCAACATTAACCTTTCCTATCAAAGCTTTGCCCTTATATTCCCCGGCCAGTTTGTCAATCACTGGCCCGGCCATTCGGCAAGGGCCGCACCAAACAGCCCAAAAATCAACTAAAGAAACTCCTTTTGCTGTTTCTTCTTCAAAATTATCTTTTGTTAAATGAACGGCAGACATAAAAACCTCCTTTCTAATTTTCTAAATTAGTATATCTTTTTCTCCACTTGACATCAAGCGAAGATCTTTCTAAGATACTCTCTTACAAGGAGAAAAATGGCAGGCAAAAAAATTCTCTTATTTTTATTTCTACTCGCTTTTCTTTTGGCCAGCTGCACAAATAAACTGCCAGGCATTGAACCTAATAAAACTGAGGCGCCAGCCGAAAAACAAACAGATTGGGAGAGTGGCTGGGAATGGGAAGAAGAAATCTCTCCGGACCAAGAAAGCACACCAGGGGCAAGTAAAGAAGAAGAGCAAAGCCTTGAAGACCTTACCCTGGAACAACTAGAAGAAAAACTCCAAAAAAGCGAAGAGGAAGTCGACCAAGAGTCATGGTGAAGGGATTGGCGGCAGCGAAGGAACACCATATTCTTCAAGTAATTTATCAATGTCTGTTGTTGTCTGCTCGCTGGTTTCCATTGTTGTCTCTTGAAACTTCTCATTAAGTTTCTGCTGAACTCTTACCAGCTCAAGTTTTTCTTCAGTCTCAATATCAGCTGCGCTCATTCTCTCAGTAATATAGTCTAAAACTTTCTCAAACCTATCTACCAGACAATCCAAATATTCTGCTTCATTATCGGATAGACAGCCGGAGGACTGGGCCAAATCCTCGGCATTTTCTCCCAGCTTTTCAAAAACATCGTCAAACTCCTCGGCTGTGTGGACATCAAAATACTGCCCGCCAGTTACCTGAGCAATACAAGAAAGTTGAGTTCTCGCCGTTTCATCAACATCAAAACCAACCACATCAATAATCGGGTTTATTCCTGTCTGCTTTAATTGTTTGGCAACACTACAAGGATCACCACCACAAGTTTCAATCCCGTCGGAAACCAAAACAAGGCGGTTAACCTCTTCTTCTTTGCCGCTAAACTCAGCTTGAGTTTTGTCAAAAGAGTCGGCAATCGGCGTCCAGCCGGTCGGCTCAAAAGAATCAATTTTTAGTTTAAAATCCTCTTTGTCAACCTTGCCCAAAGGATACAGAGTCTCAATTCCGGCACAGCTAACAGCCTTACCAGACGCCGTGTTGTTTCCTTTATGCCCATAAACCATCAGGCCGGAATTTATCTTCACCGAAAGGCCATCAATATAGCGCTTCATAGCCTTTTTGGCAATATCAATCTTTCTACCACCGGTTACCTGACCGGCCATACTGCCAGAAGAGTCAAAAATAAAAAAGATGTTGACCGGTTTTGGTTTAACCCCGGCCGTTTTGCCACAACCAACTTCCAAAGCACAATCATCAATCGTGGGATCTGTGCCTACTTTTCCTTCGATAAAATCAGGAATACTGTCCGCGTCAGAATCTTTTTCGTATTTGGAAACGGTTGTCGTTGCTGGCGGCTTTCCTTCTTGTGCTTCTGCTTCTGTTTTCTCTTCCTCAACTTGCTTTTGAGGACTGGCAATTTCTTCTTTTTTCTCGCTGGGAAGTGTCAGTGAAGCAAAAGGGCCAATCTTTTTAAAATAAGCAAAAGCGGCTCCACCAACCAACAAGAGAAAAACTATTAAGGCAATTAAAAAAGTGGGAAATTTTGTTTTTTTGGGAGCAGCAGCTGGTTGCTGAGTTTGGGGTTGTGGAGTCACTGGCTGAGGAGTTTCTAACGAAGGAGGCTGAGACTTCTGCTGGTCAACTCTTTCCTGTTCCATCTTAATCTAAGAGTAGAGTATTTTCCAAAAGCTGTCAACAGTAAAACTACCACTTTGTAGCTATTCAGTTTTCCCCAATGAGATTTTGTCATTGCGAGTCTGCCAACAGGCAGACGAAGCAATCTCTCAGACCTACCTGCCTGTCCGTCCGGCAGGCGGGCCGGCAGGCAGGGATCGCCACGGCTACTTCGTAGCCTCGCGATGACAGAGGTGGCTGGAAAGAACTGAATAGTTACACCACCTTCTTTATGGCTTTTACTCCAGTTGTGCTATAATTTCCTCTGATTTAAAAATTTCTTTACAAATTCCTACCCGGTTTTTTATTTTATGAGTTCTCAAGAAATCCTACCTAAGACAGTCCTAAAAGACCCTGAAGTCCATAGACAGTGTTGCTCTTTCCCTCTATCAGAAACTAATCCTATCACTTCCCAAAGTCACCCAATAACCTTTGAGTTGCTTAGACAAACAGGAAGTGAAAGAAACATGCAGACAGTTGTTCCTTTAGACGAAACTGGTGAAAATTATCCTTCAATCCCCTTTGCTCTAGAGTTAGCTGTTCTTCTTGATGAAAATGAGTCTCCTTTGGCTGCTGAGGCTACCCAAGAGGAAAACCTTGCCTATCTCCGAGAACAAGCTGGTGAACAACTAACGACCAGAGAACAACTGCCCGACTTTCCCTTCAAAGTCCAAATGTTTGCCAGATTAGCGGAAGCTGGTTTGGCCGATCCGGAAACACGCTGTTTTCCCTTAACTGATATTCTTTCTATTGCCGCCCGAGTCACTCACCTTTTAAAAGAAGGAAGAACTGTCTGGATCTCGACTGCCAGAGTAGATGATGCCACCTACGCCGCTATACCCATAAATCCAGATGCTCCACGATATGAACCCCAATACCCTCACCAAGTTGCCGCTTTTTATAAAAAGCTAGCTGAAAGCTCTCCACGAGATAGGCCCACAACCCCAACAGATTTTGATTTGTCAACCAAAACCTCTCCTCTTTTTACAGGAATCAACTCGCTTCCTCAGTTTTTTCTGCAAACTCTACCAGACTTGCTTGCTCTTTGTCACCAAGAGCCAACCACTTTTTGCAAAATCTTTCCCCAGGATGACAAAACTTTGTCTATCGCCGCCGCTTCAATTGACCTGCAAGGCAACCCGAACGATCCTGGCAATCTTGCTCCTTCTATCTTTTTTGAAATGGCAAGTGGTGCTCATACTTCAAGAGGTCAAGAAATGGATATCCATGCCCAAACCCACCTTTGCCCTTTTCCTGTAATTATCGGCAACGAGGAATCAAGCCAAACGTTAGCTAGCGTTTTTTCCCAGCCAATGGACAACGGTGAACCCCTCGCTCCTCGCTTAATAAAACTTCTTAAATCTCTACCTTCTCCAGCCATCGTCTTAGAGTTTATGATAAACATTAAAAGCCAATTGGCTTTTTGTACTGATATCATTCCCATTACTTTAAAAGAACTGCAAGGGTGGGAGGCCCATCAGCTTAACAACCTCATCAATAGCCTGACCGGAGCTAGATTCGTCGATTCCCAACAACATCCCAGTGTTCTTGAAAAATTAGGAAGATACCAAAACTTTAAGACTCTTGCCAGAGAAGCTGAATGGGGAAACTTCCTGCCCGCTTCTCCCAGACTAGAACCTCTCCCATTCTCAGGACGTCCAGACTGGAAAACAACAATCAAAATCTCTGAAAAATATAAAGAAACTCCAATCTACACAGACAACTCTCGCGCTGCTGACTTATGGCCTGATTTGTTTTCTTAAATGTCTCCAAAAATAGAAACTGAGTCTATTTGTACAGAATGTACCGAAAACCACATTCGCCTTAATCAGGCTCCCATCTGCTGCTCTGTAGGACGAGTCGCTCTAAACCCTGGCGAAGCAGAAAGAGTAAGTCTTCCTTCACAAACAACCTCAATCTCTATAGAAGGAGGCTGTCAGCTTTGGAATACCAAAGACAGAGGTTGTAGTGTTTTTCCTGATCGTCCTCAAAGTTGTAGACGTTTTCCGAGCATTGAATCTTATACACAACTTCTTTTTAATGCAGTTGGTATTTATAAAAATTGCCCACTTATACAATTTCTCCTTGCTCTCTGGGAAAGAAGAATTGAAGCCGATGCTGCAATCATTCATTCTGATGAAAACATCAATAATGTTCCTCTTTTTGACAAAGACCAATTGAACTTAGTTGCCAACTTTCTTCATTGGTATAATAATCCTCCTCAAGAAGCTAGGCAATTATTGGAAAAAGCCAAAGAAGCACATTTTCAAACAGAAAAAAAAGAGCCAGTTGTTACTTTATTTTTTATAGATCAATTAGACGGGGGCATCCATCCCACTAAACCTTTTACCCTATCGGAAATCGAGCAGTTAGAATACCAAGAAGGTTATCCAATCCTTGCTGGTCTTGTCTATCCTTCTATAAAAAATCTCCCTCCAGGATGGCTTACTAAACCTCTCTCTGTTGAACTTGCTCCACAAACTCCATTATCTATTAGCATCTCAGAAACGATCTAACCACTTATAAATCTTGGATAACCGCCCCGCGGACGCTGGGCGGTCTTTGGACTAAACAGCACCAATAACCACCAACAAACTATCTAATATACAACTTAATCAACCACCTAATATACCCGCAATTCGCTTGGCTCTCTCTTTTTTAATTTTCTCATCAACTTTCTTCCACCCTTTTTTGCCCAGCATTTTATAAGCGGCTGTTCCCGGCCGGGGAGAGTAACGGAAAACATGGATTTTGGTAAAACTTTCTCCCATTAAACCCTTTAAACTTCTCAAATATCTTAAACTTTCTTCAAACTCCTCCTCTGTTTCGCCAGGGAATCCCACAATAATATCAGTCGAAAAACTAAACCCAGGAATTTTTCTTTTCAAATTGAAAATTGAAAATTGAAAATTGAAAATTTTATACCTCCTTCCCATTCGCCTCAAAGTAGCATCACAGCCAGATTGCAAAGGAATGTGGAAATGAGTTGTCAACCTTCTCTTTGAAACTGGACACCTGCCTTGCCGGTCTTGCCTGTCGGCAGACAGGCAGGCAGGCTGGATACTGGACACATAAAAATTTAAAAAATTTTTATCAAAAACCCCCGGATTTATCGAGCCAAAAGAAATCTTTTTAACTTTTGTTTTTGCCAGAATTAACAGCAATAACCTAACTAAGTCATTCTTAATTACAACGGGCGACCGACCGGTCGCCCCTACATACGGGCGGACACATGGGTCCGCCCCTACAAATCTATAATCGGCAATATCAACTCCAGTTAAAATTACTTCCTTTATTCCTCTTTTAACCAATCCGTTTATCTCCTTTATTATTCCCTCTGCTGGTCGGCTTTTTGACCGACCTCGCAAATAAGGAACAATACAGTAAGTGCAAAAGTTATCACAGCCGTCTTGGATTTTCACTAGGGCTTTACCAGAACGGGCATATTTATCTTGAAAATAGTTTATTCTTCGAGTGACTCCCGAGTCTGACTCGGGAGGAATCGAGAAGCTATCCCTATTAAATTTCCCGACTACGCCAGGTACCAAACGGCACCTGGCTACGCTCGAACAATAATCTCCAATTTTCATCTTATCCTTATTCTCCACAACCAAATCTATCTTTTCAAAAGTTTTGACATTTAGGTTGTGGTTTTGAGCTTTGAGTTTTGCGCTTTGAGTTTTACTTACCCAGCATCCACTTACTACCAAAAAGCACCCCGGATTCTCCCTCTTGATTGTTCTTATTGCCTGCCGAACCTCTTTCTCTGCCTTAACTGTTACCGCACAAGAATTCAAAATAACAATATCTGCCATTGTTAGATGGCTACATGGTTGCATTGCTAGATTGGTTAATTGCTCACCAATGAGGCGAGACTCCGCCTGGTTGGTCCGGCAACCAAAAGTAATAATGGAAAAAGTCTTCATACAAAAAAATCGCCCTTCAGCGATTTCCTAACTACTAACTACTAGCTACTAACTACTCAATCACCGTTCCCACAAATTTCTTTCCCTCCAAAACATTATCTAAATTTTTCAAATTCCTTCCGTCACAAACTATCACCTTCAAGCCTATCTTTTTTGCCAGCTGGGAAGCAACAGTATCAAAAGGAGCATTCATTCCTGGCTTCCACTCCTTTCCTATAATGCCAATAAGCTCATCCCAGTCTATCTTTTTGATCGGTTTGGCATCTTTATATTTGTTTGGGTCTTTATCATAAACCATCCCCACTCGACTTAGATTCACAACTTCTTTAATGCCGTAATCCTCGGCTAGCAAAACAGCATCATGATCAGTTGACCAGCCCGGCCGCCAACCAACGCAAATAACTACTGGCACTTCCACTGCCTTTTTATCAATCATGTCGTAATGTTTTATCAAATGCCTGTAGGCAATGTCTCTAAAAACTGTCCGCAGTAGATGGCCGTTTAAACGAGTCGAGTGAACTCCCAACCAATCTAAATCCTCATCGGTAATCTTTTTTCCGCAGACCTCTGCCGCTGCCTGTTGGTAGTGCCGACAGGTTGACCCTCCGCCGGTAACAATAAAAAAGCGGCAGTTGTCTGCCACTTTCCTGCGAATATATTGAGAGAATTGGGTTAAAAACTTAACATCTATTCCCCCATTAGGAACAATGAGGGAACCCCCCAAGGAAAGAATAAAATAACGTTTTCTTTTTGGCAAAGTAACCATAAAACCTACTTATTTTATACTTAAATTGATAAAAAAAGCAACTTAGGCTTTTTATTTTTTGTTTTTTCCTGAAAAGATCATCCCCAAAAAAATCAATCCCCAACCTCCAAGATAAAGAGCAAAAGGAATAAAACGCTTAAAAAATAAATTAATTGCTTTTTTAACTTTAGTCTGTCCTTCTTGCAAAATTACTGTCTGCGTTGTCTGGGTTTCTAAATGTTCCTGAAAATGTTTTAAATACTCAAATTGTAAAATTAGCAAAAAAAATCCCAAAAAGAAAAGTAAATAAATCCTTTTGGGCTTAATAAGCATCAAGATAATTGCCAAAAGACAACCAAAGCCCAAGGCAATCACTTCATAGTTGTGCAACCAAGTCCAATAAAGGAGGTAAAACAAACCCTGTCTAGTAACTTGAGTCATTCTTTCTCTTTTGAAATAAGTAAACTCTATACAGAAAATCCCAAATAACAAATCTCAAATCCCAAAAAGTTTAAAATTTAAGATTTGGTGCTTGAAACTTGTTTGTGATTTGGTGCTTGGGATTTGGGATTTCATAAAATCTATTCCAAAAAGTCCTGCAGTTTCTTCCGATGCGATGGATGCTTTAATTTGCGCAAAGCCTTGGCTTCAATTTGTCTAATTCTTTCTCTGGTTACTCCAAACTCACGGCCTACTTCTTCTAAAGTCATAGATCTTTTGCCACCCAAACCAAAACGCAGTTTTAAAACCCGGGCTTCTCTGTCAGCCAAACTGCCTAAAACTTCCTCTAAATTTTCTTTGAGGAGTTTCTTGCTAGTCAAGTCATAAGGAGAAGCCTGATTTTCATCAGCAATAAAATCCCCTAAATAAGAATCTTCATCATCGCCAATTGGTGTTTCCAAGGAAGCTGTCTTTTGAGAAATCCGCATTACATGCCTTATTTTATCCGGCTCCAGGTCCATCTCTTCGGCTATTTCTTCCGGCGTTGGCTCCCGGCCAAGCTCCTGCATCAGCTTCCGGGAAGTGCGGATCATTTTATTGATCGTCTCTACCATGTGGACAGGAATTCTTATCGTCCTTGCCTGATCGGCGATCGCTCGGGTAATTGCCTGGCGTATCCACCAAGTGGCATAGGTAGAAAATTTATATCCCTTAGTCCAATCATATTTCTCTACCGCCCGAATAAGACCTTTGTTTCCTTCCTGAATAAGGTCCAAAAAACTCATTCCCCGACCAACATATTTTTTAGCAATAGAAACAACCAAACGAAGATTAGAAATTATTAATTTTCCTTTAGCTTTTAGGCTGCCTTTTTCTACTTTTTGAGCCAAATTTATTTCCTCTTCCCGCTTAAGCAAAGGAATCCGGCCGATCTCCTTTAAATACATTCGTACCGGATCGGCAACTGAGCGATCTTCCAGTTTGGAAAGAACCGCCAACTCTTTTTCCAGCTGACTGGCTGCTTTTTCGTCTTCGGCCAGCTCCTCCTCTGTAATTGACTCAAAGACATCAATATTCAAAGACAAAAGTTTGTCGTAAAAATCATCGATCTCTTCAATTCTCTCTTCAACATCAGGAAAAAATTCCAAAATTTCCTCCTGGGTAATAAAACCTCTTTTCTTTCCTTTGCTAATTAGTTTACGGGTATTAACTCTCTTTTTCATAACTTAACCTTTCAACTTCTTAACTATCTCCACCACCTCTTTTTCTGCCTTTTCTTTCTCTTTTTTACTCCTCTCCTTATCTCCTAAAACTCCCCTTAACTCTCCTAGTTTATCACGGAGAGCCATTTTTTCAACTTCCTGCCAGCTTTTTTGCCATTCTCTTTTTAACTTTTCCTCCTCTCCATCCAATCCCTTAAGATCAAAAAGAAAAAGTCTGTTAGTTATTTCTCCAAGCTCATCTGGTATCATTTTAACAAATTTACCTATTTTGAAAACAGAGGAAGCTCGGCGATACTTTTTCAAAAAAGCAAAAATCCTCTTAACTGCCGGTGTTTTTAAATAATCCGCCTTCAATTTTCTAATCAAAAAAGAGAAGCTCTCTTTTGACTGGAGCAGGATAGCCAAAAGATACTCTTCCAAAACTTCTCTTCTTGATCTACAAACTTCTTTTTTCTCATCTGTCTCTTGATAAGTCTGGCTGGGATAAACTTTTTCTTTTTTGGCCAGCCTTTCAGCTTCCTTGGCTATTACTCTCTCATCAACCGCCAAAACCTCGGCTAATTTTTTAAAATAATGAGCTTTGACTACCTGATTGCTTATCCGGGAAAAAATTGGCAGAATTTCCTCAGTAATCCTTTTTTTGGATTCTGCCTCTTTTGTGCCAAAGCGTTCCACTGCCAAGTTAAGATAAAAATCAAAAACAGGAATTGTTTTCTTGCTCTGCTTCCGCCATCCGGACGGGTTGTCTCTAGCAAACTGGTCAACATCCTTCCCTTGAGTCAAAACTATTACTCTTATATTCACCCCTTGTCTCTCGGCCACCTCAATTCCTCGCTTGCAAGCCTCTTTGCCGGCCAAATCAGTATCCAGGCAAAAAACAAAATTCTTGGTAAATCGAGACAAAAGCTCTACCTGTTCTTTGGTTAAAGCCGTTCCTTTAATAGCAACAATATTTTCTACCTTCGCCTGACAAGAGCTTAAAACATCAAATTCACCCTCTACTAAAATAGCTCTATCTTTTTTTCTAATTGCCTGCCGAGCTTGCCTTAAACCATAAAGACTGGCTGATTTATGGTAAATAAAAGTTTCCGGGGTATTAATATACTTCGCCCCTTGCCTGTCGGCGGGTAAATCTTTTCTTTCTTGCAAAACCCGACCGGAGAAACCAACAATATTGCCTTGAAGGTTAAAAATGGGAAAAATTATTCTTTCCCTGAAACGATCGTAATATTTTTGATGCCGGCTACCAGTTGCCAGTTGCCAGTTGCCAGTCTTTCTTTGATTCTTATTATCTGCTGGAAACTGGCTGCTGGAAACTGGCTGCTGGAAACTGGCAATTATCAAGCCCGCTTTCTCTACTTCTTCTGAATTGTACCCCTTTTTGCCAACCAAAAAATTAAACAGATTTTCCCAGCCAACCGGAGCAAAGCCCAGCTTAAACTTCTCAATAGTTGCTTTGTTTATTCTCCTTTTTTTTAAATAAGCCAAAGCCCGGCCACCTGCTTTGTGTTTAGTTAATATATAATGATAAAACTCAGAAGCTAAATGATTTATTTGATAAAGTCTGTCTCTTAGAGCTTGCTTTTTGTCATAGGCGGCCCTGTCCAGTTTAACCCCAACTCTTTGGGCCAAAACCCGCAGAGCCTCACCAAAGCTTATTTTTTCATACTCGGATAAAAACTTGATCGCATTGCCGCCTTCCCCACAACCAAAGCATTTGTAAATTTGTAGTTCCGGGGAAACAATAAAAGAAGGCGTCTTCTCTGAATGGAAAGGACACAAAGCTTTAAAATTCCGCCCAGCCCGCTTTAAAGGAATATAGGAGCTTATAAACTCAACAATGTCAATTTTGGATAAAACTTCTTCTATGCCTCCCATCTCTCCTATTATACTCCATGCCTCCCTGAACCTTTTAGGCTTTTTGACTCCTCGTCTTCAACCAGCTAGCAACCTCTCTCATTTTCAGGTCTTTTTTTTCGATCCTTAAGAGAAAGTCAATAATCTCTCTAAAATCTGCTTTTAGCAAAAAGTATTCATAAGCCTATGTAAGTTTTAGAAATTCTTCCCTGGAAACTTCAATTTGTTTCAGAATTGCCCTTAAGGTCCCAATCCTCACAGGTCTATTATGAGCCGGAACTACAGTGCGACGACCATCAGGATGTTTAAAGACTACATGACCACTTTTAGTCGGACGGGGAACAAAGCCAAGCTTTATTAGTGCCTTTTCTATTTTCCTTGGTCTTATCTCGGGCAGTTTAACCATAAACAGCTGTTAAGCAAACTGAAAAGAAGATGGAACATTTATCTGCGTAGTAGTAACAATGTCTTGCTCAGGATAATCTACAGGCACAGGTTCTTTATCTTCCACCAGACTATCTACATAAGCCTCAATCGCTCCTCTAACATTAGCTAAAGCTTTGTCAATAGTATCTCCATCATCAGCTACACCTAAAGTAGGACAAAAGGCAGTATAACCAGCCTTACCTGTTCCTGTCTGTTTATCTGGAGTAATAATAATACGGTAGTTTAAAACTTTTGCTTGCATATTATTGTGATTATTATAATACTAACAGGAAAATAAAGCAAAAGCCGGCAATGTGACTCCACAGCCAGAAGAGGACGTGGTGCTCTGTCGCAGCTATAGGGTAACAAAATTCCGATCAGAATAACTAACCCTGAGCCTGTCGAAGGGCGGTGTGTTTACGAAAAAATTCGAACGGAATTCGCTGGCGGCGGCTGAAAACTCCGCGCGCCAGCCGCCACCAGCTTACCTACCTTCGGCGGACTGACTTCCCGTTTCTGACAATTTCAAGTTTTTCTGGCCAGCTTCGCTGGCCTTGCTCGGCTCTGCCGAGCTTGGCGACAAATTCTTTTACTATTATACAGATTCTAAGAGCTTTTTAACAATCTTTTGTCCATCCTCAACAGACTTTCTACATAACCAAAGAACATTAACATCGCTATCCTCAAAAAGAAACGACACCCATTTCTCAACCTTCGTTTCAACCTCTTTATTTGGAATTGGCATTTGTGTCGCGGGATCAATGGGAACCCCCATAACACTGACTCCGCGACCAAAAGTTACGCCCGGTCCCCAAGACACTGAGCCTTTCCCCCGAGTAACTGTTACTCGCCTTGCCATCTCCTTTGTTTGAGGCGTTAATCTTATATGCTTCTCGTTCGCAAATTTACTAAATCTTTTAAGCCATTCGTAATTCTTACTATAAGGCTGAACGGATTCGATAAATTTATAAAAATCGGGATTATCCGTTTCTAAATCAGCCATCTTTGCCCTTCCAAGTACAGACTTGATATCTTCCTTTTTTGAAACAATAGGAAAATACACCCTGGCGCTTTTAGCTTCTCTTTCGGAAAGCTTAGGAAGATAACGTTTCTCAAAAAACTTATACATCGCCTGATCTAACAAATACCTTATCTTCAACAGAACTTCTTGAGTTAAATTGAGGGTCCTGTTCGAAATATCCTGCTTTGTTAGGTCCTTATTGAGCGATTGCTCTAAGTTGCTGAGTAATTCTTCCGCTCTACTTATTTGTGAAGAAAAATTTTTATCCATTTTCATCTCCCAGTATCACCTACTCGTTTCTATTTGCAATATTAATTTTAGCATTGTATACTGAAGTTAGCAAGGCTTGAATCTCATAAAAATATGAGCATGAACAAAAATAATACAACTAAAAAATTAAAGTTTCCAAACGATTTTGTTAACAAAATCGTTTGCGGAGACTCTCTAGAACTTGTCAAAGAGGTTCCAAACGAGAGTATAGATGCAATAATAACCGATCCACCATATGGATTAAACACAAAAGGAATAAATAATGATGCTGATCTAAGTATCTTCTATAAATCTCTTCAGGGACTATACAGAATTTTAAAAAAAGATGGGTGGTTTATCACCTTTTTCAGCACAAAATTTTTACCTAAATTGTTTGAAAATAACCCTTTTGCCTATTTTTGGCAAATAGTCCTTTATTGCCCTGAAGGAAGTGTCAGATCACCGATTGGAATAACAAAATTCATGTCCAGTTTTATTTTCAAAAAAGGAACTCCTAAAATTATTCAAAAAAACAAGGATATTTTCAAAGATACGCCAGGGAAGTTGATAGAGCCAGACGAGGGATTTATCAATCACCCCACACCAAAACCAAAACACTTTATGAAGAAGTTAATGAAAATGTTTACAAAGGAAGAAGGTTTAATATTAGATCCGTTCATTGGCAGTGGAAGCACGGCAGTAGCTTGTAAACAACTAAAGCGTAGGTTTATAGGATTTGAGATAAATCCAAAATACGTCAAACTCGCTAACAATAGATTAAAAAAATATAGGCAATGAACCAAAAAATGTCGAATAAAAAATTTGTTTTAGGCCAATATTTTACAAGGCCAGAAATAGTCGAAAGGACTATAAATTTGATTTTGAATTATAAGGATTATGAAAGAAAAATCAGAATATTAGAGCCTTCTTTTGGAACAGGCAATTTTATACAAATCCTGAAAGAGAAAGGCTTTATAAACATTAAAGGGTGCGAGATTGACAAAAGATTCACTAAAAGACCTATTGATTTCTTTCAGTATCCTTTAGAAAAAAAATTTAATTTAATTATTGGGAATCCGCCTTTTACCAAATACAATGTAAAAAAAAGCTACTACTATCCTAGAAAGTATTTTTTTAGCGGAATACGTCCTGAAAAATATTTAACCAATAGACAAACTGAAAAGGAAAAACTACGAATAGAAAATGCTTTTATTTTGAAATCCATTAAACACTTAAAAGATGACGATTCAAGTATAGGCTTTGTCTTACCAATATCTTTTTTTATCGCTAACAAAAATAAGCAAACTAAAAAAGAGATTTTAAAAAAATTCAGAACAATAATAATATATCAAAATGACAAAAAATGGGTGGACGAACCAATTCCGTGTTGTTTTGCCATTTTCACCAATACTGAGCCCTCTAAGGATAAAATAGTTCTTCTGTATGAAGACGGGAAGAAAGTAGAGGAAGTTCTGGATAAATCTGATTTGTTAGCTAAGGAGCTTATTCCAAAATCTTTTCTTTATAAAAAAAATAACAATATGGAAGGAATTCCTCTCTCTAAATTTTTGTCCAAAAAGAGAGTTAAATATAACAGATCATATAAGGAAAACAATGTGTCGGGCGGAAATATTTTGGAGAAAAAATTTATCTCACGAAAAGAGAAAATCTCGGATTATTATCTCGCTGTTTGTAGAGTGGGTAACTCTAGCGTGGGTAGAACGGGCCTGATTAATATAAAAAAAGATATCCTAAATGATATGCTCTATGTTTTTAAGTTCAAAGAAGAATTCAACCGGAATAAAAAACTAAAAGAAAAAATATGCAGACTAATAAATAAGGGTCAAGACCATTTCAAAAATTCAAGTGTTCGAGTCGGAAGCAAATCTATTAAGAAAAGAGACATTCTGGAATTTAAGATTTAAGGAGTCCAATTAGATCGTCCCGATGTTGAGCTGAAGCATGAGCTAGAGCCTTAACTATCTCTATAACATCTTTTTTGTTAGGTTCCCATTCTCCTTTGCACTTACTATTCAAAATCTCGCCTTCACCCACAACTCCGTTGATGTTTTTTATTATTAGTGCCTCGTGCGCGAAAGGCAAAAGAACAAACAAATGTGGGGCAAGTGTATAATCTCCCATTTTGAAAGTAATTCTTATTTTAATTCCAGAGTCAATCCTCTTTTCAAAGGAATAAAAGCTCTCAGTATACCTATATATGTCAAAGTCAAGAAACTTATCTAACTTCTGCTCTGTTGTTTTTATGGCTTCTCTCGTAGCATATTTTGTGTCTCGGATAAAACTCTTAATTGCCTCTAAGCCAGATATTAATTCTGTTATATTATTTTTGTTCAAAAAATGTTTTGCCAATTCACCTACTTCATCGTTAGTGATCATCCATTCTATAGAAAAGGATTTATCATGTTTCGCACTCGTCGGTTTTCTAATATGATTGCCATTAGCATCCGCTATTCTAACCTTCCCCCTAGCCTGCGTTAATGGTAAAACAACACTTTTTGAAGCAATACTTACAGTAGCCATAATATTAAAAATTAAATAAATCAGATATTGGCAAATCAAGAGCCTCAGCAACTTTTTGGATATTTCTTAGAGTAATGTTTTTTTCTGCCCTTTCAACCATCCCAATATAAGTACGATGGACACCGGCTTTTTCCGCGAGCTCTTCTTGAGAAAATCTTTTCTTAAGGCGTTCCTCTCTAACTTTATTCCCAAATTGTTTCAAGACTTGTATTTTTTCATTCATATTCAATCTTGCTTTTTTCGCTCGACAGCCAACTTCAGTATAAATCCTTGATAATTTTAGTTCTACATACTATAGTTATCATATGGATTACATGTTTTCTTTTAAGAAAAATCCCGCTTTTGGCGTTCCGCTTCGCGGGAAAAAGGTAAAAATTCCGATTTGAAGCCCAAAAAGGGTGGCGAGCGTGTGCTGCGCGCGAGCCATCTTCCACTTGGCGGAGGAGGTGGGATTCGAACCCACGAGTCCCGAAAAGGACACACGCTCTCCAGGCGTGCGGAATGAACCGCTATCCGACTCCTCCAAAAGAGACTCCTCTATTATAACTTACTTATCCAAAAGCGCCTCGAGTCCTGGCAGAGTTCCTTTTTCAATAAAATCGAGCATTGCCCCGCCGCCAGTGGAAATGTGATCAATTGTTTTTAAATAATGCTTCCTTTTTAAAGCTCTCATTGTATCTCCACCGCCAACAATGCTTAAAGAGTCGCGATTTTCAGCAACTGCTTTATAAACCACCTCTGTTCCTTTGGCAAATCTTTTTTCCTCAAAAACTCCCATCGGCCCGACCCAAATAATCGTTTTAGCCTGCAGAATTATTTTTCTAAACTCTTTTTGCGTCTGGGGGCCAATATCTAAAGCTTGACTGTCAATAGGAACTTCACCTACACCAGCCACTCTGCCTCCTTCGCCTGTTTTCAAATTCCCCAAAACTACATCGGTTGGCAAAAGCATCGCTGTTTTTTTTCTTGAAGCCTGCCAAAAAAGCTTCTTTGCCAAATTAATCATTTGAGCAGGAACTCTTGACCGGCCAATCGAGTAACCCCAAGCTTTCAAAAAGGCATTAACCACTCCACCGCCAACCAAACAACAATCTGCCTCTCCTAAAAGCTTGCCTATCAAAGGAATTTTATCCTCAGCTTTAGCCCCGCCAACAACTGCCACCAGCGGCCTTTTGGGATTTGCCAAAGCCTTACTAATAACATCGACTTCTTTTTGCAAAAGAAGGCCGGCGACAGCCGGAAGAAATTGGGAAATCCCTACAATTGAAGCATGCCGGCGATGAGAGGCCCCAAAAGCATCGTTAACAAAAACCTCTGCTAAAAGAGAAAGTTTTTTGGCAAAATCCTGACTGTTTTTCTCCTCGCCGGGATAGAAACGAAGGTTTTCTAGTAAAACCAAACTCCCCTGCCTAAAATTGGCCAGCTCCTCCCTGGCTTCTCTCTTAGTATAATCTCCCTCAAAAAAGCAAATCTCTTTATTAAGCAGCTCTCTTAATCTTTTGGCTACTGGCTTTAAGGAATACTTTCTAAGTCTTTTTCCCTCTGGTCTACCCAAATGGGAAATTATAAAAACCGAACATTTCTTCTCTAAAAGATAGCCTATTGTTATCAAGCTCTGGCGAATGCGAAAATCATCACCAACTTTAAAATCCTCTCTTAAGGACACATTATAATCAACTCTAACAAGAAGTTTCTTACCGCTAACTTCTATATCTTTTATTGTCTTTTTATTCATGTAGCAATGTCAAAACAGACAAATAACTTTTATGCAAATTTACTTACTAACCTCTTAGTTCCGACCACCCCTAAAGCTTTAAACAAAAATTCAAACCTTTTTTGCAAATCCCTGCCGATTGCTTCCTTAACCTGCTTGGGCAAAGCCCAACACTGTTTTTCAAATCTCCCCCAGGCTTTTTTTCGCAGCCGATAATGAAACTGTTTGTCTGTTCCTTTTTTTTCTTTTTTCATTTCTCTATCCAGCCAAGCATACATCTTAGCCAGCAATCCCTTAGGAAACCTGGGGTGATCCATAATAATATTCTGAAAAGCGGTTGCCAGGTGAATTTCAACCGCTTCGGTTTGCGGAAAACAGGCAAAATATTTTTGCGCTAAAGTAGAAGCGCCGTGCTGGACTGCTCCGGCCATATTATATTCTCGAGCGACCCGAGACAACTTTTTTAAAACAGCAAAGTCAACATCAACTTTGGCCAGAGTGCCATCAGGCAAAACCACTCCACCATGATGAGTCCCAGTTTGCACGGAAATCTTGGATAAGCCAATTTTTCCTTTAAAAGCTTTTTGGTATCCCTCTATAAAAACTTTTAATTCTTCCTCTGTTGAGTTTTTTCCGCCAATATGACCAATTTCTCCACCCAAAGAAACAGTTATCCCTTTGGGTTGTTTTTGGCGAATATAGCCAGAAAGCTCGGCGGTAATCAAAAAATTTGTCCATTGTTGCTGTTTGATTGTTTTTTGAGAATAATCAACCAATGTGGAGGCATCAATATCAACATTATAAAAACCAGCTTCAATTGCTTCTTTTATCAGTTTTTTTATCCTCTCTATTTCTTTTTGACTGCTTGCTTTTAACTGGAAATGGTCTCCCTGTAAAAACAAAGGTCCGGAAAAGCCCTGGGAAAGAGCAGCGGCCGTCACTACTGTTGTATACTCTAAAAAAGGCTGGGCAGTATAATCAGCTTCAGAAGGAGCCAGTTCGATTATAAAAGTGCCAACCTTGTTTTTAATCACCGCTCTAAACAAAGCCTGGGCAACCTCAAAAGTTAAACCCCTAAGGTTAAAAGCCGGCACCGTAAAGTTAAGGGAAATCTCTTCCTTGGCTCTAGCCAGGTAAAGCTCGGCAATTGAGGCCGGATAAATTCCCTTTCGGCTGGCTAGCTTTCCAACTTCCAAAAAGACCTGCTCTTTTTCTTTTCTGCTTCCCAAAGCCGCCTGTTTGGCTAAGTCATAAAGTTTTTTGTTTATCACGTCTTTATTTTAGCTTTTTTTTCTTCTCCTCTGCAAGACTACCTGGTTCGCCTAAAAGGCTGAATTTGACCGAAGACTGCTTTTAATTCTAAAATGCCTTATGGGCCCTAAAAGCAAAACTTCTCCTCTCTCCCGCTCTCTTCTTGTTTCCTTAGGCATCCCGGCCATTTTCTTCCCTGGTCTTATTCTGGCCGCTATTCTTGGCTGGAGCTGGCAAAAAGATTTAAGCAAACTAGTCAAGCTTGGCGGCTATAAACAATCAAAGCAAATCTTTCCCACTCAGGCAACTGTTACTAAAGTTATTGACGGTGATACTTTCCAAATTGACAATGGCCAAACCGTTAGGCTTCTTGGTATTGATGCTCCCAATAAAGGAGAAAAAGATTACCAAAAAGCCAAAGAATATTTAAAAGATTTAATTGAAAATGAAGAAATAAAACTGGAGTATGACTATTACCAAGATGACAAATTCGGCCGTATCCTGGCTTATGCTTTTGAAAAATGTAAAACAACTTTGGGCTGCCGTCACGGCGAACGGATGATAAACTGGGTAATGCTTAAAAAAGGCCTGGCTAAAATTCTTACTTACGAGGATCGCCGAAAACTCAAATACGAAGACCTTCTTAACCAAGCTACTTCTCCCTAATGCCTCTTGCCCCCACCTGGGAGGTGTCAAACTCTTAAGACCTAGGAATTTTTAAATTGTATGTTTTGCAACATTTAGGCCAATTAGCTGTAGCTCTCCTGAGTCAAGAATTCTCTTGGCTTTTTTTAGAGCTTCTTTTTCGCCTTTAAAGGCCATCAACTTTAAAGCCTCTTCATATTCAAACCAACCCGCCTCTTCCATCTCCCACCCATGCTCTTCTGGCCTACCACTAACATATTCCAATAAATAAAAAGTGACTGTTTTAAAAACTCTCACTTTCTTTCCACCATCTTCCTGATACTTCTCCACCCTCCTTTTATTTTTATCTAATTTTGAATTTTTAATTGCAATTTTAATTTTTTCATTTTGAATTTTTAACTGTTTTAAGTCGGCAACGAAGAAGTATTCTTCTTTATGTATCGGTTTCTCTCTGACTAATTTGGTCTTTACCCCCATTTCTTCTTCTGTTTCTCGAATTGCTGTTTGCCAACTTTTTTCTCCTTTTTCAATAAGTCCTTTTGGCAAAACCCATTTATGATAACCTGAGTGTTTCCCAAGTAAGAATTTCACTTGACACTTGACACTTGCCTGCCCGCCCTTTTGCGTGAACGCTTGACGTTTCTTATAAACAACGCCACCGCTAGAAAATTCTCGTTTAAAACCCATTTTTTTTCTCATGGCTATAATTATATAGTAAACTATAATCAGCTTACATTATTTGTAGTAAAATTAACAAAAAAGCGCACCCAGTTATACTATAAAGAAGCGAAGTATTCCATTTTCAAATGCATCGCTGCGGCGTTATTAAAATCCAATATTTATAAATTAAGTTTCGTAGCCGCAGCGTTGAGCGGCAATATTAAACCATCCAAAAAGATTCAAAGCTTTGGATGCCGCGTCACTTTGAAAATGCAAATACAAGCTTCTATAAACAACTCCCTAGAGTCTTAAACTTACAGCTATGAATCTCAAAACTATCATTTTAACCATTCTTTCTTTACTCTCTCTATCATCACCACTACCAACCAAGGAGACAAGCCCAAACCCTCAATTTTCTCCAATTTTAGGCAGAGAAAAAAAGCAAGAAATAAAGGTAAAAAAGCTAACTTTAGAGTCTATTTTTTCATCAGAAAAAGACAACTCAAAAGCTCTTCCAAAAGACCAAATAATATCCATAATAACAACCGGCGATGTCATCCCGGCGCGCAGCGTTAATTGGAAAATGACAAAATATAACGACTTCACTTATCCTTTTTTAAAGACCTACCAATTTCTAAAAGACGCTGATTTAACTTTGATCAATTTAGAAGCTCCTCTTACTCAAAATTGTCCAGTCACTAATGAAGGAATGGTCTTTTGTGGCAATCAAAGATTTGTTGAAGGTCTAAAATTTGCTGATATTGACGTGGTTAATCTCGCTAATAACCACACCTTAAACTATGGCTATGAAGGCTTGTGCCAAACAACCGAAATTTTACAAAAAAATAATATTCTCGTTACTGGTCTTCCAGAAAATTTAAATTGTAGCAAAAATGCTCACTTATTGTTCGAGCGAATCCCGAGCCTGTCTGCCGGCAAGGCAGACAGAGTCGAGGGGGAAGTCGAGAACCAAAAGACTGAAACTTCTCGACAAGCTCGAAGAGTAATCCCCTCCCAGCTAGCTATTAAAGAAATGAAAGGAACAAAGCTTGGCTTTCTCGGTTTTAACATCCTAGACCTCTCAATCCAATTAAACCAATCAGCCGAACTACTCCAGTCTATCCAATTTGCCAAGTCTCAAGTTGACTTTCTTATCGTTTCCTGTCACTGGGGAGCAGAATATCAGCGTTCTCCTGCCCAAGAAACCATTAATCTTGCACATAAAGCAGTTGACAATGGTGCTGACTTAATTGTTGGTAATCATCCCCACTGGTATCAACCAATTGAAATATATAAAAATAAGCTTATCGTCTATGCTCATGGTAATTTTATTTTTGATCAAGAATGGAGCAAGGAGACAAAAACCGGCATTGTGGGAAAATATTCAATCTTTCAGAATAAAATTGTTGATGTCCAATTTTTTCCTATATTTATTCACGACTACTCTCAGTCTTATTTTTTAGAAGGAAAGGAAAAAGAAGAAGTCCTAGAGGATCTGAAAAGAATTTCCCTAAATACTCAATACCTGCCTGCCAGCAGGAAGACTAATCCCTAAATATCATCTTGCTTATTCTCACCAAAATCTTCGGGCTTTCATATATCCCGAAGATTTTGTAGTTTTAACTTATATCAGTTTAGGCTTTTTTCAAAACCGGCATACCGGTTCTCTTGGTTTCCACTACTTTGTAGCCAGCCGGAACTTTATCTAAAGAGTTCGCTCTTGTCTCTCTGGCAAAGTAGTAAATCCGTTGATTCCTGCCTCCACGCAAAGTGACATCCTTGTAATGAAGGTAATACTTCTGTCCCTTTGAGTTTGTATAAGAATAGGCCATTGCTTTTTCACCTCCCTTCTTGCCCGCCTAAATTTTTGGCAGTGATACCGACTAATGATCGTGTGAGCGTGCCATAAAAATTTGGCGGGTCTGTGTTCTTAAATTAATTCAGTTCCTCAGTGTTACCCACCTCCTGTCCGATTCCGAATATCACCCCTGTAACCCTGTCTTGCCGGCCCGCCTGCCGGACGGGCAGGCAGGCAGGACTGACACACTGAATTTTTTGAGAACTCTGAGATTTTTTCTTTTTCCTCTCTGTTAACAGGCGTCACCTCTTATAGTAGGTATTCTTCCAGGCTTTGTCAAGAGGGAAAACAGGTAAGGTTAATATTTAGGGGGTTAGTATTGAGTATTCAGGAAGAATTTTCTAAGCCCTAAATGCTAAATTTGTACTTCCCCTTGTCTGATTATCTTCGAGGGCTTAACGGTAAGATCAACTACTGTCGAGGGGGGGTTGCCGCCAGCTTTCCCTTCTAACAAAAAGTCAGCTTGGTCGATTAGTCTTCGATCAAGATGTTTCTTTTCCTTTGGTGGCGGCTGGCCAGCGAAGTTTGCCGAAGCAGTTACTAAACCAACTTCCAATTTCTCCAATAATTTTAAAGCTTGCTTGTGATCCGGCTGACGCAGACCAACACTTCCCGTCTCGCTCGCAATTTCTTTGGGGACAGTCTTTTTTGCTTTTACTATTAAAGTCAATCCCCCAGGCCAAAACTTGCCAATCAATAAGTTTGCTTCCTTGTCAATTACTCCCAATTTATTAGCGACCATAATGCCAGCTACCAGAACCGCTGTTGGCTTGCTTTTCTCTCTCCCTTTTATCTCATAAAGACGTCTTATCCCATCCAGTCTTTGAATATTCGCTCCAATACCCCAAACCGTATCTGTGGGAAAAATGACAATGCCGCCCTCTTTAAGAACTTTGACAACCTGGTCAATAGAACTTTTGTTCATAGAAATATGGTAACAAAATTTGCCTAATTAGCCAAATCAGGCTAACTCCCATCAACCCAAGACTTATACCTTGTGCCACACTGACCTCTCCAATTCGCCATGACTCAATCCGCAAAAACTCCAACCAAAAACGGCCAAAACCATAAAGTCCAAGATAAACAAAGACAAAAGTCCCTTTCCTATAACTTATTGTTCGAGTGGAGCGCAAGCGGAGTCGAGAACCGCTCGAAGGATAACAAATAATTTTTCTCATAAGTATTGTTAATACTATAAAAATCGCAAGATTCCAAACTGCCTCATAAGCAAAAAGAGGATGAAACCGCTCTCCGCCAGCTGGCGGATCAAAACCAGGCAGGCGATTGGCCGATTTTATATAGATTCCCCAAGGCAAGTTAGTTGGTAAACCATAGAGTTCCTGATTAAAATAGTTGCCCAGCCGGCCAATCGCCTGACCAACCGGCAACCCAAAGGCTGCTAGGTCAGCGAATCTTAAGAAATTAGTAATTGAGTAATTGAGTAATTGAGTAATTGAGGTTCTTGAAAATTGAAAATTGAAAATTGAAAATTTTTTCCTTAACTGCTTCCAACTTACAATCACCGAATACCCAAATAAACCAAGCATCCCTCCCATTATCCCCCCGAATATCCCTAATCCTCCCTGCCACAAAAAGAAAATCTCTATCAGATTTTTGCTGTAATACTGCCAATAATCCACCACATGATAAAGCCGCGCGCAGATAATCCCGGGAACTAACGCCCAAGGAAGAAGCTCATAAGCTGGCAACCGGTAACCGGTAACTGGTAACTTTTTCCTTACTTGCTCTGAAATCCAACAGCCTACCAAAACTCCTAAGCCTACAAAAAAACCGTAAAAATGGAAGAAAAACAACTTTTAAGGCGCGGGGAGTCTATCAATTTTGTGAGACTTCACAATGCGAGCGCCTAAAAATGCCATTGAGAGACAGAGTTTCCTCGCGAGTTTGATTCTGAAGTCGATATCAAAATTGCATAGACGACCTTAGCCCCTATACCAACAAGCTTAAAACTGCAAACACTCCCGTCATTATCCATAAATAATACCTTTGTTCCTGTAGGCTTACTTTTCTTTTTATCTGCCAAAAAAGCCGAGAGTTTAAAACTTCAGGTTTTGTTTTTTGCTCCTGCCATTCGTTAATTAACAAATTTAGCCCCAAACCCATTACCAAACCTTTCCCTAAAAAAGAAGCTGTTGAAGTTAAAGTAAAAAGAGCCAGTCCTACCCAAACAAGGCGAAAAAGAACTCCTCTAAAGGCTAAATGGCTCTCTTTGGTCTTTAATAAAGCGATTGCCTGATTAAACCTACGAGCTTTTAGTAAATATTTTGATTCAACTGACACCTGGCTTTCCGGGTTGGTAAAATAAATATAAACAAAGTAGTCCAATAGGTTCAAATTCCACCCTATAAAACCGCCCAAAACCCAGAAAAAAAAGTTTTGCCCTTGCAAAAGCAAAAAATTTAACTCCAGGGAAAAAAGAGGAAAATGAACTAATCGCCAGGAAAAAATTGCTAAAAAATAGCCCAAAAAGAAAAGATGTCTTAACCTTAAACGAAAGCGCTGACTATAAATTTTCACTTCTTGTTTAACTTCCGGAGCAATTGTTCCTATTTGCTTTTTGGCGCTCTGGACCCCCTCTCTGACTGCCTGACTAACTGGCCGAGGAAGTTGTTGGCCAACTTTGTGAACTACATTAGTAGTCGGTGGAGACTGTTGTATAGAAGATACTGGCGGTTGAAAAGGTCGTGCTTGTTCTCCAGTTGGTAGATTAACTGTTTGCTCCGTCATTAAAAACAGTATAACAAGAAATAAAAGAATTTCTAATTACTAATTTTAAAATTAATATCTTATTTCAAATTCCTCCAAATTCTCCGGCTCTTCCCATAAAACTTCCACTTTTTCTACTTTAGACGCCGGGGAACCTCTACGGCACCAAGAAATCATTTCTTCTAATTTCTTTTCTGGTCCTTCAAAAACTGCCTCTACCCGACCATCGGCCAGGTTTCTCACCCAACCAGCCAATCCTAGCCTTTGCGCCTCCTTCTCTGTATAAGCGCGGAAAAAAACTCCTTGAACACGACCAGAAATGAGAAGACGAGCCCTTTTCATAAACCTGACTAATTAGGCAAATTAGCCCAATTAGGCAAATCTGTCCCACAAATATTTTTCCAATTCCACTTTCCTTCCCATTACTTCCACTCCTTCTCTCTCCAACCTTTTTCTCTGCTCCCTCCATCCTCCAAATCCAAAATTCTCGGCCAAGCTTCCTTCTCTGTTTACCACCCGATGGCAAGGAACTTTAGGATTTTTATTAGCATGCAGTGCCCAACCAACTTTTCTGGCATCTTTTGTTTTTAAAATCTTGGCGATTTGACCATAAGTCGCCACCTTGCCTCTGGGAATCCTTTTAACAATCTGATAAACTCTTAAAAAAAAGTTTTTAGTTTTAAACTTTGGCTTTGAGTTTTGCACTTTTCGCTTTGAGTTTTTTTATTTTCCACATAAACAATCTCGCTTTATTTTTTACATTATAAGCGTCCTTAACAAAACAAAGGGCTTCTGTTAAAACCTCTCGTGGCAAATCTTTGGCCAACTTGATATATAAACTTTTGCTCTTCTCGTCCCCTAAGGCCTTAGCTAACCTTAAACCATAATCCTGAAACTCATGGCTAATATATTTTTTTCTATCCAAATCATACTTATCAAGAAGGTCTCTTATTGACTGAAAACCGCCTTTATTTCTTTTAGTCATTTGCTTTCTTGAATTTTTTCTCTTTCCTAAAACTTTAACAATCCAAAACTCTAAAATTCTCTTTAACCATCCTCAACTTTAATCATAAAAGTGGACAAAAAAAGTCCAAAAATGGCTACTAAAAAGACCAATAGCCACGAAGGTTCGATCAGATAAACTACAAAGGCTAAAAAGGCCCCAAAAAACTGGCCAAAATGAATAGCCAGTTCTCTTTGGGTCAAAAAAGTCAAAGTCTTTCCTTTCCGGGCTTTTTTATACATTACTGTATTAAAAGGCGTCCAAAGTAAAATTCCTCCCAATTGATAAAAAAGATCGCTTAAAAAAAAATGCAAGCCAGTGGAACAAAAAAGTCTCACCACCCAATTAAGACTATTGCCAAGAACACCAACTTTTATAATCCCTATTCCTCTTTTATCCACATATCTGCCGGCCCAGAACAAAACTACCATTGTAAAAACCAAGGAAGCCGAAGAGATAATTCCTAAAGTTTTGTAGCTCCTTACTGAAAAATAGATGAAAAGCGGCCAAAAAACAGTATAAACTAAAGATTCCAAGCCGGTTCCGAAAAAAGCCAAAAAACTACCCCTCTCTTTCTTCTCTAAAAAGCCTTTCAGGACTTCGTTTAAAGAAGGCTTCCTTCCTGTCTTTTTAAAATTGTCTAAAAACAAAGGAAAAGTAGACAGAAAAATTAAAATTATTGCTAAAGAAAAAAGAAAATTAAATCCCCAAAAACTAATAATAAAACCGCCAATTATCGGGCCCAGCGAAGAAGTGAACCTCCCCAAAACCGAAAGCAAAGAAAAACTTCGGCCATATCTTCCTTTCTCCGCCAGCTTAATAAAAGCTAAATGATAAGGAACCCAGTATAAAGGAATAACAATCGCCCCCAAAAAGGTTGCTAAAAACAAAAAACTCAGGTCTCTTCCAATAAAAGTTAAAACAAAAAGATATAAAGCTAACAATCCTCCCGATAAAAGGGAGGAAAAATCGGGACCAATTTTACTCATAAAAACAATTAAAGGATAGTCTAGGAAAAGCAAAAAACCACGATAAACCAGATAAAAAGCAAAAACAAACAACAGGTCTCCTGTCGTTTCCAAAATGTAAATAGGAATAAAGATATTTATCATCGCTACTGCCAAATTTCGTAAAGAGGCATTCAAATAAAGACCACTCAATCCCGGTAAATGCCAGTGAGGCAAATGAAGAAAATGATAATGGGAATTGTTAGGCATAGATTTTTGTTAATAAATCTTTTATCAATTTTTCGATCGTTTTTTCGACAATTTCTCTTTCCTTCTTACTAAATCTTTCTAAAACATAATTCTCATAATCTCTGTTAATTTCAAATTTTGAATCTTTGGCTTGTCCTATACCTACCCTTGCCCGCCAAAATTTCTTTGTCTTCAAGTGATCTTCAACCGACAACAGACCCTTGTGTCGCTTTGGTCCTTTTGCCAGCTGGATTTTATAAACTCCCAGAGGAATATCTAAATCATCATGAATGACATACAAACTGGCAACCTGCCTTGCCGGTCTTGCCTGTCGGCAGACAGGCAGGCAGGCTGGCAACTGGCAACTGGCAACTACTTTCTTCACTGCTATGCCCGACTCATTCATAAAAGTCTGCGGCTTAACAAGTATTACTTCAGTGTTCTCAGTTCTTTTCAGTGTTCTCAGTGTTTCTAATTTTCTATCCGTTTGCCATTTAAGCCCCCATTTTGCCGCCAATCTATCAACCACCATAAAGCCTAAATTATGCCTGGTTCCTTGATATTTCTTTCCTGGATTGCCAAGACCAACAATAACTTTCATAAAATTAGCCTAATTAGGCAAATTCGCCTAATTTGCCTAATTCAAAATCTTAACTACCTCTCTATCCTCAATCTGCTCAAACTCTCGATAAAACTGTCCGATTGCAAAAAAGGGTTCCGGCATTTCTAAAACCTCTACTTCATCAGCCTCATTCTCCAACTTTTTAACTGTGTCTGGCGGTGCCACGGGCAAGGTGATAATTACTCTTTTGGGATCATTGTTCCAAACTTCTCTAGCGGCTGCTATTAAGGTCGCGCCGGTGGCCGCCCCGTCGTCAACAATAATAACTACTTTGTCTTTAAGGTCAAGCGCCCTCCTGCCTTGACGATATGAAGCTTCTCTTCTTTTGATCTCTTGCTGTTGTCTTTCAATTTCTTCTCCTAAATACTCAACACTAACTCCTAATTCCTGAATAAGTTTCTCGTTTAAATACTTACTTCCTTTTGTCTCACCAACCGCCCCAATCGCCAACTCTCTATGACCTGGCGCTCCAATCTTACGAGTAATAATGACATCCAAAGGGCAATCCAGCAACTTGGCTATTTCTCTACCAACAGGAACACCTCCACGAGGAATCGCTAAAACAATTGGGTTTTTAAGCTCTTTGCCTGCCCGATTTTTAAGCAACTCTTTTGCTAATTTTCTACCGGCTTCTTTTCTGTTAGAAAACATAAAGTCCCAAAATCAATCGGGCGGCCACATAGGTCCGCCCCTACAACAGTAAGAATTTAACCCGTAGGGGCAAACCCGTGTGTTTGCCCGAAATTGGTCGACCCGACCCGCTTCAAGAATCTTTCTTATTATTCTTTAGAGAATGGTTTTTCACTAAATGAAGGTCTTTGCGGATTTCTCTAATTTCTCTAACAATTTCTAACTGCCGGCGGTCAAATTTCTCGTCCAACTTTACATCACGCTCTAAAGTTTCCATTTCGCTTTTGTTATAAAAACTCATCAACTCTGCCCTTTCTCTTTCTGCCCTGTTTTGCACCATCAAAATAAAAATCCCAATCCAAATGGCCTCAATGGAAAGCCACAAAGTCAGAGTCAAAAAATCCAAGCCAAAAATAAACCAGGTCGCCCACCAAGCAATATGAGCAGCTACCCCCCACCAACTACCCATAAACCAGGCAATTTTTTCTGCCAAAAGATCAAAAAAACTCTTTTTATTTTTTTGCTTCATTAGAAACAATATACCTTAAAACCAACCAACTTGGCAAATAAAAGCTGCACAAAAAAGCGCCAGTAAGCTTCCTAAAAAAGTCATCAAAAGATCAACATTGGTATCATAAATCCCTGGACCAACAAATAATTTGATCTTAAAAATTCTATCTAAAATAAGTTCAACATTCTCATGGATCACCAAAGCTAAATTAGCTAGTAAAAAAATAAAAAAATATCTCGCCTTAAAAGAGTGAAACTGTATGGAAAAAAATTGAGCAAAATCTATAAGAAGGAACCCGTAAAAGAGAACAACACCAGCTAAAAAATGTTCAAAACGATTAAAAAGTGATTTTTCTTTTTCTTGAATTAAACCTAAGCTAAATTTAATAAAGTTTACCCAAAGACACAAAACAATAATTATTAATAATATTACTTTGTTCGCTCTATTGGCAGAACTTACAAAAATAAAAAACTCAATAAATAAAAAGTAAAGCAAAGCGCCATAAAGCCAGGCTTTTTTTAATCCAGAGTCCTTAATCCTTAAAAATCCAAAAGCTTGTAAAAAAGCTAACAAAAAAACCAAAAATATCAAAGATTGCAAAAACCAAAAGATCATTTTATTTAGCCAAAAGGGGTATTTCTAATAGTTTAGTATAGACTGAGCCTTTTGGTAAACACTTACTTTGGTAAACAAGTATCCTATCCACCAAAATTCTAGATTCCAGATTCAAAATTCTTAGTTTCTTTATTTGCCTTCCGATTTCCCGGCGCTGGCCGGCTCTGGCTTTTTTGATCCGCCCCAAAGTAATGTGTGGATGAAAAGGCTTTTTGCCAAAGTCAAAACCCGCTTTAGCCAAATTATTTCTAATCTTCTTTTGCAAAGCCGCCAAGCTTTTCAAATCGCCCTTCAGCCCCAGCCAAATAATCCCTGGCCAATCATAATCCGGGAAACAACCAAGACCCTTAAAAGAAAGAGGAAAAGGCTCTATCTTAAAAGTAGATTTTTTAATTATCTTTTTTAATTCTTTAGTTTTGAGTTTTAAGTTGCCGCGCCCGCTTCGAGGCAGCTGCCTCTGCAGCGAGTCGGGCGGGTGGTTTTGAGTTTTGAGCTTTGAGCTTTGCGCTTCTTCCTGAAAGTCATTCCTAATTTCTAAATCACCAAGGAAGACTAAAGTAATATGAAGCTTCTTAATCTCCTCCCAAGCCACCGGCCAATGTTTCTTTTTTAATGTCTTTAAAAGTTTTGCTATTTCTCGTCTGACAGCCTCATCTAAATCAACAGCAATAAAAACCCGCATACTTCAGAGTTTTAGAGTGAGAGAGTTCTAGAGTTTTAAGAATTTCTATACCCCATCAGCTCTTTTAAAAGTTTGGGAATTTCCTCGCATAAATCCGAAGCATTGAAATAAGGGCCGACTTTTTTGTAAAGTCTATCGCCAGCCAAACCGCCAATGTAAACCCCGGCGGAAGCGGCCAAAAACAAATCATTCTTGCAAGCAAGGGCAGCAATCAAACCAGCCAAAACATCACCAGTCCCTCCTTTAGTCATTCCTTCATTGCCAGTGATATTGTAGCCGCACTTCTCTGGATCACAAACAATATCTGTTGGGCCTTTAAGAACAATCGTGCAGCCGTATTTTCTGGCTTTTACACTAACCAAATTTTTATAAAATTTTAAATTTGGCATTGCAATTTTGAATTTTTCCTTTTTAATTTTTAATTTAAAAAGCTGGCGAAACTCTCCTAGGTGAGGAGTAATAATTACATTCGCCAACTTTTTAAGCCACTCCGCTTCCATCATCTGCAAACTACCGGCATCAATAACCCACTTCTTTTCTGGAAACTTACTCAATAAATACTGAGTAATTTCCCTAGTATCCTCCTCCCAATTAATTTGTTCTTTTTTAATTTTGAATTTCAATTTTTCATTTTTCATTTTGCATTTGGCATTTGACTGGTTTTCCCTCATTAATCCTGGGCCAATCAATATTGTATCCGACTCTTTTATATAATCCTCCACCTCACTCCTTGGCATACAAATAAAATCATAAACTTCTCCCTTCAGTCTCTTTGCCAACTCTTCATTTTCGGCAACCGTTGAGTAAAAAACCATATCAACAATCCGAGAAGCAGTCTTCAAGGCCCAAAGCGAAGCGCCATGGAAAAGCCGCGAGCCACCAATAATAGTCAGCTTGCCATTTTGTCCTTTATGGGAATCCTTAGGCGGCCGATAAAGATTTTTTAAAATTTCTTTGCTAATTTTCTCCATTGAAATTATTTTACCACTATTTAAAAAACCTTGGATATAAATCTACCGAAGAAATTAATTGTTAGTAAAGCTCGACTCACTAATCTTCAAAAAAGATCAATGCCACGATTTCAAAAGGAAAATCTTGCCATAACCGTGCCAGAAAACGTGCCATTGTCTGCATTTTTCAATTTTCTAATTCTTTTTTAATTTCAGCAATTGATAGTCTTTTTTCTTCTTGTAGTTGTCTTATTTTTTCCACTCTTTCCATCATTGACTGGTCATACAACTGATAACCGCCTTTAGTATAGTTTGCTACTTTTAAAAGTCCTTCTTTTGTCCAGTAGCGAATGGTTGGTACGGTTTCATTGGCTTTCTCTGCCAGCTCACCGATTTTAAGCAGTTTAGAAATCGTCTTTTTGTCTAACTTAACGCCTTTGGTTAATGAAGAGAAGGGCAATTTGCCCTTAGCAGCATTAATATAAGCAGAAACTGAGCGATCAACTGACTGCTCTATAATTTTATAAAACGCATTAAGGTTGTTTTCCTTTTGTCCTTTATTAATCGCCTGCAAGTATTTAATCCTATCTTCATTTCTAACAACAGCCATCGGATAAGAATTAATAATCAAAACAAGGTTCATCAAAAGTCTAGCGGTTCGGCCATTGCCGTCAATAAAAGGATGGATAGAAACAAGTTTAAAATGAGCGTTAGCCGCTACTCTAACAGGGTGCTTTCCTTGCTGGCCTGCCAACCACTTAATAAAGTCAGTCATCAAGGAGGACACTTTATGCGGAGAGGGAAATTCAACATCCGTGCCTTTAATAAAAACCTCTGTCTGTCGGTATTTGCCCGCCCATTGATTATCTATGCCTGTTAAAATAGTCTTGTGTATCTTTTTAATATCTTCCTCTGTTATAAGCTGGTGGCTCTTTTTTTTAAAAGCCAACTCTTTGACAAAATCTAACGCTTTAGCGTGATTAATCGCTTCCAACTGATCTTTTAACGGCCTACCGCTTATGACTGCTTCTGTTCCTTTTTCCAAGACTTCGGCGGTTTCCAGTCGTGTCAAGGTGTTACCTTCAATCGCATTAGAAGAATAAGTCAACTCAACGCTTAACCAATCATCAAGCTACTTAATGATGTGTTTAGAGAGCGGTCGAAGTTTATCAAGCTGCTTTTTTTCCCTAGTCAATAGTTTCAAAAGTTTATCCATACTTTTATAAAAAGTATAAAGTATTACTTTATGGTTGTCAAGTTTAAAAAAACTTCCTAAAAATGGACAAAAAAGGTAATGAAAGCTTTAAAAAACTCTGGTAAATTAAAAGGATATTATTATCTTAAAGTCTGGCCTTTTATAGCTCTTTAAAAACAAAATGACCGGTTTTTAAAAGCTGTTTTTTACTCCTCTTGTCATTCCTGAGCTGATCAGGAATCTATAAAAATGAATCTTATCTGTATAGATTCCTGCTTTCGCCAGGTACCGTCTGGCACCTGGCTTGCGCAGGAATGACAAAGGCGACATTTTGTTTTAATATTGCTGTAGAATCATTTATTAATTTCTCTCCAAAAAAGTAATTGTTATTAACCACCTCGGCCACCACAAAGACATTTATAAAGTGCAACTCCATTTCTTCTTAATTTTCAATTTACTTTCATATCCTCATAACCGCAACAAAACTAGCCATTTTTATGGTATAATTCCTACATAATTAATGTATCTTATAACACTTTTCTAGGAGGTTTATTGATGATTGAAACAAATGGAGCAGAACCGCTTAGACAAACCTTTTCCAGTGCAGGCATTTGGCCTGAAGAATCTGTTCAGCTCGACAGAGTCACTTATCTACCTTCTCTATTTTCTGAACACACTACTAAAAGACCTCCAGGTATAACCCATGAAGAATTTGAAACTTTATGGGAAGAGGAAAAAGAACACTCCTTAGCTCTCGGAGAAAATGAACTCTCTAAATTTAAGTGGGAATTACTAAAAAATATTATCTTTGAAGGACAAGGAAAAACATATAGATTTCCTGGAGGAGTGATTGCTATTTCTCCTGAATTTCTTGATTTAGAACTAGAAATTCCAGAGGAACTACTAAAAGAAACCGGAGCTATTTTAAGACACGCCCAAGAAGCCAGATGGAAACGAGCTTTTCCCGAACAAGAAACTTTCCCTCCAATTTTAGCCTTACTCTGTACTAAAGAAGAATTTGGCAACTGCAAAAAATATAGAGGCGAAGAAGAATTAGTAATAGTAGATCACGAAGCGCTTTGCGCTTATTCCACTGTTATTGTTAATGGAGAATATTTAAACGACGAGAATCGCTTAGAGGATATACTTTTTTGGGCGATTCATGATTACAATCATGCAACAATGTCTCGAATTTTAACCAACATTTTGGGGAAACCTACTTTTGACGCCTACTTTCATCTTTTGCTGGCAGAATTGTCTGCTTCCGAAGGTTTTTCTATTTCTAAGCCAATGTATAAAAAATATGGTAAACATGCCTCTCTTATAAATTTTGCCCACGATCACTTTGATCCAAAACGTCGTTATATCTATCATTACTTAAAAACTTTCTTTGTTGATGAATGGCAATCTTTGATTCCAAAGGAAGTACTTTCCGCTTTTTACACTTTTTTCTTTAAGAATAATCTCTGGGCAGGTATTCACTTTACTGCACAAAGATCAGGATTGCGTTATGGAAATCCTTACCTTTATACCGAAAGTCTTTTTAAACTTGCAAAGATGCAAAAAAAAGGGGTAGATAGTGCACAAATTACCACATTTTTAGAAAATCTCCTTAATTCTATCTATGACCATTGCTGGACTGATGGAAATAAAGGATTCTCCGAAGGAGTAGGAGAAATGGTTTTCCCAGAAAGAAAATGTTTTACTGATTTTCTTCCACCAAGTTTAACAACACAAAAGGATCCTAACAAGAACTTTAGAGTCATCGGAGTCACACCAGTGTTCTAACTTTTTTCCTTTCTGGAATACTCTTCTCCAAAACCTAATATTTACCCCTAACGGCCGTTAGTGTTAAATATTAGCTTTCCAACTCTCTATCTAGCTTCCAAGCACAAGGTTTAGATAATTATCCCTATTAACCACCTGCCAGCTGGCTTTTGGATAGCCTTTTTTCCAAGCCTCAGGAGAAAACTGGCGCGGCTTTTGCCATTTAATTTCATAAGCTAAAAGTCTTCCTTCTTTCTCAATTACCAAGTCGATTTCTTGCTGGTCATAAGTCCGCCAAAAATAAAGGGGCATTTTCTTACTGATATCATTTTGCTCCTTGGCCTTTTCCCCAATAATAAAATTTTCCCACAAAGCACCAATATCACTCCGCAAGGACAAAGGATTAAAATTATTAATCAGGCTATTTCTAATACCCAAGTCCCAAAAATAGATTTTTTGCAACTTTCCTAGTTCTTTTCTTAAATTGCGACTAAAAGGCCGCAGTTTAAAAATAATAAAAGCTTTCTCTAAAATTTCTATATAACGAACAACTGTTTCTTTACTAATACCAAGCAAGCTGGCTAGTTCTGTATAAGCAACCTCATTACCAAGCTGTAAAGCCAAAGCTTGCAAAAGTTTCTGGATTATTTCTGAGCCTTTAATATTGTTAAATTTCAAAATATCTTTATATAAATAATTCTCAGCAATTTTTTTGACTGCTATTTTTTTTTCTTCTAAAGAAACTGCTTTGATAACCGAAGGATAATTGCCAAAGATAAGAAAATTTTCCAAACGACGCCTAAGCTCAACAGAGTCCCAGCGAGAAGATAATTCTTTTAAGGAAAAAGGATAAAGCCAAAACTCTATTGCTCGTCCTGTCAATGGTTCAATAAGTTTTTGTCCCAAATCAAAAGACGAAGAACCAGTAGCAATAATTTGCTGGTCAGCAAAAGTGTCAATCAACAACTTCAGCTTGAGGCCAATGTTTTTGACCTGCTGGGCCTCATCCAAAACAACCAGCTTGCTTTCACCAATAATCTGTTTAAGCTGTAAAGAAGTCTCTGCTTCACTAAGTAATCTCCGATAATCACCTTCATCGCAATTAATATATTTTGTTTTCTTGCCATGATAGTTTTTAAGAATTTTTTTCACTAAAGTCGTCTTTCCTGTCTGTCGAGCACCATAAAGAATTAGGGTTTGTTTTTTAAACAGATTCTTTTTGATTTTAGTTTGAATTTCTCTATGAATATACATATTTTACACAAATTGAGAGACTCAAATCTCTTAATTTAACTAAATAGGGATAGTTAAATTAATTATATTAAAGTAGAAAAGTTTGTCAATAATCGTTTTTTCTAACATTTAGACCTAACGGCCGGGTGACAGTGGTTAAAAACCTGCCATTGACAAAGTATATACCTTTTTGCTAAATTGTATATATAATGAAGGTCTTGCCGATCAAATTACCAGAGGAAATGTACAATGACCTAAAACTTCTTAAAAAAGAGCTTAATATTTCTATGGCCGATTTTATAAGAGAAGAGATTAAAAAGCCTTTAAAAAAGAAAGTCAAAAAGGCCAAAATTAAAAGTAAAAAGAAAGCTAGGAAAAAAGATTTTGATTTTATTGATTTTATGATCAAAAATGCTTCCTCTGCTCCCGATCCTTATCCAGGAATCTCTGATGATGAGCTTTTGTATGGTAAGGGCCGCAAATTATGGAAAGAACTGCTTTAGTCGATGCCAATGCCTATATTGCTCTTAACTGGGAAAAAGATCCCAATCATCTTAAATCAAGCCTTGTCTTCAAGAAATTAAAGGATAATAAATATCTTTTTGTTACCAACAACTATTTAGTTTCAGAAGTTGCCAATGTTCTCCTGATGAGGTTAAAAGATGCTCCTCTAGTAGCAGCAATTACCAAAGTTTTCTATTTTCCTCCTTATAATCTAAAAATGACTCAGGTTTCAAAAAAACTCCAATTAAAAAGTCTGGAAATCTTTGCCAGCCAGAAAAAACCACAACTCTCTTTCCCTGACTGCACTCTCATTGCCCAAGCCTTGGAGCAAAAAATCAAAACGATTTTTACTTTTGATAAAAATTTAAGAAGGTTTCCTTTACTAAAAAGAGGTTTTAAGTTTTTACCCTAGTTCTTCTTCAATTCGCAAAAGCCGATTATATTTAGCCAGCCTTTCTCCCCTGTCCGGGCCGCCGAATTTGCACTGCCAGGAGGTAGTGCCAACAACTAGATCAGCAATCAAATCATCATTGGTTTCACCGCCGCGATGGGAAATAACAGTGGTAAAACCAGCAGAATCAGAAAGCTTGATTGCCTCAAGAGTTTCGGTAATCGTTCCAATTTGGTTAACCTTAATAAGAACTGAATTAACTGCTTTTTTATCAATCGCTTTTTGAATCCTTTTTATATTGGTGGTCAAAAGATCATCACCAACTATCTGCAGCCTGTCACCAACTTGAGAGTTAAACCAAAACCATTCTTCCCAGTTATCCTCAGCATGGGCGTCCTCAATTAACCAGATAGGATACTTTTTTGTCCATTCAATGACTCCTTGGCTCCACTCTCTAGAAGTTAACTCTTTACCTCCTTCACTCTTCAAAACATATTTACCATTTTTGTAAAACTCCGAAGCAGCCGCATCAAGTCCTAAAACTACTTCCTCTGGCAGTTTAAAGCCGGCTTTTTCTGTTGCCTCAATCATCAACTCAAAAGCTTGTTTATTAGACTGAATTTGCTTTGGGCAAAAAGCGCCCTCAAAACCTACACCAATAGCATAACCCTTACCCTCTAGTATTTTTTCTAAGCGATGAAAAATTTCCGCACCCACTCTTAGTCTTTCAGAAAAAGTCTCAAACTTTTCTTTTTTGGGAATTACAAAATATTCCTGAATGTCTGTTGCCCAACCACCATGCTTGCCTCCTTCTAAAAGCAAAATCCAAGGTTGGGGTAAAACAAAATTATTATTACCAGAAAGTTGGCCGAAGTACTTATAAAGAGGAACTTTTTGTGAGCGGCTGGCCGCGCGGCAGACGGCCATGGAAACACCAACAATCGCATTGCCTCCTAGTTTCCCTTTATTTTCCGTCCCATCAGCCTCAATCATCAAGTTATCAATTCCTCTCTGGTCATAAGCATCTTTGCCAACCAAAAGCTCTTTTATTAGCCCTTTGATGTTGGCAACTGCTTTGAGCACGCCTTTTCCTTGGTAACGAGAATTATCTTGGTCGCGCAGCTCCACTGCCTCAGTAGTGCCGGTCGAAGCCCCGGAAGGCACCTGACCTAAAGCTTTTATTCCATTCTCCAGTGTCACTTCTGCCTCAACAGTCGGATGGCCTTTGGAATCAAGAATTTCTCTGGCGGTAATATCTTTTATTTTCATAAAAAAGTAATTTGTAAATAGTAAATTGTAATTAGGACTTTTTAGCTCTTAGTGCTGAATTAATTAAACCGTTTAACTTCGGTCTTAATTCTTTATAACATTTAAGATAATCATTTTTATCTTTTTCCTTTAAAAATCCTCTTTCATCCAAAATTTCAAACCAGTAGCGTGATTCCAACAAAGAGCCTCTCGAATTATAATAGAATTTTACTTTATCCAAATAATGAAATCTACCATAACCTTCGGCAATATTGGCTCCGACTGAATCTGTTGACTCTACAAACTGGTTACCCATTATTTTTTTGTCTTGCCAATCTAAATCCTTATAAATCTCCCAAGCAATCCTGCTCAACTCTCGAGCCAGTTTATAAACCTCTAATTTATCCAGTGAAAGATAATTTTTAGTCTTCATTTCCTTAATTACTAATTACTCAATTACTAATTACTATCTTTTTCATCAATTACCAATTACAAATTACAAATTACTATCCTATCTAAAAAATCTTTAGCAACCAAGTCTTTATCAGTCGTTGTTATAATTGTTTGTTGCTTTCCAACAATCTTCAATACCAATCTTCGATGTTCCTCATCCAATTCGGAAAAAATATCATCCAAAAGCAAAACTGGCCTGCCCGCCGAAGGATCTGGCATGGAACACGGCTGAATAAGCCGAGTGGAATGGCCAAACCCGAAGGCGGGTTGCTCGCCGCTCTTTTGCTTCACAAACTCTAATTCTGCCAGCTTTAAGGCCAAAACCGCCATCCGCTGCTCACCTCGACTTCCGAAAAGAGATAAATCTTTGCCATTTTCTAATTTTGAATTTTGAATTGCAATTTTTAATTTTTCATTTCTAATTTTGAATTTTATATCATCACGCTGTGGTCCGACCAAAGTTGCCCCAAGCGCCAGTTCTGCCTGAGCATATTTCTCAAGCCTTGCTGGTGAGATCACACTCTTGTCATATTCAATTGTTAAATTTTTTCTTAAAAAATTGAAAATTGAAAATTGAAAATTGAAAATTTCTACTAACTCTTCTCTTTTTCGGCTAATAATTTCTCCATTTTTAACAAGCAAACGGTTCCAAAACTCAAGTTGTGTGCGCTGCGCCTCGCCTTCCCGAATCTTATCCAAAAGCCGATTTCTTTGTCTTAAACCTTTTTTATAAGCTAGGTTACATCTTCGATAATCATTATCAACCAATTCCAAAACCGAATCCAAATAATCCCGCCGAATGCTAGGGCTACCCAAAATAATCTCAATATCTTCCGGCCGAAACAAAACTACTTTTAAATTCCCCACAAAATCCCGCCACCGCCTTCCCACCCCATTGACTTTAAAAAGCTTTTTTGCTGTTTTTTTACCCTGAACTTGGCCAGTTGTGAGAATAACTCCTAATTTAGAAACGCGGGGAGCCCCGTACAATTTAGAAGTCTTTGTTTGCGAGCGCCCTGAAGCACCATCCTCCCTATGAGTCTTTTCGCGCAGAGAATCAAAGACGCGCAAATTGTCACGGGGCGACCTCAGCGTTTCTGAAGCACTCCCCTCAACCCTAGCCAATTCTTCCCCATAGGCAATCATCTCCTCAGTTCTTTCCGCCCGAAAGCTTTTCCCCCGGGAAAGTACATAAATTGCCTCCAAAATATTGGTCTTCCCTCTTGCATTCGGCCCAACAATCAAAGTAGTCTTGTTGGAAAAATCAAAAGACTTCTTCTTATAGGATCGGAAATTCTGTAATGAAAGTTCCTGAAGAAACATAAATTAAAGAAAAATATTTATCTCTCAGGCTAAAAATGTACCAAACACTTCAATACCACGTATCTCACTTCTGGCATCGCGGACAAAAGAAAGTTCCTCTCCCTCCCAAAGTCATTCTCCTTATTTTCTTACCACATTTATTAGGACAGGGTTGACCGGCTCGGCCGTAAACTTTAAGATGTTGCTGCATTTTTCCTCTCTCCCCTTTAATGTTGCGAAAAGCATCATCTGAAGCCGTTGAACCACCGTACTTAAGGCCCATTTTTAAAACTTTCAAAAGACAATCATGAAGTTTTTTTATTTTTTCTGGATGGTCTTTAACCAAGTCTCTACCGCGATGGTGGGGAGCAACACCGGCACAAAAAAGGGCTTCGTTGGCATAAATATTACCAACACCGGCAATTTTCTTCTGATCCATTAAAAGTAGCTTCACCGGCCTACCCCACCTACTCAGAATCTCCTTTAAATACTCAACCGTAAATTCTTTACTAAACGGCTCCGGCCCCAGTTTTTCCCCAATAACATCATCTAAATCCTTGACACTTGTCACCTGCCTGCCAGCCAGGCAGGCTTGACACTTGACACTAACTATCTTTATCCAGCCAAATTTTCTTAAATCATTAAAAAATAAGCTTGATCCATCATCAAAGTTAATGATCACTCTCGTATATTTATTTGGCAGACCATCTATATTATAAGGACTTCTTTTATCTTTAGGTCTTGTTAATTTTGCATTTTGAATTGCAATTTTTAATTTTTCATTTTTAATTTGTAATTTGTAAATGAGTTGTCCTGTCATTTTCAAATGCACAAGTAAGTAATTGGTAATTGGTAATTGGTAATTAGGAATTTTTATTATTAATAATTTCGCTCTGCGAGCAACCGATTTAACAGTACCGCCAACAATCTCTTTCGGATTGCCCTTAAAGTTTTTCTCACTCAACACTTTTATACCAACAATCCTTTTACCAATAATTCTCTTTGCTAATCCCCGCTTGATGGTTTCAACCTCAGGTAGTTCTGGCATAAAAATAAAGTATTTAGGATTTAGTATTTACAAAAGTTTTGCATTTTTTGTTACAAACCTGTTATTATTCGAGTGAATCCCGAGCCTGCCTGCCAGCAGGCAGACTTTGTCGAGGGAGAAATCGAGAATTCTTACAGATAAAACTTCTCTACTCATCACTAACGCTCTTCGCTCGAAGAATAAAATCTACAACTTCTCTGTTTAGCGTTTAGGGCAAATTTGCCTTCCACAAACTTCTTTATCTCTCGCTTAAACCTCTCTTTGTTAAACTTTCTTGCTTGTCTAATACATTGTTCAGGACTGATAGTTTGATAATTTGAATCATTAAACTTTTTTAAAACTTTTATCAACTCTTCAACCGACGGTTTGTCAATAAAAATTCCGGTCTTTCCTTCTATGACCGACTCAGGAATTCCTCCGGAACGCAGGGCAATCACTGGCTTACCATAAGCCATTGCTTCCACCGGTGTTATCCCAAAGTCTTCCTCTTCACCCAAATAAAGTACTGCTTTGCAATTGCTATACAACTGGCTCAATCTCTCATCAGAAACATAGCCTAAAAATTCGATAAAGGGGCTCCCTTCAGCCAATTTCTTTAATTCCTTTTCTGCTTTTCCTTCTCCTACAATCTTTAAATTCAGCTTCAACTTCTTGCAAGTCCTTATTGCCAAATCCACTCTTTTCGGCCAAACGAGCCTATTGACCATAAGATAATAGCCCGTGGCAGGTGGCTTATGGCTTGTGGTTTTTCTCTTACCACCTGCCACCTGCCACCTGCTACGTGCCAATATTGGTGGATAAATCACTTTTGCCTCTCTCCGATAAAACTTTTTAATCCGCCTTTGAACCTCCTTACTGTTGCAAATAAAATAGTCCACCCGCTGGCTGGTTAAAAAATCATAACGCCGCATAAAAGGATTAACCAAAGTAGCATAAACTCTGGCTAGCCAATTTTTCCGAATTGATTCCGGATAACCATACAAATAACGCGGCGGTGTGTGGCAATAACAAACATGGGCTGTCTTTGGGTAAGTGATCAATCCTTTACTTATAAACCAAGCGCTCGAGGAAACTACCAAATCAAAACCGGATAAATCAAAACTTTCCCAAATCCAAGGAGCAAGAAAGCGCAAAGCAGAACACAGCTGTTGGTGAAAAGGAAACCTTTGAAACCAGGAAGGAATAATCTTCCAGTTTAACCATTCTTTTCTATTCTTTCCAACCCAATCCCAATCAACAAAGGCGGTAAAAACCGGCGCATCAGGCCAGATTTCATGAAGAGCCTCCAGCACGCGCTCAGCTCCTCCATAAGCAAAAAGGTAGTCATGAATTAAAGCAACTTTCATACGTAATATAGCAATGTTAAAACAAAATGTCACCTTTGTCATTCTGAACTTGCCTGCCCCGCACCGAATGGTGCTGGGGATTCAGAATCTATAGTAAGCGCAAAACAAATTTACCTATTTTGCTAAACTGATTTTATCAAATT
>CAYPXO010000007.1:0-50088 GCA_964414895.1 uncultured Pseudomonadales bacterium
TTTTATGCACAAAATTAAACTATTATCGTGCACAATTTATCACTATTATTCACAGAGCGTATTCTTTTTCCCCTTGAGAGGGCATCTTGTATTTCCTTGCCTTCTTCACTCATAATACCCATTATAGACAAAATAGCTTATCTAATAAATCCTGTATTAAAATACAAACATATGAGAAAAAGAGTCAAGTACTCCCAAAACTTTTTAAAAAGCAAGAAGCTAGTCAGAGATTTAATTAAACAGTCCTCCATTAACAAAGAGGATCTTGTCTATGAAATTGGCGCAGGACAAGGAATAATCACAAAAGAACTAGCTGATCATTGCAAGAAAGTTATAGCTTTTGAAATTGATAAAAACCTCCACCAAAAACTCAAAGAAAAATTCCAGAAACTTTCTGAAAAAATTGTCATAAAACCAGGCAACTTCCTCAAAGATCCCTTATCAAATCAAGCCTATAAAGTATTCTCAAATATACCATTCAATATAACATCAGACATCATTAAAAAACTTATCTTTTCAAAACATCCTCCAATTGACAGCTATTTAATACTTCAAAAAGAAGCTGCTAAGAAATTTGCTGGAATACCTTTAGATACCAAAAACAGTCTGATATCTATATTTACAAAAGTCATGTTTGAAATTTCTATATTCCACAATTTCAAAAGAACTGATTTTTTTCCTCAACCGAAAGTTAAAATAGTTATGTTAAGGATTAAGAAAAAAGCATCTTTGCTCCCAAAAGAAAGAATAGATTCATTTTATAATTTTATTACTTATGCCTTCAGCCAGTTTGAGCCAAATATATTAAAAGGTTTAAGTAGAATTATAGATGGACACAGGATAAAACAACTGGCTAAAAAGGGCAAATTCTCAATCTCTTACAAACCAAGTCAGTTAAAAATGAAAAGCTGGTTGAATCTATTTAACATATTCTTAAAGTATTCAAACAAGAAACAGAAAAATAAAATTAAAAATTCTTTCAATAATTTACAAAGACAGCAAGGTGCCCTTCAAAAAATACATCGAACTAGATTAGGTAAAAATTGGAAACAATGCAAAAATTAAGACCGGCTTTTAATGAAAATCTTTCTGGCGGAAGGAGTCAAAAAAGAACTTTGCTATTCTTGAATCGTCTATTTCCCGACTCCCAGATTGGGATTACTGTAGAAATTTTTGCTATGCTTAATTATTAGATTCCTTTTACTGGTTCCAACATCATAAACTTAGACAAACACCGTTATTTAAAATAACTTTTATAGGCAAAAATTACCTGCTGTATAAAAAGCCTTTTTAAGTGATAAATACTGCTTTGTTCGTAAAAAACAATCAAGGCCTTTTTAAATTCCTCTTCATTAATACTCCTATAAGAAAGCGGGTAAAAATCATAAGCCAAAAGCAAAGCGTTAGCTAACATCCTTGCTGTTCTTTTGTTACCGTCAGAGTAAGGTTGAATATAAGGAATCATCGCTTTGATCATTAAAGCTTTCTCTAGGGGATTATTATTTTCATTAAGTGTTTCAAATAATTTTTCCATCGCCTCTTTAATCCGAAATTCATTATTTAAAGGCTGGTAGACTGTTCCGGTTATACCTACTGCCTGCTTTCTAATCCCTAAACCAATATTCAAATCTTTGACTAAAATATTATGTAGCTGATTAACCTTTGAAAGGGTTATTTCTTTAAATTCATTTTTATTTTTCAAGATTTCTTCAAAAGCACTTTTATGATTAAGAATCATAACTGCCTCTGCCCTAGTTTTACCCTCGGCCTTTTGATCTTTTTTAATCAAGTCCTCTGTTTCCAGAAGCGTATAAGTATTGCCTTCTATTTTTGAAGATTTCCAGCTTAATTCAATGACAAATCTCTCTAGCTCCTTTTTAAGAATGTCAGATTCTAGTCTGGCTGTTTGCTCATTAAAGCTTCTTTGAACTTTTTCAATCCTTTCAATTTCTGTTGGCAAAAATAAATCCTTCAAGTAATTAAAAACACCAAAATCAAAGCTTTTCTTGGCTCCCAGCCTTTCATCTGCCTCCTGTAAAAAGTATTGATCAAGATCAAATGGTTTTAAAAGAGGATTCTTAGTAAAAGGAAAGTACTTTGTGTTCTTACCTTTGCCCTTAATCTTAACCATTTCTTTCTTTAAAAGATTGTTTAAATCTCTAATAAGAGTTGGTTTTGATATTTTGTGGCTTTGGACCACCTCCTTTTGAATCTCCCCACGCCCCAAACCGCCTGATTGACTGATCAGATTTAAAATTAATTTTTGCCTGGGGGTTGTATTCGTCTCATTCATATATGCTAATCGTATCATTTTGAGACGAATTGTCAAGAAGAAAATTTAGGCTAGTTAAAACAAAGCCAGAAACTACTTAGCCAGTTGATAGTGCACATTCCTTCCTTTACCCTCTTTTTTCAATATCCTCTTGTCTACCAAACCTTTCAATCTCCTTTGAGCTGTTCTTTCAGGTATGCTTAATATATCCAACACGTCTCTTAAACCAATCTCTCCCACTTGTTTTACGAAATCCACTATTAATAACTCGTCATCTGAAAGTCTTACCACCGACCGGCCATCGCCTAAACTCACCGCGGTTATTTCTTTTTCTAAATCTTGAGCCACTGCCAAAAAACCTTTAGTAAAAAAGTCAAGCCAAGGAGTAATGTCTGCTTGTCTGCGTCCAGCGTATGTTTTTGCTCTGCTCAAAGCTTTATAATAATCCATTCTATTTTGCCAATAATAACTGTCTAAAGCCAGGGCTTTTCTAAAATCATATTTTTTCAGCCATAAGTACATCACTGTCAATAATCGAGTTGTTCTACCATTACCATCGCTAAACGGATGAATTGAAACAAATTCATAATGAAATATTCCAGCAGCTAGAACCGGATGCAATCTCTCTCCATCTCCTTCCAACCAGTTTAATAACTTATTCACCAGTCTTCTTACTTGTTTTCCTTTTGGTCCAACATATCTCACTACATCTCCAACTTCTGTCGCATCAACAATATAAATCGGTCCCTGTCTAAACTTGCCCACTTTCTTTTTATCTAATAAATCCTTTAGGAGAAAACTATGTGCTTTTAAACTATCTTTTAATTCAATTTTTTTACTTTTACTTAATTGCCTTTCCATCCAATCTATTGCTTGTTTATAATTTAAAGTCTCAATCACCATTTTCTCACTCGCTCTTATTCGTTCGCCCTTTAGAACTTTCTCTACCTCCCGCTTATTTAAAACATTTCCTTCAATAGAAGTCGAGCTGTAAATCGTGTTTACTCTAGCTTTCAATCTCAAAAACACCTCCCTTTGAGGTAAAATTTTAGATTTCTTTACCACCTCTCTAATTCGCTCAATCTCGGCAATTCGGTTATTTATTTCTGGAGTAATTAAAAATTTGGGTCGATACATATCTCCATTATTATAGCACGAATCCCGCCGTTTTCCCGCCATTTTTCCCGCCAATCCTAGTTACCATTAAAGAAACTTCTCCAAATAAAGGCAGAGATATTAATCCCGCCTTCTTAACAAGTTTAAAAAAATTATCCCTGCCAGCATCAAAGTCAAGCAATTAAGAAAATAAAAAACAACCGAGGGGGCGATAACAGTCTTTAGCCAAGCGGTGTTAAAAAAAGAAGTCAACTGGATGTCAAAATGAAAAACCATTTGAAGAAAAGCAATCAAGCTTAAACCTAGAGGAATTGCCAGTCTTTTTCCTCTAAAAACCAAGAAAGATAAAACCGTCGGATAAATCAAAAAACGCGAGTGCATCCGGGAGGAGAAATAAAAAAACAGAAAAACTGAAGCAAACAAAAGCTTTATTAAAAATTTTGGTTTAAAAAAATCCTTTTTTTTTACCAAAAAAAGCAACCAAAAAGAAGAAATTGAAACAAAGCCTAGTAATAAAAAGGCAGAAAAAAAGAAAGGAGAAAACCCCAAATTGCCAATAGATATGCCATCCGCTTGATAATTGCCAAAAAGCAAACCAATGAAAGTCGTTGCCCAAACAGAAGTAATCTGCCAAGCCTTAGCCCGAGAAAAATAATATTGCGGCAACCAGAACACAGGCATTTTCAACAAAAAAGGAAAAATAATAACCAGTCCTAAAATTAATGATAAGCCTACTTTAAAAATAAGCTCCCTTTTTTTTCTGAATTTCAAAAAATAAAAAAAATAAAACGGCAAGAAAAAAACCGCTTGAGTTTTAAGAAAAAAAGCTAACCATAAAAAAAGAAAGCTTAAAAAATAGCTATTTTTTAACAAAAAGAAAGTCGCCGACAACAAAAAGGTTAAAAGTAAACCGTCCGTTTGTCCCCAAACAGAGCTAATATAAATCAAAGCAGGATTTAAAAGAAAAAAGATAAAAACTAGCCTCCTTTTTTTTACGACAAGCATCTCCAAGAGTTTGTAAATAAGCAAAGCCAGTGCCAAATCGGCAATAATCAAAGGAGTTTTGTAGAGTAAACCAACTAGCCTGTCCTCGCTTGATAAATTGGGTAGTGGCCAGCAGGATACCTGGCTGTCCGGCCAAAAAAATTTCTCTAGCTTAGCAGTCAAATACAGAAAATATAAATATAAGGGTGGATAGTCAACGCTTGACTCTGGATAAATATTTAAAAAGCCTTTTTTCAAAAGGTCATGTCCCCAAGGAATATAATAACAGCTCATATCCGTATTGCTAACTCCAGTAAAAAAGCCAACTGCCAAACGCAGAAAAAGGCCAATTAAAAGAAAAGAAGGCAACCAAGAAGTCAAGAGTCCCCCTTTAGTTCAATCTCATATATTTTCTCTCCGGCAAGGAGAAAAATTTTCCCCAGCTCTTCAGAAGCGACCATATCAGTCACACCGGCAATTCCCGGCCAGACATAAGAAGCTTTGTATTCTCCCTCTTTACTTATAACCACTACTCGCGTCTTTCTCCTGTCCAAAATATAAAGATCATCACAATGCTGGTCAGTAAACAAAACAGCTACTTGGCCAAAGGGCTGATCAAGGCCACTAACAACAAAAAAATCTCTCTTTCCCCGGACAAATTTAAAAACCTCTCCTTTGTTGGTCAAAACCCAAACAGAACCATCAATCGCTAAAGAAATTCCTGATTCCAAAGAATCATCCTCCTCTTTAAGATATTCTCTTTTGTCAGAAAAACCTTCATCCAAACCAACAAATTTTAAAATCTGCTTGTCTGTTAAAAGGTAAGCATTGCTGGCAAAACCACCAATATTGGCAACAAGAGAATCAGCAGGAAGTTTTTTCTTGTCAATCACTTCTCCTGTTTCATCCTCAATCATCAAAAGTTCATCTTCCTCTAAACCAAAGGTAAAAGCAGATATTTTAGCTACTTTTTGGCAATCTTGTAGCTTTTCTCCACCGGCCAAAATCTTGCCTTGTTTGTTTTGAAGATCCAGCTCTAAAATTGTCCCTCTGCTTCCTAAAATTGCCAGTTTGGGAAAAGCTAAAGATAAACTTTCTCCGGAAAAACCTTCCTTAATCAAGCTCAGGTCAAAAAAAAGTTTTCCTTCTTCTTGTCTGTACTCACGAGAAACATCCTCTAAAGCCCCCTCTACTTGAGCCAACAATTGATTTATCTCCTTAATCTCTTTGTCTCCCTTGTAAGATTCAAGTTCTTGCTTCGCCTCAATAAACAAACTCTTCGCTCTTGCTGGGCTTAAATCAACTAAACCTAAAGCCTGTTCGTATTTACTCCTTGCTTTCTCTATTGTCTTTTTCTGTGTTTCTAACTCTCCAGACAAAGACCTCTTCTTAAATCCTAAAAAAACACTTGCTAAAAGAAGAAAAATCAAAATAACAGCCACTGTTAAATTAACCTTTTTCTTCTTGCCAAGGGCAACCCTTTCATTAATAATCCTTCCTGCCCAAGAAAAATCAGGAAAAGGAATTTTGGAAAAAAAGCTCGGCTGCCAACCTTTCTTTTTCTTCGCTTCTTCCTTTTCTCTCTCTGGCAAAGAAGAAACCTTTCTATAATGGACAACAACTGCTGCTACTTGGTTATTTTCCTTTTGGGCGCCAATGTGAGCAGAAAGGTCTTCCTTTATTTGTTCCATTCCTTGCTTGGCTAAAATCGGCCGCAAAACTCCATTAGGAGTTTTTTCAAAAAAAGCTCGGCTGCCAACTATAAAAATATCTCTATCTTCTAAAAAACCGCTAACAGTTCTAATCTTTTCTTTTGAAAAAAGCAGATTTACCAAAGAAGGCTTTCTAAAAAGCCGGCCTTCCCCTTTATTCCCAGCTAAATAAACAGCTGGCGCCGCCCCATCAATAACTACTGCCACTGTTATCTGTAAATCCACTTTGTCAGCAAATTCCCCTTTTACTCTTTCTAAAACTTCCTTTAATCTCTCCAAAATTCCACCAATTTTTGAAGAATAATAAGTCTCATGGAAACGTTGGATAATCTCTCTACCAAAAGAAGGAATTTCCAAGTTATCTACTTTTGCCCTAAAAGCAAAAATAGCGATTAAATCTCCCCATTGTTTCTTCTTTTTTCTGTCTTCCGGCAGGAAAACATGAACCTGCGCCCAGTTTTCCTGATCGCTAACACCAACTATTTTGGAAATTTCTAATTTATATGACACTCTTCTGTCATTCCTGCGAAGGCAGGAATCTATACAGATAAATCTCATTTTTATAGATTCCTGCTCAAAGCCAGGAATGACAAGGCACTGTTACAAAAACAGCAAAACAACAATAAAAACCGCAATCACTAAAGCCAAATTTAGCCAAGCAAAAACTTTTAAAACAAACTCGAGACCTGTTTGGAAAGTCTGCGTCATAATCTTAACTTGCCTTACTAAAACAATCCCAAAAACTAAAAAAATCAAAAGAGATAATAAAACAAACAGCCTTAGAATAGACCAAACGGAAATATTTAAAATAATATTTAAAATAATATTTAAAAAGTCTTCAAAGGCCACTAGTTTAGAGTTTTAGATAGTTAGATTGTTAGAGTTTTAGTTTTTCTTTTTTATATTTCCTAAAACTCTAAAACTCTCTAACTCTAAAACTCTCTCTTATCTGGCTCTTCCGTCCAGCATTTCCTGTTCTTCTTGAACAATCAGCTCATTTAAAATCCTTACTACTTGGGCCGGATAAGGAACATCTTCAAACTCAATATTAGGCACTTCGCCGGCAGTTTGAATGGCCACTGTTCCAAAATCAAAAATAGAACGGATTACCCCGCCAACACGATAAGTAATATCTTGAATCTTGTCTAAACCAGCCTCAGAAATTTCTTTATAAGTCAAAGAGTAAAAATCAACGTCAATTACTCTCTCGTCAGTCACAATAAAAACATTAAAAAACCAACCTAAAAACTTCTCAAAAATAAAAGCAAGTGTTAAAAGATACCAAAGGATCATAAAAACCAGTTGAAATCTAGGTGGTAAAAAACTAATTATGGGAATAAATAAAGAGGCAAGGGGAGTAAAAATCATAAGAACACCTAAACTCATCCAAGGCAAATTAACAATCCAGTGCCTGCGCAAAAGCAGAACAACCGGCTCATTTTTTTCCTGGGTTTCAAAAGCTACTTTTGCCGGGAAAGCGGCAAAGGCAGCCAAAGGATTTCGCGGGCGGATAACTTCCTTTTTGCCCACCCGACGGATAGCCAAAAGAGCTTTTTGTCTTCGCTCTACACGCTCTGATTTTACCTTTGGTGCTTTTTTTGCCTTTTTACTGGCTGTTCTCGCTACAAAGATATCTGGCAGGGAGTCAGAGTTTTAGATATTTAGATTGTTAGAGTTTTAGTTTTTCTTTTTTATATTTCCTAAAACTCTAAAACTCTCTAACTCTAAAACTCTAGATTTACTTTTTTTCTACATTATACAATGAGCCAACAATCTGGATATTAGCCGGTGCTCGCAGGTTAAAATAATTTTTGAATTCCGAACCATCAAAAGCAACACCATTAATTGTAATTTGTGTTGTCTTGCCGGTGCTCCAATCAATCCCTGTAACTTCAACGGAATTCGCTGTTGATAAAGCTTCTCCTCCAAGCTCTTGTCTAACCTTATCGGCACTCCAATTATCAGTCTCCGAACAACCCTTGCTGGGATCCGGTGGAGGCGGTGACTTATCAGTCTGATAAACAAAACAGGCAGCAGAAGAATCTTTTCTTACCAAAAGAATCACATTAGCAATATCAGCAACTTCTTCCGGTTTTAACCAAGCTGACTTATTATATTCATTACGCCAACCTTGGGCTGCATAAAAACAGGGCGAATCTCTATCATAAGCCTTGGTCATCAAGTCAGAGAAGCTACTAACATCACCATTGGTATCCCTTAATCTTTTGGTCCAGGCTTTATTGCTTCCCCAAACATCACCAGAAGTAAAAGTATAACCGCCATCAGTGGAAGAATACCAGGCTTTAATTACCTCTCCTCCGGAAACCAAAACTTCTCCCTCAGTTTCTTTAACCGCTCTTTCCCAATTACCGCCCTTGTTGCCGCCTTTATAAACCTGACAGGCTTGGGAAGTACAAATCTCATTTTGGCCATTATTGGTATAGGCTAAAGCGTAGGAACGGGCGGCTACGGCTTGAGCTTTTAAAGCTTTTAAATCCCAACTGTCAGGAACCTCATAAACGCCCAACATGTATTGTTCTAAAGGCATCTCTCCATATCCCTGAACTTTAATGTTTATATTAGCTCTTTTTTCTATGCTGGCATTAAAATAAGCTTGTAAAATTTCCTGATAGCTTTGACCGGCGTTGGCTCTTCCGTAAGCACCGTATTGATTCATTCCCACTCGGTGAGGAATTCCAAAAGTAAAAAAAGCAAAAGCCGGAGAAAAACCGGGATTAAGTTTTCGATCGTCTGTACAATAAAGGGGACCGGCTCCAAGACTAGTCGGCAAATTCAAACTGGATAATTTTTGAGCCAAAAGTTCTTGCTGTTGAGCTGTTAGCTGGGCAATTTGAGAGGAAAGCGATTGTTGATATTCCTTGGCTCCTTTTATCTCTTTTTTAAAAAAAACCGCCTCCTTGTCAACCTTAATCTGCAGGCCAGCCAGTCTTTGCTTATCCAACTCCACTTGTTTTCTATCTTTCTCTAAAGAAAGCAAGTCTTGGGTTATTTGGGCGATTATTTCTTTCTCCTCATCGGCAACACTGGCCTGATAGGAAAGATCTTTAATCAAATAGGAAGCAGTTTGTGAAGCGAGCAGAAAATAAAAAGGAGAGGGAGCCCGCAGTTTTTTGTAAAAACACTCGGCATTGCGAGCCAAAATCTGGTAGCGCTCGTCAAAGTCAGCTTCTCTTTGTTTGATACTTACCTGGAGAGCCACTAGATTTTCCTCTGCTTGAGTAATGGAATTCTGAATCCCTTCCAGTTTGTCCTCCAGTCTATCAAGTTCTGCCTCCAGCGGCTTGGTTGCTTCAATGCTCATCTGCCGGGCGCGCTCCAGCTCATCAATCTGCCGACTGATTTTTTCAATCTCATCAATGGCGAAAATAGGCTTTAATGAGTGATGAGTGATGAGTGATGAGTGAATAATCAAAAAAATAAACAATGAAGCAATGAAGCAATAAAACCCCACAAAAATTCTTGATGTTCTTCTCTGCTTACCTGCCCGCCAATCGCTTGCGCTCAAGGCGCTGGCAGGCGGGTTCAGCCGTGTTTCACTCAGGAATTTTAGAAGGGCAAGCAATTTAGCCATTCTCATTATTTTCATTATAGCAGGAATGGAAAACAGAGTTTCAGATTTTTAGATAGTTAGAGTTTTAGTTTTTGTTATTTCTTAATTGATATTTCCTAAAACTCTCTAACTCTAAAACTCTTTCTTCCCTCTTTTTTTTCTGCTAAACTGGAAGGTGAAATGAAGAAAGAAACACTCTTATTTTTCTTTATAACATCTATCTCATTGCTATTTTCTTTAGTTTCTTTTGTTTCTATTGCTCAAGCCGGAGGATGTACATCATCAAGTGGAAAAACAGGAATCTGTAGAGATCCTGCTACAGGATGCCAACCTGATGAAATATCCGCTGGTACGGCCGACTGTTCCTCCGGTATCTTATGTTGTATTCCGAAAGAAGAAAAACAAGAAACTGAAGAAAGACCAGCCTATGGGCCGCAGACTTGTAATATTAAAAAAGTTCCAGGAGTTCCTGCAGGAGAACTAGGAGTCCGTGCTCAAGGCATTCAAACAGCCATCGGCTGTATTCCCACAGACATCAAAGTCCTTATTCCCTTTCTCCTTCCCTGGCTTTTTGGGATTGCCGGCGGCATTGCTTTTTTGCTAATTTTATTTGGCGCTTTTCAGATTTTGACTTCTGCTGGTAATCCGGAAAAAGTGCAAAACGGGCAACAAATCATCACCAATGCCGTCATTGGTCTTTTGTTTATTATTTTCTCTGTCTTTATAATAAATCTCGTCGGGGAGCCAATTATGTCTATCAGTGGGGAATAATTAGAGTTTCAGATAGTTAGAGTGTTAGAGTTTTAGTTTTGCCATCTATATTCCCTAATACTCTAAAACTCTCTAACTCCAAAACTCTAATCTCATGAAACCTAATACTCTAAAACTCTCTAACTCCAAAACTCTCCCTCTTCTTCTGCCCGGCGGCACCGAAATCACCGACCCAACCCGCTTTGCCGGCTCGACTATCGGCAACCTGATTTCTGAAGCTTTAAAATACACCCTTCCTTTTGCCGGACTGATCCTTTTTGGCATTCTTATATGGGGCGGTTTTGAACTCTTAACCTCCCAGGGTAACCCGGAAGCAACCAAAAAAGCCCAAGACAAAATTACCTCAGCGGTTATTGGTTTTGTCATTATTTTTATTGCCTACTGGATCGTCCAAGCTCTTCAGGTAATCTTCGGCTTGGAAACGATATTTTAGAGTTTTAGAGTGTCAGAGGGTTAGAGTTTTAGTTTTATGAAGAAAAGGCTAACTATTAATTACAAAGAACTTATTGTCTGGCAAAAATCAATAGAATTAGCCGTCAAGGTTTTTCAGGGAACAAAGAAGTTCCCCAAAGAAGAACTCTATGGGATTGTTTCACAAATGAGAAAAGCAGCCTATTCAATTCCTTCCAATATTGCTGAAGGTTATTGTCGAGGAAAACGAAATGAGTATCGGCAATTTCTTCAAATCGCTTATGGCTCAGCGGCAGAATTAGAAACCCAATTAATAATTGCTTTAAAAACAAAAATGCTTTCTAAAAAAGACTCTCAACCCCTCAATAATCTTTTACAAGAAATTTTAAAGATGTTGAACAAAATGATCTTGTCATTAAAGCTCTAATCTTATGAAGTCTAAAACTCTTCCTGTTCATATTGCTTTTGTTGTTGACGGCAACCGCCGGTGGGCCAGGAAAAAGGGCCTAGCCCCTATTGTTGGTCATCGTCGGGTGGTGAAGGAAACTCTTGATCCAATTATTGAACATGCTGTCAGATTAAAAATCCCCTATTTAACCTTTTGGGTTTTTTCGACGGAAAACTGGAAACGAGGCCGGCTTTTTGCCAAGACTCTATTTTCTCTCTTAAAAGAGGGAATAAAAAAACGAGCGGCCGAATATACCCAAAAAGGCTATCAGTTTAAAACAATCGGTGATTTGTCAAAGCTGCCGGAAGATTTACAAAAGTTGTTAAAAAAATGGCAAAGAAAATCAGCTAAAAATAAAAAGATTACGGTGACGATTGCAATAAATTATGGAGGGCGGGATGAGATCATGCGGGCGCTAAAAAAAATTCGAAATTCGAAGCACGAAATTCGAAACTTAACAAAGGAAAATTTTGGTCAGTTTTTGGACACCGCTGGGATGCCAGATCCGGAGTTGATTATCCGAACAGGGGGAGAGAAGCGTTTGTCTGGCTTTCTCCTTTGGCAGTCGGAGTATACCGAGCTTTATTTCACTGATATCCTATTTCCTGATTTTGATGTCAAGCAATTTGACAAAGCCCTTGAGTGGTATGCAGAAAGGGAGAAAAGGTTTGGAAAATAAAAAGATTCTAGACCTTTAAGCTTTACTTTCTATATTTCCTAAAACTCTCAAACTCTAACTATCTAAAACTCTAAATTCACGCGGTAATCATGCGCTAATTCTGCGGTAATTAATTATTCTTTTCAAAATAAATGGCTATCTATCACTCTCGCTCCTATGCTTGGCTTGTTAACAGAAATTCTTTCAATTCCTTTGATCTTCTTTAATCGTTTCACTACCTCTTTCTCGTTCTTCCCTTGACAGATGAGATGAACTGTTGGGCCGGCATCAATGGTAAAATAAATTTCCAAACCGTCTTCTCGCCACTCTTGGACTTTCCTCATAATTTCCATTGTCACTCCCTGCCAATACAAAATTGGTGGTTGGCTTGTAATGCAAATAGCATGCATATTTAAACATTCCTTCTCCAAAATCTCACCAAAAGCAGTAAAGTCTTTCTTTTTGATTGCTCTCTTTATGGCTTTTATTTTTGCTGGCATACCAGTGATTCTTGCTCGATAAAAGGGGCTAGTCGGAGCTAAAGCATGACCCTGGGTTGACTTGACCTTTTTCATCTCACGGCTGACAATCGCTACTACATCACGAATATCCCACCAGTCCGGAGGAAAAATCTGCACGGCATAAGAATTGCTTTCGTCTGTGCCTTTCCTCCATTCAACAAAACCATCGGGGATCGAACGACTGGCTGTTCCCGAAGCCAATCGAGCCAGTTTTGATAATTCTCTTTGAGAAAGTTTCAAGCCCAAAGCTGCTGTTACTGCCAAAGTCACTGCCGAAAGACCAGAAGCCGAAGAAGCAATACCCGTTGCTTTGGGAAAATTGTTGACTGTCATCACCCTAGCTCTTAGGTTAATACTAACCAATTCTCTCGCTCTATCTAACACATTTTTAATCCTTCTAAGTTCTCTCTCCTCTATCACCTTTTCTTTCAAAAAATCAATCTTATCTTTTTTCAATCCTTTTTCAAATTCAACCGTGCAAATACTGTAAAGTCTTGATAAAGACATGGAAATAGAGCTGTTTTGCGGCACTCGGGTTTTTGGGTCAGCTTTTCCCCAATATTTAATAAAGGCAATATTGGCTGGAGATTTGGCAGTTGCTTTTAGTTTTTTTACCATCTTACCCTCTCAGCGTTTAATTTCACTTTCATAATTTTACCACCAATTTTAACTAATGCTTTCTCCACTTCCTTTTTTCTTGGCGGAAAACAAAGAGCAATGACATTGTCGCCCCCACCAGCACCAGAAAGTTTTGCTCCCAAAGCACCGGCTTTCAAAGCGGCCTTTATCAAACTCTCTAGGCGCAGTGTAGAAACTCCCAGACTTTCTAAAAGCTCTTGATTTTCATTCATCAATCGGCCAACTTGCTGCCATCTTTTCTGAGAAAGCAAGTCTTTTACCTGGCAAGTTATCTTCTCCATCTTTTTAAAAATTCTTTCAACACTATCAAGTTGCCTTCTTTTCAACTCCTCTACTTGACGAATCAGTGTTGGAGTATCCGCCTTCACCCCTGAATAACAAACTATTAAAGGCAAGGAATCAACCTCTAGTTTCTCTACTTTTTTCGCCCCTTTCTCAAAATATAAAGTCCCACCCCATAAAGCTGCCGCCAGATCAAAACCACTACCAACTCCCTGAATATCCAAGACTGCCCGGTAGGCTAAATCAAAAAGCTCTTTATCTGAAAGCCTTATTTTATAAAGCAAGCTCAATGCTTTAGCCGTGGCAATAGTAATTGCAGAAGAAGAACCAAAACCATAGGTATGAGAGAATTGACTAAAAGTAGAAATCTCTAAACCCTTTTTGAGAGGATACCTTTGAACAAACCTTTTAACCGTTGCTTCAACAAAGCTAACTTGCTTGGGCATCTCCTGGCTAGTTAACTGAACGAAGTCCCTCTCATAATCTTTAATCCCTAGTTGAGGAGCATTAATTAAAAGCTTATTTTCCCCATTAAAAGAGGCTTCCACTTCTATCCTTTGATCAACAGCAGTAACAATGCAAGGCTTGTTATGAACAACGGCATGTTCTCCAAAAAGCATTAGTTTTCCTGGTGCAGAAACCTTAATTTTCTTCATTAATCCTCCTAAAACTCTCTAACTCTAAAACTCTTCCTTGATCTTCACTCGATAAGGACAGTCCTTGTGGTTCTACAAGGACTGTCCTTGAACAGAGGAAAATTCTATCCTTGCTCCCTCTCCTCCCAATTTCACTCTAAAAAACTCCAACTTTTCTCTCTTACAAAACTCCTCTATCCTACATAAATTCTCGTGATAAACCAAAGCCATGCCTGAGCCTTTTTTTATCCCTCCTGCTCCACAAATTTTTGCTGCCCCGCCGAGGTCTTCAATCAAATGAACTACTTTTTTCGCCCTTTTACCAACCACCCCCAAACTTTCCAACAGTCTTTCATTTTCCTTTATCAAACACTTCAATTGACTAAAGTCCTCTCTTTCAAAAACCTCCACAAATTGCTCCGGCAACTCTCCTATGAATTCCAATAAGCTTTTAGTTTTACGTTGTACCTTTTCGCTTTTCGCTTTTCGCTTTTCGCTTACTAATTCTACCATTTTTTTTGTTGTTTCCTCGGCCTGCCCGGTATTAACCAGTAAAAACTCTGGTAACTTTTTTATTTTTAAACTCTTCAGTTTTCTGCCTTTTCGAAAAAGAAACATTCCCCCAAAGCTGCATACTGTATTATCCACTCCCGAAGGGTTGCCGTGAGTTATCTTCTCCAACAAAAAAGCAATCTCATTGATAACCCCAAGGTATCTCGAGAAAACCACCCCTGGAGTGTTTCCCTGAGAACACCCTGGGTTTTTAGAGCGCAAACAGACAAGAGCGGCTGCTTGAGCAACGGCCAAGGCAGCCGAAGATCCCAAACCAACTTTTTGGGGAATAGAAGAATTTATTTTCCAAAGCCAACCCCCTTTTTTTCCAACAAGAGACAACTTTAAGCGCTGTTCAATCGCCGCCACCAAAGCCGGATAGCCGTAAACAACGGCATGCTCGCCAGAAATAATTATCTTAGCTGGAGCGGAAATGGTAAAAGTATTAATTTCTAATTTCTAATTAATCTAATTTCTAATCAAATCCCAAAACCCCAATGTTTAATGTCTAAAAATTTTCAGTCATTGGTCATTCTAGCATTAGACATTGATTAGACATTAGAAATTAAGTCAATTAGGTTAATTTAACTTTTTGCATAATCAATCTGAGCCATGGCGTATATGAATCTGGCTTCTTTTTCATATCTTTCTTTAGCCAATCCCAGTCTGCCCATTTATAACTGGCAACTTCCTTTTTGTCAGAAACAACCCCATCATCATATATACCAACAAAAATATAAGTTATCTCTTTTTCGCAACCAACATTTTTATAGCAAGCGCTGTAATAAAATTTATCTATAAATTTTAATGGGCAAGTAAAACCAAGCTCCTCTTGTAACCTTTTTTTAACTGGCCAGCTTCCTTTTTCGCCTTTTTTAAAATGGCTACAGCAACTATTGGACCAAAAAAGTGGCCAAAGCAGCTTTTGCTTGCTTCTTTTTTGCAAAAGAAATTTCCCGTTCTTATTAAAAATAAAAATAGAGAAAGCCCTATGAAGAATACCTTCACCTTTATGACATTCTTTTTTGGATTTATAGCCTACAATTTTGTCGTTTTTGTCAATAACTATTAACATTAGTCCGCCGGGTGGACACATCGGTCCACCCCTACAGATAGACAACCACAAGGGTTGCCCCTACGCGGGCGAATCACGCTTCGCCAGGTACCGTCTGGCACCTGGCTTCGCCCCACAACAATTCCTAATTACAAATTACCAATTACTATTTACTAATACTTTCCACTTCACCCCATACTCAATCACTCCTTTTTTATCCGGTTCCTTTAACCTTCTTAAAATTCCAACTACTTTGTCTCCACTGGCAACTGGCAACTGGCAACTGGCAACTACTAATTGTCCTGTCACTTTCTGTCCATCCTCTAACTCAATAATGGCAGAAAAGTAAGGTAAATATTTTTCAAACCCTTTAACCGGTGTTTGAATCTGGGTAAAAGAAATAATTTTGCCTCTCTTCCCTAAATGGTGGTATTTTTTCTGGCTCTCCCGCCAGATCTTTACCGGACTAGACATAGAAAATTTAAAATTTCAAATGACAAATTACAAATTGAAATTACAAATTTAAAATTTATTTTGTTCGTTGTCTTAATTACAATTTCTAATTTTGAATTGCAATCCTGCCTGCCGGCAGGCAAGGTTTGCATTTTGATTTTTAAATTTTAAATTTGTACTATGTGCACTGCTGCCGTTCCTCCACTACCTCCCACATTGTGAGCTAAACCAACTCTGGCTTTCTTTGTTTGCCGCCTGCCGGCCCGACCCAAAAGCTGGTTGTAAAGCTCAACTATTTGCTTAACGCCGGTCGCTCCAACCGGGTGGCCGCAAGCCTTCAGTCCGCCAGACAGATTAATCGGCCGCTTTCCTCCTAATTTGGTCTCACCATTAACTGCCGCCTGCCAAGCCTGGCCTTTTTTATAAAAACCGATATCCTCCAAAGCAAAAATCTCGGCAATGGAAAAACAATCGTGAACCTCAGCTAAATCAATATCTTTTGGTCCAACTCCTGCCTGAGCAAAAGCTTTGAGGCCGGCTTTTTTAGAACTGGCAATTTCTGTTAACTTTTCTCTTTTATCCAAAGAAAGACTCTCTGTTGCCTGGCTGCTGGCAACAATAGAAACAGTCTCTCTGGATAGTTTCTTGGCAAACTTAAAAGAAGTCAAAACTAAACCAGCCGCTCCATCACTGATCGGCGAGCAATCCAATAATTTCAAAGGAGAAGCGACCGGGGCGCTTTCTATCACCTGCCGGACAGTAATGGGAAAAGGATACTGGGCTTTAGGGTTAAAAGAAGCATGACTATGGTTTTTTACAGGAACAGCGGCCAAATCTTCTTCTTTTACTCCAAAATCCTCTAAATACCTGCGAGCCATTAAGGCATAAAGGCCAACAAAAGAAAGACCGGCTGTTCTCTCCTCAGCAGAGGCAGCATTCATTAAAGCTTGGCTAATTTTTTCAGTCGGCAAGTCAGTCATCTTTTCTGCGCCGATTACCAAAGCAACTTCATATTGTCCGGACTCAATTGCCATACAGGCTTGGGCAATTGCCAAACCGCCGGAAGCACAAGCCGCCTCAACTCTAATAAAAGGGGTGGAAACTCCCAAAATTTCTGCTATCAATGATCCAAAGTGATTCTGATCACTGGTTTGTGAACCGATTTTATTACCAAAAAATCCAATTTGGATTTTCTCCTTTTTAATACCAGCATTTTTTATTGTTCCCAAAACCGCTTCTGCCGTTAAATCCTCTAAGGATTTATCCCAAAGCTCTCCAAATCTAGTCTGATAAGCACCAAGGATTGCGATTTTCAAGAAACAGAGTTTTAGAGTGAGAGAGCTTTAGAGTTTTAGTTTCTATCAATTCCCCTAAAACTCTAACTATCTAAAACTCTAATACTCTATATAATTCCCATTTTCCTCAAATAACTCCCATAACTAATCTGCCCACTTTGTTTGATTAAAGCAGTCAATTTTTCCTTTTTCTTCCTTTCTCTGACCAAACTCTTTTTTGTTTTAAAAGAAAAAGCATCGCTCCCTGCTCCCGATCCATAAGAAGCAAGAAAAATGCTCTCCTTGTCTTTAGCATTGTCCAAAACATTGGTCAAAGAAACAAGCGAAGAAGCAGAATAAGGATTACCAATTTCCTCAACCAGCAAACTATGCGCTAATTGTTCTTTTCTACAGCCAAGCATTCTGGCTAACTTTAAAGGGAACTTTTTATTAGGAGAGTGAAAAACAAGCCATTCAAAATCTTCTATTTTCTTTCCAGTCTTTTCTAAAAACCTTTTGCTTGCTTGGCAAATATGTTCAAAATAGGCTGGTTTTCCGGTAAAGCGACCGCCATGACAAGGATACTTCTCTCCGTCACGGCGCCAAAAATCAGGCGTGTCTGAAGAAAAAGAATAAATATATTCTAGTTGGGCTAACCACTGGCTTTTCTTCCTGCCGAGAATAAAGGCAGCCGCTGCCGAGGCAGCAGTATATTCTAAAGCATCACCCGGTTTACCCTGGGCTTTATCACTACCAACTGCTAGGCCATAATCAATTATCCCTGCTTCAAGCATGCTGGCTACAATTTGTAATCCGGTTGTCCCTGCCTTGCAGGCAAACTGTAAATTAGAGGTAAAATAGCTGTTGTCCATACCCAAAACCTGGGCTAGTGTTGTTGTTGTTGGCTTTACTGCATAAGGAAAAGACTCACTCCCCATAAAACAAGCGCCGATCTTTTTAGGACTAATATCAGCCATCTTTAAAGCTTGCAAGCTCGCTTCAACTGCCATTGTTAAACAATCTTCGTCCACATCAGCAACTGCCTTTTGTCTTACTCCTAAAGAAGAAATTATCCTTTTTCCTTCTTTCCCCCATGCCTGAGCTACTTCCTCAACAGAAAGCCTAAAAGCAGGTACATAAGCACCATAGCCAACAATACCAACAGATGAAAATCTTTTAAAATTAATCAAAATTTAGAGTTTTAGAGTGAAAGAGTTTTAGAGTTTTAGGAAAAGCAAAAAAGAGAGAAAACTAAACCTCTAATTATCTAAAACTCTCAAACTCTAATTCCCCCTCTTCCCAACCTCTCATGGGCCTTTGTTAAATGTCCTGCCGCTAGAGATGCTGTTAAAGAGAGCTCACCACACAAAACCGCTGCTCCAATAATCTCTGCTAGACGCAAAGAGTCACCTTTCTTCGGTTTCTCAAATCCAAGAATCTTTAACGCTTCTTTTTGCGTCGGCAAACCAGTTCCTCCACCAACAACCCCAACCATTAGGCTCGGTAAATAAATACTAAAATAAAGATCACCTTTCTTCTGGAGCTCTGCTACTGTTACTCCCAAAGAGCCCTCAACCACATGGGCTAAATCCTGGCCAGTAGCTAAAAATAAAGCAGCCACTATATTAGCAAAATGAGCATTAAACCCCAAAGAACCGGCCATTGCCGAACCAAGCAAGCATTTTTTGTTAACAACTTTAATAATTTGTTCTGAGCTAGTCTTTAAAACATTCCGAACAATCTTTTCTTTAATTATTGTTTCTGCCCAAACTCTTTTTCCCCGACCGGATATAAAATTTAACCAGGCTGGTTTTTTGTCTATGCAAAAATTACCGGATAAAGACAAACATTTTATTTTCAACCTCTCTTTAATTAAATAAACCAGTTTTTGGGTAGAAAGAGTAACCATGTTCATTCCCATTGCTTCTCCGGTTTCAAAATAAAAGCGGACATAAACATCTCTGCCAACAAATCTTGTCCCCAATTTTCTTAAAGACAAATAAGGAGAAGTTTTACTCGCTGTTTTCTCCAATAAAGAAAAATTTTCATCCAACCATTTTTTGAGCTTAAAACTTTCTTTTATATTTTCGGTTCGAAAAACCGGGCCTCTGGTTGCCCCCACACTTTCTGTTAAAACTTTAACTCCTCCTGACAGCCTCGTTGCCTTGCAACCTCTGTTAACCGAAGCAACTAAAGCTCCCTCCGTCGTTGCCAAAGGCAAGTAGGTTGTGAGTTGTAAGTTGTGAGTTGTAAGTTGAAGGGGGCCGGCGATTCCCAAAGGAACTTGTGCTGCTCCCAAAAAATTCTCACAATTACGATTACAAACCATTTCTGAAGTAATAATCGTTTTTTGTATATTGGGAATTTTGTGATTGAAATTACTCATCGCAATAACTGACTAGGGTCCGTCCCTTGCAAGGGACGGACCCTCTTCTTGAACTTCACTATCCGCCATAGCCAATAAAAAAGATAAAAACCAAGGCCAATTACTAAAAAAGTCAAAAATATGCCAAAGCTCTTGGCGATTGGTCCCCAAGGGCTGGCAGGCAAACCAACTAAAGCCCGGCTCAGTTTTATAGACAAAAACCCCACCAGAAAAATGTAAACAGGCAGGCCAAAAATCAAGCCTGCCTGAATTAAATCTTTCTCTCTTAAAACAATTCTCACAGTCCTAAAAGGATGATAATAGAGTCCTAAAAAATTGCGGCAGAATAAATAGCCCTCACGAAGAGCCAATAACAAACTCAGTCTTGTAACCTTTTTTATCTTGGAAGGCAAACTCTTTTTGGAAAGCACGTCGAGCGCGGGATAGCCTTGATTCCGCTGCTTTGTAAGTTATTCCCAATTTTCTAGCAATTTTACTAACCGACAAACCCTCAACATACTTAAGTCGTAAAATTTTTCTTTTTCCTTCGCTTATAGCAATAAATGTTTGTTTAATCTTGTCTTTCAGTTCTTTCTTTTCTAAAGCTATTTCTGGAGATAAAGCTTGAGAAACAAGCTTTTCTAAAAAAGGAAAGTGAGAAAAAACAATCTTTTTTATTTTTTTCTTCCGATAATAATCAACTATCTCATGACGGGCAATAGAAAAAAGCCAACTAGAAAGAGAAGAATCTCCTTTGAAGGAAGGTAAAGAGTCCAAAGCAGACAGAAAAGTCTCCTGCAAAATGTCCTCTGCCACCCGAGATTCAACCTTTTTTTGAATATAAGCTAAAAGCCTTGGTTTGTAGCGACGGTAGAAATTTTCAATCGTTTTTTGATCGCCTTGAATAATTCTCTTAACTAAAATCTCTTCTTCCAAAATTCAATCAAAGTCTTAGAGTGAAAGAGTTTTAGAGTTTTAGAAAATATAAAAAAAGAAAAGCTAAAACTCTAACTATCTAAAACTCTCAAGCTCTAATTCTTCCTCTCCACCAAAAAATCTGCCAAGCCTGCTAATAAACTTTTTTCTTTCTTTCTCATTTTAACATTCTCCAAACCTTTTTTTGCCTTTTCAACCAACTCTCTTGATAATTTCTGGCAATATTCATCTCCTTTTAAAGAAATTAAATTCTCTTCCTTTTTGCCTTCTTTATAATCCAAAAGGTCGTCCTTTAACTGAAAAGCAATTCCTGCCGGCAATCCATACCTTTCTAATTTTTCAATTTCTTTTTTGTCCGCTTCAGCTAAAGCAGCCCCAATTTGCAAAGGTCGCAAAACCGTATAAAGAGCGGTTTTTAACTCCATTATTTTTAAAAATATGGATTCATTGTCAAATTGCTTCATTGTCAAATTACTGAATGATTTTTTCAGTTTTTTGCTTTTCGCTTTTAGCTTTACGCTTGACAAAATGTCTAGGTATTGTCCCACCATTACTTCCTTTTTCAAAAGCTGCCAGTAAGATAAAACTCTCTTTGAAAATTGAAAATTGAAAATTGAAAATTGAAGTGCTTCCTCTGCCAGGCTAAAAACCAAATCACCGGCTAAAATACCAGCTGATAGGCCAAAATGCTTATTACCACTCTTTTTGCTAAAAAAAGAGTGAACTGTCTCTATTCCTCTCCTTTCCTCATCTCTGTCCATAATATCGTCATGAATTAGGGCAAAAAGGTGTAAAAGCTCCAAACCGAGACCAGCTTTTAAAATCCGGTCTTTTTTTTTGCCGCCAAAACCCAAATAGCCAAGATAGCAAACAAAGGGCCGCAACCTTTTACCACTAGCGGCAATTTTTCTAACATGAGAAAAAAGTAGCTTTATTTCCGGAGCAATCTGAATTAACTCCTGTTCTTTCTCCTGTAAATATTTTCTTAAGAGGGGGTTGAAACCTCTCTTAAAACCAGCAAGCTCTTTTAAGATCTTCATAAACTTTATAATCTTTATAACTTTACAACTATTATACCCCACTCCTCTTTACTACTCTTTTCGATTTCTGCTATATTGGATTTAATGAACAAGTTTTTGGCATTTAATATCGGTGATGAATTTAAATTGGGAGGAGAAGCCATTGCCGGCAAAACCGGCTATAAATCACTTGGTGATTTTATTTCTTCAGTCTTACCCAACGTTTATATTATAGCTGGCATTATTTTGTTTTTTTTGATCTTTTTAGGCGGCTTTGGGATGCTCACTGCCGGTGGTGATCCGGAAAAACTAGCCCAAGGAGGCAAGGCAGTGACCGCCGCTATCATTGGCTTTTTGCTTATCTTTGCCTCTTATTGGATCATCCAAATCATTGAAGTTTTGACCGGTATTAGTATTTTCAACCCAGGGGTGTAGAAGAAAAATAATAATCAAATGCCACAAATAACTTAATAATCAAATCAATAACTGAATAAAACAATAAATAAATAAAAGACGAATCTTTGATTATTTGAGATTTGTTTATTTGATTATTTTATGACCAGCGACAAAGATATTATCGGCGAAGTAAAAAATCCTGTTATGCCCAGTGGATACCAAGGCTTAGAGGGTTTGAGTCTTTTTATTTCCAATGCTATTAAGCTATTGGCTGTGGTGGCCGGCATTTGGGCACTTGTCAACTTTGTTTTGGCCGGTCTGCAATTTATCTCCTCCCAAGGCGATCCCAAGGGGGTTTCTCAGGCTTGGAGTAAAATCTGGATGGCCTTAATCGGCCTGCTGGTTATTGCCACTGCTTTTGCTTTGACCGGCCTTCTTTCTTATCTTTTGTTCGGTGATGTAAACTTTTTACTGACACCAAAAGTTTACGGGCCAGGAACGTAATGAAAATTGTTATATTGTTATATTGTTACCAATTATTCACGGATAACTGTCATTGCGAGGATCCCGCACTTTGCGGGAGACGAAGCAATCTCGGGAATGAATTATGACTTTAGTTTTAGAGATTGCTTCTCCCTCGACTGGCGCTCGGGATCGCAATGACAAAAAGGTATTATTTTGCAAGATAGAACTTCAGACTAAAGTCCATGAATAATTGATATTGTTATATTGCTAATAAAAAAATGACTACATTGTCAAATGGCTATTAAAAAAGTCCTAACTACCAGCTACAAATTACTAATTACTCTCCTCCTTTGCAGCTCTGTGGCTTTGTCGCTTTGCGCTCCCCTTATCTTCGCTCAAAAAGACCTGCCTAGGCTCGAAGCTCCTGGTTTCAACATAGACCTTAATCCTGGCAAAACTGTGGAGACAATCTTTTCCAACCTTTTAGGCGTCTTTACTCTTGTTGGAGCAATGATGTTCATTGTCTATTTTGTTCTCGGAGCTTTAAAGTGGATTTCTGCCAGCGGCAAGGCCGAGCAAATCCAGCAAGCCAAAGACCAAATGATCAATGCCGCTTTAGGATTGATTGTCGTTGTTCTTGCTTATGGGATTATTCACATCGTTGGCTCTATTTTGGGAATTGATATCTTAAATCCAGCAAGGGTAATTCCTGGACTTAACCCGCAAGGACAGCCAGCACAAAGAGGTTATTAAACCAAGTTAGGAAATCAACCCTTTATTATTCTTCGAGCGAAGCCCTGCACCAGACGGTGCGGGGCGAAGTCGAGAAGGCTCTTCCATTAAGAGTTCTCGACTATACTCGAACGATAAATGAAAAAACTTTTAACACAAATTACCAATCCGGTTATTGGGGACGAAGGAAATATAGGAAGCGGTAATCCCTTAGCCGCCCAAATCGCCCGACTTTGGAAAACAATGGTTATTGCCGGCGCCCTGGCGGCCATCCTTTATTTAGCCTGGGGCGCCTTTGACTGGACAACCAGCGAAGGCAATCAAGAAAAGCTAACTGCCGCCAGAAACAAAATGATCCATGCCGTTGCTGGCTTGGCTTTTCTGGCCGCCTCGGTTGCCATTGTCTACTTTATAAACGAGCTTAAAATCTTTGGCGGTTTGAATATTTTAGAGATTACCTGGCCAACACCGTAAAAAAACCAAAAATGAAAAACAAAAAACTAAAAATAAAGCTTTTTAAAAAAGCTCTTATCCTAACTACCAACTACCAACTACTAACTACCCTCTTCCTTTCTCCTGTCTATGCTCTAGAAACGAACATTGACGAAGCCTTGGACAAGGAATTTTTTCAAATAGAAATTGGCGTTTTTATCAGCAAAGGAGTTGATGCTGCTATTGTTGTCGGCGCTCTTTTGTGTTTAGGATATTTACTCTGGGGCGGCATTGATTGGCTTGTCTCCGGCGGGGACAAGGCCAAATATGAAGAAGCAAGAAACAAAATCATGCATGCCGTTATTGGCTTGGTCATTGTTACAACCGTTTGGGTTATCTGGAAGCTGATTTTGCATTTTTTGGGCATTGGAATAGAAGAAGGCGGAGAGCTTATCATCAAACAATAAAGTAATCGTTCAGGGTTTGTCAAAAACAGGCGTGGTTTTGTCATCCTGAGCAAGAAAGCGTAGCGCTTCTTGACGAAGGATCTAGCGAACGGTAGTGAGCGTAACAGACTAAGTTTACACTTCACTAGATTCTATCGCTTCGCTCCAGAATGACAAAAAGGCAATTTTACTCATATTGTCAAATCCTGAACGGGTACACAATAAACCCTTGACAAAATGTCAAGAATGTTTAATTATAGACTCATGAAGCTAAAACTGCCTCAATTTTTACTTACTACTTATTGCTTACTACTTACTACTATTTTTCTTCTCTTTCCTTCTCCTGTTTTCGCTTTTACCATTAAGCAGCCGGAAAAGGCGGTTCCTGACCTGGGGACCCTTATCAGTAAAGGTATTGTTGCCGCTATCATCATTGCCGCTCTTCTAACTTTTATGTATCTTGTTTGGGGAGGCATTGAGTGGTTAACCTCCGGTGGAGATAAAACTAAGTATGAAGCGGCCAGAGACAGAATAACAGCTGCCGTTATTGGTTTGGCTATTGTCGCTGCCGCTTGGGCGATAATGCAGTTAATTGCTACCTTCTTTGGCATTGACATTACCAACATTGAGTTCGAGAGCGCGGTGGAAACCGGAACAGGGACAGAACAAGGGCAGGAAACTGAGTAACATTTTTAAAATTACTCTTTAAAGGCTTGCTTTTTATCCATCCTTGACAAACTTTTAAAAATATTTAATCATAAAACTATGAACTGCCTAAAACTCAAATTAACTCATTTATTTAATTACTCAATTGCTCAATTACTAATTGCTTTTCTTACTCCTGCCCCTGCTTTGGCTGCGCCGATTACAATTAACCCAGGCGATAAAGTTGTTTCTGATTTAGGAAGCCTTATTAGTAAAGGGATCAGTGCCGCCATTATCATTGCCGCTCTTCTAACTTTTATGTATCTTGTTTGGGGAGGCATTGAGTGGTTAACCTCCGGTGGAGATAAAACTAAGTATGAAGCGGCTAGAGACAGAATTACCGCTGCCGTTATTGGTTTGGCTATTGTCGCTGCCGCTTGGGCGATAATGAAGCTTATCGGCACCTTCTTTGGCATCAACCTGGAAGAAAACATAGAATTTGGTAATGTCTTGGACTAATCTTGTCTAGCTTTTCTGAAAAACCGCTGCTGTTTTGTCTTTATAAATTAGCCTCCACTCCTGACTAGTATTGAAAACCTGAGTCAATGGAGAATCACTTTTTATCAATACCAAATTTATTTGGTAATAATCTAAAATTTCTTGCCAACCAGGCTTCAGATTTATCAGCTCTAAATAATCGGCAAAAATTTCCCGGTTGTTTTTTTTCCAAGAGGGCATCCTGCCGTCAATAAAAGTTCTTATTTCCGGCACCTGCCAAGCGAGAAAACCACCCCACTCATACTGATTAAACAATCGACCTTTGATCTCCTCTTTCTTTAAAAAACTAGCCGCTTTTAGCGGGTATTTGCCGGCTTTTTGCAGCTGATCGCTACTATTTAGCTGCCAAAGAGAGTCAAGGACAAATTTTAGGCTTAGGACCAAAAAAATTAGCAAAATATAAAGTTTAAGAAGGAAAGTTAAATTTTTCAGAATGACGGGCAGCTTTTTTTCTAGCCTCCCGAGTCCCTCGACCATCTCCGGCAAGGTAACTAGCACAAAAATTGGAATAAAACGAACAGCATAAAAACTCATACAAACCAAAGGGATTGTTAAGAAAAATCTTAAATTTTTTGATAAGGACAGTCCTTGTTCTCTACAAGGACTGTCCTTTAGGGCAGTTAATTTATAATAAACCCCAACCCAAAGCAAAAAAACCCAAGCATAAAGATAATGAAAATTAATTGGCTGGAATTCAAGGATGTTATTTCTATTAACTTCATTTCCAAGATATCCAAAAAGGCTTGACCAGTCTGCCCCGTAAGGATTTAAAAGGGTAGCCAGAAAAGAAAAAGCGGCAATAGAAAGCAGCCTTTTTAATTCTCTGCCATTGCGATTCCGCAGAGAATGCGGGAGAAGCAATCTCTGAAAAAACCCAGAAATTGAGATTGCTTCGTCGTTTTTTTCCGCCAGTCGGCGGATTAGAACTCCTCGCAATGACAATAGCAAAACGAATATGCCCAAAAAGGCCAAACCTGCTAAAAAACTGCCATGAGTATTCGCCCAAAGAAGAAAAAGCAAGGGAAGGAAATACGCTCTATCCCACCGTCCGAGGTGAGCCGCAGGCGCAACACCACCTCGGAGGAGGAATTTCGCTCCGCCCGCTGCCGGTATAGCCCTTTGACTCACTCGTCTAAACCAATAAAAAAGCAGGGCAAAATAGCCATAGGACAAAACTTGAGGCCGAACACCAACAAAGCCGGAAAGCAAATAAACCGCCAGCAAAATTGCTAAATATCCCAGAATCCCTAACTTCTTTTTTCTAAGAACCAGCCAAAAGAAAAAAACAAGGTAAAGAGAAAAAAAGAAAGAGAGAAAATTTAAACTTAAAAACTTGTCAACAAGGGCAAAAAAAACTTCTGTCAGCCAATAAAAATCCTCCCATTTATAACCTTGAAAGCTCCAGGATAAAACATCTTCGCGGATAATTTGTTTATTCTCCACCATCCACAATCCCTGGCGCAGATGCCAGCCAAAATCCGGATCAATAACCGGCTTTAGGAAAACAAGGAAAAGAAAGATGAAAAGAGAGATCTTTAAAATTTTACCGAGAAGTTTCATACTTATAGCAATGTTAAAACAAAATGTCACCTTTGTCATTCCTGCGAAGGCCTGCCTTGCCGGCAGGCAGGCAGGAATCTATACAGATAAGTTTTATTTTTATAGATTCCTGATCAGGTCAGGAATGACAAGGAGAATAAAAAACAGCTTTTAAAAACCCGCCATTTTGTTTTTAAAGAGCTATATAAAGCTAAAAATTACAGCGAAAAGTCCAAGAACTTTGATCTCTATTAGTTTTTAAGTTTTAAACTGTGGCTTTTAGTTTTGACTTTTGACTTTTGCGCTTGAGATTATTTTATGTTAAAAAGATTATAGAAAAGAAGTTAAAAATTAAAAAGTTAAAAATTAAAAATAATTACAAAGAAAAATGAAAAAAAATGCTTCGAAGGTTTCCAACTTATTTCCCTTTTTGCTTTTTTACTTTTTACTTTTTACTTTTAATGCTTCTGCCCAAGGTTCAGACCCGGGACCGGCCAGCTTTGAGGACTTGCAAAAAATCTTTAAAACTATTTTTAACATTGCCACCAGCATTGCCATCATCGCCGTTTTTATCATGCTCCTTTATGGAGGCTTTAAATACCTTACTTCTATGGGTGACCCCAAAGGCAGTGAGGCAGCCAAAACAACTATCACTCAAGCAATTATCGGTTTGGCTTTGATGATTGGTGCTTGGTTTATTATCAAATTCATCCAGGTTTTTACTAACGTCAATATAACCGAGTTTTCTATTATGCTGCCTAAGTAGAAAAGCTAAAAGTACCTCTGTGTTCTCTGTTAATTCAGTGCCTCAGTGTTTTAAAAAAGCATTCATTCCTAGACAGCGAATGAAAAGATAAAACACAGAGGACACGGAGAAAAACTGAGAACACAGAGAGAAAAACACAGAAAGATAAAAAAATACAGTTCTCAAAAATATCCTCACCAACAACTAACTAAACGAATAATTGGTATTGCTATTAAAATTCATAAAGAATTGGGTCCTGGGTTTAAGGAAAAGTATTACCAAAGAGCTCTCTATTTAGAATTTAAAAATCGAGGTTTTAAATTTGAAAGAGAAAGAAAGATTAAAGTTATCTACAATAAAGCCTTGCTTGGTTATCACATTATTGACTTCGTAGTTAATAGAAAGGTTGTTGTAGAAACAAAGTCTGTCAAAGAACTCAATGAAGTCAATATTGGTCAATTAAGCACTTATTTAAGGCTGAGTGAATGTCAAGTAGGGCTGTTGTTAAATTTTGGTCAAAGCAAGCTCGAAATAAAAAGGATAAAAATTTAAATTTATCAAGATGAAACCCCTGCCGAAAATATTATCAATCATCCTTCTTTTCTTTATTTTCTCTCTCTGGTCTGTCAAGATTTTTGCCTGTAATCCCCCACAAAGCTATATTGGTTGCTTAGATAATCCTGACAATAATTTTGGTGAACGTGGCTATACCAAAACCGAAGGAGGCTTAAATCGTTATTCAGAAGCTCACCCAATTGACCTTGGCGCTCCTCAACTAACTACTCTCCTTGATGAAACTCTGCCTCCAATTACTGGCATTGGTAATGTTAATCGCCTGGCTGACGATCATGCTGAATCTTGGTCACCAGAGGGAACAATGATTTTTCTTGGGGCTAAGTCAGGCGAAACTGTTTACGTCCCGGCATCAGGCTATGGAATTGGAGGGAATTATGAAGCAGTCGTTCTTTATGCTGACTCTAATCGTGTTACTCTCAAATACACTATTCCTCACCCAGAAAATCCTATCGGAGATGGTTACACCGTTTATATAGAAGGAGTCGATATTAACCCAGAAATCATTTCTCTTTACCAACAATCTATTTCCAAAGAAGGACAATTACCAGCCGTTTCTGCTCATTACCCTATAGGGACAGTAACTGAAAGTGGTGAAGTTGGTGTCGCTATTCGCGATACCGGTGCATTTTTAGATGTTCGGTGGCAAGAATGGTGGGAAAAGAAAATTGAAAAAGGCGAGCCTGTTCCTCCTGAAATTATTGATATTCTTTCTCCCGCCTTGGGTCCTTCAGAACCGGGCACTGTTTCACCTATCACCCCTAGCCCCACTCCTCCACCAATCATTTGTAAAAACCCCAATGCCGAAGATGGATCTTTTCGGCCTTATCCTTGTGAAGGCTGTGGTGAAGACATTGAGCCGCAATATCTGGAAACCAGTTGTGCCACTACCTTTGAAGCTAAGCAAAACACCTTTATCTGGGTAGATACTAAAGCACTTGAGGCTTTAGACAACGGAGAGGAAGTAACTAACATCGGTGCTATTTCTCTTTGCGACGGTGGCAAAGGCAACCCCTTCGCTTATTTTACAGAAACCTGGGGTGGCAAAGTCGAATTTGACATCTCTGAGAGCAAAGTTCCTTTTGCCAGCTATAAAGACTATGTTCCCCAGCATGAATCAAAATACCTGGCTACTTATCTGGCCGGCACAGTAACCATCACCGGCTCCCAGCTTACCCCGGAGTTTACCGGCCTTACAGCCGAGCAAATCCAAAGAGAAAAAGATATTTATGGGGATGAGGGAGCGAAAGCTAGAGACGCTTTCCGCCGCGGCGGAGTTATACCTCGTATTTTAGCCAAAGACAAGCTTGACCGGCTGCGTTGCACTCGCATTCGCAAAACCTTAAACGGCACTGATTATGATTATGAAGCCGGCAACTCCGGCAAACATCTATCCGATTTCTTTAATAATCCTCCTTATATTTCCAAAATCACTTCTGATGTAGAGCTAAACAGTCCTTGGTGTGTAGAACCAAAGCCGCCCTCTCTGCCTTCATCCAACGACCCTGAAGCTTGGGAAAACTATCAAAACCTTCTTCAAGAATACAAACAAGAACGCTCTATCTGGGAAGATAAACGCGATGAGTGGCTTGAAACCGATTTAGCTGACGCCTGGGCCTACATCCCTTTAACCACCCTTAAAGACGCTCCTGGTTATATGCAAACCGTTCCTACCTATAAAGAAAGCTCTTTTTCTTTTGACTCCGGCGGGACAATGGCATACCTTTCTATCCCTCACATGGCCAGCTTGTATGAAGCGACCAAAATCGTCCACGAGGTTTTGACTCCTAAATACCCGGCCGGCAGTCTGGCTCCGCAAACCACAAGCCAGGAGCAAGGAAAAACGCTTTTGGCTTCCAGTAATTCTGTCATTGCGAGGATCCCGCTTGCGGGAGACGAAGCAATCTCTGAAATTGCTCCTCCCTCGACTGACACTCGGGATCGCAATGACAGCCAATTCCTCGATCAACTCCTTGACCAATCGCAAAGCGCCTGTGGCTACCAAGAAGTTTTGGGCGAAAAAACCACTCTTTTAGCCCAAGCAGAAGAAGCTTCGGAAACCTCGGAGGGCTATCTGACAGTAAAAATTGAGATTGAAAAAGTCGAAGGAGGTTTTGTCTATTATGGGGTGCGCATTATCCAAAACGGCCCCAAAAAAGGCCACCAAGCAGTTAATGGCAGAGATATCGGCCCGGCCGAGCCACCAGACAGCGGCTATTATTTATCTAGTCAAGATCCCAATTGGAGTGATGTTCTGCCACCAGCCAAAATCAATGCCGATGGTTCTTTTGAAATTCCTCAAGTCCACACCTGGAACCATCAAATGACCAATGAGGCTTGGATGGCTACACGAGATATGACTGCTTCTTGTCAAGGCGAAGTAAACGAAAACGGCGAAATTGAACAAACAAACTGTGAAACTAAACCGTTTGAGCCAGAAAATCTTAAAAGAAAAGGCTGCTACAACAAAATCCGAGAAACCCCTTACGACTGCTATGACCCTTCTGCTCTAGAAGACAGCAATCCTAATGATGTTATCTGTTCCAACCCCTTTCCTTTAACTGGCCAGCTTTTAAACAAAGACTATCGCACGCCAGTCAGTCGAGAACAACTGGAAGCCTTGGTTGCCGACGCCGAGGACTGCATTCAAGCCAGAGGATGCAATGATATGAAAAACAAAAAGAAAAAAGAACATTGCGCCATCTCCTGTTCCCAGCGCTATATCCGCGCCATTCAAGACAAAGCAGAAATGAAGCAATTAACAAATGAAGCCAAAGCAAGACTTGGTTTAACAGAAACAGATTATTTAGCCGCCGAGCTGCACCTCCGGCCTTATCTGGAAGGCTTTAAATCCAATTTTTATATGACCGCTCCTTTGCAAATCAAGCTTTATCTTCCTTATACGGAATTTGTCGGCGAACATATGCTCTCCGATTACTACCGTTATCTTCTCCCTCCTGGCAGTAAAGGAGAGTTTGAAGAAAATCCTTATCAATCTGTTGGCGGCATTTTTGACGTCTTCCGGCCGGCACAAATGAACCACTTCAAGCCTTTGGAAGCAAGAACCTCTATTGGCTATCAATACCAAGGAACTTATTCTGACTATTTTGATATCAACACGCCGAGCGTCCGCGGTCTTTCCAAAGCTGCTGTCGCCGACTCTCTGGCTAGCCCCTCCAAAGGAGAAATTTACTTCCCTTGGCTTGGGGGAACAAACAAGGCTAAGCAATGCGTCTCTCAGGTCATGCTTTTGCCTTATGAGCTGACCAAAGAACAAATTGTTTCTTCTGGCCTTTGTCCTGGTTTTGAAGGAGATGAGCTTGGCGGCTCAAGTAACCAGGCAAGAACTATCCTTTCTACAAACGAACAATTCCAAGAAGAAGAAAAGGAAATCAAAACAGGAGCTAAAGATAACCCCACCCTCCCTTATCCGGAAGAAAAACCAGTTCACGAACCGCCCAAAACCAGAGAAGAAGTTGAAAATTGGCTCAAAGAAAATACCGACTATGAACCCTACATTATCGAAAGAATTGCCGCTAATTTTTCTGCCTATTGGCAGGCTCAAGAAGAAACTGGTATTCCTTGGTATATCTTTACCTCCATTCATGGCGTAGAAAGCAACTTCCGACCAGATAACCCAAACTCCTATGGACCAATGCAAGTAGTCGGCAGTGAGCACCCGGCCGGAAGAGAAAACAGTTTTGAGGAATTTGTCGCTATTTTGGTTGAAGCCGGTGGAGTTATTCAGCGCAAAGCGGAAATCGCTAAATCTCTAGACTGGATAGAAAAAATGCCGGAAACAAAACAAGAATGGCTGGAAGCAGCCCCAATTGTCAGCTATCTCTACAACGGCGCTCCCAAAGAAACAACTTGTCCTGAAAATAACAAAACTTATTACGGTCGCGATAAAGACTCCTGGCAAAACAGTCCTTATGTAACCAATCTTTGGCCAAAACACCAAGATAAGGATTTCCAGGAAGGAAATACTTATGTCCTTTGGTGGGACGGCTCCTGGGTACCAATGAGCCAGGCCGGCGTCATGTTCCATCTGGAAAATCTTAAAACCCTGATTTCTTTTCCAATCTAGACTGTCATTTTAAGACTGCGGCCGTGGTGCTAATTTGACAGTTAGAAAACAAGGCTTGCAAGCAGACAAACTTTTCTGGTAAATTGAAAATATCATGGGTTTTACCAACCAAAATCAATAAACAAATGACAAATAATTAAATCTCAAATCAGTCTCAAATATTTTAATAATCAAATTAATTATTTGTAATATTTAGTCATTTAGCTATTGATTTGTTTATTTGCTTTATTTCTTTATTTGATTATTTTAAAATGAAACCATTTAGCCCCACAAAAATTCTTGATACTTCACTCGGCTTTTTCAGCCGTGTTCCGTTCAGGAATTTTAGCAGGGCAAGTCATTTAACCATCAAGCTATTTTTTCTCTTATTGGCTGGCTTTTTACTGGCAAAGCTTGTCTTGCCTTCTCCTGTTTCCGCCGAAAGCACCTCCCAGCCAGCATGGGATAAAGGTCCTGCTTATGTTGATCAAGACCAGTATCAATATCAAGAAGAACTGCTGGAACCTCAACCCGAAGAAATGTCCTTGATCAAATTCAGCAAGTATAATCTTAACTATTTAATCGGTGGCCTGGCAATGAATATAACCGGCACCTACCCAGGAGCGGAAAATTGGCCAGGTGCTGCCCAAGCTTACAGTCCCGGTGCAATTAGTGTTGCCAGCAATCTCACTTCCACTCTTATTGTCAATCCGCCGATCTCTACTACTGAATACCTGGCCGACTTAGGCTCAAGCCTGGGCATTGTCCGACCCGCCTATGCCCAAGGGACCGGCTGGAATGCTCTGCAACCGGTTTTGGAAGTCTGGAAGGCCTTTCGCAATGTTGCCTACCTTATTTTTGTCATTATTTTCATTTTTGTCGGCTTTATGATCATGTTCCGAGCTAAAATAAACCCGCAAACAGTTATCTCCGTAGAAGCAGCTATTCCTAACCTAATTATCACTTTAATTATCATTACTTTCTCTTATGCGATTGCCTCCTTAATGGTTGATCTTATTTATGTAGGCATTTATCTAGCTATTAGTCTTTTCACTTCTCATAATATTGTCGGTGTTGGTGACAGTACAATGACAGACGACCTTCTCGGTCGTAATGTTCTCTCTTTGGGTTTCTCCGGAGTATTCATGGCCGGCTCAGGAAACGCTCAAAGTCTAGCCGGCAATGCTTCTCGGGCAATTGGGGAAACTGTTGAAGCCATTCTCTGGAGAGGAAAAGAGGTAGGCGGCACTCTTCCGGGAGCTGTCACTTCCGGCCTTGCCTACCTTATCATCGCTGTAGCGATGCTCTTTTCTTTATTTAAGCTTTTTTTTCAGCTTTTAATGAGCTATGTAGGGCTTATCCTCTCGGTTATTTTTGCCCCTTTGGCTTTGGTCGCCAATGCCCTGCCCGGCAACCAGGCAATGGTCAACTGGATCAAAGGCATGCTCGCTAATGTCTTGGTCTTCCCAGCCACTGTCGTTCTTTTTATGATTGCCGCTGCCCTGACTGGTTCTGACTACTGGGGTGCCGGCGAAGGAATCGGTTTTGTTGAGCAGGAAGGTATCGGCCAAGGCTTACCGCTTTTAGGAGGAATAGACATTAACGCGATGAAGGCAATTATCGGTTTGGGGATTATCTTAATGGCGCCTAAAGTAGTTGATATGGTCAAAAATGCTCTGAAAGTAGAAAAAGGAGCTGGCTATGCTGGCTATGCGTTAGGAAACATGTTAGGTCTGGCTGGCATGCCCACACAAATGTTAGGCCAAGCGGTAACTGTCATGCAAGCTAAAAGCTATATTATGCCCCCAAAACAACCGGAAGGTAGAACTGCTCAGGCTCTGGAAGGATACGATACTGCCAGGAAAACCGCTTAGCTTTGCACTTCTTTCTCCAGGTCCTGTCTAATCCTATCGAGAATAAGCATACCTATCAGAAAAATAACCAGCGGCCCCCATTTGAACGTTCCTTCCAAAACTACCTTCCACCACTCAGCATTAAGTTTTTCCAAAATCTTGTCTCTTTGGTCCGGATTTATATAATCCTCTCCCTGCAAATTATCTGCCAATCTTTTAATATTAATTTTATCCCAAGCGGCCGCTCCATAGCTTTGATAAACCTCCTGCATGTAAGAATGTCTTCTTTTACCAATTGGCTTCCAGCCAATGATCTTATCAAAAAATTTATTTATCGGCTTTTTGACATGCAAAGTGCTCGCTACATTATCCACTAAGGCTGCTTCACTTAATTTTTCCAAAGGCCAGGGAAGATAACGAGACCAAGGCGTTTTCATACAGGCACGGCTGATCATCTCAGCCATGTAAGTAGTAAATTTTTGAGCATACTCATAATCAAAACCTTTAAGTTCATCCCATATTTTTTTCATTGCTTCTTTGTAGTCATCCGGCCCTTTCATTCTTGGCAATTCCTGCATAAGACCCATAAAAGCATAAGCAGCATTGGTTGCATGATTGGTATCCCGCCACTTTCTGGCCAAAAAACCAACATGACCGGTTTTGATGTGATCCATTTTTTCAAAGGGCATGTCAGAAACAGCAATCGTAAAAGGAAAAAATTTCTTTAAATCATCTCCCAACAAACCCGTTTCTTTTACTGTTCTGCCCGCTTTGCCCAAGTCTTCCAATTTTCCTCCCAAAAGACCTTTCTCCCAAATCTTTTTTCTAATAGCCTGCAAATAATCTTTCGTCTTTTGACGCATCCTTTTATTTTTAATAAGACCAAAGTCCAACTTCGCTTCTTTTTCCGGATGCTCCCTTTCCTCCTCCATCAATCTTTCTTTTAAGACAAAAAGCCAATTTTCTATTTCGTCTACCTCTTCCGTTCTTATTCCTGCCAGCTTATTAATCTCTTGCTGCAATTCAGGATAGCCGCGCAAAACACCACGCAAAACCGCCAAAGGAGCTCTTTGCAAAGCTTTATCCCAAATCTCCTGTTTTTTTCTTAAAGTTTCCTCATCTGATAAACCTTCTTCACCTATCGCCGCCAGGGCAATCTGCAAACCAGCTCTTTGACGTTCCTCCAAAGGCATATCTTCAATCGTATAAAGAAGCCGCCAGTTGCTGGCCAATGGGCTACTAGCACCCATCATGTTCCAAATAATATTGGGAATTTTCTTTCTTTTTTCTTCCGGCAGAGACATTACATAAGACACGTCGGTTATTTCTCTTAGCTTGTCCCAGGCTTCTTCCTTGTTTTTAAAAACCACCTGTTCGCCGGAAAAAAGATAATAAAGAAAAGAGGCACTCCTTTCCGGCCCATACTTTACCACCATATGCTCGACCGGATCAAAACCGCGGACAAAATCTTCGCTAAACTGGCTTACAAAACGTCGGCCATCCTTAACGCTCCTTGCCGGCGTTCTACTGGCCGCTGTTATTTCGATAAAACGAGAAGAAACCGAACCATAAGCGCGGCCCAGATGAAGGGCTCTGTTTATTTTCCATTCCGGCCAATCGGGATGGTCTCTGCTCACATTTTTATGCTCAACACCATCAACCGCTCCACTCTCCAGCGCTTGAATAAAAAGAGCTCTTACCTGTTCATCTACTTCTGATTTTCTCGTTTTCCAATTATAAGCGACCTTGTCATAAGGCAACCAGTTATTATGCCTAGATTTAATTCGTTCCAAAACATCTTCATAAAAACGATTAGCGCTGGCGACTCCTTCTGTACCAAACAAAACATCAACCATTTCCGAGCTTTTCTGCATCATTTCCATCATCTTGTCCGGCTTGCCCTGGCCTCCTTCCACATAATACATACCATTATGAACGGTTTTGCGCATTGTATGGACGGCGTTTAGTTTTTGGGCCATCTTATGACCGTGGGCTTTAGCCGCCGCTCTTCTCACCTCTGCCAGTTTTATTTGCGTTTCCAGATCAAAAGCAGCGTCAAAATGATCATCTCTGTTCATGTCTGCTAAAAGATAAATCTCACTTAAGATCTCGTCAACTGCTTTCCAGGCCTCGTCAAAATTGGGATTAAAAATCTTTTTCATTTCTTCTCTGGTTAAACCTCTTCCCCTCTGTGTTTCCCCTTCAGCAATAAGTTCTGCCGCATACTCCAGCTCTTTTTGATTTCCTTCGGGAAAAGCCTCTTTTAATTCTTGAAGAACTCTTCTTTTATATTCATTGCGTTCCTCTGGAGATAAGCCCTTCATCGCTTGAAAATGATTTTCTACTTTTTCGAAGAGATCGTCTTGTTTTTTATCAACATCCTTCTTCCCTTTGTCTGTTTTCTTAGAAGGCTCTTGGTTGGTTTTTGCCTGCTCTTTCCTTTTTCTATTTTTCAAAGGTTCTTTTTCTTTGTTGTCCGGCATTATAAATCCATTCTAACACCTTTGTTTTAAAAATCACAGAAAGTTTGTCATCCTGGAGCGAAGCGATAGGATCTAGGTTGCTTCTGCGACTGTATAAAATACACTTTCGCTAGATTCTATCGCCATGCTGTTAGCCTGGCTCCAGAATGACAACTGTTAGTTATTCCTAAAGGCTAACTATCTAACACTCTAAAACTCTGATATTATTTTTCTTACCATGCTTGTTTTTGTAATTTTTCTTTTTCTTCTAGCCATTCTCTTTTTTCTCTCCAAAAAAACCATCAAAAACCTTTACCGCTTTTTTTACCTTTTAACCGGCAATAAAAAAACCGTTCTTTATCTTTTAAGCCTCATTCTCTTGCCCGGCACTGTTATTCACGAGGTTTCCCATATGCTTGTCGCCGAACTCTTGTTTGTTAAAACCGGTGAGTTCTCTTTTATCCCAGAAGTCAAAGAGGAAACCATAAAAATCGGTAGTCTGCAGATTGCCAAAAGCGATCCTATCAGAAGAACAATTGTTGGTCTGGCCCCGCTTATTGTTGGCTTAACTATCATTACTTCTGTTTGCTATTTTTATTTGTTTCCACCGATTATCAATCCTCTAATTCATTTGTGGGCGGACATAAAGTCCACGATTTGGGCGAACCACGCTTCGCCCCTACAAATTTCTATAAATTTCTCATTTTCCCAACTTCTATTCCTATTTTCCACCCTTTATTTGCTATCTTCTATTTCTCTCACTATGTTCTCTTCCAAAAAAGACCTGGAACAGGCAGTTTTTCCTATCCTTCTAATAATAACTATCTTGTCAATTTTTTGGCTTGCCGGTTTTAAGCTAACTTTTCCCAAATACTTTCTTGACTTTTTTGGCAACATTTTTACTATCATCAATAAGTCTCTTGTCTTTGTCTGCTTTTTGGACCTTATTGGTTTTTTGGGAATAAGGCTAATTGTCAAAATCGCAGGCTACCGTGCCCCGAACCCTTAGTTCAAAAGCCCCAAGGGCCTGTCCCTTGCAAGGGACAGGCCCTGAAGAAAAATCCCATTACCTTTAAACCTTCTTTTTGCTAGGATAAATTAATGGCTGGACAAACCATCACTTTTTCCCAACTTTCCGAAGAGCAAAAAAAAGACTTAATTATTCTTTTAACCACCCCACCGGCCCTGGAAAGAGATTGGCAAACAACAACTTTAGAAGTAAAAGACGAGCAAAGCCAGCAAAGCCAAACTTTCACTTTTAGCAAACAAGAGGCCGAAAAATGGCTTGAAAGCCAATTAAAAAACCGTTTGCCGCAAAAACTAGCTCTAGAAACAGAAAATTATTCCCAAAACCATCAAAGCCGGCAAAGAGTTCAAGACTATTTTCTGGGAAAAGAAAACAAGGCTAGTCAGCTGGGCCAAGATTTTCTTGCCAAACTAGGACAGCAAGCCTGGCGACTGGGCGGAGAACAGCCACAAAATCTTCTCTCTCAAGCACAACTTAAAAAAGCAACAACCGCTAAAAGAGAAATCCATCTTTTACTGGAAAACCGAGTCACTACTGCTCTTATAAACAATCTAGAAAACTACAGAGAACCTTACAAAAGCCAAATCCTGCAAGCAATCAGCGCTGAAGCCTCCTCCCGCTTGCTTCCCTTTTTCCAGCAAGCAGTAGAAATCTCACCAGAAGACATCAAAAACCTGACAAGAGAACTTTACAAAGATGTTTTGATTGGCGCTGCTATTGCTGACAAAAACGGCTTTGAAAACGATCTGGAAAAAGTCTTTTTAATGCCGAAAGAAGAAAAGGAAACTATTAAACAAGCAAAAACAACCCTGGATCGTTTCGATCACGGCTTAAAACCACAACCAATAATTGGTTTTGTTTCCACTTCTCAAGAAGCTCAAGACATTGCCAAAAACCTATCCGAAAAATGGGGAGAGGAAATAAGGCCGGAAACAGTCGAGGCCCATATCCAAAACTTGGATCCAACAAAAATCGATCAAAACTGGGGTGATCCTGTCTTGAGCAACAATTTAAGAAAGTTTAATGAGGCAATGGCCGAAACCCCAGAGGAAGGATCTTTAAGAAAAAGGTTGCCTTTTTCTTATCATTTTATCAGCCCAGAAGAAAAAGCCCAAAGACTGCGTCAAAAAACAATAAAAAGACAAAATTGGGAAAAACAAATGGATATCACCTGGAAAGGGATTATAAGAACTCCCAGAAGACGACTGAGGAAGGCTTTTGCCCAGTCACAAAGATGGCAAAGTTTTAAATCAACTGCTGTTAAGGTAACACCCGGCTACTGGATAGGTAAAGCGAAAAACAAAATCAGTCAAAGCACTCTTGGCAAGGCCTGGAAATCCTGGGGAAACAAGGTTGAAAATTTCAAACAAAAAAGTCGCTTTGGCGTTCTTCTAGCTCCCCGAATGAGAATAGGCCGAGCAGTCGGTAACTGGCTGGCCAAAAAAGGAATGGAAAAGGCCGGACAGGCTTTAATCCAAAAAGGAGCTAAAGGATTAGCAAAACATGTTTTGGTTGCTGCCTTAACTAAAATTGGCTTGGGTTCAGTGGCCGGACCAATCGGCACAGCGATTACAACTGGCTGGGAGCTTTTTAAATTCATCAAAGAAAAGAAAAGTCGAGAAAAGATTTTTAAATGGGCTCGCAATTTGGCAGCGGCCGCTGCCTACACAATTTATAAACTATTTACTCTTTCTCCTTTTGCCACCGGCGGGGCAATGCTTGGCTTTGCTTATTTTGGGCCGCCAGGCGCTCTGATCGGCGGAGCTGGTGGTTTTTTGATTGACAAAACTGTTCAGGCTGTTGGCGGAATTTCCAAAAGTTTTAGCGGACTTTTGGGCAAAGCAGCAACCGGCTTGGAGACAATTGGCAGTCTCCCCTCAGCTGTCAGCAGTCTGCCTCTTAGTTTTCCCTCTGTCGCTGTCCCTGTTATTGGCTCAATTGGGGCCGTTGCCTTTGCCGGCTTCTTTGCTTTAAGCACCCTTTTTTCTGCTTTCGCTGATCTTTCTGCTACTGAGCAAAAAACCGACACCACTATGTCCGGCGGCGGCAGTGGTTTTGATAGTGGAGAAGAAGCCAGCCGTTCAGCTCAAGCAAGGGCTTCTTCGGTTAAAATGGCCGAAGATATCATTGATGCTCTACTTGATTGTGATAATCTAGAAAAAGAGAGCATTTCCAGATATGATTATGCCCTTGTTAATATCAACACTTGGGAAACCGCCAAAGCTTGCCTTGTAGAAGAGGGCTTTTCTGAAGACGACCTTTTTTATCTCAATCCCAACAATTGTCCTTATATTGAAAAGGGGGCTTCTTATCCTAGCTATAACAAGCTTCAATGTGTTTGTTTCGCTGTTGCCGTCACTAATGAAAAACTGGAAAAAAAGAATTCCGCTTCTGATTATGCCACTGACGATCTAGACACTGCTTGGGAGTCTTTAACAGAGGGCGACCTTATTGTTGCCGGTGAAGACCATTGCTATGGAGGCCACATCGCCTTGGTTCTTGAAAGAGACGGCGATAGTATTTATATTGCTGAGGCCAATGGGGACAAAGGAGGGGTTGGCAAAAGAAAAATCGGCCTCTCGGTAATAAAAGAAAACTATCGCGGTTTTATCAGTAATTACTAAAACCTTATAATTAAAAAACTGCCATCTATGAAAAAATTGATTTCTATTATTTTCAAGAAAAAAATTATTCTTGTTCTTCTTCTTGCTATTCTAATTCTGGCCAGCTTGTCTTTCTTTTTTAACAAAAACCCTAGAGAAAAGACAATTCCTTCAACAAGTCCTTCTCCTTCTCCGTTCCAAGAACATTTTAAAGTTGAAGAAAAAAAAGAAACTCCTATAAAAACAGAAGTTATTCAAGAAGAAATTAAACTAACCAAAGAACGCTATCCTTTAATCGACTGGCTGCCTTTAGACACGGAAAATTACCACTTAACCTATTCTGCCCCCCATACTTTACAAATAGCTCTTAAAAAAGGAAACAAAGAAACGGCAAAAGAGCAAATAATTGAATGGATAAAATCTAAAGGAATTGATCCGGAAAGCCAGAAGATAATCTTTAAATAATTCCTAATTTCTAATATCTAATTTCTAACTAATGACTAAGCGCCAAGCACCAATGACCAAAGGTTTAGAAATTAGAAATTGGGATATTGGGATTTAGTTAGGAATTAGGTCAATTAGGAATTAGAAATTTTCATATACTCTTCTTCAAAAGCTTCAATCTTCTTGTTATACTAAACTCATGAAGCAACACTCTGTCCCTCAAAACGTTACCACTTACCAATTCCGCCTAGTCGGCAATATGACTTTAAAACAGTTCTTAGAACTGGCCGCCGGGGTCGTCTTGGCAGTTGTTTTTTTTAATGCTCCGCTTGCTTTTTATTTTAAATGGCCGCTTATATTTATTTCTGTTTTTTCCGGCGTTGCTTTTGCTTTTCTCCCAATCCAAGAAAGACCCTTGGATATCTGGGTAAAAAATTTTTTTAAAAGCGTCTATGCTCCTACTCGCTATCTTTGGAAAAAACAAAAAAAACTGCCGGACTTCTTCCACTTTATTCCTAAAAAAAGAAAAAAGCTTCCCAAGCCCAAACTGAGCCCACAAGAAAGAGCTCAGTTTGCAGAATATTTAAAAAGTCTTCCTCAAGAAGAAAAAACTTCCTCTTTTGACAAACAAGAAAAAGTAAAAATAGACCAGATAAATCAATTCCTGCAAAAAACAACCGGCACTGTCCCTATTCTCGCCCAAAAACAACAAACAACCCCCCTGTTGCAACCAACCCCCTCTCTGTCTGCCTCTCCTTCTATTAGGGTGCGTCGCTTAAGAGAAGAAAAAGAAGCCAAAAAAGAAACCCCCAAAAACCTCCCTCCCAGTGCTGTTCCTGTAGTAGAAATCGCTAAACCTTTCATCGCTCCTTTGGAAATAGGCACTCCTTATTCTTCGCTTCCTAAAAAAAGCCAAAAGCCCTCCCCGAAACTTAAAAAACCAGAGGCTAAAAAAGGCCCTAGCAAAGAAATAGCAACCGTTATATCTCCCAGCTTGCCTATCCCCAATCCTCCAGAAACTCCCAACATTGTTGTTGGCATGGTCATTGATCCCAAAGGAAAAATTGTTCCCAACGCCATTATTGAAATAAGAGACAAAGACCAAGCTCCTGTCAGGGCTTCAAAAACAAACAAACTGGGTCAATTTTTTATTGCTACTCCTCTGGCTAATGGTCAGTATGAACTAGAAGTGGAAGCAGATTCTTTTAGCTTTGATATAATTAAATTCAAAGCTGAAGGGAAAATAATCCCACCGATTAAAATACAAGCGAAAGAAAGAGTTTTAGAGTGAAATAGTTTTAGAGTTTTAGGAAAAACAGATAAAAACTAAAACTCTAATTATCTAAATATCTAAAACTCTAATTCCTTGCCTGCCCAACAAACACCAATCAGAGCAACAACCCAAGAACACTTGGACATAGAAGACATCCGAGACGATTTGGTTATTTTAAAAGACGGCTCCTGTTGTTTAATTTTGGAAACTACCGCTATAAACTTTGGCCTTCTCTCCGAGCCAGAACAAGACGCTACCATTTATGCTTATGCTGGTTTTTTAAACTCTCTTTCTTTTCCTGTCCAAATAGTCATCCGTTCCCAGCGCAAAGACATTTCTTCTTACTTGCAGCTTCTAAAAAGAGCTGAAGAAAAACAAGAAGAAAGCCTTCTTAAAGAACAAATCCAAAAATATAGAGTTTTTGTAGAAAGAATCGTCAAAGAAAATCAAGTCTTGGATAAAAACTTTTATATCATTATTCCTTTTTCTTCTTTAGAACTGGGGGTTAGCAGCTCTCTGTCTCAATCTTTCACCAGAAAGAAAAAGCTCCCTTTTCCTATCGACTATATTTTAGAAAAAGCAAAAATAACTCTTTATCCCAAAAGAGACCATCTGATTTCCCAGTTTGGCCGCCTAGGACTAAAAGCAAGACAGTTAAAAACGCAAGAAATGCTAGACCTCTTTTACCAAATTTACAACCCAGAGGCTTTTGGTCAAAAAATTGCTGCCACCAAAAGCTACAATGCCCCCTTGGTCTCACCAGCAATCAAACAAACAACTAAAAAAGAAGCTTCTTCTGTGCCAAATCAAACAAACGAACAGCCAACAAAAAATCAAAGCCCGGCCCCTCCCAAAGAAGAGCCAGGCAAGAAAAATGCTTAACCTATTTAGTAAAAAAAAGAAGTCTCAAAAACAATCAAAAGGAGACCCCAAAAGCTTAGACAAATTCTCTCAGGGAATTATTGGCGTTAAAGACATCATTTCTCCGGAGGCCCTAGAGGTAGACTTTTCTTTTATAAGAATCGGTAATTTTTACTTTCGGACTCTTTTTGTGGCCGGCTACCCACGTTTTGTCAACGCCAACTGGCTGGCTCCACTTATCAATTTCGACCGCTCGCTTGACATTTCTATGTTTGTCTATCCTGTTGAGGGAAAAGGAATTATGGAAGACTTAAAAAGAAAAATCGCAGAAATGGAGGCAGAAATCCAAACAGACATGCAAAGAGGAAAAATCGTAGACATTGATACTAAAGTAAAACTGGAAGATGCCCGCGTTCTTCGAGAACAACTAGCTAAGGGAGCAGAAAGATTTTTCCAATTCGCTCTTTATATCACTATTCCTGCCAAAAGCGAAAAAGAACTTAACACTATCACCGAAAGAGTTCAGTCTACTCTCGGCTCTCTCTTAATTGTCTCCAAAAAGGCCACCCTGCAAATGGAAGAAGCCTTTAAAAGCGTTTTGCCCACCTGTCAGGACAGGCTAATGATCACCAGAAACATGGATACAACATCTTTGGCCACCACCTTTCCTTTTACTTCTTCTGAGCTCTCGGCCAACGAAGGAATCATGTATGGAATTAATGAACACAACGGCTCTTTAGTTGTTTTTGACAGATTTTCCTTGGAAAATGCCAACACGGTAGTGCTCGCTAAATCTGGAGGGGGAAAGTCAATAGCTGGCAATGAAACTGTTTTGATCCAAAAAAACGGCTTTGCCGTTCAGAAAAAAATTGGGCCTCTAATCGATCAACTTATGCAAAAAGGAAAACCTATCTCTCTAGATGAAGAAATGAAAGGAATTATCAATCCCGGTATTGAAGTTTTCACCTTCGGAAAAAACTTAAAAAGTTCTTGGAGTAAAGTGACTGTTGCCGCTAGAAAGAAAGCTCCAAAAAACTGCTATCGTTTTCTAACTGCTTCAGGCCGAGAAATCACAACCACTGGCGACCATAACCTTGTTGTCTTGCAAAACGGACAGATTCAAATCGTAAAAGGAAGTCTTGTTAAAAGAAATTCTTTTGTTCCTCTGCCAAGACTACTCCCGCCACCAAGCAAAACTATCACTTCTCTAAATCTGTTAAGCTTGTTAAAAAATAGCAAAAGAATTTATATTAAAGGAGTAAACAGAATTATTGCCAAAAACTATCAAAAGCTTAAAGAAAAACCAATTGATCTTTTTTACGACCGCTATCTTTACAAATATAAACAAAATCGCTCTGTCCCTTTGTCTTATTTTCTAAAAATTCTTGAAAAAATCGAAGCTCCAGGTTTAAAAAATACAAGCTTGGGCTCTAGAAATTCAAAATCACAAACTACTCTTCCTGTTGATTTCAAAATCAACGGAGCTTTTTTAAGGCTTCTTGGCTATATTATCAGCGAAGGAACGATTACAAACAATGCCATCTTAATCTCGGCTACCAACCCTGAAGTTATTAAAAATATCAAAGACTGTTTTAAGAAATTACATCTGAGAGCCTATCAAACCAGTCAAGGCATTGTTTCTGCTACTCGAATTTTCACTGAATTAGTAAAAGCAACTTTAGGAAAATCTAAGGCGGCAGATAAAAAAACTCCTTATTTTGCCTTCAATCTTTCCAACAAACTACTAGCCCAGCTTATAAAGACCTATTTTGAAGGCGATGGAACAGTAGGAAAACATTGCGTAACAGCAACTTCTAAATCAAAAAAACTAATTTCTGATCTTGTTTATCTTTTACTGCGCTTCAGAATCCACACCAGGGTTAGAAAAAAATTCAAAAGAGCAACTAATAGCCACCATCAAGGTAATACCTATTATCAAATCGTCATTTCTGGCACAAAAAACGTCAACCGCTTTGCTAAAAACATTGGTTTTATTACTAGAGAAAAAGAAAAAAAACTAAAAGCTCTCTTAGGCAAGCCAAGCAGCACCAATGTTGACATTATTCCCGGACTGGAAGAAATCTTTCAGAAAATCTACAATCTGCTCTATTCTTCTAGCTCTGTCCCTTCTCCTGCCAACCTTTCTCCTATAAAAAGAAAGGTCTTCTCTCCTTCAAGATCTCTTTTAAAAAGATTAATAACAGAGATCGAAGAGAGAGCTAAGCAAATAAAAAGAATGAACTCAAAACTTGCTTTATTAAGACAACTTCCGGAATTGAAAAGTTTTTGCCAAATGGCTTGTTTAAATAAAAAAATGAACTCCATTCTCTGGCAAGAGCTTGGCGAATCATGGAGGTTAATGAAAACAGAAAAAGTAGTTGTCGGTACAAAAAATGTTCTTCGGGCTTATCAAACTGCTTCTGGACAAACAATTTCTTTGTCAGAGGTCAAAAAGGTTATTTATTCCTCTTTTTCTGCTCTTGGAGAGTCTTTGCAAAAATTTGATAAAAGCTTATGGACAGCAGTCATTCAAAGGCCCGCCGGAGACACTTCCTACCAAAGGATTGTTAAAGCAGCAAAATTTTTAATAAAAAAATGTCGAGAAAGGCAAATTGAGCTAAATAAGCTTAAAAAAGAGCTCGAAAAGCTGCAAAAATTGGCTAATTCTGATCTTTTTTGGGATCCGATTATTAAGATTAAAAAAGTCCCAAGCAAGCAAAAATACGTCTATGATCTAACTGTGGACAGTGAAGTTTTCCTCGCTGGCACAGGGGGAGTTTTTGTTCATAACTCTTATCTCGTAAAACTGGAAGCGCTCCGCTCTCTAATGCTGGGAACAGAAATAATCATTATTGATCCGGAGGCTGAGTACTTCAATCTTTCCCAAGCAGTCGGCGGCGAATTTATCTCCTTTTCCCAACAATCACCAACCAAAATAAACCCTTTTGATCTTTCTGACGTCTATGAGGAGGGACAAAATGAGCTTTCGCAAAAAATCCTTTCCCTTCATGGCCTTTTTAAAATAATTATGGGAGAAATGAGCCCCCAAGAAGAAGCAACCCTTGACCAAGCACTTGTCTTGACTTATAAGCAAAAAGGGATTACTCCGGACCCTGCTACCCAAAAAAATGAACCTCCCTTAATGGAAGATCTTTACAAAACACTAATTGGCATGGAGTCGGAACAAGCAATAAATCTGGCCGCCAGAATGGAAAAGTTTGTCAAAGGGTCTCTGCAGGGCATTTTTAACCAACAATCAAACATCGATATCAAAAGCCCCTTCACTGTTTTTTGCATTAAAGAGCTAGAAAGCCTCCTTCGGCCAATTGCCATGTATATAATTTTAGACTTTGTTTGGCGAAGAATAAAAAGAGACCTTAAAAAAAGGCTTCTTGTTGTTGATGAGGCCTGGTATCTAATGAAATATCCCGACTCCGCCCTTTTTCTCCATAGCATGGCTAAAAGAGCAAGAAAATACTATCTGGGGCTAACAACTATCACCCAAGATGTTGAAGACTTTCTTGCTTCAAACCTGGGGAAGTCTATTATTACCAACTCCTCTATTCAGATTCTCCTTAAACAGTCGCCGGCCGCTATTGACAAAATTGTTGAAGTTTTTTATCTTTCGCAGGGAGAAAAAAACCTTTTGCTGTCAGCTCAAGTAGGCAGGGGCTTGTTTTTTGCCGGCACTAACCATGTGGCCCTTCATGTTGTTGCCTCAGAAAACGAACACGGCCTAATTACCTCCAGTCCTCAAGAACTTTTAAAAGAAGAGGCTACTCCTGGGCCTTCTGCACCCGCACCGGCATAATTATGTGAAGAAAGCTGGCATCTTTAGCAGAAACAAAAGCGGCTGGAGACAAACCGCCGTTTAATTTCAAACAAACCGTTTCTTCGCCTATAGCGTTTAAAAGTTCGGAAACAAAGCGAAAATTGAAAGCAATTTCTGTTTCTTCGCCCTTTGTTTTCACCTCTACTTCTGTTTCATTTTCTCCCAGCTGCGGCGCATTAGCAGAAACCTTAAGTTTCGACCTTTGTATCTTAAACCTTACAATATTAGCGCTTTCTCTAGCAAAAACGGCTGCTATTTTCAAGGCTCTGCGCAGGGCCTCTTTATCAACAAGGACTTCTGTTTGAAATTCCCGGGCAATAATTTTTTCAAAAGAAGGAAGTTCTCCCTCTATTAAGCGAACAACAACCCTTGATTGTTGAAAAACAAAAACTGCCTGATTTTCTTTTTTTTGAAAAAAAATTTTTACCTTTTCTCCTTCTTTTGTGCTCCTTGATATTTCCTCCAAGGCTTTTACAGGAACAATCAAAGATTGCCCTTTTTTAAACCCGCCCGTTAAAAGCTTGCGAGAAAGCCGGTAGCCATCGGTTGCTACCATCTCCATTTTCCCCCCTGACAACCCTCTTAATCTTGTTCCTGCCAAAACAGGCCTAGTTTCATCGGATGAAGCGGCAAAACAAACCTGGGAACAACTTTTGATAAAATCCTCCGCTTTTACTTCCCAAAAGCCACTCTTTTTTGAGGGAGAAGGAATTGAAGGAAACTCCTTTGCTGGTAAGCCTTTCAATTTTGCCTTAACTCCTGCACAAGAAATGCTCACGCTGTCTTTTTGTTGTTCTAAAACCACTGTTTGCGCTGGCAAAGAAGAAACTATTTCCAAAAAGCTTTTTGCCGGCAAAGTAATCCGACCTTGTTTTTCTATTTTGGAAGGAATTTGAATATTGAAACTTATTTCTAGGTTTGTTGAAGATAGGGAAAATTTTGTTTTTTCTGCCTCAAGTAGAATATTGGACAAAACGGGTATTTGAGCTTTACTATTAACAATTTTCGAAACAAAAGAAACCGCTTTTTGTAAATTTTCCTGTAAAAGACTAACCTTCATACTTTTTATTATATCTTTAGTAGTAGTAGTAGTAAAGGTGGAAAAGTGGAAAAAGGATCCAATGGCTGACAAAGAGCAATTAGAAGATGGAAAAAAAAACAGAGAAAAAGACCAATAAAAGCTACGGCTTTAAAAGAAAAAGAGGTAAAAGACCAAAGTGGAAGCTTTGAGGAAAAAGAGTGGATTAGTAAAAAAAAGATGGAAAAAGACAATTTTTTTACACAGATGTTTTTGTTTTTTGCACACCAATCTACATAAGATCCACAGCCTTTTCCACAAAGATTTCCACAATTTGTGGAAAAGGTTTTAAGCAAGCCCTTGTTTAATTGAGGAAATTTCTTTTTTTGTTTCTGGAGACTTTTTAACAATTTCTTTTATTTTCTTTTCTGAGTGCATAATGGTTGTGTGGTCTCGTCCTCCAAACATCCTGCCGATTTCTTGATAAGTGAGACCAAGCTCGCGCCTTAAAAGGAAAATTGCCACCTGTCTGGGAAAAACAATTTGCTTTAGCCTTCTTTTTCCTTTTATTTGAGAAACTTTAAGCTGATAGAACTGAGCGACCCTGGAGACGATTTCTTTAGAGGAAGCTCTGGGAGAAGACGTTTTTGTTTCTTTTTCAGGTTTTTTAAGAATTTCTTTTATTGTCTCGGGAGTAATTTTTTTCCCTCTTAGTCTTTTCTCTGAAAGGATTCTTATTAAGACTCCTTCCAGCTTCCTGGTGCTTTCTACCTGTTGGGCAATAAACTTGGCGGTTTCAATAGGAATCTCTTCACCGGCCTGCTTGGCTTTTATAAGAAGAATGGCCGTTCTTAGTTCAAAATTAGGTTCTTGAACATCGATTGTTAGGCCTCCTTCAAAACGGGAACGAAGACGGCTTTCCAGTTTTTCGATTTCTTCTGGCGACCGATCAGAAGTAAGAACAATCTGCCCGCCCATCTGTTTAATGGCATTGAAGGTGTGGAAAAACTCTTCTTGAACAGTGTCTCTTCCGGCAATAAACTGAATGTCATCAATTAACAAAAAGGCAACATTGCGGTACTTTTTTTTAAAAAAGCCGGTGTTTTTTCTTCTAATGGCTTCAATAATTTCATTAGTGAAATCTTCTCCCGTTTTATAAAGAACGGATCCTTGTGGTTTTCTTTGAAGAAAGCCAATTCCCATTGCTTGCATTAGATGGGTTTTGCCGACTCCAACTCCTCCATAGATAAAAAGAGGATTGTAGGCTTTCCCCGGTGTTTTGGAAACAGCAGTTGCTGCCGCATAAGCCATTTCATTGGTGGGAGCAACAGCAAAATTTTGAAAAGTGTAGTTTTGGTTTAAGCCTGCTTTTAAAAGAGATTTTTTTAAAAGGTTTCTTTTTTCTTTTTCGGCGTCAAAATCAAAAAGAGGACCGGAAGTTTTAACATCAAGAGGTTTGGTTTTAGTTTTTACAACAAAAACTATTTTTGTTTTCTTGCCGGTTAGGCTTTCTAAAATTTCTTTGGTTTGTTGTTGCCAGTTGGTCTCAATTGTTTCTTTGGCGAACAAACTGGGAACAGCAATTTCAACAACTTGCTTTTGTCCCTGGCTTTTTATTTTCTTGATAAAAGTTTTTTTGAACCATAAAGAAAAATTTGATCGAGAGAGGATTAATTGCAGTTGGGCAAGAACCGCCTGCCAAAGCTTTTCTTTATTCATAAAAGAGATCCTTCTTGTCCGCTAGTTTTTTTAAAATAACAAAGGCATTAAAGAGATTGGGCAGGAGAGAAAGAAGAGCATTAGGGTTTTAGATCTGCCTGCCGGCAGGCAGGTAATTAGAGTTTTAGAAAGAGGACTTGCAAAAAAACCTAAAACTCTAAAACTCTCTCACTCTAAAACTCTAATTGTACTTTTACCAAAGTTTTCCACAAAGAGTCAAGAAGGAAATGGGGAAAGTTTTAAAGGGGTTGGTTAAGTAGGGGCTGGTGCAGAGCGAGGGAAGGTTTTAGTTTTTGGAATTGGACCAGGCAAATTGAACTCTTTAAGTAAACCTTCAAGGTTTTTGAAAAACTCTTCTTCGGAAGGCCGTTTATCCAAAAAAGGAAGGATTTTTTCCCAAAAAGAAGGAATTTGGAAGGAAAGAATATAAGCAACTTGCCTTGTTCTTTCAGAAATTTTTCCTTGCTGAAAAAGTCTTTCGGCAGACTGGTGAGGCTTACCTTCCAAACGGGCTTTTTGTGTCTGGCTATAGAGCTGTTTGACATCCGTGGAGACTTCTTTTATTAACGATTCTAGTTGTTGGGCTTCGATTTGGGAGACAAGATTGCCTTCTTCGATAAGAGTAACTAAAACAGTGACAGTTTCCGATTGGTAGTTTTGTGAAGGAATTGCCCTGACCTTACCCCACTTTCTTCTTAAATAACCCATTAGACAAAAAAACCTCCC
>CAYPXO010000008.1:0-24814 GCA_964414895.1 uncultured Pseudomonadales bacterium
CATGAAAAGTTAAATTAGAAAGAACCTGAAAATATTAAAGTGGGGTAAGGTCAGAGGGATTCAGGATCTATAAAAATAGTTTTATTTGTATAGATTCCGGGTCAAGCCTGCCTGCCTGTCTGCCTGCCTGTCGGCAGACAGGCAGGTCCGGAATGACAATGAGTAATTTCTGTTAAGCCTATCTACAGATCTAATTTTCTAAAAAATATAGCTAGTTTCTATTAGCGAAATTTTCTATAGAATATCAAATATTATACTACGCCTAGTATTTCATTTTAACAGATAGCCACTAGATATATGGTAATCCTAGAACAGATTAGAATCTTCGGAAAGAATAGAGAAAATTTTACTTATAGATAAGGTAAATTTAAAATTTGTGTTCTTTTAGCACTCAGAGTAAAAGACTGATAGCTTAAAAACCGAAAGAAAAACGAAGGTTTGGTTTTTAAGGAGAAAAAATTTGGTATTTTTTAAACTCTTATATCAGTAATATTTTTATTGGTTACTTTTTAGCAGTTGGACATGGTGAGTGATAAAAAAAAACCGAAAGAAAAACGAAATAACTTTTACAATAAAGGACTTGCGGGTGCAAGGCTTATATTGTAAAAGTAGTGTTTTTGTTAGGAACGTTTAGGGAGGAATTTTTGATAGAGAGAATAAGCCTTTTCCCCTACCCAATCGTGTGGCAGAAGCGGAAAAGGAATTTGCGGATCTTCTTTTAAAATAGACAGAAAAGAAAAAGCGGCTTGAGGGCGAAGATTGGAGTTTTTATTATTAACTTTTTTGAAGCGTTTTATAAAGTTTTGATACTTTGAATTTAAGCTCTCCAAGTTATAGGTTTTTTGAAGAAGAGTTTTTATGTCTTTCTCCCCTACGCTACCATCAGGTCCAAGGTCAGAGATAAGAATTTGGCCAGGAATGTGATGCTTTTTTACCAAAGCCTTGATGAGTCTTTTTGGGTTGTAGCAAGTCAGCCAAACGCTTTGTTGTAGAAAGCCGCATTTTATTCTTTTCAAAAACTCTCGCAAGATGTCTCTTTTACCGGCTGGTTTGCTGGGGATGTCATAGCTTACTAGATAAATCCGACCATCCCAGGTTCTTTGGCTATTGTATTTGGGAGTTAGGCTTTTGATTTTTTCGATTCCTTCACTGGTGATTTTGTCAGCAGTGATTAGCTCTCTTTTGAGATATTTCAAAAAACCCTTTCGTTTTAAATTATGGATTGATCTTTTAATCGAGCGATAATTAATTTTTTCTATACTTTCGTTGGCAAACCGTAAACCTTTATGCATTGCTTGCCTTTTGCTGCCAAGGGTAGTACCAAACTCTAAACCAAAATATAAAAAAAACAATGTCATATCAGCGAGACTGGCAAACATGCCTTCAGTTATTCTTGAGACTTCTTTGGTTATTTTCGATGACTTCCCCATTTTTTATATTTGTGTTTGAGTTAATGTTACAATAAAGGACTTGCGGGTGCAAGGGCTATATTGCAAAAGTGGATTTTGATTTTGGTTTTGAATTTTTTGATTTTACTGTTTTGAGTAGGCTGCTGTTTTGCTTAGTTGTTTTAGGTTTTATTATTTTGGGGGTTTATAAAAAGGGAAAGAAGAGAGGTAAAGACAATAATCATCCCAAAAGTAAAAAAGCCATATTGATTGCCGAAAGTTTTGGCGATTAGTCCAAAAAAGATAGAGAGAGTAATCGCTTCTGTGTTGGAAAGCATTTCTTTAATACAGGTTATTGTTGCTCTTTCATTTGAGTTGATTTCCTTTTGGATTTTTCCCTCGAGTAGTGTAGTTACGATTCCGACTGCAAATAAGATTAAAAGCAAAAGCAATAGCATTGGTAGATTTTCAACGAGAGATATTAGAATAAGTCCCATACCAGAGAGAAAGGAGAAAAGATTAATTGCCCGGTCTTTTAAATACCCTTTTGCTTTAAAGGCAACAAAACCACCAAAACCAAATAGAACCGAACCGATAGCTCCGACAACCCCAAAATATTTTAAAGGCAGCTTAATTAATTCGTAATAAAGTTGGAAAAATTCATCGGCTGTTCCCCAAATTGCCGTAAAGATTGAAGTAAAAATAATTATTTTTAAAAGGGAAGGATTTTTGCCTGCCTGCCGAAAGGCATTTTTGAGAATAATTAAATAGCGAATTTCTCGGCTTGATTTCTTTTTTTGTGCGTAGGAAAGGAGTAAGGGAAAAATTGAAGAAACAAGCATGGCAGCGATGCTGATAAGTAAGGTTACTTCGTAGCCGTAAGAAGAGGCAATTAATCCTCCTAAGCTCATGGAAACTGCTATGGCTATGTTTCTGAAAAAGCTTATTTTTCCAAGAACTTTTTCATAATCAGAGGTTTTTTGAAAAATTGCTAACTCGTCGTAGATTAAGGCTTGGACTGTTCCTGATTGCAAGACTCCTTGGATTCCTCAAAAGATAAAACCCAAAGCCAATCCTAGAAATGTAGGGAATAATAACCACAAGCTGAAACCGATAGCTTTGCAGATTTGACCAGCAGCTAGCATTGCTCTGCGATTGTATTTATCTGCTAGAACACCTGAGGGAATTTCCAAAGCCACATGTAATCCTGACCAGATTGCCAAAAGGTAGCCTATTTGCAGGGTATTTAATCCTTTGTGGACAAACATGATTGTATAAACAGCATAAATGAGGACAAAGCCATCAAGAAAAGAATAAACATAGAGGTTAAATAAGAATTTTTTTAGGTTTTTATTTTTACTCATTTATCTAGTGTAAAGTTTTGAGACGACAATTTTATTTTATCATGGACTTTTGTTTTGTTTTTACCAAAGATTATGGTCTGAATAGAGAATTTTTTTGTTTCTGAGAAATTTTTTGGAGCGATAATGCTTTTGCAGACAGGACATTTTAAAGAATTAGAATGACTGGATAAATTATAGGATTTTCAGAAGGAGGGAAAAGTCTAATTTAGTTTATTAACTAGATTGTTTGCTTAATTGGTTTAATTAATTGAAGTGAGTTGGTTTTACAATAAAAGCCTTGTGGGTGCAAGGGCTATATTGTAAAAGGGAAAAAGGAGGGTTATTTTTTCAAACAAGTGACGGCGGCGACGGAATCGGCTTTGTTGGAGAAACGCATTAAAATTACTCCTTGGGTATTGCGGCCGATCTGTTTGATATTTCTGATTGGTAGTTTGATTACCTGGGCTTTTTTACTGGTGATAACTACCTGGTCGGTGTTGTGGTCAACCAGCCGAGCACAGACGATCTTGCCGCCTTTGATAGTTAGTTTGGCTGCTTTAACGCCGATACCGCCGCGCTTTTGCAAAGGAAAATCAGAGATTGGTGTTCTTTTGCCAACACCTTTTTTCATAATGAGCAACAGGTCTTTAAAAGGACGTTTTCTTTTGTCTTTGACTTTAATCTCTGGGGAAAAAACTTCAGTAGTGACCACTTCATCGTTGGCTTTGAGATTTATTCCCTTGACGCCTTTGGCTGTCCGTCCCATCGGGCGGACATCGGATTCAGAGAAGCGGATCGCTTTGCCATTATGAGAAGCGATAATCACTTGGTTTTTGCCGGTAGTGGTTTTGGCGTTGGTTAGTTCATCTTCCGGATCCAGGTGGATAGCGATAATGCCGCTAGTGCGGATGTTGGCGAATTTTTTTAAAGGGGTTTTTTTAATTTTACCCTTTTTAGTAAATAGCATAATGAATTTATTGGTCGCTGGTCGCTGGTCGCTGGTCGCTGGTAAAATTAGAATGGATTGGAGTTTTTCTTCCTGGGCAATATTGATGAGGTTGATGACCGCTTGGCCTTTGGATTGGCGACTGCCTTCGGGTAGGTCATAGACTTTTTGTTTATAAACTTTACCTTTGTTGGTAAAAAAGAGAATGTTATCGTGAGTGTTAGCAGTAAAAAGACTGGTAATTTCATCACCGTCCTTAGTTTTCATTCCCAAAACGCCTTTGCCTCCCCTTCTCTGGCTTCGGTAGCTTGAAGGATCAACTCTTTTAATATAACCGCTTTTAGTAACAGTGATAAGGCAGTCTTTTTTAGGAACAAGGTCTTCTTCAGTGATACTCTCTAAACTTTTTTTATAAACTTTTGTTCTTCTTTCATCGCCATATTTTTTCTTAAGTTCGACGAGCTCATCCTTGATAACTTTAAGAATTTTTTTGGGATCAGAAAGCAGCTTTATCAACCAATCGATGGTTTCTTTAAGCATTTTGTATTCGTCTTCAATTTTTTGTCTTTCCAGAGCGGAAAGCCTTTTAAGAGGCATATCCAGGATTGCCTGGGCTTGGATGTCAGAGAGTTTGAATTTTTTGACAAGATTGACTTTGGCACTTTCCGGATCTTTTGATCCCCTTATGGTTTTAATAACAGCATCCAGGTGATCAAGAGCGATTTTTAAACCTTCAAGAATGTGGGCGCGGAGCCGAGCTTGTTTAAGTTCAAATTGGCTTCTTCTGACAACTACCAGCTGGCGGTGTTTGATGTACTCCTCAAGGATTGTTTTTAAGGAAAGAAGCTGGGGGGTGCCATCAACCAAAGCAACCATGTTGGCCGGGAAGGTTGTTTGCAGTGAAGTATGGAGATAAAGGCCATTTAAGACTGCTTTTGGCCGGGCACTTTTTTTTAACTCAATGACGATTTGCATACCCCGGCGATCGGACTCATCCCTTATATCACTGATACCTTTTATTTTTTTATTTTTAACCAGTTCGGCGATTTTGCTAATCAGCTTGGCCTTGTTGACCTGGAAAGGAAGCTCGTGGACGAGGATGCGGAAGCGATTGTTTTTTGTTTGTAGGATTTTGGCGATGCCGCGGACAGTAATTTTGCCTTTGCCGGTTTTGTAGGCTGAGACAATCTGTGTCCAATTGTAGATCGCCCCGCCGGTAGGAAAATCTGGTCCTTTGATATGCTCTAGGAGTTCTTCGGTGGTGACTTCGCTCTGGAACTGGCCGATCAGCTTAGAAGGAGAAATTTCTTCAAGTCTGAGAGGCTCTTTCTTTTCCGTCGCCGACTCCTTCATACTTGCCTCTTCCACCGTCCGAGGAGCCTCGAGGCACTTCGTGCTTCGGGTCACCTCGGAGGAGGAAATAGGCATATTGGCTTGGGCTACTTTTCCCTTCTCGATCATTAACTTGAGGGCGGAGATGACTTCGTTTAAGTTGTGGGGAGGGATTTTGGTGGCCATGCCAACAGCAATACCGTCAGAGCCGGCCAAAAGCAGATTAGGCAGTTTGGCCGGCAGGACAGTCGGTTCTTTGGTAGAGCCGTCAAAATTATCGGCAAAATCAACAGTTTTTTTCTCCAGATCCTGGAGGAGTTCGTTAGTGATGGCAGCAAGCCTGGCCTCGGTATAACGCATTGCCGCCGGCGAGTCACCGTCAACAGAGCCGAAGTTGCCCTGTCCGTCTATTAAGGGATAGCGCATGGAGAAGTCTTGGGCTAACCTGACCAAGGCGTCATAGACGGCCATATCTCCATGGGGGTGGTATTTACCTAAGACTTCACCAACGATCCTGGCAGATTTTTTGTAAGCAGAGTTGTGAGTTAGCCCCATAGACTTCATCGCATATAAAATGCGGCGATGAACAGGTTTAAGGCCATCGCGGACATCAGGGAGAGCTCGAGCGACAATAACGCTCATTGAGTAGTCGAGGTAGGACTTTTTCATCTCCTCGGTGATGCCGACTGGTTTGATTTTGCCAATGTTGGACATATTTTGTAATAGCAGACTTTAGTCTGTGTGATATTTAGGTAAATTAGCCTAATTAGGTTATTGGGTCTTTTTTCTCTCCATTCCTTTTTTAATTTCCTTTAAAGCAACTTTTTTAGGTTTCCATTTTTTGATTTTTACCCATTTGCCTGGTTCCAGGTCTTTATAGTGCTGAAAGAAATGTTTAATTTTTTCTTTTAGCTGATCGCTCAGATTGCTGATATTTTGGATTTTTCCCATAGTTGGATCTATTTTTTCCCCGGGAACAGCAATTAGTTTGACGTCAATTCCTGCCTCGTCTTCCATTTCCAGTAAGCCGATGACTCTAGAGGGCAAAACTACTCCGGGAATAACCGGTTGAGAAGAGACAACCAGGATATCAATTGGATCGCCATCCTCAGCTAGAGTTTCTGGGATAAAGCCATAATTAAAAGGGTAGCTCATTGCTGTATATAAAAAACGGTCAACAAAGATAGCCTTGCTTTTTTTGTCCAGCTCATATTTAACATTGCCTCCTTGGGGGATTTCTACAAAGACATTGATTTCTTCTGGTGGTTTTTTACCGATAGATAAGTTCATAATAGTTAAGCTTAAAGCGCAAAAGTCAAAGCGCAAAACTACAATTTAAATATCAAAACTTTTAAAGATTTGATATTTGACTTTGACATTTAGACTTTAAGTTTTGAAAAATGACAAAATGTCTATTTATATTTTAAATGTAAGGTAGAGTCAAATTTTAATGGTGTTATCTATAAAGTTGTGGTCTATATAATTATATATCCAAAGTCGCCAATTTGGCGTGTGTTTGGATAAATTTTTTTCTTGGTGGAACTTCTTTTCCCATAAGCATATCAAAGGTTTTGTCTGCCTCTTGGGCATCTTCAATAGTTACCTGTTTTAGGATTCTGTTGGTTGGGTCCATTGTTGTTTCCCAAAGTTGGCTGGGGTTCATTTCTCCCAAACCCTTGTAGCGCTGGATATTAACTTTTTTGCTGCCAGTTGCCAGTTGCCAGTTGCCAGCTTTTTTTCTCTGGCTGCTGGAAGCTGGTTGCTGGAAACTGGACAAAACTTTTTCTTTTTCTTCCTCATTGTAAGCGTAAAGAATTTTTTTGCTGCTTTGGATTTTGTAAAGCGGTGGTTGAGCAATAAAAAGATGACCTTGTTCAATAACCGGTTTAAGGTGGCGGTAGAAAAAAGTCAAAAGCAGAGTGACGATATGCTCACCGTCAACGTCAGCATCACACATAATAATAATGCGGTGATAGCGGAGTTTTTCCAGCTTTAAGGTCTCCCCTACCCCCATTCCTAAAGCAATAATCAAGGCTTTAAGCTCGTCAAATTTGATAATTTTGTCCAGCCTCGCTCTTTCGGTATTTAGGATTTTTCCTCCTAAAGGGAGGATCGCTTGGAACTTGCGGTCTCTCCCTTGTTTGGCTGAACCACCAGCAGAAGGCCCTTCAACAATATAAAGTTCGCTTTTTGAGGGATTGCTTTCTTGGCAGTCGGCTAGTTTGCCAGGTAGAGTCATTCCTTCCAGAGCACTTTTTCTGACGACAGCGTCTCGGGCAGCGCGGGCGGCCAGCCGAGCTTTGGCGGCCAGAAAAATTTTCTCCAAAATGCGCCGGGCATCGGATGGATGCTCCTCAAGATAAATATCCAAGCCTTCTTTGACAGTAGAATAAACAGCCGACTGGGCTTCAATGTTGTTGAGCTTTGTTTTAGTTTGTGATTCAAATTGAATTTCCGAGGCGGCCATTTTTATCCAAACAACAGCACTTAAGCCCTCTTTAAGGTCTTCTCCGGTAATGTTGCCGTTTTTGATTTTCTGCTTGTCCATATAGTCTTTGAAAGCCTTGGTCATTGCTGTCCGAAAGCCAGTCAAGTGAGTGCCGCCGTCTTTGGTGTTGATGACATTGGCAAAAGATTGGACATTTTCCGCAAAGCCGTCATTGTATTGAACGGCGACTTCTACTTCCACAGGTAGTTTTTTATCTTCAGTCTTTTTTCGGATATAAAAAATTGAGTTGAGAGCTTTTTTGCCTTGATTGAGGTGTTTAACAAGAGACCTTATACCGCCGTCAAAGTAAAAATTGCTTTCTTGGCCGCTTTTTTTGTCTTGGAGGTGAAAAAATATTTTAGCCGCCAGATAAGCCCTTTCCCGAAGAATTTTTTTTATTTTTTGGTAGTCGAAGTTAGTCTCGGAAAAAATTTTTTTGTCTGGCAGAAAGCCACTTACTGTTCCCGACTTGATTTGTTTTAGCTGTTTGCTTGTTTCTTGAGAGAAGAACTTGGATAGCTCTTCCGGCTCAATTTTTTTAACAGAATAGAGAGGATCGCCCCTTTTATACTCTTGGAGGTAATAGTTGTCTTTTCTTTTAACACAGACTTTCATTTCCAAAGAAAGAGCGTTGACTGCTGAGGCGCCAATGCCGTGAAGGCCGCCGGAAGCTTGATAGGCACGACTGTCAAACTTAGCGCCGGCATGAAGTTTGGTCATAGCGATCTCTAAGGCGGAAACGCCGTATTTGTGTTTGTCTATTGGGATGCCTCGCCCATCGTCTAGAACAGTTGCTCGGCCGTCCTCTTCTAACCAAACCCAGACATTTTTGGCAAAACCGGCGAAAGCCTCATCAACACTGTTATCAATGATTTCGGTGAGAAGATGATGGAGGCCGCGGGTGTCGGTGGAGCCAATATACATGCCCGGCCGTTTTCTGACAGGATCCAGGCCTTCTAAAACCTGAATTTTATCGGCACCATAGTCGCTTTGAAGTCTATCATCCGTCACCTTTTTATTTTAGCAGGACAGAGGTTTTATGGCAAGTCGTGTAGAAAAAGAGTTGCTTTTACTATAAACGACTTGCGGGTGCAAGGGCTATATTGTAAAAGTGGGGGTTGTTGTTTTTACCAGTTCAAAACCATGTTTTCCATGACGAGTTTGACATTAATGTTTTTTTTAAGGAGAGCAAGAGATTTTTGCAGAGATTTGAGAAGAGAAGCGGTTTGGCTGGTGGAAAGATTGAGTTTTCTGTCATTCTGAGTTCCGACTTTAGGTCGGGGCGAAGAATCCTCTAGTTGGGCGGACTTTGGAGGGGGTCCTTCGGTCCGATTGAATCGGACCTCAGGATGACGAGGAGAGTGTAGAACTTGGTGAAGAGAGAGAATGGAGTTTTGACAGAAAGTGATTGCCGTTTCGCGATTTTTAGTAAAAGGTTTGGCAAGAAGGAGCCTTTCGCCTAGTTCGGCACTAAGGATAGTTGCAAGTTGCAAGTTGCAAGTTGTAAGGGATTTTTGGTTTGGGGAAATCAGAGGTTTTTGGGAAAGGACAATGATTTGGCAGCGGGAGATAATTGTTGGTAGAAGAAGATCAGAGTTGGGGGCGGACAGTATAATAATAGTATGAGCTGGTGGTTCTTCCAAATTTTTTAAAAGAGCCTGTTGGGCCGGCAGGGTTAGATTTTCGGCATGGTTGATAAAAGCAATTTTAAAATTGGATTGGAAAGGCTTAAAGGAAAGTTTTTTTTGCAACTTGCGGATTTGATCGATACCAATCGAATTTTCTGAGTCCAAGAAGAGAAAATCGGGGTCGTTTTTAATGGATGATGGATGATGGATGATGGATGATGGATTTTTTTCTTTCTTTATCCCTAAAGCTTTTTGAAAACGTTCTTCGCTAGTACCACCGGTGACAAGAATGGAATGGAGCATTTTAGTGCGAAAGTTTCGGAAAATGCGCAAGATGCGGAAAATGCCAAGCAATTTACGCACTACGCAATTTTTGCTTCTATGGTTGACATTCTAGCAGAGTTGGCTGATAATGGGAAGAGAATAGATGCAGAGTTTGAGAGTTTTAGATAGTTAGAGTTTTAGTGGGTTTTTTGGAGATTTTTCCTAAAACTCTAAAACTCTCTAACTCTAAAACTCTATTTCTAAGCCGTGCTTCCTGCCCAAGGATTAAAATTACTAGACACTCTGGTTGCCAATGGAAAGATTAGCCAAGAGCAATACGAGCAGATCAAATGGGAAAATTTGGATACCGGTAGACTTCTTGAAGATTTGCTAGTGGAGCATAATTTTGTTTCTGATGAAGATTTAACTAGAGCGAAATCGCAGATTTATAACATTCCTTTTGTTGATTTTAGCCAAGTTGGCGTTTCCCCTGAAGCTTTGAATTTACTTCCTCGGCCAGTGGCCGAACGTTATTTAGTTTTTCCTTTTGCTTTGGATGAAAAGGAAAACTCTCTTTCGGTAGCAATGGCTAACCCTCTAGACTTAGCGGCAATTGAATTTCTTGGAAAAAAAAGTGCTAAAAAAATAATTCCTTTTTTTGCTGACAAAAAAGAAATTCAAAAACTGATTGAGGAAAAATATGCCCAGAGCCTTTCCACAGAAGTCTCCGCCGCTTTAAAAGAAACAACAGAGGATAAAACAAAAAGAGTTATTGATGCTGACAAAATGGGAGAAGTTATCAGGGAAGCGCCAATTGCCAAGATTGTAGTTACTTTGCTAGAGTTTGCTATTAAGTCAAGAGCTTCGGATATTCATATTGAACCGATGGAAGACAAAACTCGGGTTCGTTATCGCATTGATGGTGTTTTACACGAGAAGTTGATTTTGCCAAAGGGAGTTCATGAAGCGGTTATTTCCAGGATTAAGATTTTGGGAGGGATGAAGATTGATGAAAAAAGGATTCCTCAAGACGGGCGCTTCAATTTTAAGAGTGGACAGGATGTTGTTGATCTTCGAGTTTCTTCCCTGCCTAGCGTTCATGGAGAAAAGATTGTTATGCGTCTTTTAAAGAAGAGTTCCAAAGTACCAAGTTTATCAGAGCTTGGCCTTCGCGGTTTGGCTTTGAAGAATTTACAACAATCAATTTCTGTTCCTCATGGCATTATTTTGATTACCGGACCAACTGGTTCAGGCAAAACAACAACTCTTTATTCTATTCTTTCACAGTTAAATACTCCTAAAGTTAATATTATTACCATTGAGGATCCGGTGGAGTATGAGATGGTTGGGGTTAATCAGGTGCAGATTAATCCGGCCGCCGGCTTGACCTTTGCTTCTGGGTTGCGGTCTTTTTTGCGCCAAGACCCCAATATTATTATGGTTGGTGAGGTTCGAGATGAGGAGACAGCTGACCTGGCGATTCAGGCTTCTTTAACAGGACATCTTGTTTTTTCGACATTGCATACCAATGATGCGGCCGGTGCTCTACCCCGTCTTTTAGATATGCACATGGAGCCTTATCTTTTGGCTTCCTCAATGACTTGTATAGTTGCTCAGCGGGTTGTTAGAAAGATTTGTTTGCAATGCAAGGAAACTTATAGCCCTTCACCCGAAGTTGAGGAACAAATGAAAGAAGTACTGGGAGGCCTTTACCAGATTCAAGGTCCTTTAAAACTTTCTCGCAGTAAAGGCTGTCCTGCTTGTAATGATACCGGCTATCATGGAAGAATAGGTATTTTTGAAGTTTTGCCAATAAGCGAGAGGGTAAGTCGTTTGATTTTGGAGAGGAAGCCAGCTTCAGTAATTCAGAAGCAAGCAGTTGAGGAAGGAATGGTTTTAATGAAACAAGACGGTTATTTGAAAGCAATCGAAGGAATTACTACAATAGAGGAAGTACTGCGGGTAGCGGAGATTTAGCAGGTAGCACGTGGCTTTTAGCTCGTGGTTTTATTAGTTTATTTTATTTGCCACGCGCCAATTGCCACCTGCCACGCGCTGTTGTGGATATTCAGCAACTTTTAGAAGTTACTATTCAAGCAAAGGCTTCTGATCTTCACTTGCGGGTTGGCAAGGAGCCGATTTTACGGATTGACGGTCGGTTATTGCCGGTTGGCAATACCGTTCCCTTAACAGAGGAAGATACTCAGAGTTTGATTTTTAGCTTGTTAAGCGAACAGCAAAAAGATCTTCTCTTAGTCAACAAAGAAATAGATTTTTCTTTTGGTTTTCAAAATAGAGGGAGATTTAGGGTTAATGCTTTTTTCGAAAGAGGAAGAATGGGGGCGGCTTTGCGTCTTATTCCTTTTAAGATTAGGACAATTGAAGAACTGAATTTACCTCCAGTTTGTCAGCGTTTTGCCGAACTCCATCGCGGGTTTGTTTTGGTAACTGGACCAACAGGACATGGTAAATCTTCCACTTTGGCGGCGATCATTGAAAAGATCAATCAAGTTCGCGATGTTCATATTTTGACGATTGAGGACCCAATTGAATATATTTATCAAAGTAAAAAAAGTATTGTTAGTCAGCGTGAACTTCATCAAGATACTCATTCTTGGGAGATTGCTTTACGTTCGGCTTTAAGAGAAGATCCTGATGTAGTTTTGGTGGGTGAGATGCGTGATTATGAAACAATTGCCGCTGCCCTGACGGTAGCAGAGACAGGTCATTTGGTTTTTGCCACCCTGCATACCAACTCGGCTGCTCAGACGATTGATAGAGTTATTGATGTTTTTCCTGAGCACCAGCAGGCTCAAGTGAGAATGCAGCTGGCTAATACTTTGGAGGCGGTTTTTTCCCAAAGACTTCTGCCGGCTATTGGTGGAGGGAGAATTCCGGTAGCCGAAGTTTTGCTTTCCTCATCAGCGGTGAAGACCAATGTAAGAGAGGGAAAGACTCACATGATTGATAATATTATCCAAACATCACAAGAAGCAGGGATGATGACTTTAGAAATGAGCCTTGCTTCTTGGATACAAAAGGGTAAATTGTCTATTGAGGAGGCTCGCAGCTGGAGTTTGCGACCGGAGGAATTGACAAGGTTAATAAAGGGAGGATAAATGCGCAAATTTCGCTATAGGGCAAAAACTCCGGAGGGAAAGCTGGTTAAAGGTTTGGTAGAAGCAAATACTTCCAAGGGAGCAGTAACAGTTTTAAGAAGTAAAAACTTAATAGTAATTGAGCTTACGGAATTGGGGAAAAGTTTTTTGTCTTCTGCTTTAGTAGTTTTTCAGCGAGTTAAGACAGATGATGTAGTTAATTTTACCCGTCAATTAGCCACGATGATTGGTGCTGGTTTACCTTTGACAGAAGCTTTATCCAGTCTGCAAGCCCAGGCAAAACCTGTTTTTGCTAAGGTTTTAAGTGAAGTTTTAAATGATGTTCGTGGCGGCAGTTCTTTGCATGACTCTTTATCCAAACATTCAAAGGTTTTTTCTTCAATTTATCTTGCTTTGGTAAAAAGTGGAGAGGCAGCTGGTTTGTTGGATGAGGTTTTAAAAAAATTAGCGGATAATTTGGAAAAAGAGCGTAATTTCACCTCTAGGGTAAAATCGGCGATGATTTATCCAGTAATTGTTGTTTCCGCAATGATTATTGTTGGTTTTTTGATGATGGTTTTGGTAATTCCTAAGCTTTTGGAGATGTATAAAGAGATGGGAGCAGACTTACCGTTGCCAACCCAAATTCTTATTAGTCTTACTTCCTTTTTGTCCAGTTTTTGGTGGCTTTTTGTTTTTGGCGGGGCTGCTTTTTTTTGGGGATTTCTCTTGTGGAAAAAAACTCCTCAAGGCAAAAGATCTATTGACGCTTTTTGGTTTAAGATTCCTTTGATCGGCAAGCTGAAAGAAAAAGTGATTTTGACCAGTTTGACCAGAACTTTATCAATGCTTATTGCTACTGGGGTTTCTATTATTGAAGCTTTAGAAATTGTTGCTTCTGCTTCCGGTAATGTTATTTTTGAAGAGGCAATAAGAAAATCAGCCAAAGAGGTTGAGAAAGGGGCTCCTTTGGCTGACTGTTTTGGTCGTTATGAGTTTTTTCCTCCGATTGTTTCCCAAATGGTAGCTGTTGGCGAGGAAACAGGTAAATTAGACGAAGTTTTAAAACGTGTTTCTATTCATTTTGAGGAAGAAAGTGATATTGCCATTAAGGGCTTGACATCGGCTATAGAACCAATTATGATAGTTTTACTGGGTATCGGAGTTGGTTTTTTGGTCATTGCCATTATTTTGCCAATTTACAACTTGACAGCACAGTTTTAAAAATAAATTTTTAAGTTTTACACTCTTGTCATTCTGAGGAAGTGAAAGTGACCGAAGAATCCCTGGTGGATGCCAGATCCTGCATACGCAGGGGATCCTTCGCTTCGCTCAGGATGACAACAGAGATATGACAATAAAACAGTTTAACGATTGGCGCCGTCAGGCGCGAGGATTTACCTTAATTGAACTTCTTATTGTTATTGCCCTTTTGGGGGCTTTGGCAGTGGGAATGCTGGCGGCCATTGATCCTTTAGAACAAATTAAAAAAGGAACAGATACGGCTACGAGAAACACGGTTTCTGAAATCTACAACGCAATGATCCGTTTTTATGCTATTAAAACGGAGTTCCCTTGGGGAACGGATGCGGTTGATACCGTCGCTATGGATAATGCAACTGCCTTAAATTATATTTCTGATATAATTGATGCTGGGGAACTGAAAAATGATTTTGTCCAACTGGCAGGAACCACACGTTTAAATGATATTCTTTTAACTTCGACAGACAAAGATAGTTTAACTGTTTGTTTTGAGCCGGTTTCCAAATCTTTTCAAAATGACCCCAATACTAAATGGTCATCTGTTGGTTCGGATAGAAGTGAAGGTGGAGGAACTGAGTGTAAAAGTTTGGGAGGAACAGAAGAGTGTTTTTGGTGTGTGAAATAAAAAACAGAGTTTTAGAGCCTGCCAGCAGGCAGGTTTGAGAGTATTAGAGTTTTAGGAGGATATGCGTAGTTACATGGTTAGATGGCTGAATGGCTAAATTGTTAAAAATAAAGGTAAAAAGAAATTACAAAGAGGCAGGGATAGTTTTCCTGCTTTTTTTTGTTTTCTATTTATTTTTCCAGACAAAAGGGATTTTTGGTGGTGATGCTGGTGATCTGGTAGCGGCTGCTAGTCTTTGGGGTATTCCCCACCCGCCTAGTTATCCGCTTTGGACTTTTCTGGTCGGTCTACTGATTCGCATTGTTCCTTTTTTTACGCCGGCCTGGCGGGCGGCTTTACTTTCTTCTTTTTTTTCCGCTGCAAGTCTGGGTTTGTTTTTTGTTTTGCTGCGGAAACTGCTTGCTCATCTTCACCAATACTCTGTCATTCCCGCGAAAGCGGCGGGAATCTATAAAAATAAAAATTATCTGTATAGATTCCTGGTCAAGCCAGGAATGACAATATGGTTAGTTTCTTTAGTTACCACTTTAACTTTGGCTTTTAGTTATCTCTTTTGGCTTTATGCTGAAGTAGCTGAGGTTTTTGGCCTAAATAGCTTTTTTGTTATTCTTCTTACTTTTTTGGTTTTAGAATGGTATTACTCCCCTACCCGGTTTAAATTTTGCCTTTTTTCTTTTTTCTTTGGCCTTTCTTTAACCCATCATCATACGGTTTTGTTTTTACTACCCGCTTTTTTATATTTGTTTTGGCGGAAGGAAGGTTTTCTTCTGTTAGGGACACACCCTGCCTTGCCGCCTGGAGCGGCATCCCGCAAGATGCGGGACCGGCAGGGAGTGCCCCTTTCGCTTTTTTTCTTTTTTTTGGGACTGCTTCCCTATCTTTATTTGCCTCTTGCGGCCAGAGCGAATCCGGCGGTTGATTGGGGCCACCCAACAGATCTTTTATCTTTTATAAAGGTAGTTACTCGTTCTATTTACGGCACTTTTTCTTCTAATCCGGCAGCCGGCCAAGAAGCCGGTTTAAGGCTTTTTCAAATTCCCAGCTATTTTATTTTTCTTAATTTAAATATTTCCACCCTGGGAATTATTCTTGCAATTATAGGAATGGTTTACCTTTTTTTCAAAAACAAGATTTTGTTTTGGTTTTTTGCTTTGGCTTTTTTGACGACCGGACCTTTTTTTGTTTTTTATGCCTCTTTTCCTTTAAATAATCGTTTTTTACTGGCAACTTTTGAAAGATTTGTCCTTCTATCTTTGCCCTTTGTAATGGTTTTTTTTGCTTTTGGGGTTTTGCTGGTAGCAAGGAAACTGTCCGCAGTTATTTCTTTTCTAAGGAAGAAGCGTGCAGTTTCTTCAATGCTTGGTAGTATTGAAGTAAATGTACAGTCTTATTTTATTGTTTTGCTTTTTTTACTAATTCCTGCATTTCTTTTTAGAGCAAATTTGTCGAAAATGGCTTTTTTGAAGAATGATTTTTCTGCCGATAATTTAGGAAAAGATATTTTGGATACAGTAGAGAGAGACTCGATTTTGCTTTTGGCTTACGATAATCCTTTATTTAATGCTCAATATGTGCATTATGCTTGTCATTATAGAAGAGATGTTAAACTGGTCCATTTGTTTTTACTTAAATATAGCTATTACCGCGACTGGCTTAAAGAGGCTTTTCCGGAATTGGTTATTTCCGAAAAGAAAGAAGTTAAGGAATTTTTGCGGGAATTTTTAGAGGAAAATTATAGCCGTTTTTCTATTTATTCCAATATAGAAATTATTGAAAGCGGCTGGCGGGAACCGAGAGGGCTTTTATTAAAGTATCACCAGGTTGAAGAAAATCTGCCGGACAATGCGGAGATAATTAAGAGAAACAGAGAACTTTGGGAGAGCTACCAAGATCTTGATCCCCTAATGAAGAAGGACTATTTTTTGATGCCTTTGTCTCTTGTTGATTTTTATGCGACTAGCCGCAAGAGAGTGGCCAAACTTTATTTGGATGCCGGACTTTACAAGCAAGCCCTTGAACAATTTATTGAAGCTCAAAAGTTGATGGAAGATGACGAGACTTTTCTTTATACTGGTTTGCTTCGGGCAAAACTGGGACAATGTGTTCAGGCAGAAAATGATTTGCAAAAGGCTCTTTATTTAAATGAAGTGGCAAAAGAGAAAGCTTATTATTTACTTTTTTTGAATGCCCGGGATTGTTGGCAAGATGAAGAAAGGGCTAAAGAATATGAGGAGCTTTGGAAAAACGCGCAATGAGGTGTGATAAATCACACCACTACATTTTTTTATCAGAGATAAATGAAAAAACTCTTGAATGAGCCTGAATGATTACCTTTGGAGATGGTTGACCCCAGAAAATAAAAAGAGCAAGGCTTAGTAGGTGGCCGATAACAGAGATTGTCAGAAAGTGCCAGAAAAGAATGGGAGTAAATTTAAGTTCTATTTGGTGGTTGCCTTTGGGAATAGATATTGCCTGGTGAACAAGGTTTGCTTCAATGAGCGGCGTAGGCTTACCGTCAATTTTTGCCTGCCAGCCGGGATAGTTTAACTGAGAGATTACTAACAAGGCGGGGGTTTTATTTTCGGTTTGTAGATGGATAAAATTGCCTCGATCTTTTATTTCTTTTATTTTATTGTAGGAGGAACAGAATTCCGGAAGGAATCCTTTGTCTCTCGACTGCGCTTGGGGTTCGGGATGACTGTTTAGGAAAACTGTCTGGCCGAGTTGAAAGTCTTTTTCGCTTAGGTTTTGCCAAAACTGAGCAAGATTTTTTAGTTTTTTGCTTGAACAGACAAAGTAAAACTTTGGTAGAGAAAAAGGGTTTTTATAAATATTTGTTTTTTTATCTTTTTGGACGATTTCTTTTATTTTGGGAAAGACTAGATTATCAGGAAAGTAGAGCTGATAAGGACTGATAATATTGCAAACAGAGGCGGCGGATAAAAGTTTGACTGTTTGGGCAGAGATAGTGGCAGTTTTTTGCTGATAGTCAATTTTAACTCCTTGGTTTATAAGGTCAGTGAAAAGCTTTTCTTTTTCTAAGGGAAGGCTGTTGTGGCTGTTAACTTGGCCGATATTGTAAAGTAGATTAAAATTGCCCTGAAGGTTGTTTTTAAAGAAAAGAAAATTTTCTTTTTCTTTCCAACCGTTTTTTAAGAACTCTTCATTCCAGGATTGCTTTGCTCCCAGAGTATAAATTCTTTCTGAATTAAGAAATTTTAGACTTTCTGGTTGAGAGAACCACTTTTGGCTCTTCCCTACTGGTAGATAGCCGAGAGCGAAATCAACAAGATTATAAATGGAAAAAGCGAACACCAATAAAAAAACGAGCAGATAAAAGAGTTTTCCTTTAACTTGGCAAGATGTTTTCGGAAGGGATTTTTCGTTCCTCGACTGGTCTTGGGGCTCAGGATACCAAGAGAGGCCAAAGCCAGCCAAAAAAGCAAGAGCAAAGCTGGTTAAAAGCAGGAATCGCGAAGGAACCCGAAAGAAGTTAAAAGGGGGAAAAGCAAAGACAAACTGCAAGGGTGAGTATTTGCCAAAGGCAAGGATTAAGGTGAGAATTGCCAAAAAATAGAAAAAAAATTGCTCTTTGGCTTTTTTCTTTTTAAAAAGAGAAAAGAAAGCTAAAAGCAGAGGGGGGATGCCAAGATAGGCAGTGTTTTCCCAAAAGATACCCCATTGGGAGGAAAAAGGTGGGTAGTTTCCTATCGCAGGATTGCCAAAGAGATAAGGATTGATAAAAGTTATTAAGTGTTTGTAAGGATAAGGGAAAGCAGTTACCTGCTCAAAGAGAAGTCCTTTATTTCTGGCAGAGTTTGTCAGGTATTGCCAACTAGGGGCGAGCTGGACTAAAGAGCAAGAAAAAGTGAGAAAAAAAACAAAAAACAGTTGAAGGTAGGGTTTTTTGGCAGATTTGTTGGTAAAAAGATAAAAAATAAAATAAGAAAAAAGAAGGAAAATGGTTAAAAAGGTGATTTGGAAAGCACCAGTAAAAATTTGCTGGCTTAAGACAGGAGCGAGGATGAAAAAATATCTTTTTTGGCCTTCAAGGGCTTTTTTAAAAAGGAAGAAAGTCAAAGGTAGCAAACTGGCTGCTTGGAAAAAATTTGGATGAGAGGTTTGGCAGACGAACCAACCGGAAAAAGAAAAAACGATAGCTGATAAAATAGCAGCAGGGTGGTTAAGTTTTAAGGATTTTGCTAAAAGAAAACTGCCCGAAAGAGAAATTAGAATGGCCAGCAGATAAGAGAGATTAAAAGCAAGGGTAAAAGGACAGAAAAAATAAAAGAGGTTAAAAATGGAGAAAGTGCCTATTTCTCCTTGGGCAAGGATCGGCAGGCCAAAGCCAAGATCTTTGCTCCAGAAAGGCCAACTTTGACTATTGATTGATTTAAAGAGGAAGTATTTTAGAGGAATATGATGATGCCAAAGATCAGATAGACCAAAGTCTGGGGTGACAAGAGTTTTTTGAGAAAGAAAAGCGATTAGCTTAAGAAATTTCATTTTTCTGGTATTATTATATAGTAATGTTTTTAGTTTATATTTTACTTTTTGTTTTCGGTTTGGCAGTGGGCAGTTTTTTAAATGTGGTGATTTATCGCGAAATTAAAAGTCAAAACCAAAAACCAAAAACCAAAAATGAAAGACACAAATTAAAAATTAAAAAGTTAAAGAAAAAAAAGAGTTGGTTTCCAGAGTGGCTTTTAGGCAGGTCGTATTGCGACCATTGTAAAAAAGAACTGCTTTGGCATGACAATATTCCATTACTTTCTTTTGTTTTGCTGCGAGGCAAATGTCGTTTTTGTAAGAAGAGGATAAGTAAGCAATATCCTTTGATAGAGTTGCTAACTGCTTTGGAGTTTGTTTGGATTTATTGGCTTTTGAGACAATTTTCCTTTTTTGGTCGGATGGAAGGTTTTTATTCTTTTGCTTTGCTTGCTTACTGGCTTTACATATTTTCCAGTTTGGCAGTTATTTTTATTGTTGATCTTAAGTCAGGAATTATTCCCGATTGGGTAGTTTTGCCGGCAATTATAATTTCTATCTTAAGGCTTTTTGAGTCGGGACGTTGGATTTTTTTCTTGGCTGGATTAGGGGCAGCAGGCTTTTTTTTGGCCCTTTTTTTGATTACGCGCGGCAAGGGATTGGGTTTTGGTGATGTCAAGCTGGCTTTTTTACTGGGTCTTTTTTTAGGACTTCCAGAAGTAATAGTTGCTCTTTTTTTAGCCTTCTTGACAGGAGGTTTTTTGGCTGTCATACTGATTTTATTAGGGAAAAAACGTTTTGGTCAAACTCTTCCTTTTGGGCCATTTTTGGTAATCGGAGCAATAGGAGCGAAAATCTGGGGAGGGATAATATGGAGTTGGTATATGGGAATAATTAAGTAATTAGGGATAAGAAAAATTCAAAATTTAAAAAACAAAATGAAAAAAGTTGCCAGTTGCCAGTTGCCAGTTGCCAGTTGTTTTCTTCGGCGAAGGCGAGGGGGTTTTACCCTAGTTGAGGTGCTGATTACAGTTTCTCTTATTGCTATTTTGTCGGTTATTGCTGGCCTAAGTTACAGAGGGCAAGTGAAGAAAGCCAATGATAGTAAAAGAAAGAAAGATTTAAGCAGTTTAAAGATAGTTTTAGAAGATTATTATTCAGATAAAGGCTGTTATCCGGCAGAGGTTGAATTTCCTGAGTGTGGTGAAAGCTTTATGCCATATTTAAACCAAATGCCTTGTGAGCCAGGAGGGAAAGATTCTTATATTTATGTGCCAGAAGAAGCCTCCTGTCCTCAATATTATCGCTTTTTTACCCAGTTGCAGAACGATGAGGATCCGGCTATTGTCAAAGTTGGTTGTTCTTCCGGTTGTGGTCCTGGTGGTGCCTATAATTGGGCGGTTTGTTCTTCCAATGTAGTTTGTGGGGAGGTTTCTCCAGGGGAGCCAGTAGCAGGGCCTTTGTGTGAAAGTTATCTTTATGTTGCTTGTAAAGGGGCGAGTTGTAATGTTATTTCTGCAGGTGATCCGGATTTCGACCCTAATACAGAATGTTCCAATACTTGGTTTTGTGACGATTGCGGTGGTTGTTTTACCTGTCCGCCGGAAAAGCCAGACTGCACGGAGTATGATGCCGAAGCGATACCGATAGAGGAAAAGCAGTGTAACTAGTTATATTGTCATATTGCTATATTATTAAATTGTTAAGGATGATAGTCAAATAATATAGAGAGTTTTAGAGTTTTTCTAAATTAGGCTTAAAGATGGAAGAAGTTGCCAGGGGTTTTACCTTAATGGAGCTTGTTATAGTTATTGCTCTTTTGGGAGTTTTGTTTTTGCTATTTTTTTGGGTTTATCCCAAACAAATACAAAAGACCAATGACGCTAGAAAAAAGGAAGATTTGGATAAGTTGAGAGTTGTTCTTCAAGAGTATTATTCCGACAATAAATGTTTTCCTAAGAGGCTGGAATGTGGAGAGAGTTTTTCTCCTTATTTAGAGATTGTTCCTTGTGATCCGGAAACTGGGCTTTCTTACAGATTTGTCCCTGAGCCTGATGCTGACTGTCCTCAGTGGTACAAAATTTATACTGAACTTAAAGTCGAGGACGATCCGGTAATTGACAACATTGGTTGTTCTTCTGGTTGCGGGCCGATAGGCGAAGAGACTACCTATAATTATGGAGTTTGTTCCAGCAATGTAAGAGTTGGTGAGACTTTTACTACTTCTTCTTGGTCAAGAGAGGAATGTCCAATTGTAACTAGCTGTTTTGATGTTCATTGCAATGTTGTTTCTGAAGAAGATCCTGACTTTCATCCGGACAAGGTTTGTTCCAATACTTGGTTTTGCGACACTAATTGTAATGGTTTATGTTGGCAGTGTCCTTCTGAAGGATGCCAAGAAGACGATGACGGTGATGGTGTCCCTGATAATGCCGTACCTATTGAGGAGAAACAGTGTCATTAATATGATAAAAATGAAAAAGGTTGCCAGTTGCCAGTTGCCAGTTGCCAGTTGTTTTCCTCACCGAAGGCGAGGGGGGTTTACCCTAATAGAATTGATTGTGGCGATGGCTATTTTGGCGATTTTGACAACTGGCGGGGTGGCTACCTATATTCGTTCTTTGAAGAGAGGCAGGGATGCGCAAAGGAAATCAGACTTAAGCCAGGTACAGAGAGCACTGGAGGCCTATTTTAATGATAAAAACAGATATCCTTCAGGCGAAGCAGATGGCAATATGGGAGATTGCGCTGGTTCTGCTTGTTCATGGGGAACTTCTTCTTTTGAAGATGAAGAAGGAACCGTTTATATGAAGCTTTTACCAGATGACCCCAGTAGTGATCAAAGTTATTTTTACCAAAGCAATCTTTCTGGTGGTTGGTATAAACTTTATGCTAAACTGGAAAATGAGGATGATCCACAGGTTTTATCGGAAACTCCAGTAGGGGCAGATTGTGGCGGCGTTAGCGAAGATTGTAATTATGGAGTTTCTTCAAGTAATGTAGCACCATGAATAAAAATTTTCAATTTTCAATTTTCAATTTTCAATTTAAAAAAGGTTTTACCCTGATAGAGCTTTTGGTAGCGATTTCTATTATTGGTGTGTTGTCTGCTTTATTGCTGGCTAATATGTTGGGGGTAAGACAGAGGGCAAGAGACGCGCAGCGAAAAAGTGATTTAAAACAGGTGGAAACTGCTTTGAGGCTTTATTATAATGACAATCAGTCCTATCCGCCAAGTGATAGCGGAAATATTGCCGGCGGCGCTTGTAAAGGTTCTGATTGTAGTTGGGGTTCTTCGCTTTTAGGAACAGATGAAATCACTTATATGAAAGAGTTACCCCAAGACCCTTTACAAGACCCTTTAGGAAGTGATAGTAGTTATTTTTACGAAAGAGGGGCGGATACGGACACTTTTAGCCTTTATGCTTATTTGGAGAACCGTTCGGATACAGACGGAACCGAAAGCTGCGGTTCTTCCGGATATGAATGGTGTTTTGCGATTTCAGCAGACTAAAAAAATATTAAGGAAACGGGCAACCACAAGGGTTGCCCCTACGGATTGGATTTCAATTGTAGGGGCGGATCTTGTGTCCGCCCGCTTTTGACCAATGAAGAACTATCTTTCACCTCGGAGACGGGAAGATCGACTGGGCTTTAGCTTGATGGAGTTGTTGGTTGTTATTTCTATTATTGGCATATTAGCGGCTGTAGGGGCAGCGGCCTACTCGACCGCCCAAAAGAAAGGCCGGGATGGCAGGAGAAAGTCTGATTTAAAAGCAATTCAAAGCGCAATGGAACAGTGTTATGCCTTAGATACAGAGTATCCAGTAAGTATCACCCCGGGAGATCCCCTTAGTTGTTCTGGAGGAACCCAAGTGATGGTTAAAGTTCCCCAGGATCCTAAATCAGGCAATTATTCTTTTACCCTAGCAGCTGACAGTTATACGATATGTGCTGATTTGGAAGGAGATGGGAGCTGGGCGGCAGGAGGGGCGGCTTGTGATTTTTCGGCAACAAATTTGCAGTAAAAAAATAGTTAACCCGGATTACGGAATTGTTAGCTTTGTAAGTTTTTTATTGTTCGAGCGAAGCCCTGCACCAGACGGTGCGGGGTGAAGTCGAGAACTATAACAGATAAGAATTTCTCGGCTACTCCGCCAGCTGACTAGGTACCGTCCGGTAACCTGGCTGGCGGATCCGCTCGAAAAATAACAGATATTGTATTTCTTAAAATTCAAAAATTTAAAAAACTTTTTCAATTGTTTTCTTTGCGGCAGGCGGGGCTTTTCTTTCATTGAAATTTTAGTAGTGGCGACTATCATTGGTGTTTTGGCCAGCGCAGGGGTGGCTATTTATAGTCCGGCAACCAAAAAAACAAGAGATGGAAGAAGGAAAGCAGATTTGGAGCAGATTCGCTCCGCTTTGGAGATGTATCGGGCTGACACCGGCAGTTACCCGGCAAGTATAACCCTTGGAGGTTCCTTAACTTATGGCGGGACTACTTATATAGAAAAAATTTCCCATGATCCTCAGTGTCCTGACGGAGATTGCAAAACGGGGTTTGGCGATTACGATTATAGTCGCATTGATGAGACAAGCTATACGATCGAGACTACTTTAGAGGTAACCGATGAAGGTTATACAGTAAAGAACCCTTGATGGATAAATTGCTACCAGTTACCAGCTACTCCCGTCATAGAATGGCGGGATTTACTCTTATTGAACTTTTGGTTGTTGTTGGCATTATCGGAATTTTAACGGCAGTTGGAGTTGCTTCCTATAATAGTTTTAACGAAAGCAGGGTGATTAGAAGTCTTGCCGGAGAGATAGAGAGCAATCTTCGTTTGGCTCAAAGTAATGCTATAAGTGGAAAAAAAGATGATAATTGCACTGACTATCTTGAAGGTTGGTATGTTGATTTGGAAGAGAACTATGTTTATCCTAAGTGCGGCAACGATTCAGGGGTTGAGAAGAAAGATTTGGTTTCTGAAGCCGGAGGAGTGGAAATTAGCTCATCAAAAAGTGGTTTTTTATTCAAAGCAATGACTGGAGATACCAATTTAGCTTCGGACTTAACAATTACAGTTGGCGGTTCGGTTTATCTTGAAATTAGCATTACAGGAGAGATAGGCCTTGCTTCCGGATCTTAGGCTTTTTGCTCTACAAAGTTCATAATGAAAAATATGAAATGGAAATTTCAGATCTGCCGAGGCGAGCTGTTTTTTAAGAACGAAAGAGGGCAAACATTAGTAGAAGTTTTGTTGGCTTCAGGAGTAACTGTTATTCTATTGGTAAGCATGATAGCTGTAGTTACTCGGTCGATAGCTGATAGTCAGTTTTCCAAAAACAAAACAAAAGCCGCCAGGTATGTAGAGGAAGGGTTGGAGTTGGCCCGTTTTCAACGCGATGAGGCAAACTGGGATGATTTTAGTAGTGTAACTGCTAGCCCTCTACCCTCTCCTTTTACCAGAACGATAAGTGTTACTGACGAAAGCACTGATGAAGTAGAGAGAAAAAAAATAGAAGTTTTAGTTGATTGGAGCGATGGGAAAGGAGACCATCAGAGCAAGGGAGTGGGTTATTTGATGAAATGGGAATGATAAATTCAAAATTAAAAATGAAAAATTGAAAAAAGTTACAAGTTACCCGTTGCCAGTTACCAGTTGCTTTCCTCGCCACAGGCAAGGAGGTTTTACTTTACTTGAGCTTTTGGTTTCTGTTTCTCTTTTAAGTTTAGTGATAGTGGCGGCAGTTAATCTTTTTTTCTTTACAATAAAAGGAGAAAAAAAAGCCGATGTTTATACTAAGCTTAAGCAGAGCGGTAATTTTGCTTTAAACGGTATGCGGACGATTATTAGAAATGCTCAAAGCATAGAAAATTGTGAGGGTTCGGATTTGGAGATTTTGGATGCTTATGGAAATCTGGTAGTTTTTAATATTTCCAGTGATCA
>CAYPXO010000008.1:24824-48010 GCA_964414895.1 uncultured Pseudomonadales bacterium
TGCTGGTTTGACCAGTGGGGAATTCAAAGCATCCGGCTTTTCTTTTAATTGTGAGCCGGAGGAAGAACCAAGAAAAGTTTCTGTCGGTTTTACTCTTGAAAGAGAAGAAACAGGAGAGGAGCAGACTTTTGCAATGACGGTCTCCTTGAGGGATTACTGATTAATGGTTGACAGCTCTTGGATAATCTGTCTACAATGAGATTAATGGAAAACAAAGAGAAGGGTCAGATTGCCTTGATAGTTATTTTAGTGATGGTGGTAATAGGAACGATTGCTCTTTCTGTTGCTTCTCGGTCGGTAACTGATGTCGATATTTCTCGCCAAGAAGAAGAAAAAATTAGAGCCTTTTCTGCTGCTGAGGCAGGGATTGAGGATTTGTTAGCCCAAGGGCTGGGAAATGTTGCCCTTTCTGGAGAGAATATTGAGATAGGATCAGGGATAGATGCGCTTGAATATGATTATGAGATAACGCCTTTTGGAGCCGGCGGTAGTGGTTATGAGCTTGGCGGGCCTTTAAAAAATGGAGAGACAACGGAAATAAAGCTGGAAGGAGGAACCAATTTAATTTCTCTTGAATTATATTGGGATATAGGAGAGGATCCTAAGCCTGCTTTAGAAGTGAGTGTTTTTAACTCTGATAATAGCATTTCTCGGTATGCTTTTAAGGCTAGAGATGACACGACGAGTAATGATTTTGAAGAAGCAGAGGCGGCTTCAGATTTTGGCGAGCGTGACTATCGTTCAAGCAAAAGCATTAGTTTAGGCCCCAATGCTCTTTTTGTTAGGGTTAAGGCTTTATATAATCAGACTTATTTAGGCGTTAAACCAACGGGACAGCTTCCGGTTCAGGCTTATAAGGCAAGAGTTAATGCTCGGGAGGGAGAGGCAGCTGCTGCTTTGGAGGTGGTTCAAGCAGTAGAATCACAGATTCCGGTTGCCCCTGTTTTTGATTATGTTCTGTGGTCAGGAGAAGAAATAGTTAAGTAAATTAAAAATAAAAAACTAAATATTAAAAACACATACCTAAAAACGTAAAAATTTTTAAATATTTAAGTTTGTGTTTTTTGTTTTTTGTATTTGGTTTTTAGTTTTTTATTGTGCACTTCGGTTTAGACATTGGTTCTCATTCATGTAAAGTTATTCAATGTAAGAAAAAAAGAGATAAGTTTGTCTTGCAAAATTGGGGCGAAGTAGAGACTCCTGTTCCTTTTGACTCTTTAACTCAAGAAAACAAGGTGAAGTTGGCGGAGAGTCTTAAAAAGCTAGTTTCTGACGCAAAAATAAAAACTCGTGAGGTTGTCGTTGCTCTTCCGGAGTCAAAAATTTACTCTCGCGTTATACAGTTGCCTTCTCTTTCTGAAGCAGAGCTTTCCTCAGCCATAGAATTTGAAGCAGAACAATATGTTCCTCTTCCTTTGGAGGAAGTTCAGTTGGAGTATTTGGTTTTGGAAAAAGTGAATAAGGTTGAAGAAGGAGCGAAAATGGAGGTTTTGCTTATTGCCGCTCAGAAAAAAGCGATCAATGAAATGGTAGGACTTTTGGAACTGGCGGGATTAATGCCAAAAGTCTTGGAAACAGAAATTCTGGCAGTTGTTCGGGCGATTGCCAATTTTCAAGATACCAGCTTATTGGTAAATATTGGCAAAGAGGCAACAGATTTGGCAATTGTTAAAGGGAAAGACTTGAAGTTTATTTATAATTTTTCCTTAGGTGGCAAGACTTTAACACGATCTTTGGTTCAGTCTCTTTCTTTAGATGAAGCTCAGGCAGAAGAGTATAAAAAGGCCTATGGCTTGGACATTTCCGTGCTGGAGGGCAAAGTGGCTGATGCTTTAGTTTCTCCTTTTAATCAGATAATCAGCCAGATTCAAAAAACGATTAGTTTTTATTTCCAGAGAAATAATTCTAAAGAAGAAATTAAGAGAATAATTTTGTCCGGCGGAACCGCTCAAATGCCAGGGATTGCTTCTTATTTAACTAAAGTTGTAGGTTTGGAAACTGTTGTTGGCAGCCCTTTTTCTAATTTTATAAAGGGAGAAGATTTTCCCAGAGAGTTGATTCAGGGCAGTAGTCGTTTTACTACCGCTACTGGATTGGCAATGTATGAGCCATAAAAATGAAAGGGGTTAATTTTTTAAGAGCCCAGCGGGAGAAAATAAAAAGGAGAACAAAGAGGCTTTTCATTGTGCAAATTAGCTCTCTTTTGTTGTTGCTAATTTATGGATTGGTGGTGATAGGTGTTTTTGCCTTCTATTTTATTTCTAAGAAAGAGGGAGACGCTTTAAATAAAAAGATCTCTTCCCAAAGAAATAAGATCGAACAGGCGGTTGATGTAGAGACAAAGCAAGTTTATTTGAAGAATAAAGCCGACAACTTAATCAATGTTTTTGAAAATGCTAGGAATCATCAATTATTAATAGAAGGACTTTTTTCTCTTTTACCTGAGGGTATTTCTATCAGGGGTTTTGATGTTGCTCAAACGGAAGAGATTAGGTTCCAAGGAAGAGCAGTTGATTTTGCTTCGCTTGAGAGATTGTTTGAAAATGTCAAAAAAGGAAAATTAACGGAAGAAATTCCTCTTTACTCTGCTTATGTGGGAAAAGTTTCTTTGCTAAAGGAGGGAGGTTTTTCTTTTGAGCTAAGTTTATATTTAAAGCGGCCTTCTGAAGAAGGATAAAGAAAGATGAGTTCAATAAAAAGAAAATTAAATGAGAAAAGGGCTCCGATTTTGGCATTTTTAACGGTTTTGATTTTGTCAGCAACAATCTTTCGGCAGACTTTTATTAAGACTTTGAATCAAAGGGGAGAAAATGAGGAGAAGGAAGATGAGTTGGCTCGTTTGACAAAAAAAGCGGTTTTTTTAGAAAATATTGATAGAAATCAACTTGAAGAGAGGGTGAGAAGCGTAGAGCAAGTTTTTCCTTCGAAAAAACCGGCTTTAGAACTTTTGAATTCCTTGCAGAGGTTGGCAGTTGAAGATGAGGTTATTTTGGGAGAGTTTACTCTTGCTCCCGGGGAGATGGGAAGTGTTGAAAAGGAAAAAGTCTCTAGGCGGAGAACGGTTGTTAAAAGCGAAATGAAGGATTTGGAGGTAGTTTTTTCCATTAGCGGCAATTTTAGTCAAGTTTCTAAGTTTATCAAAGACCTTGAAAAGACAGCACCATTGGTTAAATGTGAGAGTTTAGGACTTTCCTTCGAGGACATTAGTGAGAGCGAGGAGACAATGGTTTTAAGGGCCTCTTTAGAGGTGAAAGTTTTTTATCAAGCCTTGCCTGAAGCAATTCCCGCTGTTGACTCCCCTGCTCCTCAATTAACAGCAGAAGAAAAAAAGACACTTGACGAACTTTCTATTTTTGAATTTTATCCCTTGGAGCTTTCTTCTGGTGTTACCAAAGGAAAGGAAGATCTTTTTTTTAATCCTCTTTGAGATCCAAGGAGAATCTTTTATTTTCTCTAATTGCTTTTATTTTCAGGAGATTTCTTATTGCGCTGATTATTTTTCCTCCTCTTCCAATGACTTTTCCCATGTCCGAGGAGTGGACAGAGAGCTCAAGGGCTATTAAGCCGTTTTCCTTTTTTTCCTCTATTTGTACCTCTTTAGAGTGCTCAATGATATTTTTAATAATGAATGAAAGAAGTTTTTTCACTACCTTTGTCATTCCTGCGAAAGCAGGAATCTATAGCAGTAATTATGTGAGATCCTGAAATAAATTCAGAATGACCACGTTATTTTTATAGATTCCTGGTCAAGCCAGGAATGACAGAGGAATTTTTTTAGACTACTTTTTTAACCAAGCTCTGTACACTTTTGGTGGGTTTGGCTCCCTTGGTAATCCAATCTTGATACTTTTCTTTGTCAATTTTAAATTGGTGGGTTTTGGCCAAGGGATTATAAAATCCAAGACAGTCAAGATAGCGACCGTTAATTTTACTTTTTGCCTCGGCTATAATAACCCGAAAAGAAGGTTGGTTTTTCTTGCCAAATCTGGATAGTTTTATTTTAAGCATTTTTTTATTTTACCTTTTTTTTCTTGTTTTCTCAAGAGCTGCTTTGGCGGCATTCTGTTGAGCTGTTTGTTTGGACTTGCCTATTCCTTGGGCCATTATTTCTCCTTCAACGAGAACTACTGATTTGAAAGTTTTGTTGTGGTCTGGGCCGGACTCGCTTAAGATTTTATAAACAGGTGTAGGCAGTCCCCTGCTTTGGACGATTTCTTGATATTGACTTTTGTAATCTAAAATTTCTTTACTGGAAAGGATTTCTTTTAAGTCCCTTAGTAGGTTATTTTTAATAAATTGGCTGGATTTTTTTAACCCTTGGTCAATAAAAATTGCTCCAATAAGGGCTTCAAAAGTATCGGCAAGAATAGATTTATTTGTCTGTCCACCGCTTTCTTTTTCTCCTTTAGAAAGAAGGAGATATTGATGAACTTTCAGTTTTTTGCTAACAGCGGCTAGCGTTTTGGTCTGGACAATTTTGGAACGAAGAGAAGTTAAGTAGCCTTCGCTTTTTTGAGGATATTTATTGAATAAAAATGAAGAAACAACCAATTCCAGTACAGCATCGCCTAAAAATTCCAACCGTTCATTTGATTCTTTTATTTTTTTGTTCTCATTTAGAAAGGAACGGTGAGTTAAAGCTTTTTCCAATAAATGGGTGCTTTTAAACTCTAGTTTTAATTTTTTGGCTAGTTTTTTAAAGGAATTCATTACTGTTTTCTTCGACAAGATTGATTAAATCAGAGACTTTTTTTAGATTTTTAATGTTCTCTGGCGGGATTTTGACTTTTAACTCTTCGCTAATTTTTAAACAAAGATCAGTTAGGGCAATTTTACTATCAATATTTAAGTCCTCAAAAAAATGGGAATCTTTGCTAATTTCCTTTTTTTCAATCCCTAAAAACGAGCAAATGATTTCGATGACTTTTTTCTCTAAAGAGCTTTCCATTTATTTTTTCTTTTTCATTTTTATAATTGTTCCCAGAACTCCATTGACAAACCTCGGCGAGCTTTCGCTGCCATATTCTTTGCCTAGTTCTATTGCCTCATCAATAATTACTTTTGGGGGTTCTTTTTTTTCGATACTTAATTCAAACACAGCCAGACGCAGGATTGCAAGGTCAATTTTATTTAGTTTTTTAATTGGAAATTGAGGGGCCGCTTGGGAAATAAGGGCGTCTGTTTTTTTAAGGTTTTTTAATATTTTATTAATGAGAGGAGAAGCTTTTTCTTTTGGGTGGAAGGAATAAGAAAAAAGATTTTTAACCAACGCCTGTCTTTTTTTATGCCTTGGATCTTGAGAAGTTTTCATTTTTTATACTTACCGCAATTTGGACAAACAAGATGGGGTAGTTTTTTTTGACCGCAGAACGGGCAGTTAGTTAAATTAGGCAATTTTATAGTTTTTGTAAAATCGGCTCTTCTTTTTCCTTTTCTTCTGGTAGAGATTCGTCTTTTTGGTAAAGCACCCACAGGTTAGAGTTTTAGATAGTTAGATAGTTAGAGTTTTAGGGAAAAGGATGTTTGAAAGGATGAATTAGCTAAAACTCTAAAACTCTATCACTCTGAAACTCTGGTTCTTAATTCGGTTCAACTTTCCTTATTGTATAATCTTTTAGTTTTTCTTTCAAGAGAGGAAATGAGTTTAACTTGTAGTTGGTGGTTTTAAGTAAGGAGTTGGCAGCGCGATGGACTTTTTCCACTAACTGCAAATCATTAAAGCTGGCAATTTTTAGTTTAGAAAACCCGTGTTGGGCAATGCCGTAAAGCTCTCCTGGACCGCGCAGCTTAAGGTCTTTTTCCGCCAGCTCTAAACCATTGTTGTAGCTTTCCATAAGTTTTAGTCGGCTGTAAGCTTTTTTCTTTTCGCTGGCAAACAAAAGGCAATATGCCTGTTTGTTGCTTCTGCCTACCCGGCCGCGGAGCTGATGTAAAGTAGCCAAGCCAAAGCGGTCGGCTGCCTCTATGAGAATGATGCCGGCATCAGGAATGTCTATTCCTACTTCAACTACAGGAGTTGCTACTAAAATGTCAGTTTTTTTCTTTCTGAAAGCGGTGATAATTTTTTCTTTTTGTTGAGCTTTTAGCCGGCCGTGCAAGAGTCCCAATTTTAAATCTGGGAAGATTTTTTTGGAGAGCTTGTTGAATTCTTCTTTTACCGCCTTGATATTTTTTAATGTTTCTGTTTGGCTGAGTTCAATAAGAGGGCAAATAATAAAGGCTTGGATTTTTTCTTGTTTGACTTGTTTTTTTATCCATTGATAGGCGGCTTGTCTTTTCTCTGGTGGGACAACCCAGGTTTTGATTTTTTTTCTTCCTTTGGGCATTTCTTTGATGGTAGAAAGGTCAAGATCGCCATAAAGGCTAAGGGCTACAGTTCGGGGAATGGGAGTAGCCGTCATTACTAAGATATGCGGTGATTGGCCTTTTTTTATTAGTTTGGCTCTCTGCTCTACTCCGAAACGGTGCTGTTCGTCAATAATAACAAGGCCTAAATTTTGGAAGTTGACTTTGTCGTAAAGAAGGGCGTGGGTGCCAATGAGAATATCGCAGGCGTCAGGTGGCAGGTGGCTTTTGGCGACCTTTTTCTCATCTGCTACCTGCCACACGCCACGTGCTAATTTCTTACTTCCTGTAGCCAGACCTACTTTGACCCCAAATGGTTTGAATAAACTTTTCAGGGTTTTATAGTGCTGAAAGGCTAGAATTTCTGTTGGGGCCATGAGAGCAGTTTGTGTTCCGTTGAGAAAAGCTGTATAAGCGGCGATAGCAGCAACCACTGTTTTGCCGCAACCCACATCACCTTGGAGCAAGCGGTTCATTGGGTGAGCTTGGTTTAGATCTTTGAGGATTTCTCTGGTGGTTTCCTGTTGATCTTTTGTCAGATCAAAGGGGAGGCCCGAAATAAACTCTTTTGCCTTTTTTTGATCGACTTTCAAGGGGTAGCTGGTTTTGTTTTTTTGCCAGGCATGTTTGCGAAGCAAGGCTTGTGTTTGTATTAAAAAGAGCTCATCAAAAGCAAGTCTATTTTTAGCTTCTTTTATTTGTTTTTTGTTTTCTGGGAAGTGGATTTGAGCGAGAGCTTGGGATAAAATTATAAGCTTGTTATATTTTCTTATTTTTTCTGGTAGCCAGTCGGATAATTTTGGCAGGAGCTTGGTAAGCAAGGGAGCGATGCGGGAACGGAGCCATTTAGAAGAAACGCAATAGGTTTCTGGATAAACTGGTACTAAGCGGCCGGTATGAATGGTTACCAGTTGCCAGTTTCCAGTTGCCAGTTTCCAGTTGCCGGTTGCCGGTTGCTGGTAACTGGCTGCTGGTTGTTTTATTAGTTCATATTCTGGAGAAATCAGGGATATCCGGCGGTTGAAAAAATCAACTTTGCCGGAAAGACTGATTGGCAAGCCGGGCTTTAAAACATTTTTCAAAAAAGGCTGGTTGAAAAAAATTACTTGTAGTTGTCCGCTTTCATCAGCTATAAGCATTTTCTGCAACTTTTTAGCGTATTTAGTGTAAATGTTTTCAAAAGAGATGATTTGGCTTTGAACGGTGACGGTTTCCCCTCTTTGCAGCTGGTTGATTTTAGAGATAATTCTGTAGTCTTGGTAGCGAGAAGGATAATGGTGAAGGAAGTCTTCGGCAGTATTTATACCTAGTTTTTCAAGGCGCTTAGCGTAGGTTTTGCCAACCATGAAAAGGTTTTTGACGGGAGTAGATAGACTTAAAGGTTTCATTTGGATAATTTTAATTTTTAAATCTCAATGACCAAAACCCAATGTCCAAGCAAATCCTAAATCCTAATTTTAATTATTTCTTACTTTTCTTAGAACTTCGGATTATAGCAGCCAGAATGAGGTTTAATTCCTGGGCTTCCTGCCACAATTTTCTGGCTTGATTTTTAAATCTTGGAAGAGCATGGGCAATTTGCCGTAGCCAATATTTTGTTTCCTTACTTTCCTTCTTAGCAATAAAAATTTTATTTTGGAAATCTCTTTTAGAACTGGCTTCGTCTGCCTCACAATAATTTGCTCCAATGCTTGTACCTGATTTTATTAGTTGATTTATTAAAGTTCTGGTTATCAGGTTTTGAGGAAGTTTTTTAACAAAATCCAAAATTGCTTCCCCAAACCTAGCTGTTCTTTCTGCAAGATCATATTTCTGTTTAGGATTTTGAGAATTGAAACTTGATTGGTTATTGGTCATTGGAGTTTGGGATTTAGGTCTACTATAAGTATAGCTAAGTTTTTTAAAGAAGAATAGTTTATTTTGTAAAGAAGCTTAGGACCGGCAGAAATGAGGTTGCCAAAAGCGAGCCGGCAACAATAATAACGACAATAATCCAGGCTATTTTAATCAGCTTTTTGCGTTTGAGTTTGAGCCTCATGATCTAACGCATTTTTAATATGGTAAACTCTTAGTGCCAAGGATTTGTGTCTTTGCATAGCTGTGGGATTTAATCTTTTTCCAGAAATCCTGTTTAGTTCTTTTTCAGCTTCATTTTTAGCTTTTTCTAATTCTTCTGATTCAATAGAATATCCATTTTCCCTTAAGTATTTTAATGAGGCTCCCTGAGCAATTCTTTCTAAGTAGGCTTTATCAAAAATCCCAAGCTTTCTATTGGCTTCCGATCTTTGTTCTTCCAATCTTTCTCTTGCCTGTTCTGATAGTCCAGAAGCGCCTAATTCTGTTTCTATAGCTACTTTTTCTTCCATTAACAATATTAAGCGCTTTTCCTTTACTATTTCTGAAAGTGGTGTTTGTAGTATTTTCTCTCTTTCTTTTTGTCTTTCAGCTTCTTTTTCAGCCATGGTTAATCTCCTGAGAGCTACAAAATCTTCCTCATATGCCCCGAATTGTGGAGCTTTTTTTTCTTCTTCAGACATGTTGTCTCCTTTCCTTGTCATTCTTGCGAAAGCGGGAATCTATAGCAGTAATTTTTATCTTTATAGACTCCTGGTAGTAACCAGGAATGACAAAGAGGGCTAGCTAGACTATTTTTAAAAACTTCCTTTTACCAACTTTTATAATCTCTTTTCCTAAAACTCTAAAACTCTTTAACTCTAAAACTCTTTTGCCATTTATTTCCACTGCTCCTTGAATGATGAGTCTTTTGGCTTCTGATTTGCTGGAAGCAAGTTTTGTTTCCAATAGTAAGTCTAGCACATTGATGGGGTTTTTTGTCAAGTTTTTTAAAGGAAAGGTTGGTATTTTTGACGGCAATCCCCTACTCTGGTGAACTTTCTCAAACTCTTTTTGTGCTTTTTGGGCGGCCTGGTTACCATTTAACATTTTTGTTAATTCAAAAGCAAGGAGTTTTTTATATTCCATTGGGTTTTGGCCAGTGGCAAGGGCTTTTTTGATGGAAGGGAAGGTGAAAGTTTTGCTAGGGACACACCCTTGCCTTGCCGCTTGTGGCGGCATCCTGCCTTCGGCGGGACCGGCAGGGAGTGTCCCTGATAATGGAATTTCGGTAATTAGTTCAAAGCAAGGAAGAATGGCCTCGTCAGATAAGCTCATGATTTGGCCGAAGAAATCATAAGGTAGGTTGGCGATGTTTACTACATTACCTTCGGTTTTACCGATTTTTTTACCGGTGGAATCAACCAAAAGCTTGGTTGTCAGGACAAACTTTTCTTTTTTCTTGATTTTGTGCATTAGATCCCGGCCGACCATCATATTAAACATTTGATCTGAGCCGCCAATTTCTAAATCAACATCCATGTAAACGCTGTCATAGGCTTGAAAAAATGGATAAAAAAATTCGGTTAAGAAAATATCCTTGTCCTCTTTTAGTCTTTGTTGGAACATATCTCTTTTTATTACTTGAGCATATGTTAAAAGACGAGTTAACCTGGCAGCTTCCAGAAGGCTTAGTTTGGTTAGCCATTGACTATTATATTTGAGTTTCACTGGGTTTTTGCCAGAAAAGTTGAGAATCATTCCAGCCTGTTTTTTATAGGTTTTAGCATTTTCTAGAACTTGTTCACGGGTCAATTGTGGTCTGGCACCTTCAATCTTTCCGGTTGGATCACCGATAATGCCGGTAAAGTCACCAATCAAAAAGATAACTTCATGTCCCATTTGCTGGAACTCTTTTAATTTGAGGAGTCCAACTAAATGACCAATGTGGAGGTTTGGTGTTGAAGGATCAAAGCCCTGGTAAAGCCTCAATTTTTTACCGGATAAAAGGACTTTTTTTAAAGCCTCTTTTGAAGGGTATATCTTCTCTACCCGGCGGGTGAGCAGATGTTCGATTTTGGTGGGATTGATGTTGGGTTTCATAGCACTCCTTTTTGTCATTCTGAAGGAATAGAGACTAGTTTACTGGTCGAAATGACTGAAGAATCTAGGCCGAAGGCCGCATGAATTTTACGCTCTCCCGCATTTTGCGGGATCGCTAGATCCTTCGCTTCGCTCAGGATGACAGAGGGGAGCGTATTTTATTTTAACAGACTTTCTTTAATTCTCCAAGATTATTGTTACCGGCCCATCGTTTAAGATTTCTACCCGCATATAAGCGCCAAATTGGCCGGTTTCTGTTTTCAGCCCGCTTTTTCTAACTTCCTTGACAAATTGCTCAAAAAATTGACTAGCTATTTCCCGTTTGGCCGCCGGGGTAAAGCCTGGCCTTCGGCTGGAAGTGTCGGCATACAGAGTGAATTGAGGAACAAGAAGCAGTTCTCCTTTAGCGTCTTTGATAGAAAGATTCATTTTGCCTTGCTCGTCGGCCATAATGCGAAGATTGAGGAGCTTTTCTGCCATTTTTTTAACATTTTTGGCAGTCTCCCCTACTCTAAAACCAACCAGGACGACATAACCTTTTTCTATTTGACCAACAGTTTTTTTATTGACACTGACTTCACCCCTAGTGGCTCTTTGAATGACAAGTTTCACAATATTAATTATACAAAATCTTGCCAATGGAAGCATATTCTGGTAGACTTTTTTTAATATGGCTTGGCTAAGGTTTTGGCAAAAACGAAAGATAAAAATGAGAAGACGACTTAAAAAAACAGGCTTGTTAAAAATTTCGCGAGTGAAGCTTCTTAAATATCTGGCTGTTTTTTCTTTTTTTTCGGTTCTTGGCTTGCTTCTTTTTTCTGCTATTGTTTTTGCCTGGTGTGCGAGAGATTTGCCTCATCCAGATAAAGTAGTCCGTCGTGAGGGTTTTACTACTAAGATTTTTGACCGCAATGGCGAGCTTTTGTATGATGTTTATTCTCAGGAACGCCGTATTCCTATAAAGATAGATCAAGTTCCCAAACACCTGCGCAATGCTACGATTGCTATTGAAGACAAGAATTTCTATAAGCATAAAGGCTTTGATCCTTTAGGTTGGTTAAGAGCAGCCTACAGTATTTTGGTTAGAAGAAAGCTGGCCGGTGGTTCAACTTTAACTCAGCAGTTGGTTAAAAATGTTCTTTTGACTCCACAGCGGACGATCACCAGGAAAGCCAAAGAATTTATTTTATCGGTTCAAATTGAAAAAAAATACTCCAAAGATGAAATCCTTCAGATGTATTTGAATGAAGCTCCTTATGGAGGAACGGCTTGGGGAGTGGAGGCGGCGGCAGAGACTTATTTTGGTAAAAGGGCAAGCGAGCTTAATTTAATTGAATCAGCTATCTTGGCCGGTTTGCCTCAACGGCCTTCTTACTATTCTCCTTTTAGTGTTAATCCCAAGGCTTATATGAGCAGGACCGAGGATGTTCTCCGTCGAATGAGCGAGGACGGCTATATTACTATTGATGAAGAAAGAAGGGCTTTGAAGGAGTTGGAAGAGATTGAGTTTAAAGACAGAGTTGGCCAGTTTGAAGCGCCACATTTTGTTATGTTTGTTAAAAGTTTATTAGAGGAGCGTTTTGGTGAAAAAGTTGTTGAGCAAGGAGGTTTAAGGGTAACGACTACACTGGATTTGGGCATTCAGAAAAAAGCCCAGGAGGTTGTTGAAAAAGAGATAAAAAAAGTAGAATCTTTACATATTACCAATGGCTCAGTGGTTGTTTTGGATCCACAAACTGGAGAGATTTTGGCAATGGTTGGCTCGAAAGACTATGATGATCCGGATTATGATGGCAAAGTAAATGTTGCCTTGTCTTTGCGCCAGCCAGGCTCGGCAATAAAGCCAGTTACTTATGCGACTGCTTTGACTAAGGGCTACACGCCGGCAAGTATGCTTATTGATGTTAAGACTGAGTTTCCCGGCGGAGCAGGTAAAGCTTATGTGCCTGTTAATTATGATGGTAAATTTCGCGGCCCGGTTTCCTTGCGGAGCTCTTTAGGCAGTTCTTTAAATATTCCTTCGGTTAAACTGCTAGCAATGATAGGAGTTGATCAAATGTTGACAACAGCGGAGGCAATGGGCTTGAGTACTTTGGAGCCAACCAAAGAGAACATTGCCCGTTTAGGGTTGTCAGTTACCCTGGGAGGTGGAGAGGTCAGGCTTTTGGATTTGAGCGGTGCTTATTCGGCTTTTGCCAACAGTGGATTTAAAGTTGAACCGACAGCGGTTTTGGAAGTCAAAGACAAAAATGAGAAAGTTTTGGACAAGACAGAGCCAAAAAAGGGCGGACGGGTTTTGTCGGAGAAAGTTGCCTATCTTGTTAATCACATTTTATCAGATAATCAGGCTCGCCTGCTCACTTTTGGAGCTAATAGCTTGCTTAATATTTCCGGGCAGAGCGTCGCTGTTAAAACAGGGACAACTGATGATAAAAGAGACAATTGGACAGTTGGCTGGACGTCTAAGTTTTTAGTCGGTGTTTGGGTAGGCAACAATGATAATAGCCCAATGAAAAAAGTTGCTTCCGGTGTTTCCGGAGCCTCTCCTATTTGGAGAGAAATTGTTTTGTATTTGTTGACCCGCTACCCTTCGACAGAATTTGTTCGCCCAGAAGGAGTTGTTGATTTAGAGGTTGATAAAATTTCCGGCTATCCGGCCCATGATGATTTTCCTTTCAAGAAAGAAATCATTATTGAAGGAACAGAACCTACGGGGGAAGATTCTATTCACAAGAAAATAAAGGTTTGTCATTCGGATAAAAACAAACTGGCGACCGATACAATGGTGGCCAAAGGAGATTTTGAGGAAAGAGAAATGATTGTTTTGAAAGAATCTGATCCAGTTTCTAGCGATGGGCGCAATCGCTGGCAGGAGGGGATTGATGCTTGGATTGCCGGCCAAGGAGATGAACGTTATCGTATTCCCACTGAGTATTGCGGAGAGAGCACGGAGGTGATTGTTGATTTTGAAAAACCAAAAGACAAGGAAAGGATTGATAATAATGAAGTAGAAGTAGATATAAGAGCAGTTGCTAACAAGGACATAAAAAAAGTAGAGCTTTTTGTTGACGGAGAGTTAAAAGAGACATTTAATTCTAAGCCTTTTAGGGTAAAGATTGTTTTATCCGATGGAAGTCATACTTTAAGGACAAAAGCTTATGATGAGGAAGGAAATAATGGAGAAAGAGAGATAAAAATCGGAGTTAATAAAGATTGGGATTGGTCTGAAGAGCCGAGTCCCAGTCTTTCACCTTCTCCAAGTCCTGAGCTTAGCCCGTCCCCCAGCCCATCGCCCACCCCTTCACCTACTTTGTCGCCGTAATTTTCTTCATCTTTTGAATAAAAACCTCTTATGAATAGAGAGAATTGTTTTATTGCTATATTGCTATATTGTTGAGAAGGATAATTTGACAAGAACATTAGGCGTAGTCATATTTACTCTGTGCCATGCGACACAGGGCAAGGCACCCCGGGTGGAGAAGAGGATAAAAGCAAACGAAGAAGAGATACCAAATATTTTAAAAATTATTTCTTCTGAATTTTTACTAGAGATTGTCATGTGTTTTTAGATTTTTCTATACTATAGAACTTGCCCAATCAATTTTAATCCTTCTTTTTGAAGATTTTGGACGATTACCTTTCTCACCTTTCCTACCTCTTTGTCTGTTAATGATTTGTCTGCGTGTTGGTAATAGAGGCGGAAGGTTTTTTTATTTTTGTATTGGCCAACAAGCTCGACTTGCTTGATTAAAGAGCTGGTTTTTTTAATTAAACTAACTACTTTAGTGTATAAAATAGGTTCGGTAAATTCAAAAGTAAGGTCTTCGATAATTGGCGGATATTTAGGAATTGGAGTGTAGGTTTTTTTATCTGAAGCAAGTTTGGCTATTTTCGCAAAATCAAGTTCGGCAATGAAAAGTTGTTTTTTAATGTCAAATTTGGCCACTAACGCTGGTTTTAGCTGTCCCAGCATCCCCAACCTTTCATTACTAGAAAAAATATCCAAAGATTTTTGGTTTACTAACCAGTTTCTTTTTTCTTCCCTCTCCGAGACGGAACCTGCCTTGCCGGCAGGCAGGCTTGCCAACACCTCGGAGATGTCTTTAGTTTTGAATTTAGGAACAATTGATAGCTCTCCCAGAAGAACCTCGATTAACCCCTTTAATTGAAAGAAATGTTCTTCAGGGGATCCTTCGCTCCGCTCATGATGACGGGAGAAGTTTCCAGGGTGGTAGGAAGGGAAATAAAAGGCGATAACAAGATAAGCTCTTTCTTCGGGGAGCTTATTTTTTCTTAGTTTATAGACATTGGCTAGTTCAAAAATTTTAATATTCTCTTTTGTGTTTTTGTTTTGGGTAATAACTTCAAGAAGACTAGGAATAATTGAGGTTCGCATATATTCCCAATCGGAAGTAAGCGGGTTTTTTAGCTTAAGATGCTTTTTCGGATCTTGGTTGAATTTTTGAAGTAGTTCTTTACTGACGAAAGAGTAAGTATAGGTTTCGGTCAACCCCCAATTTTTAAGAAGGTTTTTTATTTTTTCTTCCCAATAGAAATTTTTGGCAAAAGGAGGCTTTGTGGGTAGTTGGCCAGTTGGTAGTTTGCTTGGTAGGTTGTGATAACCATAGAGGCGGGCAACTTCTTCGATGATATCTTCGGGAATAGTAATATCATGGGCGCGCCAGGAGGGAACAGCAATAACTAGCTCGTGGCTGGTGGCTCGTGGCTTTTTGGTTTTTAATTGAAAACCTAGAGAGGTGAGGATTTTTTTCACTTTATTTGGATGAAGTTTAATTCCTAGTCTTTGTTCAATTAATTGAAGTGAGATGTTGAGAGTTTTTGGCTTGTAGGCTTTTGGATAAATATCAATAATTTTACTGGCGACCTTGGCTCCTAACATTTTTTTTGCCAAATTAATACCTTCTAAAATTGTAGGCAGGACTAGCTCTTGGTCTATTCCTTTTTCAAAGAGTTGGGCGGCTTCGGTTCGTTGCGCTAGAGTCATAGAAGTATAGCGGATACAACTTGGTTTGTAGTTTTGGACAAATAATAAAACTTTTTCTGTTTTGGAATCGATAGCAGAATTGGCAGCCCCCATAATACCGCAGAGATCAATTAGTCTCCCCTTCCCATCTTCAATAACAATATCTTTTCCGTGAAGTTTGAAAGTTTTTCCATCAAGAGTAGTAATTTTCTCTCCTTTTTTACTCTCCCGCAGGATCATTTTGTGTTCTAGAATTTTATTATAATCAAAAGTGTGAACTGGTTGACCAAAGGCGCGCATTAAATAGTTTGAAAGATCAATGATGTTATTCAAAGATCTTATGCCAGCCTTTTTTAATCGGGAACGAATAGTCTTATGTGAAGGCTCGATTTTGATATTCTCTAAGACTACGGCGGTAAATCGCGGGCATAAGCTTTTGTTTTTGATAACAATTTTTAATTCTCTAATTTTACTGGATACTGGATACTGGATACTGGATACTGGATTATAGGGGTCTTTTTTAAGGCGGGCTTTAATGCCAAATTGAGGCAGGACAGTAGCTGCTTCCCGAGCAATACCAGCAACGCTCATCATATCTACCCGGTTAGTAGTGACTTCAATGTCATAAACCCAATCATTGCCGATTTTTTCTATTTTTTCTACAGAAGCAGAGCAAAGGGAAAGGCAATCAGCAATTTTTTGCGGATTTGCCTTTGTTTTTAGGTATTCTTTAAGCCAAGAGTGAGGGATTTTGATGTTCATATCAAATATTAAATAGCAAATATAGCCCTTTAAAAACAAAATGACCGGTTTTCAAAACATTTTCTTTTTTATTTTCTTTTGTCATTCTCGACTTGAAAGCGAAAGCGCTTCAAGATCGGGAATCTATAAAAATAAAGCTTGTTTATTTGTATAGATTCTGAATCAAGTTCAGAATGACATTTTGGGGCGCTATTCAACAGTCTCAAATATACCCATATTTAAATATTTTTCTTTTTAATATTTACTTTGCATATTTGATATTTCATTTTTAATATTTGATATTGTTTTAAAATTGTTCCAAGAATTTCAAATCATTACTATACATCAGTCTGCCGTCGTCAATTTTTACCCCGGCTTTCATCATGTAAGTTCTTTCTACTCCCCAGCCGAAGGCAAAGCCGGAATATTTTTTTGGATCAATGCCGCCGGCTTTAAGGACATTAGGGTGAACCATACCGGCGCCCCCAAGTTCATGCCAGCCGGACTTGCAGACTTTGCAACCTTTTCCTAGACAAAGTGGACAGTTGATATCGACCTCAAAGGAAGGTTCAGTAAACTGAAAATGAAAAGGACGAAGACGTATTTTTCGACTAGGACCATAAAAATTACGAGCAAAATAGTCAGTTACCCCTTTAAGATGAGCGATAGAGATATTTTTGTCAATAACCAGACCTTCAAACTGATGGAACATTGCTGTATGGGTAACATCAGCCTGACGGCGATAACATTTAGCAATATTGATCATTCTGATGGGCGGTTTACCGACTCTTTGCATTTCTCTAACTTGACCGGAAGAGGTGTGAGGGGTAAGGACAATTTTACCATAGTTTTTGTGGGGTGGAGCTTGGATAAAAAAAGTTTCCCATTCATCTCTGGCCGGGTGGGCTTTGGGCATATTTAGACTTTCAAAAGCATACCAATCCCACTCGACTTCCGGGTATTTTACTCTAATAAAACCAATCTTTTCAAAGACGTTGGCAATTGCTTCGATTGCTTGACTGACGGGATGTAAATGACCTTGGGATGGTTTTATTCCCGGTAAAGTAGGATCAAACCATTTATCGACTGGTAGCTGGTAGCTGGTAGCTGGTAGCTTGCTGTCGATTTCTTGTTGGATAACTTTTTTGGTTTCGTTTAGGGATTTGAAAAGAGAGATTTTTTTTTCTTTGTCCAATTTTTTGATTTTTTCAAGAAATTGGTTTACCTTTCCCTTTCGCCCTAAGAAAGCAATTTTTAGTTGTTCTAGTTCTTTTTTATTTTTAGCTTGGCCAATAAGAGCTAAGGCTTCGTTTTTGAGGTTGTGGGTTTGTTGGTGCATTTCGGGTCGACACAGGGGTCGCCCCTACGGATTGAATTCCTGTTGTAGGGGCGGACCTATGTGTCCGCCCGTTATGATTTTGATGCGGGCGACTCACGAGTCGCCCCTACGATTTTTTTAAAGACCTCCGGTTCTTTTAAAGCCAAATGAGCCAAAATTTTTCGATTGAGTTCGATCTTTTTTTTCTTAAGGAGATTGATAAAAAAATTGTACTTTAGGTTATATTTTTTTAAGGCGGCGTTGATGCGTATAATCCAAAGGCGGCGCAGATCACGTTTGCGCAAACGCCTGCCCATATAAGCGTATTGACCGGCATGCAAAGCAGCTTCATGGGCTACTTTGTAAAGCCGGCTTTTGGTCATTCGATAGCCCTTGGTTTTTTTAAGGACTTTTTTGTGTCTTTTTCTTCTGATGGTACCTGTTTTGACGCGCACTTTATTATGTCATTCCGCACTTGATGCGGAATCTATAAGCAGTAAGTTATTTATTTATATAGATTCTGAAACAAGTTCAGAATGACAATGTTATTTCACTTTGTTTTTATAGATTCCTAATTAAAGTCAGGAATGACAGATTCTACTTCAGCAATTTCTTTATTTTCCTAGCAAAGCCTTTAGGAACTTGTTTTAAAAGTTTTTGTCTTCTTTGTCTTTTTTTGCTTTTTTTTGCTTTTAGGTGGCGCAAATGAGAACCACGACGCAAAACTTTACCAGTTTTGGTAAGCTTAAATCTTTTTGTTACTGATTTTCTTGTTTTTTGTTTCGCTATTTTGATCTGTCATGTGTCATGTGTCGTTGTCATATTGTTTTGTCTTTTGACGCTTGACGCTTGACGCTTGACGCTTGTTTAGCTGGCTTTAAGACCATTGATAAAAGTCGTCCTTGCCATTTTGGTTCAACTTCTACTTTGGAAAGGTTTTTTAGGCTTTTTTTAGTTTTTTCTAAAAGATCGTAGCCAAAGCGCTTTCTGGTAATTTGCCTGCCGACAAATTTAACTGTTAGTTTTACTTTACTTCCTTCTTTTAGAAATTCTTTAGCTTTTTTGACTCGAGTTTCATAATCTCCTTTTCCGATAAAAGGAGTGAATCTTATTTGTTTTAATTGAGATTGTTTAGCTTTCTTTTGACCGGCTCGTTGTTTTTTGCTCTCTTGGTATTTGAATTTTCTGAAATTGATTATTTTACAAACCGGTGGTTTTGCTTCTGGGGCAACTTCTACTAAATCCAAACCACTTTGTTTTGCCTTAAAAGAAGCCTCCCCTAGCGGCATGATGCCTAGTTGTTTTCCTTTTTCATCAACAACTCTAACTTTATCTGCTTGAATGTACTGGTTTATTCGATAGAAACGTTTTATCTTAACAAAATTCCAAATCCCAAGCACCAAATTCCAAACAATATCTAAATCCCAAATTCCAAACTGTTTAAAATTTAAATATTGGTGCTTTGAATTTGTTTGAAATTTATGGTTTGTTATTTGAAATTTACTCTAAGACTATCTTATCAAATTTGCTTTTTTTCTTCAATTGCTGATTTGGCTAATTTGGCAAATTCGGTTACGGACATCGAGCCTAAATCCTTTTCCCCTCTTTGCCGAACAGAAACTTTCATTTCTTTCGAACTGTTCAAGGACTGTCCTTGCTTTTTTTCAAGGACAGTCCTTTGTAAATTGGCAACTTCCCTATCTCCGACGATTAACATATAAGGGATTTTTTGTTCCTCGGCTTCCTTGATTCTTTTTTGCATGGTTTCATTTCTGCTATCAACCTCAACTCTTATATTTTTGCTTGACGCTTGACGCTTGACGCTTGACGCATATTTCTTGTGCTTATCGGAAATAGGAATAATGACCGCTTGCACCGGTGCTAACCAGACAGGAAAAGTGCCAGCATAATGTTCGATTAAAATACCTAAAAATCTTTCTACAGAGCCATAGACGACGCGATGAATCATTACAGGTCTTTCTTTTTCTCCTTTAGCGGTAATATACTGGAGGTCAAAATTTTCCGGTTGGGCAAAATCCAGTTGGATAGTAGCACATTGCCATGTTCTTCCCATGCTGTCTTTTAAATGGAAATCAAGTTTTGGCCCATAAAAAGCACCGTCTCCTTCATTGATTTGGTGAGCAACTTTTGTTTCTTTTAAAACCTGTTTCATTATTTTTTCTGATTCCTGCCAAATTTTATCTGAGCCAATTGATTTTTCCGGCCGAGTGGATAATTCTAAATGATCAAGCTTTAAACCAAAAGCTTTATAGAACTCAAAACACAAATCCATCACTCCTTTAATTTCTTCTTTTACTTGTTTGGGGGTGCAAAAGACATGGGCATCGTCTTGAGTGAACTCTCTTGGCCTTATTATTCCATGCAGCTCGCCTGAGGTTTCATAGCGATGGACAACGCCAATTTCTCCCATTCTTAAAGGAAATTCTTTATAGGAGCGTGGTTTGGTTTTGTAGATTAAGATTCCTCCATTGCAATTCATTGGCTTAACAGCATAGTTCCATTGTTTGCTATCTGGAGTTTGTACTTTGTAGATCTTATCCAGATAAAATTTTGTATGCCCGCTTCTATCCCAGGTTTCTCGGGTTAAAAGTTCTGGAGTTCTCACTTCGACATAGCCCTTCTGATGGTGGATCTCCCGCCAGTATTCGTAAAGAGAAAGCATCAGAGAGAGACCTTTGGGATGCCAGAAAACATCACCTGGTGCTTCTGGATGAAAGGAAAACAAATCCAGTTTTTGCCCTAAGATGCGATGGTCTCTTTTTTTGGCTTCTTCTTGCTGCCAAAGGTAATGATCGAGTTCTTTTTGGGTAGGAAAACAAGTGCCGTAGATTCTGGTTAGCATTTTGTTTTTCTCATCACCCCGCCAATAAGCGCCGGCAACTGATAGGAGCTTGAAGGGACCGACCTGTCCGGTGGACTCAACATGAGGCCCGGAACAAAGATCAACAAATTCTGAGTCTGTCGAAGGACCTGTCCAATAGATGACTGCTTTTCTCTTATCCTCCGTAGCCTTGGCGAAGGAGGATTTTTCTTCTATTTCATTAAGCCACTCTTGCTTATATTCGTTCCCTTTAAAGAGCCTTCTGGCTTCTTTTATAGGGATTTCTTTACGGACTAACGGCAAGTTTTTTTTGACAATCTTTTTCATTTCGGCCTCGATTTTGGGAAAATTGCCTTCAGAGATTTTGTGTTTTTTCGGGTCGAAATCAAAGTAAAAGCCGTCTTCTGTTGCCGGACCCATTGCCATTTTAATTCCCGGATAGAGTTTTAACATTGCCTGGGTTAGAACATGCTCGCAGGAATGTCGCATGGCCTTGAGTTGTGAATTGTCAGTTGCAGATTGTGATGGTTTCATGGTTTTTTGAGATCCCTCCACGTCCTCTTTCAATGCTCACGTGGCTGGAATGACACAGGATAGTGTCATCTCGAGCGAAGTCGAGAGATCTCTCCGCTCGTTTCACTCGGTCGAGATGACAGAAAAAAGCTAAAGCTCGGTCGAGATGAGATGATATAATCCAAAAAACCGTCTCTTTTATCTAGAGACGGTTGATTTGCCGTGGTTCCACTCTAATTTGCTAAGCCTTTTCGTACTTAGCCTTTTTTATCCCCTTTTGGCTGGTTTGCCTTTATCCTTTATGGTTGGTGAGGCCATATACAGACGGATAAAATTTAGCTTTATTATTATAGCATATTTTTTGTGGACGAGATAGGACTCGAACCTATGACCTTTCGCATGTCAAGCGAATGCTCTAACCAACTGAGCTACTCGTCCAATAATTTTTTAAAGCTTTTTTCAAATGATTTCTTCCCCAGCCTGTTTTAAAATACTTTTCTCTATTTGTTGCATCTTGTTGATTTAAATAGGCTTCGTAATAAATCAATTCGAATGGTCTTCTGTTTTTGGTTGCTATTACTTTACCTTTATTGTGTTCTTTAACCCTTTGTTTTAAATTTTGAGTATACCCTGTATAGATATTTTTATCTTTTTTGCTTCTTAGGATGTAAATATAATAAAACACAGAATATAAGCACTCTTTACCCGTCTAAATTTCTAGGCGATATAGCCTGAAATTTAGACGGGTAAACCGACTGAGCTAACCGCCCAACTGAGGTCATTTTATCAACAGGGGAGAGTTTTTTCAAGGCAAAATTTGAGAAAGTCTTTTGATAGCTTTATCAATAGTTTTTTCATTGACCATTGAGAAGTTTAGCCTCATGGTTTCTTGCCCTTTGTTTTTTTCCGCAAAGAAGAATTTTCCCGGGACAAAAGCAACTTTTCTCTTGATGGCTTTAGGGTATAGTTTTTGAGCATCAAAACCTTTTGGGCCTATGACCCAAATAAACATACCGCCTTTTGGTCTTGACCAAGAAAAGCTTTTGGGAAAATATTTTTCTAAGGCCGTAAGCATTGCTTTTTGTCGTGGCCTATAAAGTTTGATGTTTTTTTTGATTTGTTTTTGAAGATAGCCTTTATTTATGTATTCGGCGGCTAAAGCTTGGTTAAAACTGCTGGTATGCAAATCAACCCCTTGTTTGGCCAGAGCCAGCCAATTGGCAATTTTTTTGGGAGCTAGGCAAAAACCAAGCCTTAAGCCAGGGGCAAAAACTTTGGAGAGACTGCCCAGATAGACAACATTTTCAGAAGCTAGTGATTTAATAGAGCAAAGAGGTTTTCCTTCATATCTTAATTCAGCATAAGGGTCGTCTTCAATTAAAAGAGTATTGTGTTTTTTGATTATTTTGGCAATTTTTTTTCTTCGCTCCAAAGAGGTAGTTCTGCCAGTGGGGTTTTGAAAAGTAGGCACCAAATAAATGAATTTTATTTTTTCTTTCTTAACGATTTTTTGTAAGGACCCAGGCATTATTCCTTTTTCGTCGGTTTTGATGCTTACATAGTTGGGTTCGTAGGGATTAAAAGCCTGGAGAGCGCCTAAATAAGTGGGACTTTCAACAGCAATCTTATCACCCTTATTAATAAGGATTTTGCCAAGATTATCAAGTGTTCCTTGGGAGCCGGTGGAGATAAGGACTTCCTCTGGTTTTGCCTTGATGGCTTTTTTATTAAGATATTTAGCCAGTGCCTTTTTCAAAGGCATAAAACCCTCAGTTGGACCGTATTGGAGAGAATTCGGGCCATATTTTTTAAGAACAGAAGAGGTAAGTTTTTTTACGATTCCTACGGGAAAGCTTTCTGGTGCCGGTAGACCACCGGCTAAGGAGATCATGCCCGGCTTGGAGATAACCTTAAGAATTTCCCGAAGAGCACTAACACCCATCTTTTCCGTTCTTCTGGCAAAAGGAGTTTTCATATTTAAGCTGACTTTATCAGCTTTCTCTCTTTTTTGTCAACAATTTGCATTTCTTTTATATTTGCTGCTTATTATTTAGTATATATGGTATATATAGTATACTAAATAATAAGGTCTCTGGGAGTTTGGCTTTAGTTTTTTTTCCGAGTGTTTTGAGAAATCCACAGTCGGTGCGGATTGGATTATATAAAGAGAGTTAAAGATAAAGTGATGGTTCGTTTAAGTAAAGTAGTTCGTAAGCCATGCAATCGTGCATTCCGTAACCCTCTTGTAGTTTTTGATCTACTAAAAGATTTTCTTGAAAAATTATTTCTCCTGTTTCGGGATCAAGCCGACCGATTTTATAATCAGGACTAATCATTGTTGCACATGGATAGACCTGATTATCAACATCAACAAAATAAAGTTTCCTTGCTGCTGGGCAGTAAGGAATAGGAGTGTTTTTATCTCTTCCTTTAGGGCCCCAATTGCCTGAAATATATAGTCCGCGCAAAACAAATTTCCCACATTTTTGTATAATGGGCCTGTGTTA
>CAYPXO010000009.1:0-47096 GCA_964414895.1 uncultured Pseudomonadales bacterium
TTTGATAAAATCAGTTTAGCAAAATAGGTAAATTTGTTTTGCGCTTACTATATATACTAAATAATAATTTTTAGGAAGAATTTTAATGAAACTTTCCGTTATCATTCCTGTTTTTAATGAAAAAAAGACAATAAAAGAAATAATCAACAAGGTTAAAGCCATTGGGAAGGTCAAAGAGATTATTGTTGTTGATGATGGATCGACCGATGGGACAAGAAAAATTTTAAAAAAGTTGCCAAAATCAAAAAAAATAAAGATAGTTTTTCATAAAAAGAATCAAGGGAAGGGAGCGGCAGTAAAAACTGGCTTAAAGCAGGCAAGCGGTGATTATGTGATAATCCAGGATGCCGATTTGGAATACGACCCAGTTGATTATTACAGATTGTTAAAGCCAATAGAGGAGAAAAAGGCAAAAGTAGTCTTTGGTTCTCGATTTACCGGAGAGCGGCGCAACATGTTTTTTTGGCACATGGTTGCCAATAGACTTTTGACTTTAATAACAGATATTTTGTATGATACTACTCTTTCGGATATGGAAACTTGTTACAAGTTAATTCCTACAGAACTTTTGAGAAACCTCAATTTAAAAGCTAAGAGTTTTGATTTTGAGCCGGAAGTGACCGCTAAAATTTTAAAAAAGGGTATTAGGATTTATGAAGTGCCGATTTCTTATGCCGGCCGCGAGTATCACGAGGGTAAAAAAATCAGCTGGCAAGACGGACTCTGGGCCTTTTGGACTTTGTTGAAATTTAGGTTTTTTGATTAGCCTTCATTGTTATTGCCAGAGGGACTTCTTTGTCGTTACTATTGATCTTTTTTGTCATTGCGAGCGAAGACATTGAGCGAAGCAATCTCTAAAAATAAATTTATGCAGAAAAGACAATATTATGTCTATATTGCTACTAACGAAAGAAATACTGTTTTATATACTGGAGTGACTAAAGACTTGGTAAGACGTGGTTGGGAACATAAACACAAAGTTGTTTCCAGTTTTACTTCAAAATATAAAATAGTCAAATTTGTTTATTATGAGGTTTTTGATGATATTAATGAAGCAATAATAAGAGAAAAACAAATGAAAGCAGGATCACGGAAAAAGAAAATAGAGCTTATAAAGGAAATGAATCCAAAATTTAGAGATTTATATGAGGAGATTATTAAGTAAAAATAAAATAAGATTGCTTCGTCACTGCGCTCCTCGCAATGACAGCCGTTTAAAATGTTAAAATACTCTCTGTAATGAGAGCTGTTTTTAAAAAATTCTTTCCTTTTATATTACTTTTGTTTCTTTGTTTTCCTCTAATTTTTTCCTTTTTGAAAAAAGGCTTTTTTGTTACTCATGATGGCGAGTGGGCGATAGTGAGGTTAGCTGCCTACCATTTTGCCTTGCGTGACGGGCAAATTCCTCCCCGTTGGGCTGGTAACCTTTTTCACACCTTCGGGTACCCGATTTTTATTTTTAACTATCCCCTGCCCTCAATGATAGGGGAAGCCTTTCATCTTTTGAGTTTTAGTTTTGTTAATTCAGTAAAGATTGTTTTTATTTTAAGCATTATTTTTTCTGCCATTTTTATCTATCTTTTAATAAAAGAACTTTTTGATAAATTTACGGCTTTTTTTGGGGTTATCCTCTATCTTTACTATCCCTTCAGGCTAGTTGATTTGTTTGTCCGCGGTTCTATTGGCGAGTCTTTGAGTTTTGCTATTTTACCTTTGGTTTATTGGTCATTTATTAGATTAAAAAAAGAAAAGAGCAAAAAATGGCTTGCTATTGCCTCACTAAGTATTGCTTTGTTGATTTTGTCTCATAATAGTATTGCTTTTGTTAGCCTGCCCTTTATTTTAGGCTTTATGGTTTTTTCCTTTGTCATTCCTGCGAAGGCCTGCCTTGCCGGCCCGCCTGCCGGGCAGGCAGGCAGGCAGGCAGGAATCTATAAAAATAGAAATGTCATCCTGAACTTGATTCAGGATCTATACAGTAAGGTTTATTTGTATGGATTCCGGATCAAGTCCGGAATGACAAAGTATGTAATTTTTACTTTATTACTTGCTTTTGGCTTGAGTTGTTTTTTTTGGCTGCCGGCTCTTTGGGAAAAACAATGGACGATCTTAAGGCCGGATATTATTACCAAACCGACCGAGCATTTTCCAAGCTTAAAAGAGCTGATTATTCCTTCTTGGGGTTATGGTCAATCAAAGACAGCCAATAGCCTCTCTTTCCAACTAGGTCCGGTTCATTTATTTTTATTTTTGTCTAGCCTTCTCCTCTTTTTGTTCAAGAGAAAGGGAACAAAGACCTTCTTTTTCTTTTTTATAACTGCTTTAGTTAATCTTTTTCTTCTTTTACCAATATCCAGCTTTGTTTGGAGGAGCTTTCCTTTGATGGCTTTTATCAGCTATCCTTGGCGGATTTTGGTTCCTCTCGGTTTTTATTTATCTATTATTGGCTGTTTTGTTTTTAATCGCTTTATTCGTCATTCTGAGACAAAGACTAGGCTTTTGATTATCTTAGCCCTTTTTTTAGCTTTATTTTTTATGACTAAAGCCTATCGTCGACCTCTTGCTTTTATTGATAAGTTGGACATGTTTTACATAACTAACCAGTCAACAACGATTGAAGGCGATGAGAATACTCCTGTTTGGGTAAAAAAACCACCTAAAGAGGCGCCGCCAGAAAAAGTCGAACTTGAGGGAAAATATCAAATAAAGAAACAGGAAAGCAATCTTTTAGACTTTGAAGTTGATGCTTCCCAAAAACAGAAAGTTTTTGTTAATACTATTTATTATCCTGGCTGGCAGCTTTTTATTAATGGCAAAGAGGAAAAGATAGATTATAACAATGATAAGGGGATTATTTCTTTTGGCCTTCCTTCAGGAAAAAGCGAAGTGAGAGTGGTTTTTAGAGAGACGCCTTTGAGGCAATTTTCCAATACAGTTAGCCTGATAAGTTTTTCTGTATTTTTAGCTTTGATGGTAAAATTCTTTAAAAATGAAAAAGTTGTTTAAATTTTTGCCTTTGTTTTTAGTTATTTTACTTTCTTTGCCGGCAGTTTCTTTTTTCTTTGAGCAGGGATTTTTTCCTATGCACGACGATACTCAAGTAGCTAGAGTGGCTCAAATGGCAAAAGCTTTGAGCGAGACTCACTTTCCAGTTCGTTGGGTAGCTGACTTGGGCTATGGTTTGGGTTATCCTATCTTTAACTTTTACAACCCCTTTTCTTATTATTTTGGCGGCTTTTTATCTTTGTTAGGATTTAATTCTTTGCTAGCGACTAAAATAACTTTTGTTTTTGCAGTTTTGCTGGCCGGGGCGGGTATGTTTTTTTTAGCTAGACATTTTTTTGGCAATTGGGGAGGAGTTTTGGCTGCTCTTTTTTATATTTATACCCCTTATCATGCGGTCCAAGTTTATGTGCGTGGTAGCTTGGCTGAGCTTTGGGCCTATGGGTTTTTACCATTTGTTTTTTTGGGAGTTCTCAAAAGAGACACTTTTTTTGGAGGCATTTGCTTGGCTTTGCTTATTCTCTCACACAATTTGACAGCTGTTATTGCCTTGCCAGCCGTTGTTGTTTTGATGCTTATTTTGACTTTGAAGGCTAAGGATAAAAAAAGATGTTCATGGTGGCATAGTTATATGATTACATTGTTGATTGGGTTGTCTTTATCTTGTTTTTTTTGGCTACCGGCAATACTGGAAAAAAAATATACAGCTGTTGACCAAATGATAGCAGAAAAATTTGATCCCCTACTTCATTTTGTTACTCCTTGGCAATTGTGGGCTTCACCTTGGGGTTTTGGCGGCTCAGCTCCCGGACTTAAAGATGGCATGTCTTTCCAGATAGGTAAGATTCACATATTGGCAAGCTTATTTGCTCTTTTTACAATTATTTATTTTTGGAGAAAGAATAAGAAACAGGTGGTGATTTTGCTGGCTGCTGGCTGCTGGCTGCTGGCTGCTGTTTTTATGACACTTCCTATTTCCAAGCCCATTTGGCAGATTCTTTCCCCGGTTTTGTCTTATTTGCAGTTTCCCTGGAGATTTTTGACTTTTATAAGTTTAGCTAGTTCTTTTTTAGCCGGTTCAGTTGTCATTTGGGGAAAAAAGTTTAATCTTATCCCTGCGAGAATAGGAATCTATGTTTTACTAATTGTGGCTTTGATTTTTTTAAATAAAAAATATTTTGCTCCAAAATTTATCTATTCTGCTAAAGAAGAAGATTTTTTAACCGAAGAAAGACTTTTTTGGGAGACATCGTCAATATCTGATGAATACTTACCAGTAGAAGTTTCTAGGCCGAGAACAAAAAATGAAGTTTATCGTAATAAATTTGTTTTTGAAAATGGACGAGTAGAACAATTAGAAAAGACAGCCGTTTTTTATAAATTAAAAGTGGACTCAGAAAAAGAAAATATTTTAAAGATCAATAATGCCTATTTCCCTGGGTGGAAAGCCTGGCTGGATGATAAAATTGTAGAGATTGGCAAAGAGAATGGTTTGATAAATGTTAAGATGCCATCAGGCGAACATGAGTTGGTGGTTAAATTTACAGATACAGTAGCAAGGAGGGTGGGGAATTTGGTTTCTTTGGCTAGTTTGTTGATTGTGTTGTTTTTTACTGTTCGAGCGAAGTCGAGAACTTTAACAACTATAACTTCTCGACTCGTCTCGCTTCTGACGCGGGGCTCGCTCGAAGAATAAAATATGAATGAGCTAGATAATATTCAGTTAATAAAAGATCGCTCTATCAAAGGAGTGATTGCTTTTACAAGCCGAACCTTCTTTTTGCAAGTTATTGCCTTAGTGGCTACTTTTCTATTAACTGTTTTTTTAAAACCGGCAGAATATGGTGTATTCTTTGTTGTTTCCGCAGTGGTTAACTTTTTGGTTTATTTTTCTGATATTGGTTTAGCGGCCGCTCTTATCCAAAAAAAAGGCAGGATAACAAAAGAAGATTTAAAAACTACTTTTACTATTCAGCAGATTTTAGTGTTATCTTTAATGCTTTTATCTTTTTTGTTGGCTAAAAGGATTGCTTTATTTTATGATCTTTCTTTGCAGGGTTTGTGGCTTTTTCGGGCTTTGGTTTTTTCTTTTTTTCTTTCTTCTCTAAAAACAATCCCTTCAATTATTTTGGAGAGAAAGCTTTATTTCGGAAAGCTGGTTATTCCTCAAATTATAGAGAATTTAGTTTTTTATTTAGTGGCTGTTATTTTAGCTTGGCAAGGGTGGGGAGTTGCCAGTTTTAGTATTGCTGTCTTGTTAAGGGGAGCTTCTGGTCTTATAGTTTTATACATTTTAGCTCCTTGGAAACCGGAGTTGGGAATTGTTAAAAAATCGGCCAAGAGGCTTCTTTCTTTTGGTGTTCCTTTCCAATTAAACAGCCTGCTGGCTTTAGTGAAAGATGATCTTTTGACAGTTTTTTTAGGTAAAGTGTTGGATTTTTCTCAAGTCGGTTTTATCGGCTGGGCGCAAAAGTGGGCCTATTTTCCTTTGCGCTTTTTTATGGATAGTGTTAATAAAGTGACTTTTCCTGCCTACTCTCGTGTCCAGAAGGATAAAAGTATCTTAGGCAAAGCGATTGAAAAATCAATTTATTTTCTCTCCTTGACTGTTTTTCCAACGCTTACTGGATTGTTTCTGACAGCTCCTTATTTTGTTGGTTTTTTTCCTAAGTATCAAAAATGGCAACCGGCTCTTTTTTCCTTAACTTTTTTTTGCCTTAATGCAGCTTTTTCCAGCATTTCAACAACTTTAACCAATGCGCTGAATGCTACCGGCAGAATCAGGCTCACTCTTAAATTAATGGTTTTTTGGACGACGGCTACTTGGATTCTAACTGTTTTATTTATTAAACTCTGGGGTTATAATGGAGTCGCTCTAGCTTCAGCTTTAGTAGCGGCCACTTCTTGGGTAGCAGTTTATTTGACTAAACAAGTTGTTTCTTTCTCTTTTTGGCCAAATATAAGAGATGCTTTAGTTGCTAGTGCACTTATGGCAGTAAGCTTTTCGCTTTTATCTCCCATTTTTGCCAAAAGCTTAGTTAGTTTGTTCTTGTTGATAGTATGTCATGTGGGACTTTATTTAGGTGTGGTTCTTTTTTTGGGAAAGGACAAATTAACCAGGGAAATAAAAGTGGTTTTTAAAAGAAAATTCTTGTAGAATTTATTTAAAAAGAGCTTATTTAAAGAAAGGTATATAGCTTTTTAAAAACAAGATGGTCTATTTTAAAATCTGTTTTTTACCTTCCTTGTCATCCTGAACTTGATTCAGGATCTATAAAAATAAAATCTATTTGTATAGATTCCTGCCTGCCTTGCCGGTAGGCAGGCTTTCGCAGGAATGACAAAGGCAACATTTGTTTTAACAATGGTATATGAGCAAGAAAAACAATAGTAAAATTTCTGCCGTTATTTCTGTTTATAATGAAGAAAAAAATATTAAAGACTGTCTGGACTCGGTAAAGTGGGCGGATGAAATTGTAGTGGTTGATAATTCTTCAACAGATAAGACAGCGACCGTAGCTCGCAGGTTTACTTCTAAAGTTTTTAAAAGACCAAACTACAAGATGCTTAATACCAACAAAAACTATGGTTTTAGAAAAGCTACCGGCGAGTGGATTTTGAATTTGGACGGTGATGAACGGGTGAATAAAAAGCTAAAGGAAGAGATATTGCAAGCAGCCAGCAGCCAGCAGCCAGCAGCCAGCGGATATCTGATTCCTCGGAAAAATATTGTTTTTGGTAAATGGATTCAGCATGGCATTTGGTGGCCGGATTATCAGCTAAGATTGTTTAAAAAGGGAAAAGGAAGATTTGCCTGCAAGCATGTCCATGAAAAAATGGAAGTCAAAGGAGAAGTAGCAGGGCTTAAAAGTCCTCTGGTTCATTACAACTATACTTCCGTTTCTCAGTTCGTCCGCAAAATGAATGATATCTATACAGACAATGAAGCAGAGAATTTTATAAAAGAGGGCAAGAAAATTTTCTGGTATGACGCAATCCGCATGCCGGCTAATGATTTCTTGGCTAATTTTTTTGCCCGGGGGAGTTATAAAGATGGCTTGCACGGTTTGGTGCTTTCAATGCTGCAGGCCTTTTATGCTTTGTTGGTTTTCTGCAAAGTTTGGGAAAAGCAAGATTTTTGGAAATATGACAATTCTCATTTTTTAGTCCAGGTTAAAAAAGAAACAAACAAGTCTTATAAAGATTTTGGTTTTTGGTTCAGGAAGACTTCTTTTAAGGGCTTTTTAAAGAAATTATTTAGCTAATGGGTTTTTTAAAAAATATTGTTAGCAAGCTTTTTTTATTTTTTTTAGCTAGCTTTTTGTCCTTTTTGTTATTAGAGCTGTCTCTCCGATTTTATCTTGATAAAACAAGAGTGATTTCTGATAAAGGTTGTCGTCGCCAGGATAGAATTCTCCACCACTCACTGATTCCTAAAAGCACTTGTCGTTCAAGAACCAAGGAATGGGACGTTCAATTTAAGATTAACTCTTTGGGTCTGCGTGATTATGAGTATAACAAAGAAAAAGCAGAAGGAGTTTATCGTATTTTAATGCTTGGCGATTCTTTTACTGAGGGCTATGGGGTGGAGATGGAGGAGACTTTTCCTAAATTGTTGGAAAAGGAGCTGAACTCCAAAGTAGAGAAAGGGAAGTTTGAAGTAATAAATGCCGGCATTACCGGCTATTCGCCAACTCTGGAATATCTTTATTTCAGGAATTACGGCTTGGAGTTAAAACCGGATTTGGTTGTTTTAAACTTCTCGATGACTGATTTTTATGATGATTATATTTTTAAAGATAGGTTATTGGTTGGTAAGGAAGAGTTGGAGAAGATAATCGATGAGGCTGAACCAGAAAAAAAAGAGCTAGGCGTTCAAGAAAAGCAAATTTGGGCAAAAGGAAAAGCTTTTGAAGAGGAAATTCCTGGTTTTACGATACCTGCTTCTCCTTTAATTCCTTTTATTCCTAGTTCTTTTAAATGGTGGTTGCATAGAAATTTTGTTTTTTATGATTTTTTAACCTCACGTTTTAAAAAAATCTTGCAACCTCATCTTTATAAAGATAATCTTATTAAGTTCACTGCTGGTGATCCAGGAAGTGACCAGTTTGCTATCATAAGAGAAAAGGTAAAAGAGGAGGATTATCAACTACTTTTGCAGAACAGCCAAAAGATGATCCTTCAGTTTAGAGATTTAACTGTCGAGAAAGAGATAGGCTTTTTATTAGTTATTATTCCTTATGGTCATCAGGTAAATGACAAAGAGTGGGGAAAAGGAAGAAAGCTGTGGCATTTTGAAAAAGGAAAAGTTTACTCCTCAAGATCTGTTGATGATTTAGTCAATTTTACCCAAAAAGAGAAAATAAAGGCAGTCAATCTTTTACCTGCTTTTCAAAAAGCAAAAAGGAGTTTTTTCAGTCCTTCTTACTACTTTTCTTATGATGGGCATTGGAATTCCCGGGGCCATCAGCTTGCCGCCAAAGAGCTTTTTGGCTTTTTAAGAGAATCTTTCTAACTTAAAAGAGGGTATAGATAAAAGGAGCAACGGCTGAGCTTTCCGCTAAGAAAATCAGAAAACCAACCAAAAGGAGAGTCAAGATTATTGGCGTCAGCCACCACTTTTTTCTTTTCATCAAAAAAACAAAAAGGTCTTTTAGGATTCCTAAAGTTGAACCTGCCTGTTTGATTGTTTTTTTCATAGTTACCTTTTTGTCATCCTGAACTTATGCCCTGCCGTAGCTTTAGCAAAGGAGGGATTCAGGATCTATAAAAATAGATTTATTTGTATAGATTCCTGGTTCCGCCAGAAGCGGACAGGCAAGCCAGGAATGACAGTTGTATTAGATTTTAAAACAGCCTATTTTTAATCTAGTTCAAATTTGTCTTTGAATTTTTTATGCTTTTTTTCTATTTGCATTTCTTTTTTGGAAAGCAAAAAGTTTCCCAAAATCAAATAATCAATCCCTGTGCCCATAAAACAATTATAAGCGTCTTTGGGTGTGCAGACAATAGGCTCTCCGCGAATATTAAAAGAAGTATTGACTAGAACAGGACATTTAGTAAGTTTAAAAAATTCCTTTATCACTCCATAATAACGAGGATTTTCTTTTTTATTGACTGTTTCCAGTCTGGCTGATTGGTCAACATGAGTGACAGCAGGGATTTTTTGCCTTCTTTTTTTAACCGGAGCAACCAAAAGCATAAAAGGACTGGGTCGGTCAATAGCAAACCATTTTGAGGCTTCTTCTTCTAGGACAACAGGAGCAAAGGGTCTAAAAGGCTCTCGGTGCTTGATTTTGTCATTAAGAATATCTTGCATTTTCGGATTGCGGGCGTCAGCCAAAATGCTTCGGCTTCCCAAGGCTCTTGGACCCCATTCCATCCGTCCGGAAAACCAGCCAATGATTTTTTGTTTTTTTATTTCTTTGGCTACGGTTTTAAAAAGAAGTTTATCATTGGTAAATTCGCTGTATTTTACACCCTTTTCTTTTAGAAATTTTCTTATTTCTTTTTTACTAAATGAAGGTCCGAAGTAAACATTATCCATAAGAAACTTTCTTTTTTTGCCAAGCAAGGTATTGTAAATATAAAAAGCAGTTCCCACTGCCCCGCCGGCATCACCGGCCGCTGGCTGAACAAAAAGCCTTTTAAATTTACTTTCTCTTATAATCCGTCCGTTGGCAACACAATTAAGAGCGACCCCGCCGGCCAAACAAAGGTTTTGCATTTTTGTTTTTTTATAAAGATTATTAACCATTTTTAGAATAACTTCTTCGGTTACCTGCTGGATGCTGGCAGCCATATCACGGTAGAACTGAGGGTGAGGAACTTTGCCCATTGGCCAAGCTGGCTTTCCCAAAACTTTTTCAAATTTTTCCCCAATCATTTTGAGGCCATATTCATAAGTAAAATAATCCATATTAAGGGCAAAACTGCCATCCTTTTTGACATCAATCAGATTATCGTAAATTTTTTTAATATATTTTGGCTTGCCGTTAGGGGCGAGGCCCATCAGCTTATATTCACCGGAGTTTACTTTAAAACCGCAGTAGTAGGTGAAGGCACTGTATAAAAGACCGAGCGAGTGAGGAAAGTGGATTGCTTGTTTTAAAGTAATGTTATTGTTTTCTCCCCAACCCCAGGTAGTTGTTTGCCATTCGCCAACCCCATCCATTGTCAAGATGGCTGATTTTTTGAAAGGGGAGATTAAAAAGGCACTAGCAGCGTGAGCCAAATGATGAGTGGTAAAAACAATTTCCTTGTCCCAGTTAAGCTCTTTTTTGATGATGTTTTTGATCCAAAGTTTTTCTTTGAGCCAAAGAGGCATAGCCTGCAAAAAAGAAAACAAGCCTCGAGGAGCTGTGTTTAGGTAGGTTTGCAAGATTCTGTCAAACTTAACAAAAGGCTTTTCATAAAAGCCAACATAGGCGAGCTCTTTAGTGCTGATTTTTGCTTGCTTAAGACAAAAGTTAATCGCATTTTTGGGAAAAGAAGGATCGTGCTTTTTCCGGGTAAATCTCTCCTCAGAAGCAGCGGCGATTAGTTTACCGTCTTTTATTAGGGCAGCGGCCGCATCATGATAAAAACAAGAAATGCCAAGAATGTACACGAATTAAATTTCTAATTTCTAATGCACTTTTAAAGTAGACATCTTATTGTTCGAGTGAATCTCGAGCCTGCCTGCCGGCAAGGCAGGCATTGTCGAGAGAGTAATCGAGAACATTTACAGATAAAACTTCTCGACTTCGCCCCGCACCGTCTGGTGCAGGGCTTCGCTCGAAGAATAAAGAACTTTTTTATGAAAAGTGCAAAACTTTTATAATTAGAAATTTTCTAATACTGCTCATAACTTTCTTTTAGATTATGCTTTTGCTCCGGAATATCGATCCAATAACTGTTTTTTTGTCTTTGCCAAGAAAGGAGATTTTTTATAATGCCGATGGGAGAAAGGACGAGAAAATAAATGATACTTAAGATTATTGTTGTTTGGATCTTGCCTAAAACCCGGCCGAATTTTTTCCAATATTCCCAAAGAGTTTTTAAAAACATAAAAAGTATTATACTGAAAAATTCTCCTGATGCAAATAGGAATTTCTTGTTGTAAGATTAGACATTATGGATAATGTTGTTCATTTTGATATAGACAAGGCTTTTGACTTTCTTTTCAAAGAAAAAAAATACCCTTTTCCTTTGGGCAAGAAAAATTTAGATAGGATTAAAGATAAGGATAAGATAGAAATTGCTACTCTCAAAAGCAACTCCAGGATTGATGATTTTGTTTTAGAATCCCTACCAAGGCTGAAAGTAGTTATTACCAGGACTGTTGGCACTAATCACATTGACCTTCCCGTTTGTAAAAAAAAGAAGATATCCGTTTATCACATTCCTGATTACGGTGCTTTTGCTGTTGGCGAGCATGTTTTTGCCCTGCTTTTGTCCCAAACCAGAAAGATTATTCCTCTTTGTAAGGAAACCAAAAAAGGGAAGTTTAGCTGGGTCAATGGCCAGGGCTTTAGCCTAAAAGATAAAACTTTGGGGGTAATCGGTGTTGGCCGGACCGGCAAAGAAACAGTTAAAATTGCCCAAGGTTTTCAGATGAGGGTTTTTGGTTTTGACCAGCACAAAGATAAGCAGTTTGCTCAAAAACACAGCCTTTCTTATGTTTCTTTGGAGAAGCTTTTAAAAGAATCGGACATTGTTAGTATTAATATTCCTTTATTGCCAAAGACTTACCATCTTATTAGGGAAAAAGAAATTAAAAAAATGAAGAAAGGGGTTATTTTGGTCAATGTCTCTCGGGGAGAGATAATTGATACCAAAGCCTTGACTAACAATTTAGATAAATTTCGCTATGTTTGCTTGGATGTTTTGGAAGGAGAAGAACATTATAACCTTGAAAACCCGATTATCAAAAAGCTGGCCAGCTCCGATAAGGTTCTAATAACTCCCCATGTGGCCTTTTTCACCGACCTGACCGCCAAAAAAATTGCCAAGATAACTTATGAAAATATAGAGAATTTTTTGCAAGGGAAAAAGAGAAATAGAATAGTTTAAAGGATGAACTTCCCCCTTTAACTTCTTCCTCTTTTTTATATACTTATCCTATAGCCCTTTAAAAACAAAATGACCGGTTTTCAAAGGATTTTCTTTTATTTTTCTTTTGTCATTCTCGACTTGAAAGCGAAAGCGCTTCAAGATCGGGAATCTATAAAAATATTAAAGCTGAATTATTTGTATAGATTCTGAATCAAGTTCAGAATGACAAAGGTGACATTTTGTTTTAACATTGCTATAAATATGTCAAGTTTAACAAAGACAAGAGAAATTGTTACCCAAATTTTGTTGAAGGCTGGCAGTATAGCAAGAAAGTTTTATTTTGGAGATAAAGATCTTGAAATACAGTCAAAAGGAGAAAAAGGAGTTGATTTGGTAACCAGAGCCGATCTCGAAGTTGATAAGTTTTTAAAAGAAAGAATCCAAAGCTATTTTCCAAATCATTCATTTTTGACAGAAGAGACAGCACCGGATAATCCAAAAAGATGGCAGGAGTTTAAAAAGAAGGATAATCTTTGGGTGATTGATCCGATTGACGGAACGACTAATTTTTCCAGAAAAGATCCTAATTTTGCTATTTCTGTTGCTCTTTTGCAAAAAGGAGTGGTTGTTTTAGGATTAATTTATTTACCAATTTTAAAAGATTTTTATTGGGCGCAGAAAGGTGAAAGTAGAGCATTTTTAAATAAAAAGCCAATTTTTGTTTCCCAGACTGTTGATTTAAATGGAACACTTGTTGTTTTCGATTGGCCTTACGATCTTGAAAAAAGAAAAAAAACTATTGAGATTCTTGAGAAAGTTTATTCTCATGTTGCTACCATGAAATGTATGGGTAGTGCTGCTGCTGATTTAGCGAAGTTAGCCAAGGGAAGGACAGATGTTCACTTTCATCTGAGTCTTAAGCCTTGGGATGTTGCCGCCGCCCAAATCATTATCGAAAAAGCAGGCGGAGTGATTACTGATTTAAAAGGGAAAACTTGGAGCCCTTTTGTCGAAGATATTCTTGCTGGAAATCCGAAGATTCAAGCGCAAATTTTAAAACTTCTTTCCTGAGCTCTAGCTTTCCTCTTTTATTTTCCTCCTCTTTTTTATATACTTACCTTTATGAAAAAAGTTTTAGTGACTGGTGGATGTGGTTTTATCGGCAGTGAAGTTGTCAGACAGCTTGTTGAAAAAGGCTATCAAGTCAGGGTGGCCGACAATTTAAGCAAGCCGGAGTCTTCTATTGAGGAAGGCTATCAATTTTTGAAGCTAGACCTTTCTAAAAAAGAGCAGGCAGAGAAGGCCTTTAAGGGAGTAGATGTTTGCATTAACTTAGCAGCGAAAATCGGCGGCATTGGCTATTTCCATAAATACCCGGCGACGATTTTGTCAGAGAATAACAAAATTTACTCGGCCACCTTTGAGGCGGCGGTCAAAGAGAAAATAGAAAGAATGATTTATGTATCTTCATCAATGGTTTTTGAGTCGACAGACAAATTTCCCTCAAAAGAAAAAGATCTAAAAAAAATTCCCCCTCCTATTAGCGCTTATGGTTTTTCCAAACTGACGGGCGAATGGTATTGTTATGCTTTTTGGGAGGAGTATAAGCTTCCCTATAGCATTTGCCGACCCTTTAATGCTTACGGAATTAATGAGTTTCCCGGTGAAGAAGTAGGTTATGCTCATGTAATTCCTGACCTGGTGAAAAAAATTCTTCGGGGCCAATATCCTTTGGAGATTTTGGGCGATGGTCAGCAAACTCGTTCTTTTACTCACGTTAGTGATTTAGCTGATGGGATTATTACCGTGATGGAGTCAAAAAAAGGGGAAAATGAAGATTTTAATGTTGCCTCTGCCAGAGAAATGAAAATAATTGATTTAGCAAAGCTTGTCTGGAAACTTTGTGGTAAAAAGAAAGACTTCAAGACTAAATTTATTCCCGGTTTCACTTATGACATTAAAAGAAGAATTCCCGATGTTAGCAAGATGAAAAAGATGTTTGGTTGGGAAGCAAAAATCAAGTTAGAAAAAGGCCTTTTGGAAGTTATTGACTGGTTAAAAAAAGAGTTGTGAAAAAACAAAGAAAAATTGCTGTTATTGGTATTGGTAGGGTTGGTTTGCCTTTGAGTTTGGCTTTTGCCAAAGAAGGCTTTAAGGTTTTTGGAATTGACGTCGATAAGCAGCTTATAGAGGGTCTTAAGAAGGGCAAATTGCCTTTTTTGGAGGAAGGAGCCGATGAGCTTTTAAAAAAACAGATTGGCAGAAATTTCACTCCTACATTGGATGATGCAGTTGTTGCCGATTGCCAGTTTATTATTTTAACTTTAGGAACGCCAGTAGATGAGAATATGAATCCTTCTTTGGTGCAGATTGATACGGTATTGCGTTCCATTAAGAAGTTCTTGCGGCCCGGCCAGACTTTAATTTTAAGAAGCACTGTTTCTCCGAGAACGACAAAATATGTAGCCAGCTTAATAGATAAGATTAAAAGCTTGAAAGTTGGCAGGAATTTTTATCTTGCTTTTTGTCCGGAGAGAATTGCCGAAGGGAAAGCACTGCAAGAGCTTTACGAAATTCCTCAAATAGTGGGAGGAGTTAGCAAAACAAGCACTAAAAAAGCAATTGGGTTATTTAAAACTCTGGGGATTAAATGTTGGCCGACAGATGATGTTTCCGCAGAGCTGGCAAAACTGTTTACCAACATGTATCGCTATATTTCTTTTGCCGTCGCCAACGAATTTATGATTCTGGCTGGGAGGTATAATCGGGATATTTATGAAATTGTCAGTTTAGTTAATAAGGATTATAAGAGAGGTGGTTTGGCCTTTCCTGGGTTAACAGGGGGGGCTTGTCTTTTTAAAGATGGCTTTTTTTTGGTAAATGAGGTTCCTTTTATTGATTTAATTACTACTGCTTGGAAGGTCAATGAAGCGATTCCTCTTTTTTTAATAGAGAAAGTAAGAGAGAGGATAAAATTAACAGGTAAAAAAGCGGTTATCTTAGGAGCGGCTTTTAAGGCAGATATTGATGATATTAGAGAGTCTCTATCTTTTAAGGTAAAAAAAGCCTTAGAGCGAGAAAGGGCAAAGGTAGTCCTTCACGATCCCTTGATTGGTGATTACAAGCAAGATTTAAATGAGGCTTTAAGGGAAGCAAGTTTAGTTTTTATTGCCACCAAACACAACTATTATTTAAAAAATCTAAAAGTAAAAAAAATTAGAAAACTTGTTAAGAGGAATTGTTTGATTTGTGATGTTTGGAATATTTTTAAAACCAATAAAATTGTTTTTAGTGTTAGTTCTTTAGATAATTTCCAAAAAGGCTAAATTTTTAAGAAAGAGAAGCAATATCATTTTCTATTTGGCTGACAACAAAATCGGTGAATGTTTGATTTTCTGGAATAGTGGTATTTTTTTCAACTTCAGCTCTTAGAGCTTGTTCTACTTGTAATCCGATTTCAAACTGTTTTTCATACAAAGTTTGACCACGCTCCGTTCTTCGTCCGTATTCGTTCATTGTTTGATACACTGCATTTACTCCTTTTTCTTCTGCTAAAGCTTTGATTCTGCTTAGGCCTACTGGGGAATTATTACTAACAACATCGTCTGCCCAATGAAGAGCTAGCATTGCCCAGTCTGGCTGGTTATCTCCTCCAATTTTAGCTAGTTCTTCTTGCACTTTTCCTAAAGACGGGTGACCTACACTGCTGGTTAGGTTTCTTATTTTTTGGCCAAAACCCAAGGCCCTTAAAGATCTATTGCTTGCCTTTTCTGATTGATCAAAAGCTTTGTAAAGCTCTTCACCAGTTTTTTCAGGATCCAAAAGACAAGCTTTCATTAGTTCTTCTATGGGTTTTAGATAGTGTTCTTTTTGAATATATTTATAGTGATCATGAATGAGAGCAGCTTCGGTTAGAGTTTCCAGCTCTTTTTCTGAAAGATGTAATAATTGGCCTAATTTTCTAACCATTGCCGCTACAACTAAACAATGTTCGGCAACATTTCTCCAGCTTCCTCCTTCTTCGGGCTTATCAGGATTAAACTCTTTTTTTTCAAAATGAATTTTTTTTCTTACAAAGTTTTTTGGAGCCTGGCGGTAGCTCTTTATTTCTTTTTCATCTCCTTTTTCTGGAGTTTCTAATTGCGAAGCGGCTTGCCAATAATCTTCCAACCCTTTTATTTGGCGAAGAACTTTACCCGCCGACAAAGCACGCATAATTTTCCAGCAGTTTGGTCTTTTCCATAATAACCCAGTAAAATATTTTGTTTTATTAGGTTGAAGTTGTTCAGCTATTGTGTCTTTTTCCATATAGTCCTACAATACAATATTTTTCTTAGTTTTTCAATACTGCTAATCTTTGTTATAATTTCTCCATGAACCTGACAATTATTATTCCTGTTTATAACGAAGGAGAAAATATTAAAAAAGCAATTTTACAAATTGAAAAAGAGGTTAAAATTTCCCATGAGATTTTAATTATTTATGATTTTAAGAAAGATGACACGCTACCGGTTGCCAGAAAATTACAAGAGAAATATAAAAATATAAAGCTGGTGAAAAATAGAGTTGGTAGTGGCAGGGGAGTTCTTAATGCTATCAAAACAGGTTTTAGAGTGGTTAAAGACGGTGCTGTCTTGGTAATGATGGCTGATTTAGCCGATGATCCAAAAACGATTAACAAGATGTATAAAAAAATTAAAGAGGGTTTTGATATAGTCTGTGGCTCCAGATACATAAAAGGAGGAGGAAAAATTGGTGGTCCTTTTTTAAAATCACTACTTTCTCGTCTAGCCGGCCTGTCAACTCCCTTAATTTTAGGAATTCCTACTTATGATTTAACCAATGCTTTTAAGATGTATAGAAAAGAGGTCATTGACAGCGTTGGGATTGAATCAACTGGCGGTTTTGAGCTCTCAATGGAGATTGTTATCAAAGCCCATTTTAAGGGGTTTAAAATTATTGAGGTGCCTACTATTTGGCATGATAGAACTGTCGGCCAGTCAAGGTTTCAAATGGCCAGGTGGTTGCCAAAATATATCCGTTGGTATCTTTGGGGATTAAAGAAAAGAGTTGGTTCCTAGTTAGATGAAGAAATTAGCAGAGATTTTTATAAGCTTCTTTTTGCTACTAGCTTTTTTTTGTTTTCCTTCCTATCTAAAAGCGACAGAGTTGGATTTTCCACAATCGGCTGACTCTTATCTAAATTTGGTTTTTCTGGTAAGAGGGAAGGATAAATGGATAAACAATGATAAAGATTGGCTAAAGCTACAGCTTGATTTGATCACTCCAAGGTATCCATCTACTTGGCTTTTGGACTTTGATGCCTTAGATGAAAAAGAGACAGTGGAAAAACTGACTGATTATGAAGATGGCCAAGAGCTGGGGCTTTTGATGGAGGTAAGCCCAAGGCTCGCCTCAATGCTTAAGCTTCCTTATGACAAACTGGCCGCTTCTCATGAACCGCAAAATCTTTTTTTAAGCGGTTATTCCAAAACGCAGAGAAAAAAAATAATTGACGAGCTTTTTTCTTCTTTTAAAAAAGAGTTTGGCGTTTACCCCAAAAGCATTGGCGCTTGGTTTATAGATAGTTGGTCACTGAACTACTTGCAAGATAAATATCAGGTTAGGACTGTTTTGATGGCTGCTGAACAGTATGGCACCGACCACCATACTATTGGCGGTCATCCTTGGCAGGCTCCTTTTTATCCTTCCAAGAGACACTCTTTAAAACCAGCCTTTAGTTTGGAGGAAAAGATAGACATTGTTGTTATCCAATGGGCTGCTCGTGAACCTCTGAGAGGCTATGGTCGCAAAGAAGAATATTCAAATTTTAGTGTTCAAGCTAATGACTACAGCCAAAAGGGGTTAGATAAAAGTTTTTTTGAAAGATTGTTACAAGCCTACCTGAAAAACCCTTGGCACGATTTTGGGCAATTGACCGTAGGGATTGAGGTGGGGCAAGAAGGGGCAGAGTATTTTGAGGAATTCAAAGATTTGCTTTCTGTGGTGGAAGAAAGCAAAAAAGAAATAAAAATAGTAAAAATGGCCGATTTCTCTGAGAGCTTCCGCCAAAGATTTCCTTTTTTAGCTGAGGAACGGTTGGTTTTCTGGGAAGACAGAGGGGATTGGGCAGTCTGGTTTAACAACAGTTCTTATCGGGCGGGCTTGATTGGTGATGGGAAGAAAACTTGGATCCGCGACCTAAGAGATTATCGCTCAAAGCAGGATGATCTTTTTCTCCTGGCCGATAAAAGAAAAGAGTTATTTCGGCAGACAGAGGCAATTATAGATGAAGTTTCTTTAGGTAAAAGATGGCTTTTGGTTGATTCTTTAACAAAAGCTGCGCCGAAAATTGTAGAGGATGGCAATAATTTTGCTGTTTGGCTTGGTAACAAAGAAATCAAGTTAAACAAGGATAATCTGGAGTTTAACTTCGAACCAAGGGAGAAAATGGAAAATTCTTTGTTGAAAAGCGACCAGCAGAATGGTAGCTGGCAATTTTTTCCAAAAGGGCTGGAAGTTAACTTCCAGCCCTTCTTCTGGCGGTTTTTGCCTTTGGTTTTGCTTTTACTGGCTTTGGCGGTTTTATTTTTCTTTTATAGAGAGTTTATTTTACCCTTTTTACTGGCTTTGGTGTTTTTATCAATTTTGTTATTCGAAGTTTGGGTTTTAACGGCTTTTAACGATCTGGGACTTTCTTTTTGGACAAAAATTCCTTTTTCTTTTTTAGGAAAAGCTTTTTTAATTTATTTTTTCACTCCTTTACTTTTTGTTTTTTTAGGGGCAGCGATTTTTCTTTGGATCAAGAGACGTTTCCGGTCAGCTTTTTTAGCAGTTTTGGGGGAGTTTTTGTTTTTCTTTAATCCTGGTTTTGGTTGGACTTTCCCTTTATACAGAAAGATGCCTTTGGATCCGGGTATGATTGCCGGCCTGAAAAGCAATATAGTTAATTTTATGTGGTTTTTTGACTTTCCCAACAAGGAAAAACTTTATTATGCTTTCTCTCCCGGCCAAATGTATATAAAATTTTTCCTTAGAGTTTTAGAAGAGCCAAGACAATTTTTAATCTATCTTCCTTTGGCTGCTTTAATATTTTTGCTTGTTAATTTTGGCTTTCTTTTTATAGGAGTTCTTTATTTATTTATTCTTTTCCTGAAAAAGAAGAGGGTTTTGGTTTTTACTTTTATTGTTTTTGTTCTCCTTTTTTCTTGTTTAACTGTTAATCGTTTAGATGTTCGCCTGCCGACTATTGGCGAAGTTTTTGTTCAAGTTTTAGGAGTAATAGGTTTATTTGTACTTGTTGATAACCTTGTGAAGGCAAATCTTTTTAAAAAAGCTATTGTCATTTTGGTTTTTTTGTGTAGTCTGCCGGGTTTTTTTTCTTTGATAAATAGAAATCGGCAATTGTCTTATAGACTAAGTAACAGCTGGAGTGATAAAGGTAAGGTTTATAGCTTGTTAGCCGTTGAAGATAAATCAATAGACTGCTTTATTTGGCAGTTGAACAAAGAGGCAAATAGTCTAGTTTATTTTCCTAAAGAGATTGAAGAGCACTTTTTCTTTGACTTGGGTAAGATAAAAAAAGAACTAGATTTTATTGCTGAGAATAGTTATGTCCTTTTGGGTAAATAACCTGATTAAATATTTTTTCTTCATTTTAGTTGCTTTTTTGATTGTTTTTCTCTTTTTTCCTGTTTTCTCTCTCTATTTTAACAGTGATGATTTTTTTGCTCTTTACTGCTATACAAAGAAAGTTGAAAGTTTAGCTGGCTTTCTTAACTTTTTTCTTCCAAGAGAAGATGTTGTTTATTATCGCCCTTTAGGCATTCCGATATATTTTTATTTGATTAAATTGCTGTTTGGTTTAAATTATAAGATTTTTCATTTTTTTAGCTTATTTTTCCACTTAATAAATACTTTTTTAGTTTTCCTTTTGATCAGAAAAGTAATTAGAAATGATCCGGCGGCAAAACTGGGGGCTTTTTTGTACGGAACCTCTGCAGTTCATTTCTTGTCTTTAGGCTGGGTTGTTAATTTCTCTTTTTGGACTAGTATTTTACTTAGTCTTTTCTTTATACAGGACCAAATAAACATTTTATACAGGACCAAATAAACATTTTAATGTCATTCTGAACTTGATTCAGAATCTATACAGATAGAAACTTATTTTTATAGATTCCTGCTTTCGCAGGAATGACAAAGGTGTTTTCTTGGAGCTGTATAAAAAAAATCCTCAGTTTTGACCAGTTCCCAACCCCAAGGGTTGGGATAGTGATTTATCTTTTTGTTTGGTTTTGGGTTGCCTTAACAACAGTGAATCTTGATATGAAAGTTCACTGGCTTGTTTTCCACTCCCGACTGTCTGAGAAATTGGCTAGAGAGGCAGGGGAGAATTATGTTCCCGGCCAAGAAAAGGTAGTGGTAGAAGGAGATGCCAAACAAAACAGGCTGGTTCTTTGGAATCAGGCGGCAATGAAGGTTGTCTTTGATGATGATAAAATGGAAACAGTTTTTATAGCCAATTAGGGGTTACCCCTACTTAGGGGTAACCCCTTCAAAGGGAAATGATAAGCATAGTTATTCCTAACTACAATGGCCGGAAGCTTTTGGAGAGGAATCTGCCTAAGGTTTTGCAAGCCTGTAAAGTTTGGGGCGGCAAGTTTGAAATTGTTATCGTTGATGATGCTTCAACCGATGAGAGTGTTGCTTTTTTGCAAAAAAAGTATCCACAGATAAAACTTATAGCTCACAGGACAAACAAACGTTTTGCTATTACCTGCAATGAGGGGGTAAAGGCGGCCCAAGGAGAAATAATCCTTCTTCTTAATACTGATGTTATTCCTAGAGACGACTTTCTCAAACCATTGTTGGAAAATTTTGGAGATCCTTTAGTTTTTGCCGTTGGCTGCAGGGAGAAATCAATCCAGAAAGGAAAAATTATTTATTCAGGAAGAGCGAGAGGTTGTTTTAAAAGGGGTTTTTTAAAACACTGGCGGGCTGTTGACCAAAATGAAAAGGAGACTTTGTGGGCTGCCTCTGGCAGTGCTGCTTACCGTAAAAAAATTTGGAATTTACTTGGTGGTTTTGATCCCCTTTTTCGGCCGGCCTATGTAGAAGACTTGGATTTTTCTTACAGGGCCTTAAAAGCCGGTTTTAAAGTTTTGTTTGAACCACGGTCTTTGGTTTTTCATCAACACGAAACGACAAACAAAGAAGCCTTAGGAGAGCGAGAAATGAAAATTGCCGCTTTTAAAAACCAGATTCTTTTTGTTTGGAAAAATATTACCGACAAGAATTTATTATTGTCTCATTTTGTTTGGCTGCCGTACCATTTGGTTTTTAGCACTATTGCTACTAAGGGATTGTTTTTGGCCGGTTTTTCAAAAGCATGTAAACAGCTTTTTCATGCCCTAAAATCAAGAAAAAGAGTGAAGAAGCTTTTTAAACTTCCCGATCGAACCTTATTGAAAAAATAACATAAGTTATTATTTAGTATACTATATATTAAATAATAAGGATCATGATAAAGGAACTAGGTTTGATTTTTTTAGTTAGCTTGTTTTTGTTTTTGCGGCTGTTTAATTTAGAGAAAGGAGTTAATTTTTCTGCCGAACAAGGAGTTTTTTTAAGAAAAGCTTGGGAGATTTACAAAACAAGAAATTTTACTCTCCTTGGTCCGCCAACTTCAATAAAATCAAAAATAAGTCGAGAGTTTTATCAAGGGCCGGCTACTTACTATCTCCTTATTCCTCCACTAGTTCTTTTTAATGGTAATCCGATTGCCGTTTCTTATTATTTGGTTTTTCTTAATTTAATTGCTTTGTTGATTTTATTCTTTATTATTAAAAAAAAGCTGGGCAATAAGGCCGCTTTTTGGGGATGTTTCTTTTTTGCTAGTTTTCCTCAGTTGGTCACTTTTTCTCGATTTGTTTGGAACCCCAATTTTTTACCATTGTTTTCTTCAATTTTGCTTGCTTTTCTTTTGGGATTGAAAAAAAAGAGAGGAATTTTTTATTTTTTTTTGACGGGAATTAGCCTAGGTTTATGTTTACAATTTCATTACCAAGCGGTTTTACTTATTTTTTTAACACTGTTTTGGCTGTTTGTCAAAAAGGCACAAGTAAATAAATTCTTTAGCCTTTTTTTAGGGCTTCTTTTGGGTTTCTCTCCATTGATAGTTTTTGAATTACGCAATGATTTTTACAATCTAAAAACTTTGTTTCTTATCCTAAAAACAGGGACAGATAAAAGCTTATCAGCAATTCCTTTTTATTATTTTTTGTCTTTAGTTCCTTTTTTGATACTCTTGACAGGCCTTTTAGTAAGCAAGCTTTTTTCTTATAGTAAGATAGCTGCTGGCGCTTTGTTGGTTTTTTATTGTTTGTGGGCGGGAAAGAAAATCTATGCTTTTTCTTCTCAGCCGCCAGGAATGCCGAAAGACTGGAATTATCCAGCAGAGGAAAAAGTTGTTAAAATAATTCTTGAAGAGAATAAAAAAAAATATAATATAGCAAGCCTTTTAAGCGGAGATACACGGACAATGGCAACTCGCTATTTATTGGAGATTGCTGGCAAAGAACCTCTGGGCATAGAAAATTATCCACAGGCCGATTGGCTTTTTGTTTTAAGTCGTTATAATAAAGAAAGGACTAAAAGAGACCCTGTTTGGGAAGTTAGCTCTTTTAGGCCCTCAAAGATAGTAAAGCAGTGGCCGATTAGCAAGGAAATTACTCTTTATTTATTTGAGAAAATCGAAAATTAAGCTACTCTAGCAAACAGGCGATCGCCTGTTTGCTAGAGTAGGAGTAGAAAGTGTCTAACAGGCGAAAGAGTTTAAAGAAGGAGAATAAAATTTTTGTAATTATTGTTAATTATAATCGAGCTAAAGAAACTGTTGAGTGTTTGCGTTCTCTGGATAAACTGGAAACTGGAAACTGGAAACTGGAAACTATTATTGTTGACAATGCTTCTTCAGACAATTCTGTTGGTTTAATTAGAAAAAAATTTCCTCAGGTTCATTTAATCGTCAACAAAAAAAATTTAGGATTTGCCCAAGGGAATAATGTTGGCATTAAATTTGCTTTAAAAAAACAAGCAGATTTTATAATGCTTCTTAATAATGACACTTTGATTGATAAAAGAGCTTTGGTTTATTTAATTAAAGCGGCAAGAAAATATAAAAAAGGAAGCATTTTTTCCCCCAAGATTTATTTTGCTCCTGGTTTTGAATACCATAAAAAAAGATATACTAAAAAGGAAAAGGGAAAGGTAATTTGGTATGCCGGAGGCTTTATTGATTGGGGAAATGTTTTAGGAGTTCATAGAGGACTGGACCAGGTTGATAAGGGCCAATTTGAAAAAGAGAAAGAAACAGATTTTATAAGCGGTTGTTGTATGTTTGTTAAAAGCCAGATTTTTGAAAAAATTGGCTTTTTGAGTGAGGATTATTTTTTATACCTAGAGGACATGGATTTTTGCCTTCGAGCAAAGAGAGTCGGCTTTAGGCTCTTTTTTGTTCCCAGGGCAGTTGTCTGGCATAAGAACCTAGGGACTAATAAAAAAAGCATTGTTGACTATCAAGCCTATTACTATAGTCGCAATCGCTTGCTTTTTGGATTTAAATATAGTCCTTGGCGAACAAGATTGGCTTTGGTGAAAGAAAGTTTAAGGACTCTTTTGAAGGGCAACTATTGGCAAAAAAAAGGGATTTTGGATTTTTATTTGGGAAGATTTGGGAAAGGAAGCTATGTTTCCCCTCGTCATTCTGAGGCGAAGCCGAAGAATCTACTTGATAATTAATAGGAGATTGTTCGTTGCACTCAGGATGACGATGGCTAAATGAAGAAAAAGCTAAAAATCTCTGTTGTTATTCTCACTAAAGATGAAGAGGAAATGATCAAGGATTGTCTTCAGTCAGTCTCTTTTGCCGATGAAGTTATTGTTATTGATTCCGGTTCAACTGATAAAACTTGCAAGATAGCCAAAAAAAAAGAAGCGAAAGTTTATTCTCATGAGTTCAAAGATTTTGCCGACCAGAGAGATTTCGCCCGCAAAAAAGCAAAAGGCAATTGGATTTTGTATCTGGATGCCGATGAAAGAGTAACTGAGAAATTGAAAAATGAAATAGCATCCAGCATCCAGCATCCAGCATCCAGCATCGGTGCTTACAGGATTCCTCGGCTTAATATTTTTTTTGGAAAGAAGATGAGGTATGGCGGTTGGTATCCCGACCATCAAACGCGATTGTTTCTCAAAAAAAACCTTTTAGGTTGGTATGGGGCAGTTCACGAATCACCAAAAATAAAAGGGAAAGTAGGAACACTTTCTAACCACCTTGTTCATTTGTCTCATCGTAGCCTAGAAGCTTGTTTTGAGAAAAGCAAGCTTTGGACAAAGATGGAAGCAGAACTTTTTTTCAAAGCTGGCCACCCAAAAGTAAGACTGCTTCATTTAATTAAACCGCCAATAAAAGAGTTTGTTTGGCGCATTTTTATAAAACAGGGTTTCAGAGATGGAACTGTTGGCTGGCTGGAAGGACTAGTTCAAGCATTTAATAAATTTTTGGTCTATGCACAGCTATGGGAAAAACAACAAAAAAAATCATCTGGCCAATAATCATTTTTTTAATCTGGCTTATTTTTTGTTATAAATTTTTTTTAAAAGGATTAATTCCTATTCCATTAGACTTCTTGACTAATTTTTATAATCCTTGGCAGGCCTACCGGACATTTCCTATTAAGAACCCGGCAATTCCCGATGTGGTTTCACAAATACTTCCTTGGAAAATTTATACGATTCAAGGTTTTAAAAAAGGACAGATTCCTTTTTGGAATCCTTATAATTTTTCCGGCACACCTCATTTGGCTAATTTTCAGTCAGCTTCTTTCTCGCCTTTCAGTTTTCTATTTTTTATTTTTTCTTTTGAAACTGCTTGGGGTCTTTTTATTCTTTTTCAACCTTTATTGGCGGGACTTTTTACTTTTTTTTATTGCCAAAAGATTAAACTACAAAAAACAGCCAGTTTACTGGCGGCAGTAAGTTTTGCTTTCTGTGGTTTTTTAACGGTTTGGTTAGAATATGGCACTTTAGGTTGGGCGATTTTATGGCTGCCTTTAACTTTGTTATTATGGGAAGCTTTTTGGGAAGAAGAAAAGTGGCGATACTGGCTTTTTATTAATTTAGTAGTTTGTTTTTCTTTACTAGCTGGCCATTTGCAGATTTCGTTATATTTAATTCTTGCCAATCTTGCCTACCTTCTTTTTAATTTTCTAGCAAAGAGGTTTGTTAAAAAAAGACTCTTTATTGGTGCGGCCGCTTTGGTTTTGCCCTTTTTTATTACTGCCTTCCAATTTTTACCTACGATGGAATACTATTTTCTTTCTCCAAGATCAAGAGAGGTTCCTCTTGATTGGTTTAAGGGATTGCGAATGCCCTTTTGTCAGTTGATTACCTTGTTTTTTCCGGATTTTTTTGGCCATCCAGCAACTCGGAATCAGTGGGGTGGGGGTTCTTACGTGGAGATGATGGGCTATGTTGGGATATTACCAATGGTGTTGGCTATTTTTTATCTAGTTAATAGAATTGGGAGAAAGAACTTTAGCTTTAAAGATAAGGGTTTATTTTTTATCAGCCTAGCTTTTATATCTTTAATTTTGGCTCTACCGACACCTTTTTCTAATTTGATAGTTTGGCTGAAGCTTCCTGTTTTGTCTTCTTCAGCTCCCTCAAGAATTATCTGTTTGACTAGTTTCTCATTGGCGATTTTAGCCGGATTTGGCTGGCAGTCTTTTACTAGCTCTTTAGAAAAGAACAAAAAGAAGATTTGGAAATTTTTGCTTATTTTTTTGGCGTTGTTTTTATTATTTTTATCAATTTCTTATTTTATAAACAAAATTGCTTTCAGGAATATGGTTTTTCCTTTAGGGATTTTCGGCGGTTTTTTATTACTTAATCTAATTTTTCTTAAATTCAAGAAAAAGAGGTCATTGTTCTTTGTTTACTATTTCCTATTTATTATTTTGGTTTTAGTTGACCTTTTTCGCTTTTGGCATAAATTTTTACCCTTTGGAGCCAAGAAAAATCTTTATCCGGAACTGGCTTCAATTAATTTTTTAAGACAGAATGCCGGCAATTTTCGTCTTTATGGAATTTTGGAGGATAATCTAAATTTACCTTTTAGGCTTTATTCAACTAGCGGATATGATTCTTTGAATATCATTGAATACCAGAAGCTTGTTAGAGCTTCTAAGGAGGGATTGAGTGAGTTACCTGCCAGAGTAACAGCGGAGAGTATTGCTAAAGATGGCAAATACAGTAAGAGACTGATGGATGTGTTAGGTGTTAAATATGTAATTGCTGGCAAAGCTGATGTTTTTGCCTTTAAGACCTGGCAGTATCCGGAAAGTTTTCATAAAGCCTGGGAGGATAAGAATTTTATAGTTTTTGAAAATAAAGATATTTGGCCGAGGTTTCTTTTGACCAGGAATTACAAATATGTCCAAAAGGCTGAAGATTCTTTACAGGAATTATTAAAGATGGAAGAAAAGCAGATTGTAATAAATGAACAATTAGAGTTTATGCCGGAGCAAAAAGAGGGAGAAGTTTTGGTAAAGAGTTACCAAGCAAACAAAATTGAGCTTAAGACAGACTTTGATTTTGACGGCTTGCTTTTTGTTTCTGACAGTTTTTATCCTGGCTGGCAAGCATTTGTTGATAAAAGAGAAACTTCTATTTTAAAGGCCAATTATGCCTTCAGAAGTGTAATTGTTCCTAAAGGAAAACATCAGGTAAAATTCATATACCGGCCAAAAAGTTTTTGTAAAGGGATCGTTCTAAGTTTGGCGGCTTTGATAATAATAATTTTTACTCCCTTACTTTTAGAAAGAAAATGGAAGCATTAATTTATAGTCCTTACTTGGATACTTTAGGCGGCGGAGAAGGTTACACTTTATCAGTAGCTGAGTATCTTTTGATGAGGAAAATAAAGGTAGTCTTGGCTTGGCAAAGCGGAGATGTCAAGAAAAGAGCAAAGGAAATACTCAACATTGATGTTAAAAAAGCCCAAGTTGAACCGCAAGTTTACAACCTTTTAAAAAATAAAAAAAATTTACTCAAAAGATATAAAAAACTCAAAAGTTATGATCTAATTTTTTTTGTTTCTGATGGTAGTATTCCTTTTTTGTTTGGCAAGAAAAATTTAGTCCATTTCCAGGTGCCTTTTTTAAATGTTGGTGGTCGGAGTTTAGTTAATCGCTTGAAATTAAACTTAGTTGATAGGGTTATTTGCAATTCCAAATTTACCAAGAAATTTATTGATAAAGAATTTGCGGTTAATTCAACCGTTTTATATCCGCCTTTCTCTGGCGAATTCAGGCCAGCAAAAAAAGAGAATATTATTCTTTCTGTCGGCCGGTTTGATAATCTAGGCCATCCCAAAAAGCAATATATTATGTTGAAACTTTTTAAAGCCTTAATGAAGAAAGGCGGCTTAAAGAGCTGGCAGTTAGTTTTGGCCGGAGGGATTTTGAATGCTAATAACTATATTGAGAGACTTAAATCAAAAGCGAGAGGTTTTCCGGTTAGGATTGAGACTAATTTGCCTTTTGAAGAGTTAAAAAAGCTTTATTCTAAAGCGAAAATTTACTGGCATGCAGCCGGCTATGGAGAGGACCTTGAGAGCTATCCTGAAACAGCAGAACATTTTGGAATCGCTGTTTTAGAGGCAATGGCTTCCGGTTGCCTGCCGATTGTTTTTAATGGCGGTGGTTTGCCGGAAATTATCAAAAACGAAAAGAATGGCTTTTTATTTAACCGCCTATCTCAACTTGAGAACTTGACTCTGAAATTTGTCAACAATGAGAATGAAAGAGGAAAAATCGCTCAAAGAGCAATAGCGAGAGCAAAGGATTTCAGTAAGGAAAGATTTTTTAAAAGACTAGATGAAATTATTCAATAAGTTTCCAGTGTTTTTAATCATAGTCTGCTTGCTTTTCTTCTGGCCTTTTTTATTAAAAGGGAGGATTCCTATCCCAGCAGATACAATTGTTGGCATATATCATCCTTGGCGTGATCTAATTTGGAATGACTTTAAGGCAGGAGTTCCTTTTAAGAATCCCTTGATAACCGATCCGGTAAGACAGCAGTTCATTTGGAAAAAGTTAGCGATTGACCAGTTTAGGAAATTCGACTGGCCGTTGTGGAATCCTTATACCCACGCAGGAATGCCTCTTTTGGCCAATTTTCAAACAGGAGCCTTTTATCCCTTTAATCTTTTGTTTTTTTTGTTTGATTTTAAGACAACTTGGGGAGTTTATATTTTTCTTCAACCGCTTTTAGGCTCCCTTTTTATGTTTGCTTTTTTGCGGTGCTTAAAATTGACTAATGTAGCTAGTTTTTTTGGAGCAGTGGTATTTGCTTTTTGTGGTTTTAATGTTGCCTGGATGGAATGGGGCAATATTGGTCATACTTTTTTATGGTTGCCTTTAGTTCTTTTATCAATTGAAAAAATAATTACCGATCCTTTGAAAAAGTGGCGCTTGGTATTTGTTTTTTCTTTGGTTTTTTGCTTTTTTGCCGGCCACCTGCAAACTTCCTTTTATGTAATTCTTTTTAGTTTTCTTTATCTTTTCTTTAGACTGTTTTCTTTAAAAAAAAAGAAATTAAAAATTCTTTTATTATTTATTATTTGCTATTTGCTATTTATTGCTATTACTTCTATTCAGTGGTTGCCGACTTTACAGCTGATTTTGAATTCCACTAGAGAGATCGATCAAGGCCAGGTTTTACAGCGAAGTAATTGGTTTTTACCCTCCAAACATTTAATTCAATTAATTGTGCCTGATTTTTTTGGCAATCCAACAACAGCCAATTACTGGGGAGAATGGAATTACGGCGAGTTTGTTGGTTTTATTGGTGTTGTTCCTTTATTTTTGGTTTTTTTATCTCTTTTTGAATTTAAAAAGAGCAAGCTTATTAAGTTTTTTTCAATTCTTTGCCTGTTTTTTTTAAGTTTTGCTTTGCCAACACCATGGGCAAAGATTCCTTTTTTATGGAAAATTCCTTTTTTAAGCTCTGCTCAACCTTCAAGGCTTATTTGTTTGGCAGATTTTTCTTTAGTAGTTCTGGCTGCTTTTGGCTTGGATCGATTTATTGTTAATAGGGAGAATAAAAATTTAATAAAACAAACAACTTTGAGTTTAATGCTTTTGTTTTTTCTTTTTGTTGGGCTGTGGCTTTTTGTTTTTTATCCGACTTTACTTTTTCCTCAAAGTGACTGGTTTGAGCACTTGTCTGTTTCTGTGAGGAACTTAATTTTTCCAACCCTTATTTTTTTGGCAACAACTGCTCTTGTTATTTTTTGTTTTTTGTTTAGAAAAAAGAAAGTTTTTAGGTTAGCTATTTTGGCAGTTTTTCTTATTGCTATTTTTGATTTTTATCGTTTTTTTGGCAAATTTATTCCTTTTTCTTCTGAAGAGTGGATTTTTCCCAAAACTCAGTCAATAAGTTTTTTGCAAAAGCAAACTGATGGTCGAGTTATGAGTATTGATCGCCGTTTAATGCCGGCTAATTTTGGAGCCGCTTATCAACTAGAGACAATTTCTGGTTATGATCCTTTATACCTTAGGGATTATGCCCGATTAATAACAGAGATTGAGTCAGGATACAAAGAAGAGATTGCTCCATTTAATAGAATTGTTGAACCGGCTAATTTTTCCTCGTCAATTATAGATGATTTGAATGTAGCTTATATTCTCTCACTTACTAAGCTGGATTCAAGAAAGTTGAGAGAGGTTTTTCAGGAAGGAGAAACTTTTGTTTATAAAAATTTGAATGTTTTTCCCAGACTGAGGTTTAACGGTCAAGCAGAGATAATCAGTTACCAGCCAAGTGAAGTGAAGATAAAAACTAAAAGTTACCAAAAAGGAGATTTAGTTTTGGCGGACATGTTTTATCCTGGATGGCAAGTAAAGGTCAACGGAGAGAGAAAAAAGTTGGAGCAAACAGAGTATAATTTTAGAAGGGTTGTTCTTGATAAGGGAGAAAATATAGTTGAGTTTATTTATTTTCCTGGAATTTTTAGATTCGGTTTAATTTTGTCTTTAACAGGTGGGTTGTTTTTTGCTGGTTATGTGTATAAATGTTGTTTTTCTAAAAGAAAATGAAGATAGCGATAGTCGGGGGCGGCTTTACCGGTCTTGCTGCCGCTTACTACTTATCAAAGAATAATAAAAATCAGGTGGTAGTTTTTGAAAAGAATTCCTTTTTAGGAGGATTAGCTGCCAGTTTTAAGATGGATAATGGTTATTTGGAACAATTGGTTCATCACTTTTTCCGTAAGGATAAAAAGGTGGTTGATTTAGTTAGCGAGCTTGGTTTGGGAAGTAGGCTGGTGTGGAGAAAGGCGAAAAATGCAGTTTTTTATAAAGGGAAAGTTTACCCTTTTACTTCTCCCTTTGATCTTTTGAGCTTTTCCCCTTTGTCTTTTATGGACAGAATTCGTTGTGGACTGTTTTCTTTTTGTCTTAAAAGTCAGAAGAATTTTCGTTTGTTTGAGGAAAAAACGGCAGACGAGTGGCTAAGAAGTTACATGGGAGAGGGAATTTATAAAGTAATTTGGCAGCCGCTTTTAAAAAAGAAATTTGGCCAAAGATACCGGGAAATTTCTATGGCTTGGTTTTGGGCAAGAATTTTTTATCGTTCGGCAAGCTTAGGTTATCTTAAAGGAAGTTTGCAAATTTTGATAGAAGAGATGGTAAAAAGGATAAATAAAAATAAAGGAGAGATTAAAGTTAATAGAAAGATTAAAGACTCTGAGAGTTTAACTAAGAAATTTGATAAGGTAATAGTGACTACTTCTCCTGGAGAATTTCTTAAAATGACCAAGAAGCAGCTGCCAAGAGATTATCAAAGAAAACTAGAAAAAATAGATTATTTTTCAGCAGTTTCTTTGGTGATTTCTCTCAAAAAGAAGCTAACAGATTTTTATTGGATAAATATTAATGATTATAATTTACCTTTTTTGGTTTGTGTTGAGCATAATAATTTTGTTGACTCTGAGGATTATGATAGCCGGGTTGTTTATCTGGAGGATTATTTTTCGACTCAGGACAAAACCAATAAACTATCTGCTAATCAGTTGTTTAAAAAATGGGCACCTTTTTTGGCAAGAATAAACCCTGATTTTAAAATGGATTGGGTTAACTCTTACAGAGTTTTTAAAAAGAGATTTGCCCAGCCGATTATAAATGTTGGTTACCCGGCTGAGGCACCGCCAATGGCTACTCCTCTGAAAAATGTTCTTTTTGCTAGTATGTGTCAGGTTTATCCTCAAGACAGAGGAGTGAATTACGCTTTAAAGTTAGGAGAAAAAGTAGCCAGGCTTATAAAGTAAGATGAGACGTGAATATTTTTTATTAACTTTCATAGTTATTATTGCCGCTTTGCTACGCTTGGGCTGGCAGAGTATCTCTCCCCCAGGTTTTTGGGCTGATGAAGCCGGCTATGGCTATAGTGCTTATTCGATTGTAAAGAGCGGCAGAGATGAGTTTGGCTCTTTTTTCCCTTTGGCTTTTCGTTCTTTTGGCGAGTTTAAGCCTCCTTTGCCAGTTTATTTAACGGCAATTTCTGTTTATTTTTTAGGGTTAAGTGAATTTTCTGTTCGTTTACCCTCAATTTTTTTAAGCATAGCAACAGTTGTTATTATTTATTTTCTAGGCAGAGCGGTTTTTAAAGAAAAAAAACAAGCTTGGCTGGCTGCTTTTTTCTTAGCTTTGTCTCCTTGGCATATTCTTCAAGGAAGAGGGATTTTTGAATCAACAATCTATGCTTTTATTTTGAGCTTGGCTGTTTTTTTATTTCTTTACTGGCAAAAGAGAAATAAAGCTTTGTTTCTCTTTTTATCAGCTTTTTTCTTTTCTTTATCTTTTTATGCTTGCCAGAGTAGCCGGGTGACTACTTCTTTAATTCTTTTAAGCTTTCTTTTCTTGTTTACAAAAAAAATCTTTGCTCTCAGAAATAGGAAAGATGTTTTACTAGCCTTAGGGCTTGCTTTTTTAATAGTTGTTCCCTTTTTACTTTCCCTATATAAAAATCCGGAGATTTTGTTAAGGAGGCCTTTGAGCATCAGTATCTTTAAAAGTAAACAGGCAGAGATTGACCTTTGGATGGCAAGAACAATAGACGGAGCTGAGCAGAACACCTTGATCACCAGGTTTTTCCACAACAAAGTCAGCTATTTTTCTAAAGAGGTTTTAAGAAGATACTTTCAGCATTTTGACTTGAGTTATTTGTTTTTTACAGGGGATCCTCATGAGCGTTTTCAAATTCCCCACGCTGGGTTGGCTAACTTAAGCTTACTGCCGTTTTTTTTCTTTGGTTTTTATAGACTGATTACTGCCAAAAGCAGAGGAAAAAAACTACTTGTTTTTTGGATGCTTGCTTCCCCATTGGTTTCTTCAATGGCAATTTTTACACCTAACTCTCTGCATACCCTTGATGCCGTTGTTCCTTTTTGTTTAATTTGCAGTTTTGGTTTTTGGAAGCTGCTAGAAGTTTTTAAAAAAAAGGCATTTCTTTATATTGCTTTTGGAGTAGTTTTTTATTTTTCTTTTGTTTCTTTTTTAAAGGGTTATTTTTATACTCTGCCTTTAGATTATCAGTATGCCAGCAACTGGAGCTGGGGACAAAAGCAGTTGATAGATCTAATAGAAAAATATGAGACTGATTACCAAAGAGTTATTTTTTTTAAAAATACCAGTTCTCATATCTTTCCCCTCTTTTATAAAAAATACGATCCTTTTGCTTTCCAGAGAGAGGCAAGAGTTGCTGCTGAGGCAGATGAGGGGGGATTTCAGAAGGTAGAGACTTTTGGAAAATATCAATTTCTTGATGCTTCCAGCTGGGATGAGTTAGCTGAAAAAGAAAAAGATGTTTTGTATATAGTTTTAGAGGAGCAGATTTTTCTGGATAAAAAATGTGAAGAAAACTGTCCGGTAATAATTGATAAACTTGATTTTGGCGGCCGGCCAGTTTTCAAACTGATTGCTATAAAATAAAAGGGCTTATGAAGTATTTTAAACAAGACTGCAGTGTCTCTTACTGTTCGAGCGGAGCGTCAGCGAAGTCGAGAACTTCTCGACTCGAGGTAAAACCTCTTGCTCGAAGAATAAAATGCGTAAGTTCTGTTAAATTGACTTTTATTTTTCTTTTGGCTCTTTTTTTAAGAGTCTATCGGTTAGGAGTAAATCCTCCTCGGGGAGATTTTATGGAAAGACTTCCTTTTGCCCTCTTAGGGACAGGGAGTGTAATTTTTCTTTATTTTCTAGTTAAGAGAGTTTTTAAAGGCGATAAATTAAGGGAATCAACAGCTCTATTGGCCGCTTTGTTTTTAGCGATTTCTCCCTGGCATATTCAGTTTTCTCGTTTGCCTTTAATGGTAGTAGCTGGTTTATTTCTTTTTGTTTGTGGACTGCTTGCTGTTTTTAGCAGTAATTTTTTCATCAGAATACTAGGGATTTTTTTATTAGTTTTAGGACTGATTACATCAAAAAATGTTTTACCAGAATCTCTAGTGAGAAATAGTTATCAGTTTTTTTATAACTTTTTTTCCTATCTTTCTTTTGAGTTTCTGTTTTTCAAAGGAACGAAGGATCTTATTTTTGGTCTCCAGGAAATAGGGGAAAGCTACTTTTTTACTCTGCCCTTGTTTTTAGTTGGTTTTTGTCAACTGTTTAAAAAGCCAAAAAGGGATAAGGTTATTGTCGTGATTTGCTTTTTTTTAGGATTTTTGCTTGGTTCTTTTAACAAAGAAAGATATGATGCCCGGAGGGCTTTTCTATCTGTTGCTCCTTTTCAGGTTATTATTGCTTACGGAGGAGCGTGTGTTTTGCCTTTTTTTAGGAGAAACTGGCAGAGGAGTGTTGTTAAATTGTTAGCGCTGGTGGTGCTAATTTTAATTTTTTATGAGATCATTTTTTACCTACACCTTTACCATGTTCATTATTACAAGACTTTGTTAAATATGTAGGTAGTTGTAAGTATGAAGAAAGTTTTTTTTACTTTCTGTTTTCTGTTTTTGATTGTCTCACCTTGGTTTGTGCAGCTTTTGCTTTCTGGCGTAGAATGGTGGGGGATAAAATCCTTGACTTTAGATGTATCAGTGGTCTTAGAAAATTTAATCACAAATAGTTCTATAGATTATCTTTTTTTTAAAGGCGATCCCCGGTCTGCTTTTGGAACACAGGAAACAGGTCCTTTTTATATTTGTCAAATTCCTTTGATATTAGTTGGCTTTTATCTTATTTTTCAAAAAACTACTTTTTGGAGAAAAGTTTTATTGGTTTGGTTTGGACTGGGAGTTTTGTTAGCTAGTTTGTTTGTTGGCACTCCTGATTTCTCCAACGGCTTGTTTTATTTTTTGCCCCTACAGTTTATTTCCTTTTTAGGATTGAATAAATTAATTGATCATTGGAAAAAAGGCAAGATACTGACAAAAATTTTTTTGATCTTTTTTTCTTTTTTTTCCTTGTATGAAATGATAATTTTTTTTCATATAATAATTGTTCATTATCCAAAGAGACTTTAATGAAATATTAAAATTAGTTTAATGAAAAAATATAAATATTTGTTTTACCTGATTATATTTCTAGCCTTTTTTCTAAGGTTTTTTAAGCTGCCTAGCTTTCCTCCAGCGCTTTACTCTGATGAAGTAGCTTTAGGTTACAATGCTTACTCGCTTTTAAAAACCGGCAGGGATGAGTTCGGCAACTTTTTTCCTTTAACACTGCGTTCGTTTGGCGATTATAAACCGCCTTTAAGCTCCTGGGCAATGATTCCTTTTATTTACCTTTTTGGTCTTAATAGCCTTTCTATTCGCTTACCTTTTGCTTTGGCCGGTTTTTTTTCAATAATAGTTATCTACTTTCTTTCTTTAGAAATTTTTTCCGATCACAAGAGGAAAAAATTTCTTGGCTTGTTGGCGGCGGTTCTTTTAGCAATTTCTCCCTGGCATTTAAACCAAACACGCTCGGCAATGTTGGTAGGACTGGAAGGCTTTTTTAACCTCTTGGGAGTTTATCTTTTTATAAAAGGATTAAAAAAGACCCGTTGGCTTTTTCTTTCTTCTATTAGTTTTTCTTTGGCAGTTTATGCTTACTATGGTTCACGGATTACTGCTCCTTTAATCATTTTTTCTTTATTGTTGATTTTTGGAAAAAGGTTTTTTTCAAAGAAGAAATGCCTTGTTTTTCTTTCGGGATTTTTTCTTATTTTGCCATTATTTTTGGCGACAATTAAAGACCCAGAGACACTTTTAGGAAGAGCTCGCTTTATGAGTATTTTTTATGATGATAATGTAAGCGGACAGCTTTGGGAAGCAAAGACTTTGGATGGGGCAAATTTTCCTCCTTTGTTAACCAGGTTTTTCCATAACAAACCGTTTTATTATTTTAAGGATGTTATAAGACGTTGGTTGCAGCATTTTGAATGGGGTTTTTTGATAGTAAAAGGAGCTTCCGTTGCTCCTTTTCAAATACCCAATATGGGAATTATTTACCCTCCTGATTATTTTTTCTTGCTTGTTGGCCTTTTTTACATTGTCAAAAAGAAAAACAGAAAATTGATGTTCCTTGCCTTATGGTTTTTGGTAGCGCCAGTTGTTTCTGCTTTTACTTTTATGACGCCGGCTACCAACAGAAGCTTTAATATGGCTTTTCCTTTATACATGATTGGTTCTTTTGGCTTGGTTAGTTTTGTGGACCAAAGAAGATTATTAAAAAAACAACTTTTTGGAATACTTTTTACTTTTTACTTTTTACTTTTTAGCCTCTACTTGTATCAGTATTATCACTCGATTCCTTATAACGTGGCTGACAAGTGGAGCTATGGGAGAAAAGAGCTGACAGAGAAAGTTGTTGCTTATCAGGATGATTACGAGAAGGTAATTTTGACCACAAGAGCAAGCCCGCCTTATATATTTTTGCTTTTCTATCAAGCTTATGATCCGCGGGAGTATTGGAAAACAATGAGAATTAGTCCTTATGTTAATGAGCTTGGCTGGGAGCATATTGACGGTTTTGCTGAATATGAGATGCCCAGGGATGTTAGCTGGGAGCAAATGGAAAAAAAGCAGGGATTTTTATATGTTTCTTATCAAGAGGAAGTGGCTGATGTTTGGCAGGAGCCGGTCAATGGAAAAGAGCTAAAGGCTAAAATGTTAGACAAGATTTTTTATCCTTCGGGGGAAGTTGCTTTTAAAATTTTTGAGTTGCAGGAAGTCGATTAATGGAAAAAATAAAAAAATATCTCATAACCATAATTTTACTGGCAGTTTTGCTTCGTTTTTTTAAACTGGGAAGCAATCCCCCTAGTCTTTATTGGGATGAGGTATCTTTGGGTTACAATGCTTATTCTATTTTGAAAACTGCTAGAGACGAGTTTGGTAAGTTTTTACCTTTAGATAAATTTATTGCTTTTGGTGACTATAAGCCGGTAGGTTATGTTTACACAACTACTCCTTCAATTTTTATTTTTGGCCTTAACGAATTTGCCGTTCGTTTTCCTTCTGCTTTAGCTGGAGTTTTTATGGTTTTGTTGACTTTCTTTTTAGTGAAGAGATTATTTGATGATGAAAAATTGGCTTTATTATCGAGCTTTCTTTTGGCTGTTAGCCCTTGGAGCTTGCATCTTTCCCGAGTTGCCTTTGAAGCCAACCTAGCGGCTTTTTTTAATCTTTTAGCAATTGTTTTATTTATTAAAGCGGTCAAAAAAAAGGGTTGGTGGTTGGTTTTATCGGCTCTTTTTTTTGTCTGCAGTTTTTACACCTTCAACAGCAACAGAGTTTTGATGTTTATCTTTGTTTTTATTTTATTCTTTGTTTATCACAAAGAGTTGTTTAGTAGAAAAAAGTGGATTCTGGCTAGTTTGCTTTTGAGCTTTATTCTTATTTTACCCCTTTTTGGTTATTTGAGATTAAGAGAAAGTCGTCTGCGTTTTTATGAAGTAAACATTTTCTCCAATTTAGATGTTGTTATTCGTTCTAATAAAAGGATAGCTGTTGATGGCGGAGGTTTGGGAGCGAGAGTGATTGATCATCGCTATATTGGCCATGGTTTAAATTTCCTAAAGCACTACTTTGATCATTTTAGCGGAGATTTTTTGTTTTTAAGCGGTGATGTTAACCCTCGACTTTCGGTTAGAAGCACAGGCGAACTTTATTTAATTGAATTGCCCTTTTTTCTAATTGGTTTTTATCTGCTTTTGGTTAATTTAAGGAAAAAGTCATACCTGTTTGTTTTACTTTGGTTTCTCTCTGCTCCTATTCCGGCAGCAATGGCCAGAGAAACGCCTCATGCTTTACGCATTGTTTCTATTCTGCCGACGCCACAAATTATTTCTGCTTTAGGTTTTTTTAAGCTTTTATTTTTTATCAAAAGGAGAAAAATTTGGTCAGTAACTTATTTAATTATTGGATTATTTGTAATTAACCTTGTTTGCTACTTTTATAATTATTACTTTGTTTTCCCTAAGAAATATGCTGGTGCTTGGCTTGACGGTTACAAACAAGCAGTTGAGTATGTGAGAAAGGTGCATGCTAACTATAACAAGATTTATATTACTAATTTTTACAATCGTCCTTATATTTATTTTCTTTTCTATCAACAGTATCCGCCAGACAGATATAATCAGGAGACAGAAAGAGAAAGGGACTGGTTTGGTAATTGGACTGTTTGCAGTTTTGATAAATTTATTTTTACTGATAGTCCTGAAGAGGGAGAGGGAAGAATTTTATACTTAGCTGCAGGAGAGAAGGAATTAAGCGGTTTTGCCAAAATTAAAGAAATTAGAGACAATAGCGGGGAAATAATTTTTTCAGTTTTAGAAAGAAATTAAAAATTCGTAACTATTAAATTCTTTCCAGCCACCTCTGTCATCGCGAGGCTGCGAAGTAGCCGTGGCGATCCCTGTCGGTCTGCCCGTCCGGCAGGCAGGTCTGAGAGATTGCTTCGTCTGCCTGTTGGCAGACTCGCAATGACAAAATCTCATTGGAGAAAACCGAATAGTTACAAAGATTTAGTTAACCGGATCAGCCCACGATCGTCGGTTGATAAGATTAACTATAAACGAAGGAAATGCGTAAAAAATTGGTTTTTTTTCTATTAGTTTTGGTTTTTGCCTTGGCGATTTTTTTGCGCTTTTATAAGCTGGGAGGAATTCCTCCATCTTTGGATTGGGATGAGGCTTCATTAGGCTATAATGCTTATACAATTTTAAGGACAGGAAGGGATGAGTATGGCAATTTTTTGCCGATTTCTATCCGTTCTTTTAATGATTACAAGGCTTCGGTTTATGTTTACTTTTCTACCTTGCCGATTGTTTTTTTTGGATTGAGCGAGTTTTCTATTCGCTTTGTTTCTGCTTTTTTTGGCAGTTTAACAGTTTTAGTTACCTTTTTCTTAATACGAGAGCTTGTTTCTTTAGATAAAGGAGTTAAGGAAAAAGAGAGCCTTGCTCTTTTGACTTCATTTTTGCTTTCTGTTTCTCCTTGGCATCTTCAGTTTAGCCGGGTTGCTTTTGAAGCTAACTTAGCTCTTTTTTTCTTTGTAGCTGGCGGCTTGTTTTTGTTACTGAGTTTTAGAAAAAATATTTTTTTTCCTTTGACGGCTGTTTTTTACGGCCTGTCTGTCTTTAGTTACCATTCAACAAAGATTGTAATGCCGGTCTTTGTTTTAGGGATTTTGCTGTTGTTTGGCAAAAAAGTTTTTAGAGAGAAAAAATATATTTTGATTAGTGGCTTTATTTCTTTTCTTTTGATTGCTTTTTTTCTTTATAGCTTGAAGTTGGGGGCTGCTTCAAGACTTGGATCAACTTCTGTTTTTTTAGAAGACAGAAATGTTTTAGCAACAGGTAAACAAATAATAGCCAATTATTTTTCCCACTTTGATTTTAATTTTTTATTTGTCAAAGGTGATCAGCAGTTAAGGCATCACAGCTTGGACATAGGTCAGCTTTATTTATGGGAGCTGCCTTTTGTTATTGCCGGTATTGTTTTCCTTATTAAAAATAAATTTAGAGGGAAGGGATTTATCTTTTGGTGGTTTTTAACCGCTCCTTTAGCTTCAAGCTTGACAAAAGATACTCCTAATGCGGTTAGGTCTCTGCTATTTTTACCAACTTTTCAATTATTTACCGCCTATGGGATTTTATCGCTTTATCAATCAATAAGAAAAGATATTTTAAAATTCTCATTTTTAGCTTTTAGCTTTTCGCTTTTCGCTTTAAGCTTTTTTTACTACCTTCATATCTATTTTGTTCATTATCCTTTGGAGAGTTCACAAAGCTGGTTGTATGGTTATAAGCAAGCGGTTGAATTTGTTAACAGCAGAAAAGATAGATATGAAAAGATAATAGTAACAACCGCTTATGATCAGCCTTATATTTATTTTCTTTTTTACCAAAAGCCATTAAAAGTGTTGTTCAATAGTGGGGAGTTTTGTAAAGGGTTTGAGAAGTTAGAATTTAGAAAGATTAACTGGAAAAATGATCAGCGACTTAGAAATAGTTTATTAATAGGAACAAAAGAAGAATTGCCGGAGAATGAAAATATTGTCAAAGAAATTAAATTTTTGGACGGAGAGATTGCCTTTAAGATTGCTAACTCTTTTTAGAATTGAAAGCTTGTTACCGTATTTTAAAATAACGTTCACCTGGAGTTTGGCTTGACTTTGTTAGTTAAACTCTGCTCACTTAAGATTCGCTCGGAAAGTTTGAGTATTACCTTGGAAGAATTTTATACCTCGCTCATCATATATTTTAAAATAGGTAACTTCGCTTTCAATTTGATTAAATGAAAAAAAGTAAACTTTTTTTAATCGTTCTTTTGATAAGCCTTTTTCCTTTAAAGGAACTGGTTAAATCGGGCGCTTTTCAGTCCCATGATTTTGTAGAGCATGCCGCGCGGCTAGCTTGCTTTTACCAGTCTTTAGGCCAGGGAAATCTAGTCCCTCGGTGGGCAGGCAACCTTAACTATACTTATGGCCATCCTGTTTTAATGTTTTTATATCCTTTGACTAATTATTTAGGGAGCCTGATTCACTTTTTTGGTTTTTCCATTATTGACAGCATCAAGATTCTATTTGCCCTTTCCTATATTGCCTCGGGTTTATTTATCTTTTTTTGGATAAGGCGGCTTTGGGGGGAAAAAGCTGCTTTTTTGTCGGCAATTTTTTATCTTTTTGCTCCTTATCGTTTTGTAGATTTGTATGTCCGGGCCGCTTTAGGAGAACATTTGGCTTTCCTTTTTATTCCTCTTGTTTGTTGGATGTTAACAGAGCTGATAAAGAAAGGCGCAAGGAAATATTTAGCTTTATCGGCAGTTAGTCTTGCTTTGTTAATTTTGTCCCACAACGCTATTAGTTTGATGTTTTTTCCTTTTATATTTTTGTATAGCGGTTGGTTGATTTTTTCCGAAACGGGAACCAGTAGAAAAAAAACTAGCTACCAGCTACTAGTTGCTATTTTTCTTGGTTTTTTTCTTGCTTGCTTTTTTTGGTTGCCGGCATTGCTGGAAGGCAAATATACTTTAAGAGAGTTGGTTACTAATAGACAAGTTTTTGTCAATAATTACCTAAAGCCTCAAGAGCTGCTTTTTTCTAAATGGGGCTATGGCCTTTCCTCTTATAAAGAACAAACCAGTGGTTTTTTGGTGAGTTTGTCTTGGTTTCAGTGGTTGGTGATTTTAGAAGCAACCACTTTATTAATTTTTAAAAAAATCAAAAAAAAGACTTTTTCACTAATATTGCTTTTTTATTTACTTTTTGGCTTATTTTTAACTAACAGTTTATCTAAACCTTTTGTTTCTTTTATTCCTTTGATATACCGCTTTCAGTTTCCCTGGAGATTTCTTGCTGTCCCGGTTTTTATTTGCAGCCTTTTGGCCGGTTATCTTCTCCATTTTTACAAAAAGGAAATTAAATTGTGGCATATTTTGGGTTTTTCTTTAATAATAATTTTGTCTACTTTGGGGTATTGGCGAATCCAGGGAACACAAAGCGGCATTTCTGATGCCTATTTACTCAATGAATATACAAGCACCACGGAGACTGGAGAGAGTACGCCGCGTTGGGCACTGAGGTTTCAGGAAGATTATCCGGATGATAAGGTTCAGTTGGTTTATGGAGGGCTAGATAAGGTAGAGATCCAAAAGTGGGATTTTGAGGAGCACCACTATAAAATAGCCGTTCGTGAAGATAGCCAAATTGCTGACAACACTTTGTATTTTCCCGGCTGGAAGGTTTGGGTTGACGGAAAAGAGGCGCCAGTTAAGTTTCATGATATGAACTGGCGAGGAATTATTACTTACCCAGTCCCTGTTGGTGAGCACCAAGTCATGGTAAAATTTACCAGGACGAAGATACGATTGTTGGCTGATTTGATAAGTTCGAGTAGTTTATTTTTTATTTTTGTTTTTTACCTATGGCCAGTAAAAAGAAAGAGGAAAAAAAGATAGTAATTGTCATGCCGGCTTACAATGCCGCTAAGACAATAGAAAAGACTTATAAAGATATTCCCAAGGATCTAAAAGCTAAGGTTATTGTTGTTGATGATGCTTCTTCGGACAAGACGGTTAAGATTGCCAAAAAACTTGGTTTGCAGACTTTTACCCACCCGGCCAATTTAGGTTATGGTGGCAATCAGAAAACTTGTTACTGGGAAGCCCTGAAAGAAAAACCAGACATAGTAGTGATGATTCATCCGGATTATCAATATGATGCTACCCTAACAGAAGAGCTGATAGAGCCAATTATTAATAGACGCTTTGATATTATGTTAGGTTCTCGGATAAGAACAAGACAAGAAGCGCTCAAAGGAGGAATGCCATGGTGGAAGTATATAGGCAACCGCTTTCTGACAATTTCAGAGAATATTATTACCGGCTTGAATTTATCAGAGTATCATACTGGCTTCCGGGCTTATAATAGGAAGGTGTTAAAAAAAATTCCTTTTCAGCGTTTTTCTAACGATTTTGTTTTTGATCAGCAAATTTTAGTCTCTGCCGCTTCCTTTGGTTTTAGAATTGGTGAGATTCCGGTGCCGGTTCGTTATTTTCCCGAAGCTTCGTCAGCTAATTTTTTCAATTCTGCAAGGTATGGTTTAGAAACTTTATGGACTCTTTTTCTTTACTTTTTATATCGAATGGGAGTGATTAAATCAAAGATTTTTAAGCAAAAGAATTTTTTAAGATAAAATTGCCTTATTTTCTATTTAGCTATTTAACCTCTGGAGTTGGAAGGGTTGATAAAAATGAATCATAACAAAAAATATTACCATCGATACAATATTTATTGCGATGAATCTAGGGTAGAAAATAAAGACTCTAGAAATATGATAATTGGTGCACTTATTGTGCCAAGAGATAGAAGAAAAAGCATTACGAGGGAGGTTAAGATTTTAAAAAATAAATATAGTTTTTTCCAGGAATTAAAATGGAATAAAGCAGGAAAAAAATATGACACTTTTTATAAAAATGTAATAACCTATTTCAAGGCAAATAAATTTATCAGTTTTCGATGTATAGTGGTAAATAAAAGTAAAATAAAGTATGAAGCCTACCATGACAATGACAGAGAATTGGCATTTTTTAAGTTTTACTATTTAATGCTTAGGGCAAAGTTAGCTGACAATAACCAATACTATATTTTCCTTGACCGAAAACCAACAAGAGACAAAAACAGAGCCAGGTCCTTAAAAGCTTATCTTAGTTCTTATGTACTGCTTCATAGAAAAGAATGCAATATAAAACACCTTCAGTCTTATTCATCAGCAGAAAATGTTTTGATTCAATTATCCGATTTTTTTACTGGTTTAATGGGATACGCTTGTAATGAAAGTAAAAAATCTTACAAGCAATCACTTGTTAAGTATTTACGAAGTTTGGTTGGAAAGAAAAACCTATTTGTTTCAACTACCTTAAGAGAATCAAAATTTAATGTTTTTGTCTGGAAAAGCAATGAAAAAAGTAAAAATTGAAATAATTATTCTTGAAAACAAAGAGGAGTATTATAAAGAATATTGTGATGTTTATTGTAGTAATAACTTTAAGTTTTTAGCCATTCCTATTATCTTTTCTCCGGAGGATTTCGACCATATTTTTACTGAACCATCAGCCAGTAGCAATGAAAGGAAATTTAGTGCTAGAAGAGCTAAAAAAATGATGTTTATTAAAGCTATGATTACAGGCTGTGTTTATATTGAGCTTGGTTTTGAGCATGATAGCGGCAATTTTGCCGTTTTCTCTCGTGATTTGGATTGTGTAATGTATCTAAAGCCTTGGCCGTCAACAAAATCTTTACGTCTGATGACTTTCTTTGATTTTGGAAAAAACTTTACCAAAATGTACAACAAGCAGAAGAAAAAGTGTGAAGAGTTAACTATTAAGAAATTTAAAGAGGCTGTAGTTTCTCGACTTACAACCTCTAGAGACGTCGACAGCTAAACTTCTGCTTAGCTTAGCTTGATTATATAACATACGAGTCAAGATAGCAAACTGTATCAAAAGATATCATGTGTGTTTGAGAAACAGAGGTAAAAATATTAATATAGCAATAAAAAATTGCCTTATTTTCTATGTAGCTCTCTAAGCTTCGGAATTGAAAGGATTATTTGATATGTTATACAAAGTTTTTATTGACGAGAGTGGTAAGAAAGAATATATAACTCCCTATTCTAGGGATTTTATTAATAACCCGCCACTTTTTGATAAGTACGAGCAATTTTGGTGGGATAATTATTTTAGTTTATGCGGTGTAAGAGTTAAACAAAAAGATTTAGGGAAAATTAACTCCAAAATAAATGATCTTAAACAAGCATATTTTAAAACTCATAAGGTAGAAGTGAAATCGGACTGGTTGCGTAACCCCCATCAAAGAAAGAAACACTATTTTAAACCTTTCAGCATAAAACCTGAAAAGCTAAATGATTTTGGAGAGAAATTTGTTAACCTTATTGCAGGATATCACAGAGAACTGAAGCTATTTGCTGTTGTGTTTGATAAAAGATATTACGGAGATTCAAAACGAAACACGTCTGAAGGAACGCCTCTTCTGAAAACTACGCAAGTTTTATTTGAGCGATTAGAATTTGCCGGAAAAAGCAGAATGACCCCTTATCCTTATTTCGATAGAATTAGGTGCAACTTTTTCTACAATCCTCTGACGACGCAAGTAAGAGGATATGGTTTGGTTTGTGTTCCTGATATAAAGAAGATTAATTGGAATTTACTTAAAGGCTGTTTTAATCACAAAAAATCCCCACATAAGTGAGGATTTTTTGAGGTCAGTTGCCTTGCGGCTATCCACATTGTCAAGAGGTGGACTACCCAAAGAGGGAACCGACCAACTGTATTATATAACATATTTGTCAATTACACAAAATATGTCAAAATATATCAATTTATAAACATAAACTATCAATCTCTCAACCTCTGGAGTTGAAAGGATTGGTATAAGGGGATATTTTTTATCTAAAAAAATGATAAAAGTTGCTTTAGAAGCGTCAGCCTTGCAAGGCAAACAAGCCCTTAGGGGTGTTGGTTTTTATACGGAAAGGTTATTGCAGGCTTTTGATAAAACTAAACCAGCTGGTTTTAAAATAGAGGTGGTTAAATTTCCCTATCGACAATCCAACAGAGACAATTATAGACTTGTTCATTTTCCTTATTTTGATCCATTTTTTTTGACTTTGCCTTTCAAAAGATCTTGTCCGACAGTCGTTACTGTCCATGACTTAATTCCTATTAAATTTGCTTCTCATTTTCCTAAGGGCCTGCGGGGTTTTATTAAGTGGCAGTTTCAGAAGCTTTTGTTAAGGCAAGTTGAAGCTATTATTACCGATTCAGAAGCCTCAAGGAAAGATATTGCCAAGATCATCAGCTATCCAAAAGAGAAAATCTATAGAATTTATTTGGCAGCCGGGGAGGAATTTAAAAAGGTGAAAACAAGGCAATTAAAAGAAGTGGTCCAAAAATACTCTTTGCCTAAAGACTTTATTCTTTATGTAGGGGATCTAAATTGGAATAAGAATGTAGTTGGTTTGCTTAAATCTTTTTGTTTATTGAAGTCCCAAAGACCAAAGCTTAAACTTGTTTTAGTTGGCAAAGCTTTTTTGGAAAAAGACTTATTGGAAAGGAGAGCAATAACAGAATTTATAAAAAAAAGAAATTTATCCAACGAGATTAAGTTTGTAGGCTTTGTTTCTACGGCAGAACTGGTTGCTTTGTATCGTCTCGCTTCTTGTTATTGCCAACTTTCTTTTTATGAGGGTTTTGGCTTGCCGGTTTTGGAAGCAATGGCTTGTGGCTGTCCGGTTGTTTGTTCTAATAAGGGTAGTTTGCCAGAGATTGTTGGTAGGGCAGCAGTTTTGGTTGATCCTTATAAAGAAAAGAAGACTGCTGAGGTGGTAAATGAAGTTTTGAGCAATAAGAAATTGCAAAAGAAACTTTCGCGGGCGGGTTTAAGACAAGCAAAAAAGTTTTCTTGGAAAAAAACGGCTAAGGAAACATTAGATGTATATAAAAGGGTTTTAAGACATCGATGAGAAAAACTGAGAAAAAAACCATTCTTTGGATAGTAAAAATTTTTCTTTTTTGGAGAGTTTCTCTTTTCTTTTTTGCTTACTTAGGGATAAAATTTTTACCTTTTAAGCACAGTTTTCCTTATGCGGAGCAAATTCTTCATCCATACAAAGAACCACTTTTTTGGTCTTGGGCTAATTTTGACGGTGTTCATTATTTAGGCATTGTCCAAAAAGGATATTTTGCCCAATTCACTCAGGCTTTTTTTCCTTTTTATCCTCTTTTGGTTCGTTTTTTAAACTTCTTTTTTAGAAATTTTCTTTTAACTGGTTTATTAATTAATCATCTCGCTTTTTTAGGAGCGCTTTATTTTTTGTATAAGTTATTAAAGATTGATTTTGATGAGAAAAAAGTTAAAAAAACGATTTCATTCTTACTTTTTTTCCCAACTTCTTTTTTCTTTGCTTCTTTTTATACGGAATCTTTATTTTTATTTTTGAGTTTAGGCTCTTTTTATTTTGCCAGGAAAAGGCTTTGGTGGTTGAGTGGTTTTTTGGGATTTTTGGCTAGTTTGACAAGACTAATTGGAGTATTGTTATTTTTGGTTATTTTATGGGAAATTTATCAGACAGGTAAAAAGAAAAGTTTTTTTGCTCGAAAGAAAATCAAAAACTGGCCTTTTGCTTTTTTGCCAATAGTTGGTTTGGCAATTTATATGGCTTATCTTGGCAAAAGCTTTTCCGATCCTTTATATTTTTTACATGCTCAGCCGGCTTTTGGCGCCTCCAGGAACTCAGAAAAGATTATTCTTTTATATCAGGTATTTTTTAGATACTTAAAAATGCTTTTTACTTTTAATCTTCAGCCCTTTTTTTATTTTACTCTTAATTTAGAGTTTTTTTCCTCGCTTTTATTTTTATTACTCTTGTTTTTTTCTTTCAAGAAAAAAATTAGGATGAGCTATAATATTTTTGCTGCTCTAGCTTACATTTTGCCTACCTTAACTGGTACCTTTTCTTCAATGCCCAGATATGTTTTAGTTCTTTTTCCTTGTTTTGCAGTTTTGGGTTTGATTAAAAGCAAATTTTGGCGAAGGCTTTTACTTGTATCTTTTTACTTGTTACTTTTAATTTGCACTGCTCTTTTTACCCGCGGCTACTGGATAGCCTAAAGAGCTTCTATAGCTTCAACAATTTAGCAATTTAGTGATGTAATTTTCATTGAGTAAAAATGTCTTTTGGGATAAAATCAAAATATAAAAATTAAACAACTAGATTAGACGATTTACCAATTTACAAACTTTAAAACCTCATGCTAGAAGAAATTGAGATTGTAAAGGAAAATACAAAATGAGCAGTTATAAACTAATAAAAAAGAGCCTACCAGAACTTAATGAGAAACCAGCTTGGGCAAGAGATGTTGAGGTAAACCATCAAGTTATATAGTAAGCGCAAAACAAATTTACCTATTTTGCTAAACTGATTTTATCAAA